>JBGCEO010000038.1:0-104576 GCA_045106475.1 Granulosicoccus sp.
CCTTGTCCTGCAATTCCACAAGCAAGCGCTCGGCGGTTTTCTTGCCAATGCCCGGTATACGCACCAGAGCCGATACATCCTTACTCGACACGCAGGCCAGAAATTCGTCCGTACTCATGCCAGAGAGTATGGCCAGCGCGACTTTTGCACCCACCCCGTTCACCTTCAGCAAGGCACGAAACAGCGCTCTCTCGGTTCGACTGGCAAACCCATAGAGGAGCTGAGCGTCCTCGCGCACCAGCAAATGGGTAAACAGCGAAACCGGGCTCAGCAACTCGGGCAGCGCGTAGAATGTGGACATCGGCGCATCCAGTTCGTAGCCAACTCCTGCCACCTCGAGCAGCAGAGATGGCGGATTCTTTTCCAGCAGAACGCCTTTGAGCATGCCAATCACAACCGCAACCCCCTGCCGCGACTGCGTTTTCGGGTAGGCAAGGCGTTGCCTGAGATCAACGATCGGGAGTGCGCGTGGCAAATGGCTATCGCCAGACCATCGGCCGCATCAACCTGTACCGCATCAACCAGATGCAGAATCGAGCGCACCATGGTCTGTACCTGATGCTTGTCCGCAGAACCGGAGCCTGTCACCACCTTTTTTACAAGGCGCGGCGCATACTCCGAGACGCTTAGCTGCCGGGCGACGACAGCTGTGATTGCAGCCCCTCGTGCCTGCCCGAGCTTCAGCGCAGACATCGCATTGTTACTCAGAAACACCTGCTCTACAGCCACCTCATGCGGTTGCCACTGAGCAATGACCTCTGTCAATTGTTGATGAATATACCCAAGCTTCTCGGCAAAGTTCTCACCTTTTACACGAATGTGTCCATGGCTCAGATGAAAACTGCGTGAACCATCGGACTCTATGATGCCGTAACCCGTGATGACTGACCCCGGGTCGATACCAAGCACACGTACAAATCCCTTGTGCCGTGAAGTGCTCATGTGGATATCACGCGTAGGCTTCACCGGGAATAGCTGCATTGGTAAACACATCCTGAACGTCGTCCAGATCTTCCAGGGCATCAATCAGCTTGAGTAACTTCTGCCCCTGTTCTACATCCAGCTCGACTTCAGTTGACGCTCGCATGGTCACCTCCGACATGTCGGGTTCCAGAGAACCGGCAACGAGCGCCTCTTTGACATCAACAAACTCATCGGCCGTGGTCAGTACCTCTATCGAACCATCGTCATGAGTAATGATGTCTTCCGCCCCGGCTTCCAAAGCCAGCTCCATGACCTTATCTTCGTCGGTCCCGGCGGGATAACTCAGAACCCCCTGATTTTCAAACAGGTAGGACACCGAGCCCTGTGCACCCATATTCCCGCCGTATTTGGTAAATGCGTGCTTGACCTCGGAGACAGTACGATTGCGATTGTCGGTCATGGTGTCGACCATGATGGCAACGCCGTTGATGCCATAACCCTCGTAGCGGTTTTCCTCATAAGCAACATCATCCAGCTCGCCTGCACCTTTCTTGATAGCGCGATCGATGGTGTCCTTGGTCATATTTGCGCCAAGCGCCTTATCCACCGCCAGACGCAGTCGGGGATTGGCGTTGAGGTCCGACCCTCCCATTTTCGCCGCTACATTGATTTCCCGGATGAGTTTGGTGAACAGTTTGCCGCGTTTGGCATCCTGAGCATTCTTCCTGTGTTGTATGTTGGCCCATTTACTGTGTCCGGCCATTGACTACCTCATTTTGCTTTCAGTCTTCTCAGATAGGTATTGTGGCCTATCTACACGATGATGACCAATGATCTGAATGAGAATTCGCGTAAAACCCTAGTGTTGCATAAAAATTCCGGCCTAGGCGGCCCCGCCCAGAATCGCTTCGCTGCTTCTATGGCAGTATCCATGGGCCGGAGGCCACCTCCGGTACTTATATGCAGCTCTCGACGCTTCTGGACTCGAAATTTTATGCAACACTAGGAGCCTGCGCGTCAGATATTGAATCGCCCATAGCGCAGAAAATTTGCTGTAAGGCTGGCGCACTGCCGGGAAAAAACCATCGCCGAATGTGATTTTTTGACAATGATGCGCTCGGTAGCCTTATCGATAATCGTCTCCTGTTCGCGAACGACGCCATCACTCCTCTCGTTTGCAGGCAGAAACAACGACGACACGGAAATACCGCCGGAGCCCGTAATAATGCCCAGTGGCCAGGTACCTTCATAATCAGGCACGCCCCCCAGGAGGCCCTGCTCCACACTGCGCCCAAGAAAACCTCTGAACAATTTGTATCTGTGCAAACGTCCGGCAACATAGCTACCTTTGACTGGCGAACCAATGAGCACTACGCTGCCAACCGGCGCTTGTGGAAACTGCTGCAAAAAATGCAGAATGACAATTCCGCCAAGACTGTGACCGACCAGATTGATTCGCCTTGCACCCAGCGCCTGAATTTCCCGCCACAACACGCGAGCGTTGGCCGCTGGCGTCTGGTTAAGGAAATCATAGGTTACCGAATGCGTTTTGAAGCCACGCTGTTCAAGAAACCGACCCAGAACCGACATCATGATGCCGTGCATCCATAAACCGTGCACGAGAATCGTCATGTTTTCGCCCGACGCGTCTGAACGGATAAACGGCGCATTCATGATAGCGGCAATTTGCGCTCAGCCCTCAGCGTTCAAAATAGACTTTAGCGCGGCCCGATTGGTGTGCGAACTGACCTTGGCGATGGCATCGATCAGTGGCAACCAGAGATGAGCTGTGTGTTCTGACGGATCGAGTTTAACGTCGCATGGCTCGGGCAACTGAGCGCTGAATTCATGCTCGAGATTTTCTTTCACACCCGGTGCGTATCGCTTGCGCCAGGCAGGCCTTATCGGAAAAACACGACTGTGCCTGTGATCAATCACCGGATGGTCAATACCCGTTTCCTCCTGCAATTCGCGACGTGCAGCCGCAGCAGGAGTTTCCCCCGGCTCAAGACTACCGGTCACTGATTGCCAGAAGTCTGCCGGCTGTTTGCGGCGAATCAGCAGCACCTCCAGATTCTGAGTGTAGACCACAACCAGCACCGATTCCGGCCGCTTGAACAACGGCCGGATTGTAGACGATGCAGGTCGCGATTCAGGCACGGCTTCGAGTACGCAAGTGAAGATCTTTCATCTGCTGATCGGATACCCCACTGGGTGCATCTGTGAGCAGACAACTGGCACTCTGCGTCTTGGGGAATGCCATCACGTCTCGAATACTCTGTGCATCGGCCATGAGCATGACCAGTCGGTCGAGCCCGAATGCTATACCGCCATGTGGTGGTGCGCCGTACTTCAGAGCATCAAGCAGAAAACCGAACTTGTCATTGGCCTCTTCCGCATCTATTCCAAGCACATCCAGTGCCTTTTGCTGCATGTCCGTATCGTGGATACGGATAGAGCCCCCGCCCACCTCGGTACCATTGAGAACCATGTCGTAGGCACGTGACAGGCACTGACCGGGGTCGGTGTCCAGTTGTTCCTGCCAGGCTTCGAGAGTCTCTGCCACTGGGGCTGTGAACGGATGGTGCAGTGCCTGCCAGCGCTTCTCCCGCTCGTCATGTTCGAACATGGGGAAATCGACTACCCAGAGTGGTCGCCAGCCCGTTTCAACCATATCCATGCGAGTACCAACCTCGACACGCAGCGCACCGAGTGCAGCTTCCACTACCGATGCCTTGTCGGCGCCGAAAAAAATCAGATCGCCATCTTGCGCTTCAGTGCGCTGGACAATCGCCTGCAGCACATCTTCAGGGAAGAACTTCACAATTGGCGACTGTAGTCCCGCCGAGCCTGCCGACAAATCATTGCACTTGATGTAAGCAAGACCTTTGGCACCATAGCGACCGACGAACTCAGTGTAGACATCAATCTCCTTGCGAGTCAGAGAGTTTCCGCCAGGGACTTTCAATGCAGCGACTCGTCCGCCGGGGTTCTTTGCAGGCTCGGCAAATACCTTGAAATCGACGTCCGCTACCAGATCGGAGAGCTCGGTGAGCACCAGGGGAATGCGCAAATCCGGTTTGTCAGAGCCATAATTAAGCATGGCCTCGGCGTAGCTCATGCGCGGAAATGGCTCTGCAAGCTTCACATCGAGAACATCATCAAAGAGTCTGCGCATCATGACCTCCATGCTCTGCATGATGACTTCCTCGTCAACAAAAGACATCTCGATATCCAGCTGCGAGAACTCTGGTTGACGGTCGGCACGCAGATCCTCATCGCGAAAGCAACGTGCTACCTGGTAGTAGCGGTCGATGCCTCCCATCATTAGCAACTGTTTGAACAATTGCGGTGATTGTGGCAAGGCATAAAACTCGCCCGGGTGGTTGCGACTGGGTACAAGATAGTCCCTGGCTCCTTCAGGAGTTGCGCGGGTGAGCATCGGTGTATCCACCTCAATGAATCCATCGTCTTCAAGCGCGTGGCGCAACTTGCGAATAACGCCAGCGCGCAGGCGCAGCCTGGCTTGCATCTCCGGACGTCGCATATCGATGTATCGATACTTCAGCCGGTTTTCTTCGCTGACATTTTCGTCATCGAGCTGGAATGGCGGTGTGGCTGCGCGATTCAGAATCTGCAGTTCATACCCCAGCACCTCGATCTCACCGGTTGTCATATCCGGATTGATGGTGCCTTCGGGACGGTGTCTGACCTTGCCGGTTATGCGCAGGACGAACTCGTTGCGCACCTGTTCGGCAAGAGCAAACGTTTCGGCTCGATCAGGGTCGAAAACGATTTGCACCAGCCCAGTGTGATCTCTGAGATCGATGAATATGACGCCACCGTGGTCTCTGCGGCGATGGACCCAACCGCAAAAAGAGACTTCAGCGTCGAGCTGTTCCCGGGTAATAACCCCACAGGGGTGTGTACGCATGTAGACCTCAACGAGCAAAACCCGTTATTGTAAATTGTTATGTCGCAGGCAACCAGATAAATGTTGCCCGATACTGACCGCAATAGTAAAAAATTCACGGCCGCACGTGGTTATCTTCGCTGCAAACGGCCATACTCCGCCCCTTTATCATTTTTTTAACGGATATTACATGCCTAAATACCACGTCTACGGCGTCGGCAATGCTCTGGTCGACCTGGAATACGAAATCCCGGAGGCTCTGCTCGCGGAACTGAAGGTGGACAAGGGCCTGATGACCCTGATTGATGAGGAAAAACATCATCAGTTGCTGGATGATCTCTACCACATCGATTCGCGTCCCTGTGGTGGCGGTTCAGCAGCCAATACGATAACCGCTGCAGCACAACTCGGCTCATCTGCTTACTACTCTTGCAAGGTCGCCAACGACAAGACCGGTGAGTTCTTCTTGCAGGATCTCACCGCGAACGGCGTCCAGACGAACCTCTCGCCTGATACGCTTGCCGACGGCCATACCGGCAAGTGTATCGTGCTAATTACACCCGATGCCGAACGCAGCATGAACACCTATCTCGGCATTACGCAGCAATTCAGCACTGCCGAGCTGGACGAAGAAGCTTTGAAGGATGCAGACTTTGTCTACATCGAAGGTTATCTGATGCCTGAAGTGAACGCGCGAGCCGCCGCTGTCAAGGCACGTGAAATTGCCCAGGCCAATGGTGTGCGCACATCACTCACGTTGAGTGATCCCAATATGGTCAAATTTTTCAAGGACGGGCTGATGGAAATTATTGGCAACGGACTGGACATGATCTTCAGCAACGAGGAAGAGGCTATGCTGATGGTCGATGCGCAGGACATGACAACCTGCGTTGAAGGGATGAAATCGATTGCCCGGCAGTTTGCCATTACACGCGGGGCGAACGGCGCAGTGCTGTTCGATGGTGACACTGTGCACGAGATACCCGCAGAATCGATAAAACCCCTGGATTCCACAGGTGCTGGCGATGTCTATGCAGGTGCCTTTCTGCATGGCATGACACACGAGCTGCCATTTGCCCGCTGCGGCGAGTTGGCCGGCATGGCTGCCACCACTCTGGTGCAACAACTCGGGGCAAGGCTGACTGCAGAGCAGTTGCAAGCCATCGGCAAGCGCTTTGCCTGAGCTGCTCAAACGCTGTCCGCTATCACTCACACTGATCGCAATCAATGTTCTGTTGTTTGCGGCCCAGTATGCCACGCAGGAAGCATTGACTCAGCAAGGGCTTCTGTACGGGCCGTATGTCGAGCAGGGCGAAATCTGGCGGATTCTTAGCTCCGGTTTTTTACACAGCAACCTGCTGCATCTCGGCTTCAATATGTTTTTGCTGTTCCTGCTTGGGCCGCAGCTGGAAAAGTCTTTCGGCACGTTGCGTTTCAGCCTGATATACTTGGGAGCACTTTTCGGTGGGGCGCTGGCTGTGCTTTTGTTCAATTTCAACCAGCCAACGCTTGGTGCATCCGGAGCCGTGCTGGGCCTTGCTGGCGGTATGGGTATTGCTTTATGGGCGCGCGGCCTGAATCCACGGCATTCTCCCTTCTTCGGACTGGTAGTGCTTAACCTGGCACTACCACTACTGGTGCCGGGCATTTCCTTCTGGGGCCACTTTGGTGGCGTGGCAGCCGGTGCTCTGATGGGTTATCTGATCGCATGGCTGCCGTCGCGATCAACAGCTTTCAGCAACGGCTCAAGCCTTGGTATTGCAACTGCGGTTGTTTGCATACTCGGGCTTGCCTGTGTCGCGGCAGCAGCGCTGTAAAAGCCCTTTAATTCAGCATACATGGCAGGTTTCCTGCTAGTCGTTGGTGTTATTTTGCCGCTGCCTACACAGGAAAAAGTCTCATGGCCCAGCAGCCCGTTCGAACTCCAAGCTCTCGGCTCGACAAGTCAGAACTGATCAGTACGGTTGTGGCGGCACTCCCCGGACAACTTGACAGTGAGCACAAGAGCCAGCTCAGCGACTTCATAGCCGCCTATTTCAGTAGCGCGCCGTTACACGAACTGGCAACCTTTACCGATGACGATCTGGCGGGCATGGCCCTGCTGCACTGGCAACTGGCGCAACCGCAGAACAACGGCGAACCGGCTTGTCACATCCTCAATCCAAGCCTGGCACATCAAGGCTGGAGCTCACCACACACGGTAATCCAGATAGTCTCGGTCGATCAACCCTGGCTGGTTTCGTCTCTACACGCAGCTCTTTCGCAGGCAAAACACAGAATTCATGCCACCAACCATCCGATATTGGGTGTCAAGCGCGACGCCAGCGGACGCTGGATAACACTAGACGGGCACGCCAGCAAAGAATCCTTCATTCATATAGAGATCGATTTGCTACCTGAGGAGCAACATGGCGCATTGCAGGATCTGATAGACGAAATTTTCAGCACGCTCGATTCCGTCAAGTCGGCATCCGGAGAAATCCGCCAGCAATTGAAGGATATTGAAGCCACGCTGGAAGATACTGAAATTTCCGAATTTGTGCACTGGCTTGACGAGAGCCAGTTTGCCTGTCTAGGCGCGGCAAGACTCCAGGCTTCGGATGAATTTCGCCAGCTACAAGACGCCCGCGGCATCCTGCGTACACACGAAACTATCTCAACCTGGCAGGTCGATGATCTCATTCCGAACGGGCTCACCCTTGCAGACCTCGACATCGCCCTCAATGGACAGCCTTTGGTCGTCTGCAAGGCCGGACGCATTGCTCCGGTAATTCGCAACGAGCCAGCAGACATGATTCTGCATGCTATTCGCGACAATGCCGGCAAGCTGGAGTCGTTGCAGTGTATCGTCGGCGTCTTTGTTGTCGGTCTGCAGAACGAGTCGATCAGTAACATTCCCTGGATGCGCGAAAGAGTTGGTCGGGTTATCAAGGCATCTGGCAAACAGCCGGATTCACACGACAGCAAAGCGATAACCTCTACTGTGCAAGGCCTGCCTCGGGAAATGCTGATGCAGACGCGAAGCGGCGAATTGCTGGATATGGCCTTGGGTATTGTCAGTCTGCAAGAGCGACGACAAGTCAGACTGTTCAGTTCCAACGATTCGATGGGCAGATTCTACAACTGCCTGGTCTATATCCCCAGCGACGCCTATAACCGCGAACTGAGACTGAAAATAGAGCGGATACTGATAACTCACATCGACGGGCTTAGCGTCGGATTCGACACGCAGTTCTCCTCGGGCTCGGCGCTTGCAAGACTGCACTTTGTCATACAGAAAAATCCTCCACTGGCCAGCACGGTTGACTGGACGGGAATCGAGCAGCGTATACGCCAGGCAGCCATATCCTGGAACGATAGGCTGGAGAGCACACTGCTTGATGAGCATGGCGAGAATCTGGCCATCGAACTGCATCAGCGCTACAACGGGGCATTTCCACCGTCGTACATTGACCGCTACAGTGCCCGTTCAGCAGTCGCAGATATCAGTTTCATCGAAAAGCACACACCACCAGATGCGCCGGTAATGAGCTTTTACCGCCACGGGGTGTTGCGCGAAAAAACCGTGCATTTCAAACTGTTCAACGTAGGCCACCCTGTGCCGCTCTCCGATGTCATTCCCATTATCGAGAACATGGGGCTGAAAGTGAACAGCGCACATCCGTTCGAAATTAGGCGCTTGGCGGAGTCGCGTGTCTGGATACACGAGTTTATTGCGTATCCGACCAGCCGCGGAGAGTCGGAGGCTGAGCCTGTTGGAAAAACGGCCCAGCGAATTCAGACTGCCTTTGATCACATCTGGCGTAAGTCGGTGGAAAACGACGGCTTCAACCGACTGATGATCAATGCATCGCTCAGCTGGCGACAGGTCGTCATCCTCAGGGCCATGTGCAAATACCTTTTGCAGATCGGCGTGCCCTTCTCACAAGACTACATGATAGACAGTCTGGTCACGAATTCGCCGATCACCCGTCGTTTGGTGGAATTGTTCGAAAACCGTTTCAAGCCAGCATCCGAGCAACGCAAAAACGACAAAGAACAGGAACTGCTTGCCGCGATTGACCTGCTGCTTGATGAGGTAGCCAGTCTGGACGAAGACCGCATACTGCGCAGCTATCGTAATCTGATCATGGCGACCTTGCGCACGAATGCGTATCGCCAGGATAAACACGGACAGCGGCGCGATTTCCTCTCGTTCAAATTCGACTCAGCGCTGATACCCGACTTACCACTGCCGAAGCCGAAAATCGAAATCTTTGTCTACTCGGCAAAGGTTGAGGGTATACATCTGCGCGGCGGCCTGGTCGCCCGCGGCGGGCTGCGCTGGTCAGACCGGCGTGAGGATTTCAGAACCGAAGTGCTCGGGCTCATGAAAGCTCAGATGGTCAAGAATGCGGTCATCGTACCGGTTGGCTCAAAAGGTGGTTTTGTTGTCAAGGCCGAGCTGCCAGAAGAGCGTGAGCAGATGATGGCGGTCGTCGTCGATTGCTACCGCACATTCCTTAGTGGACTACTGGACGTCACGGACAATCTTGATGGCTCAAGGGTTGTTCCACCACAAGACGTCGTGCGCTATGACAGCGATGACCCCTATCTTGTTGTGGCAGCAGACAAGGGCACAGCAACATTTTCCGATTACGCCAATGAGGTGGCCAATGAGTATGGCTTCTGGCTTGGTGATGCATTTGCATCTGGTGGTTCAGTAGGTTACGACCACAAGAAAATGGGCATCACCGCACGCGGTGCCTGGGAGTCTGTAAAGCGACACTTTCGCAACCTTGGCATCAATACCCAGACTGACAGTTTCAGCGTCGTCGGTATCGGTGATATGGCAGGTGATGTGTTCGGCAATGGCATGCTGTTGTCCGGCAAGCTTAAGCTGGTTGCCGCCTTCAACCATCAGCATATCTTTATCGATCCCGACCCGGACAGCGAGGCGGCGTACGCAGAGCGCCAGCGTCTGTTCAATCTGCCGCGCTCAAGCTGGAGCGACTATGACACAACACTGATCTCTGCCGGCGGTGGCGTGTTTTCACGCAAAGCCAAGCTTGTCGAGTTATCCCCACAGGCTCAGCAGATTCTGGGAATAAGCCAGCAGAAGCTGACACCGACCGATCTGATAACAGCAATATTGAAGGCTCCGGTCGACTTGCTGTGGAATGGCGGAATCGGTACCTACGTGAAAGCAGGCTCGGAGACCAATAGCGATGCTGCCGATCGCGCCAACGATAGCCTGCGGGTCAACGGCCGAGACTTGCGTGCCCGCGTCGTGGGTGAAGGCGGCAATCTGGGTTTCACCCAACGCGGCCGCATTGAATTTGCTCAACGCGGTGGGCTGATATACACCGATGCAATCGACAATTCCGCCGGTGTGGATTGTTCAGACCATGAGGTCAATATCAAGATCCTCGCCAACGCACTGGTTGCCAGCGAGGATCTGACCTTGAAGCAACGTGACCAGCTACTGGAGTCGATGACAGGCGATGTCGCTAATCTGGTTCTGAAAGATAACTATCTGCAGACCCAGTGCATCGACCTGTGCGCCGTCGACGGGCATTCAGCGCTCAATGAACAAGCACGCTTCATGCAGTATCTGGAGTCGATAAACCGACTCGACAGATCCATAGAGTATCTTCCCGATAACGATGATATCGCTGAGCGAATGGCCAACGATCAGTGCCTGCTGCGTCCGGAACTCTCGGTTCTTGTCTCTTACAGCAAAATGGTGATGTTCGATGAGCTCATGCAGTCGCAATTCACAGCCGACCCCGCACTGGAATCTGTCCTGTGTGAGTATTTTCCTGGCGCATTGCAGGAGCGGTTCAGACCACAGATAATCAAGCACCGCCTGAGGGCGGAAATCATCGCTACTATAGTTACTAACGATCTGGTCAATCGGCTGGGCCCCACATTCGCCTTTCGAATGCATCAGGAACTGAATGCCGAGGCAGGCGATGTCGCCGCTGCCTTTGTAGTCGTCTGCAAAATCTTTGACTTGCGCGAGCTGTGGCAAAAGCTCGAAGCACTGGACAATCAGATACAGACGGCAGAACAGTATCGTATGCAGATTCTGGTGCGTGGACTGGTTGAACGCGCCACTCACTGGCTTGTCCGTTCGCGCAAGACTGACTCAAGCATCGATGATCTGGTCAAGCAATACGGGCCGGGGCTGCAAGCGTTGATTGCGGCCATGCCGGCATGCCTGTCAGCGGGCGAGACAGTGACGCTGAATCAGAGAATCCAGCACTTTTCCAGCGCCGGTGCTCCGCAGGATACTGCGATGGCCGTAGCGCAGGTCGTTCCGCTCTCATCCGCTCTTGATATCGTGGAAATTGCTAGCTCTGTGGAACAACCGGTGGCCGATGTTGCCGCTATATATTTCGCCCTTGGCCAACACCTTGAACTGAGCTGGCTGCGCGAACGCATTGGTGAGCTTGTAGCCACGTCTCACTGGCACAAACTGGCGACCTCGGAATTGCGCAGCGATCTGCACTATCAGCAGCGCGATCTGTGCGCTGAGGTGGCCGGGGGAACACCACAGAACGAGGCAGCTGGCGAGCGAGTCAACAGCTGGGCGCAGCGCAACCCTCAGGCGACCGACCGATACCGTAATCTTATTACCGATATGAAAGCGAGTAATTCGGTCGACTTCGCCATGCTCTCATTGGCGATTACAGAGGTTCACAAGCTGTTAAGATCGGTCCGCCCGCTGGCCAGTCGACCATGACCTTTGCGCATGTCGCTGTCTGTTTGCAACTCAGTCCACCTGTACAATTCTCTTTAATGCAGTGTTATCTTTGTTACTGCGTTTTTCACATCAACCTCCGGAGCTGATCCCGCGTGCCATTTGCCAATATCGTCCTGATGATGCTGATAGGAGTCATCTTTGGTGTGCTTGCATCAGTTTTCCTGCGCAACTCACGCTCGGTGCTGTTGATCAATATTCTGCTCGGGATGGTTGGTGCAGCACTGGGCGCGTTCCTGCCAGTCATTATCGGGCAGACTACCGAAGTTGATGTGGCTAACTCGGCTTACCTTGTCAGAGGCCTTATGGGCGCTTTCTTTCTGGTTGTTCTGGCAAGCCTGTTCCGCCCGGTCAAGCCCCACGGTATGTAGGCGCCGGGCTCACCACACCGGTTCAGGCGTAGGCTTCGGGTCTGTGATATAAATCGCTGCATGAATATATCAGGCGCTTTTCCCAATATCGAGCTAGGACAGGACGATGCCGTACTCTGGCTCACATTCAACCGTCCGGACAAACTCAATACGTTCACGGCCGATATGCATCTTGAGATACGTGAGGTGCTCTCGCGAGTGCAGCAGGCAGGCGACGTTCGATGTCTGGTTATCTCCGGTGCCGGTCGTGGCTTTTCAGCTGGACAGGATCTTGCCGATCTGGACCTGTCGGCAGTTGACGACGTTGTGGAGAAATACTACAACCCGCTGATTCGCACCATTACAGCGCTGAACATACCGGTCATTGCCAGTGTCAATGGTGTTGCCGCCGGCGCTGCAGCCAATCTTGCGCTTGCCTGCGATATAGTCCTCGCTGCGCGCTCTGCGAGATTCATTCAATCCTTCAATCATGTCGGGCTCATTCCCGATGGTGGAGGTACATGGACACTGCCGCGCCTGGTCGGGCTCGCCCGTGCCACCGCCCTGTGTATGACAGGCGAAGCCGTACCGGCAGAAAAGGCCGAACAGTGGGGCATGATCTGGCGCTGCGTCGATGATGACGAACTGCAAAAGGAAACTGCTGCCCTTGCGCACCAGCTGGCGTCTCAGGCGACCGTTGCGCTGGGCTATACCAAGCAACTGTTGCGCTTCTCCCAGACCCGCACTCTCGACGAACAACTGGATCTTGAGCGAGATTTTCAGGGTGCTGCCAGCAAAACCGATGACTTTGCCGAAGGCGTCAACGCCTTTCTGCAAAAGCGACGCCCGGAGTTCAAGGCACGCTGATAGTGCATCCGGCGTAAGCCGCAATTGGCTTACGGCTCGGGTTTTGCTCCCTGTAACAGCCTGGCTCCGGGGCAAAGTGTCGCGAATCGATCAGTTATGGGTCGTGGACGGGTATTTGCTGCATTCTCCCCTGCGGCTCCCACCGATACTATGCATGCAGGTACAGGGAACAACATTCATCATGACTGATCAGGTCGAATTAGAAGACGACGAAGAAGATATCATTCTCTCCGAGCTGGATGACGAGGAGCTGGTCGAGCAGATGCATGACGATCTCTACAACGGCCTGAAAGAAGAGGTAGTCGAGGGTACCGACATTCTGCTTGAGCGCGGCTGGTCGGCCGACAAGGTGCTCAACGTTGCACTTGTTGAAGGTATGCGCATCGTGGGAATCGATTTTCGCGACGGCATACTGTTTGTGCCCGAAGTGCTAATGGCCGCCAATTCCATGAAAGGTGGCATGGGAATTTTACGCCCCCTACTGGCAGAAACAGGCGCTGAGTCAATTGGCAAGGTAGTCATTGGCACCGTCAAAGGCGATATTCATGATATCGGCAAAAACCTGGTTGGCATGATGCTGGAAGGCGCAGGCTTCGAGGTCATTGATATAGGTATCAATAATCCTGTCGAAGATTACCTGGCTGCCCTTGAAGAACACAAGCCGGATATCCTGGGTATGTCAGCGCTACTGACAACCACTATGCCCTACATGAAAGTAGTCATCGATACGCTAAAAGAACAGGGTATGCGAGAAGACTTTATCGTGCTGGTTGGCGGTGCACCGCTCAATGAAGAATTTGGTGAGGCTGTCGGTGCGGATGCCTACTGTCGCGATGCAGCTGTCGCCGTCGAGACAGCCAAATCGATGATAGCCGAACGAAGGCTTGCCAGTTAGATGTGCATATACAAAATGAGATTCTTCGAATCCATTGCATGTGCGTCTTGCTCACTGCGATTCTAGTACGCATATGACCAGCCGCAAGAGCACCCTGGTGATTGCCTGCGGTGCGATCGCCCATGAATTGGTGGCGGTGCAAAAACTCAATCAGCTCACTCATATTGAGATTCAGTGTTTACCAGCGCACTGGCATAACACACCCGAGCGGATCGCTCCGGGTGTTGAAGAAAAAATTAAGCTAGCAGGTAATGCCTATGCGCGAATCCTGGTTGCCTATGGTGATTGTGGCACAGGTGGATTGCTGGATAAGGTGTTGGAAAACTATTCGGTAGAGCGTCTACCGGGGGATCACTGTTATAGCTTCTTTGCCGGGTCTAGTGTTTTCGAGACTATGGCAACTGATGAGCTTGGTACTTTTTATCTAACTGATTATCTGGTGGACAATTTCGATCGCTTGATTGCGGATGGGCTGGGAATAAGTGCGCACCCGGAACTTATAGATCAGTACTTCAGCCACTACACGCGTGTCATGTACCTGGTTCAAGATCAACAGGCCAAGCAGAGCCGGCTAAACAAGGCTCAGTCCGCCGCAGCTGTGCTGGGGTTGCCTCTGGAGGTTTATGAAACCGGCTTGCAGCCTTTTGCTAACTCACTACGTACCATCCAGATTGCTTCCGTCTAGCTTCGAACGAGTCATTTCATCATGCCTGAACTTATCAAGATCTATTGGCGAGACATCCCCTCACAGGTGACTGCCAAAGCCGGGCGAAAAACAGCCAAGGTCATGTTACCCAGCCGATTTCAAGAGGGTATTGATCGGGCAGCAATGCGTGCTGGAAAAGGCTCCAGTGATGCCTATATGGAGGACTGGCGACGCGAACGGAGTCCTTGTGGCAGTGAACTACAGCACGAAGCAGAACAAGCTGCCGAAGCGCTTATCGCTTCATTTAGCGAGGCGTATCTGGAAGCTCTAGTCAAGGCAAAAGGTCTTGCCGACAATGTGTCTGAAGAGATAAAAGCCATTAACAATATCGATCCGCAAGGGTCGGTAAGTGATAAGCAGGGCTAGGGCGTTATGTATGCCCTGAGAAAATGGAGCGTGCGCCACAGCCGCCTGATGGAGACTACCTATCAGACCGTGGAAAGAATGCTCTTGAAAATGTCGCCGCTGCTTGAGCGTATCGGGCACGATCGGCTGGAAAAGCCTGTCGCAACTGTCGAAAAAATAGTGAAAGGTGCCCTGTTTGACTGTCAGATGTGTGGCCAGTGTGTGTTAAGCAGCACCGGGATGTCCTGCCCAATGAACTGTCCAAAGGAGATTCGCAATGGTCCCTGCGGTGGTGTAAGAGCAGATGGATACTGCGAAGTAAAACCCGAGATGCGTTGCGTCTGGGTTGAGGGCTGGCAAGGCGCTCAACACATGAAAGCCGGTGGTGACATTGCGATTGTGCAGTTTGCGACCGATGCTCGTTTAAAGGGACATTCATCGTGGCTGCGCGTGGTGCGTGAAAAATCCGCAGATACCGTCTCGAGCGCAGGTTCTAAATTGTGATCTTCGACGACGAGCCAGTTCCAGGTTACCCCATGCCTGTGCTCCCGGGGCACTCTTCTCCGGGTCGGCTTGAGCGGATGCTGCGCAGCGGCAAGTTTGTGGTCACCTCAGAGCTGGCTCCTCCCGATAGTGCTGATCCTGCGGCGGTCTATGAACGTGCTTCGCTGTTTGACGGTTACGTTGATGCCATCAATGCCACAGACGGCAGCGGCGCGCATTGTCACATGGGCTCCTTAGCAGTGTGCGGCCTGCTGACTCGATTGGGATACGCATTGATCCAACAGATTTCATGCAGAGATAAAAACCGAATTGCCATTCAGGGTGACATATTGGGTGGTGCTGCTATGGGTGTTACCAATATGCTATGCCTGTCAGGCGACGGGGTACAAACAGGAGACCACCCCGAAGCTAAACCCGTGTTCGATCTGGATTGTATGTCGCTGCTGGAAATCGCGCGAACAATGCGCGACAAGTCTACCTTTCAAAGTGGCCGTAAGCTGGACGACCCGCCCCGGGTATTTCTCGGAGCCGCAGCTAACCCCTTTGTAGAACCCTATGACTGGAGACCACTGAGACTTGCCAAGAAAGTGGCTGCAGGTGCGCAATTTGTTCAAACCCAGTATTGCTATGACATACCTCGATTACAGCAATACATGCAAAAGGTTCGCGACCTCGGGCTGCATGAAAAGGTATTTATCATTGTCGGTGTTGGTCCCTTAGCATCAGCGCGATCTGCCCAATGGATTCGCAGTAACGTCCCCGGTGTGCACATACCCGATAACGTTATCGAGCGACTGAATGGGGCAGACAATCAGAAAGCAGAAGGTCAAACCCTATGCGTTGAACTGATACAACAAATTCAGGAAATCGAAGGAGTTGATGGCGTGCACGTGATGGCTTATAGACAGGAGCACACTGTACCGGAAATCATTACCCGTTCAGGTGTTCTGAACGGTCGCACAGCATGGCATCCAAGACTCTATGACGGCGATGCCACCGTCCAGCAACACCGAGACAAGATTCAATGACCGACACAATCATCAGTTCCGCCACCCGCGAACACATCATCGGTTCGGACAGTGCGTTTACCATTATCGGAGAGCGCATTAATCCAACCGGCAGAAAGATTCTGGCTGAGGAAATGAAAGCCGGCGATTTTAGCCGAGTTGAAGCGGATGCACTGGCACAGGTAGCAGCCGGGGCGCAAATGCTGGATGTAAACGCTGGTATACCCCTGGCAGACGAACCTGCACTACTCGCACAGGCGGTTCAACTCGTTCAATCGATATGCGATGTTCCACTGTCCATCGATTCGTCAATCATCGAAGCACTGGAAGCCGGACTAGCTGTCTACCAGGGAAAAGCTCTGGTTAACTCTGTAACCGGTGAAGATGAAGTCATGGAACGCGTACTACCCTTGGTGGCAAAGCACGGCGCCGCGGTAGTTGCTATATCCAATGATGAAACAGGGATATCCGAGGATCCTAACGAGCGTTTTAAGGTGGCTAAAAAAATCGTTGAGCGTGCCAGTGATTTTGGCATCCCCGCCAGTGATGTTGTCATCGATCCGCTGGTAATGCCTATTGGAGCGATGCGCTACGCAGGTCGGCAAGTCTTCGATATTCTGGGCCGCATTCGCAAGGAGTTAGGCTGCAATACAACCTGCGGGGCATCGAACGTTAGCTTTGGCCTGCCTGAAAGAAATGGTATCAATGGAGCTTTCTTGTCAATGGCCATTGGTGCTGGTATGACTTCCGCGATAACCAACCCTATTCACGAAGAAGTTATGCGCTCGGTTATGGCAGCAGATGTCTTGATGGGTAATGATCCGGATTGTCTCGCCTGGATCCGTAAATACCGAGCCCCACCTGCAGAAGGATCTGCCGAGGGAGCTAGTAGAGGGCGTCGTAGCAGTCGTCGTCGACGCTCCGCCTCGTAACGCTTGTCCATTCGTAGCAATACTATGAGCGCACACGCAGAACACGCAATGGTTGTGTTTACACCAAGCGGTAAGCGGGGAAGCTTTGCCCTGGGCACTACCGTGCTCAAGGCAGCAAGGGAGCTGGGTGTTGACCTTGATTCAGTCTGTGGTGGACGCGGGCTATGTGGACGTTGTCAGGTGCAGTGCGCAAGTGGGGAATTTCCCAAACACAACATCGTTTCTCATCAAGATAACTTAAGTGAGGGCACACGCGTTGAGGCGCGGTATCAACGGATAAATGGCGAGTTTGCTGCAGAGCGCAGACTCGGTTGCCAGGCTACCATTCAAGGCGATCTGGTCATTGATATCCCTGCCGACAGTCAGGTTCATAAGCAAGTTATACGAAAGGCACTGGATCATGCCAACATAAAAGTTAATCCCAGTATTCGATTGTATGTTGTCGAGGTGCAGGAGCCCGACATGCATGACCCGTCCGGAGATTTGCGCCGTTTGAAACAAGCCCTGACTATCGAGTGGGGATTAACAGATCTTCGTGCCGGACTTGCAGTACTCAGAAACCTTCAAGACACCTTGCGCAAGGGTAAGTGGCAGGTAACAGTGGCTGTACATGATTCTGGCGACATTGTGGGTCTCTGGCCAGGATACAAAGAATCCATATACGGACTTGCCATTGACGTGGGTTCGACCACAATCGCCGGTCATCTGTGCGAGCTTGGCAGCGGTGAAGTACTTGCCAGTAGCGGTGCCATGAACCCGCAAATACGCTTTGGTGAAGACTTGATGAGTCGAGTGTCCTACGTGATGATGAATCCGGATGGCGATGTCGCCATGACCGATGTAGTCAGAGTTGCCATTAATGAATTGATCAGCGATGTATGCGATCAAGCCGAAATTGAACACGACGATATTCTGGAGCTTACCTTTGTTGCAAACCCGGTTATGCATCATCTGCTGCTTGGCATAAACCCCGTTGAACTCGGCGGCGCACCATTCGCACTAACGACAGACGAAGCCTTGCATCTGGACGCCAGCGAGCTGGATTTGATAGCACACCCGCAGGCAAAGGCCTACTTGCTACCCTGTGTAGCCGGACATGTGGGAGCAGACACAGCAGGCGTAGTATTGTCGGAACAACCCCAGGCTCTGAATGAGATAACGCTGCTGGTCGATGTCGGTACCAATGCCGAGATAGTTCTGGGTAATAGTGAGAGATTGCTGGCCTGCTCCAGCCCAACCGGTCCGGCCTTCGAAGGGGCTCAAATCAGTGGCGGACAACGAGCGGCACCCGGCGCCATTGAACGGGTTCGAATAGATAAAGATTCTCTAGAACCCAGATTCAGTGTCATTGGCAGCGAAACCTGGTCCGATGATGCAGATTTCGCTGTACACACGGCCAACATCGGTGTCACCGGTATTTGCGGTTCCGGCATTATCGAAGTCGTTGCAGAAATGTTTCTGGCGGGAGTCATTGATCAAGATGGTGTCATCAATGGTGAGTTAGCATCCAGGAATGCTCGTATTGAGCCTGATGGGCGAACCTTCTCCTACCGACTCTACGATGGCGATGTATCGATCAGAATAACTCAAAATGATGTGCGCCAGATTCAACTGGCCAAAGCTGCATTGTATGCAGGCGTGCGCTTGCTCATGGATCGGTTGAACATCGACAAAGTAGATCGGATTCGTCTGGCAGGCGCATTTGGCAGCCATATTGATGTCAAGTACGCGATGGTGCTGGGACTGATACCCGACTGCAAGCTAGAGCATGTGGCATCAGCTGGCAATGCTGCCGGCACGGGTGCATTGATGGCATTGCTCGATAGAGATGCAAGAGTAGAAATCGAGAGTGTAGTGAGGCGAATCGAAAAGGTCGAAACTGCGGTCGAACCCGATTTTCAACGGCATTTTGTTGAAGCGATGGCTTTTCCACATAAGAGCGCACCCTTTCCAGAACTCGAAGCTGTCGTTGCGATGCCGGATCGGACTTCAGCGACGCTCCCGCGACGACGCAGATCACGCCGGGCTCGCTAACTTCTCTACAGCAATTGTAAATACCACTAGCGGTTCAAGTTAGGGGCTGTGCGCAACAGCCTATAATATAGCGTCAGTTTAGTTGTCTGAATTCAAATGAATCCCGTTTTAGCAGTCGGCGCGGTAATCGATGCAAAGAACCCGGCAGCCTGGGTGTGCCTGTTACTTGCAAGAATCCAACAATACCCCGCTCTGGATCTGCAGGCAGTGGTGGTGGTTGCACACGCCGATAAACAACATCATCAGCAAACTTCCATGAGTGCTTTCCATAGGCTTGGACAGTGGCTCTTGCAGAGCAAGATAGATAAGTCGCTTTTCAATCAAGACCCATGGGAAAGCCAAGACCTACCTGCAGGTATCAACTTGGTTGAACGTACCGATGCAGCCGTTGCACTATCAAACTGTCAGATCGTTCTTAACCTTTGCCATTCAGACATACCCGAGGATGTTGTCAGCGACCTCACAACATCCATCTGGAGCGCAGAAATCAGTTCATTGGATACTCGTGTAGAACAAGCATTATTAAGACGAGACCCTCTAAACTGGATTTATCTTTGGTCACAGACAACAGGAAACAAAGCTAAAGCTAAGCCTGCAAAGCTCATTGCATCTCATGCTCTGCCGACGGAAAGCTATTCGATTACCGATTGGCGCAAATCTGCCTATTTTTGTTTGCCTTCACTTTTTTCCTCTCGCCTGAATTGGTTAGCGCAATACAGCGATCTACTTGATATCGAACTCGATAATCCAGGCATCTGCTGTGAGCTCATCAAAGAGGAGCGCGCAGTGAGCGCACAACAAGCTGTTTTAGACATCGAACCAGTCGCATCGAGAAGAGCATTTAATGGCGCTGGATACTTGAAAAGGGTGTTGTCTATCTGGGCTCGACAAACGTTAAAAAGACTAGCAGATCGCCTCTGGGTGGATCAATGGCAACTAGCAGCATTTGACCATGGCGAGCAATCAGCAAGCTTGATTGACGAAATAGGCAGCACCAATATCGAGGATTACTCCGCCCTGCCCTGCCCCAAAAATCTCATAAGGGCTGATCCACATGTACTCGAACAAGCCGGTAACACACATATTCTATTCGAAGAAATGGCAACGGGCGGTTCGAAGGCACACATTGCCAGTGCAAAACTCGATGGAACAGGCAAGGCCAGTGATTTCAAAACTGTTCTGAAAGAGGATTTACACCTGTCCTACCCTTTCCTGTTTTCGCATGAGGGTGTCGCTTACATGATTCCTGAAACGGCTTCTAAAAAAACAGTCACTCTCTATCGAGCAAATGACTTTCCTCAACATTGGGAGGTTGTTGGTGATTTATTAACCGATATCGATGCAGCAGATTCGACGATTATCCATTTCGAAAATCGCTGGTGGCTTTTTACCAATAGCCAGTCTCATCGAGTAGTGGATGAGCGCGATGAATTGCTGCTTTATTTTGCTGAAAAGCTCACCGGGCCATGGCAGGCTCACCCTCTAAATCCGGTGCTCACGGGTGTCGATCGAGCTCGCATGGCAGGACCATTGATATCCGAAAACGGAATTCTGCATAGACCCAGTCAGTATGGCGCAGTGCGCTATGGTCGTGGCATCAATCTCAATCGTATTGAGCGCATGGACACCACACACTATCAGGAAACGCCTGTTGCACGAATACTGCCCAAAAAAGACTCCAAGTGGAGCGGTTGTCATTCAATTACCCGCGCACAAGGATTGACGATCGTGGACAGAGTCTGTCGTCAGAGGCGCTGAGCCGGGCTGCGTGACAGATTCCACAGCACATTGCAAATGTGTGCTGTCAGTCGCTAGTGGCTGGTTCACCAGTACCCATCAATGATATAAAGAGAACACTCCATCATGCCTTGCGGAGCTGTGTTCGACCCGGGGCCTGGATACTTGTCAAACCTGTGAGAAACATAATGAAGCATACTACCCGCCTCCCAATAAACCGTAGAAAATTTCTGGCAGGCGCTGCCGCTGTCGGTATTTCATTCAAATTGCCCAAGCAGGCATTTGCAGCTGATGGCAAGGTAAATTTCTACAACTGGGATACCTACATTGGTGAGAACACCATTGATGAATTCGAGGACGCATCGGGCATTGAGGTGCAATATGATTTGTTTGCCGACAATGACGAGCTATTCGCCAAGCTGCGTGGAGGTAACCCGGGTTACGATGTAATCGTTCCGACCAATGACTATGTTGAGCGTATGTTGATTGCGGATATGTTGATCCCACTTGATCACTCAAAGATCCCCAACATGGCCAATATTGACGAGAATTTTCTAAACCCGGCATTCGATCCCGGGCGAAAATTCAGTATGCCCTACATGTGGGGAACTATCGGTGTTGGCTACAGAAAATCTGCGATTGAAGAGTTACCAAATTCCTGGGCCGACCTGATGTCTTCAGACAAGTACGCCGGTCGAATCGCGTTAATGAGCGAGCCGCAGACGGTCATGCAAATGGCGCTAAAGGCGATGGGCAAGTCTCTAAACGATTGGTCAGATGAAAACATTGCGGCTGCCGAAAAAATGATTCGTGATCAGAAACCGAATATTGTGGCCTTTGCCCCTGACAACGGACAAGATTTATTGCTCGCAGGTGAAGTTGATCTGGCTATGGAATGGAATGGCGATATTCTGCAAGCTATGGATGAAGATGATGACATTGGCTATCTCGTGCCTGAAGAAGGTGGTTTGTTATGGGAAGATACTTTATGCATTCCCAAGGGTGCGCCCAATGTCGACAATGCGCATACGCTAATAAACTACTTGCTGGATGCTCAGGTCGGCGCAGATATCGCAGACTTCGTCTACTACGCTACCCCTAATGCCGCTGCTCGCGCACTGATGAGCGAAGAGTACACAGGCAATGCTGCAATCTTCCCTTCAGATGAGGCAACCGCGAAAAGTGAAGTCTCGATCTACCCGGGACAAGAGGTCACACGCAAGATTGATGAGGCGTGGACACGCATCAAAGCAAGCTAATACCCACTGAGGGGCACTGAGCTGTGCAAGATATACGCAATAGAGTCGGCGTTTTCTTTGCCTTCAGTGCCCCAACCTTTATATGGCTGATTTTATTTTTTGTCGTACCGCTAGCCATCATATGGCTCTACAGTTTTGGTGAGAATGTTTCACTTACCAAGATAGAAACCACTTGGACGCTTGATAACTATCGGCGCATTCTGGAGCCGGAAATACTTAAATTGGTGGGCCGCTCATTCTGGCTTGCGTTTGTTTCCACCGTAGTATGCCTATTGGTAGGCTTTCCCATGGCATTGGTAATAGCCACAGCATCTGCTCGAGCAAAGCCCTGGCTGCTGTTACTGATCATGTTGCCGTTCTGGACTAACCTCTTGATTCGTACTTATGCGCTGCTTAATATTCTGGGCACACGCGGCAGACTCAATGATCTGTTGAGGTGGCTGTATGAGCAAGCAGACAAAGCACTCGATTTCATTGGGTTAGGTCAGTTGGGCATGCTTGGCGACGGTTTCACACCTTTGAAACTACTCGGCACACAAACAGGTGTTATATACGGCATCGTTTATGTGTCCCTGCCCTTTGCCATATTGCCTATCTATTCGTCTCTAGAGCGGATGGACAAATCTCTTCTTGAGGCCAGCATGGACCTCGGTGCAGGCCAGTTGCAAACGGCCCGCAACGTACTCGTACCGCTTGCACTGCCAGGAATCGTGACTGCCGCCATCATTACCTTTATTCCCGCTTTGGGGCAATTCCTTACACCGGACCTGCTAGGCCGAGGGCAAGTGGACATGATTGCCAACGTCATAGAACGTCAGTTCAAACGAGCCAATGATTGGCCATTCGGCTCTGCCATATCACTTACGCTACTCTATGCAACTTTTATTTTACTCGCTATCCGCTCATTCAATGATGCAGCACGTTCACGTAGAGTAGGCAGATAAACCATGCCGTTATTCAATCGTCGATCTTCCAGTGCAGGCCCGTTTGACTACAGTCGAAAATGGATACTTCGCGGGGTATTCGCACTTGGTACGCTATTCCTATATGCGCCCATTGTTGTTCTTGTCATCTTTTCATTCAATGATTCTCGCCGCGGTGGCAATATTGTCTGGAAAGGCTTTACAACTAAATATTACACAAAGGCCTTTGGTAACGACGAGCTAATGCTTGCCTTTGGAAACTCGCTGACCATTGCAGTTGCATCCACCTTGGTCAGCGTCATACTCGGCGCTTTAACAGCTGTGGTGCTGTGGCGCTTTCGATTCCCACTCAAGCCACTCTACGAGGGGTTGGTTTCGTTACCGATAGTCATACCCGAAATATGCATGGGCGTATCCTTGGCCATGTTCTTTTCAGCAATGGGTTGGCTGCAGACTGGTGATACTCCCTGGCCCTTCAACCTGAGCAACATTATCATTGCCCACATAACATTCTCTTTCCCGTTTGCGGCGATGGTTATCCGTACACGCCTGCAAAGCTTCAACCGGGAAATGGAAGAAGCAGCCAAAGACCTGGGAGCATCTGAGTTCCAGGTGTTCAAGGATATTCTATTGCCTCATATGAAGCCTGGCTTAATCGCTGGTGCATTGTTGGCTTTCACTTTGTCGCTCGATGATTTTGTTATCACCTTTTTCACCTCCGGGCCCAATACTGTGACTTTTCCAGTGAAGATCTATTCCATGGTCAGATTCTCTGTCACACCGGAGATCAACGCTGCTTCAACTGTTCTCATCCTCATGACTCTGGTATTGACTTTTGTTGCGCTGCGCTACCAACGAATAGGTGATGACCGTTGATCAACGCGATAGGCAGGATGCTAATACTAATAAGTTTCCCGGAGCGAACCCGACATGAGTGACACCATAGTTTCAATTCGTAATGTCAGTAAGCGCTTTGGAGCCGTGGACGCACTGAAAAACATTTCGATTGACATTCAGCAAGGCGAAATTTTTGCCTTGCTGGGGCCTTCCGGGTGCGGTAAATCAACTCTGTTGCGTGTGATTTCAGGCTTTGAATCACCTACTGAAGGCGAGCTATTACTCGACGGCTCTGATATGACCAGGCTACCCCCGAATAAGCGCCCTATCAATATGGTGTTTCAAAGCTACGCCGTCTTCCCGCATATGAGCGTTGAGCAGAACGTTGCTTATGGATTAAAGATGGAAAAACTCGGCAATGCCGAGATCAACGAACGTGTTAAAACTGCACTGGAACAAGTCCATCTGCAAGATTTCTCTAAACGTCGCCCAGAGCAACTATCAGGCGGACAACGTCAACGCGTTGCTTTAGCGCGTGCCTTGGTAAAACGCCCGCGGGTACTGTTACTCGATGAACCCTTATCAGCCCTGGATGCCAAGCTGCGCGATGCAATGCGACTGGAACTGGTTAAGCTACAAGAAACCGTTGGGGTAACCTTTATTATTGTCACTCATGATCAAGCTGAAGCAATGGCCATGGCCGACAGGATTGCCGTGCTCGAGGCAGGATGCTTGAGGCAAATCGCTACACCGGCAGACTTGTACGCTGCCCCTATTGATTCATTTGTCGCAGATTTCATCGGTAACATTAATTCATTCGACATCAAATCAGTATCGAGCAACGATTCCCAGTTTCAGTTCGACGCTGAACCTCTGTCTACTGTAAGACTCAATCAACACGATCCAAGGGTTCAACATTTAGCGGAGCAATCTAGTGTTTCAGCAGTGCTCGCTGTCAGACCAGAACACGTTAGTGTGTCTGAGCAAAAGCCAGACACATCCTTTGTGCAGGTACCCGGAACACTAGGTGATATCGCTTTTCAGGGACAGCATTCCATCGCTGAAATCAGGCTCGACAATGGCACATCCATAAGCGCTATCATCAACAATGATCAAGCAGCATCCCTTCCGCCCGCAAGCGAGCAATTGCCAGTTTGGGCATTCTGGGATGCAAACGCCATGCTGCTACTGCCGAAAAAAAATGCATAAATATGAATGCTAACGTGGTCAGGCCTGCAGATTCTTCAGCGGATAAACTTGATGTGCTTATAGTCGACTGGCACGGTGGGTTACGTGGCAAACGACTGCCGGCCAGCATGCGAGATAAGATTCTAGGCGGTGAGGCAAGAATGCCGCTTTCAACACAGGCCATGGATATATGGGGTGACGATCAGGACTCGATAACCAAGCTTGCATTGTCACAGGGAGATCCAGACGGCGTTTGCATTCCAGCTTCATCGGGTTTCTACCCGCAACCGTGGAACAGTAGTCACGAGCAAATCATTTGCTCGCTACACACCTTATCAGGAGCACCCAGTGAGTTTGATGTTAGAGCTATCCTGCAAAAACAGGTTAACGCTTTGGCACTGGAAGGGCTGCACGCTGTGGTGGCTGTTGAGCTTGAATTCTACTTACTGGATGGCTCGACAAGAACCACAGGGCAACCTCGTATTCCGGATCAGTTGACCATCGCAGGATCACCAAATGAGCTGCAGCTTTATGACATGCGAACCATGGATCGCGTAGAAGAAGTAATTTCACGTATACATAGCTATGCACAGGCATTGGACATTCCCGCGGAGACCACGCTCGCCGAGTTTGGACCGGGTCAATTTGAGATCAACCTAAAACATCAAAGTAATCCGGTATTGGCTGCGGATCATGCGGTGCTGTTTAAACAGATCGTTGATAGAGCCGCACAAAAATCTGGTCTGGTTGCCAGCTTTATGGCAAAGCCCTACACAGAGCATGGTGGTTCAGGTCAGCATGTACATGTGAGCCTGTTGGATGACAAGGGAGCTAATATCTTAGACACAGACAGTCGCGATCGGCAGTCAAACCTGCTGTTTGCTGTCGCTGGCTGCATTGAGCATCTAAAGGCATCACAGTTGGTACTTGCACCACACGGTAATTCATATCGGCGTTTGCAACCCGAGAATTTTGCTCCGGTTCGTTGTGACTGGGGGTACGATCATCGAGGCGTTGCAGTTAGACTGCCAGAGACCCAAGGCGCTGCGGCTCGTTTAGAACATCGTGTGGCTGGCGCTGATGCTAATTCCTATCTGGTGTTAACCATAATCCTGGCAAGCATTCTTGCAGGATTGAAAAATGCCAGGCAGCCTGCCATCCAGGCTCTGATGCCAGGTGAGAGTGCCTCGGCAGAATTTCTAACGCACGACTGGTTAACGGCTATTGATCATTTTGAAGCATCTCCGTGGATAACAGAAACGCTCGGTGAGCATTTTTGTACCGTCTATTCGCGCATTAAACGTCACGAGGCGCAAACCTATAATCGTCAAGTTAGCGATGTAGATCTCAAGACGTATCTTTCAAGAGTCTGATCACATTAATGATTCGTCAAGAGCGGGTAAACAATTACTACTCTGCCACCAGGAATGATCATACACAGCATGGTTCGCTAAGTACCGAGCTGCGTACCGATGTGGTTGTTATTGGTGGAGGCTCAACAGGTGTTGCCACCACGCTTGAGCTTGCAGAGCGTGGATTTAAAGTCGTTCTACTCGAAGCTAATCGGGTGGGCTGGGGAGCAAGTGGCAGAAACGGCGGTCAGGTTACTGGTAGTCTTTCCGGCGACAAAGCCATCCTCAAGCAACTACGCAAACTGATTGGCGACGACGCGATAGAGGTTGTGCGAATGCTTCGCTGGCATGGTCACGACATCATAGCCAGGCATATTCAACGCTACGGTATTGAATGTGACCTGCAACGAGGACATCTGCATACCGCCTATTCGCCAGCGGATATCCCGGCACTGCAACAATCTTTAGTCGATGCACAAGAGGCAGGGCTTGGTGATAAAGTCGAATGGATAAGTAAACCGCAGCTACGAGAAAAACTGGCCACTGAGCTTTATCATGGTGGCGTGCTAAATCGGCACAATATGCATCTGCATTCACTTAATCTCTGCCTGGGTGAAGCATCGGCAGCCTGTTCTTTGGGTGCAAAAATTTACGAACACTCGCCAGTTGTCTCCATAGACTATGCCAATACCCCCGTCGTGCACACCGATACTGGAAGCGTTACAGCGAACGCCGTGGTACTCGCTGGCAATGCGTATCATCGTTTAGCGCAACATAAGCTCAAAGGACTTGTGTTTCCAGCCATTCTGGGCAACCTGACAACTGCACCTCTGGGAAAAGAACTGGCACACAAGATAAATCCAGAAAATCTTGCCGTTTACGACAGCCGTACCGTGCTTGATTACTATCGACTAACGGCTGATACCCGTCTTATGTTTGGCGGTGGCACAAACTATTCGGGGCGAGATATCAACGATGTCGCTGCGACATTACGGCCGTCTCTAGAGCACACATTTCCTGATCTGCAAGGAGTGGATATCGAATTCGCCTGGACGGGCACTGCCGGCATTGTGATTAATCGTATACCGGCTCTGGGACGCGTGGCCAACAATGTTTACTACGCGCAGGGTTATTCCGGTCACGGCATTGCCAGCTCCCACATCATGTCCGAAATCCTGGCTGATGCCCTCTCTGGCACATTGACTAATTTTGATCTTTTCAGCCAACTCAAGCATATCCGCCTGCCCGTCGGCCCCCGAACCGGTAGCGCTCTTCTCGCCCTAGGCATGGCCTACTACCGCCTAAAACAACCCTAACGCACCCTAACGGGTCGGACCACCGTAACGTATTGATACCCTAACGGGTCGGACCACCGTAACATACTGATATTATTATAATAAAAACCTAATAGCCAGCAAATAAACAGCTTAGAAAATTATAGGTTTCTCAAATCACTACCTTCTAATGATCAAGGTCACCAAATTGTTGCCCACTGAGATCATGCATTTGCGCAGTTATCGTCAGATTAAGGCGCGATCTCCCCTGATATTGACGAAATTTCCATTTAAATCAGAGCCCTATCATGGTTCGACCCGGGTGGGGTGGGTACACTAGGCGTATGGAAAGAAATGATTTCGTGGAAAGGCGCCAGAGCCCCGATCGGAGGGCTTATTCGATGTCCACATTGATGCAGTGCCTCTCGTCTCCGCGCAGGATGACCGGACGCCGTGCGACCGATCGCCGCAATCCGATACTCGACCGCTTCGACAGCGGAGTGGTCACCCTGGCCATTCTGCTTATGTGTTTGTCAGTGGCCGATTCGGTTTTCACACTAACGCTGATCTCCAGAGGCGGAACAGAAGTAAACCCCTTCATGAACGCATTGCTACAACATAGTGTTTGGGCCTTTGCATCAGTCAAGATGTTACTGACCGCAATACCGGCAACCATCCTTGTGGCAACGGGCAATGTCCTGCTATTCAATCGATGGCGTGCACGATCGATTCTGGCTGCGCTGGTAGGTTTGTATCTCGGTTTGATCGTTTACGAAATAGCACTATTGTCAATTAGCTGAGCCCACGCTCCAGCTTTATTTCTGATTGCGCGTATCGTTTAAAAGACCCGCAGCTCTTCGTCTCTCATCGCGAGGTGGCAGTGAAAAGGTATCCCGGTAACACTTTGAAAAATGCGGTGCCGATATAAACCCGCAGGCCAGCGCTATATCGACAATCGGCATACTGCTTTGCAGCAACAACTGCCGTGCTCTTTCCAGCCGTAACTCCAGGTAATAACGCGTTGGAACGCAATGCAAATAACGCTGAAACAAACGCTCGAGTTGCCTGCGAGAAAGACCCACATGGTGAGACAGTTCATCCAGCGTCATGGGTTCTTCTATATTGGCCTCCATTAAGGACACGGCCTCGGCCAACTTCGGCTGACTAGCGCCAATCCGCTGGGTAAGCGGTACTCGCTGCCTATCATTCTGATCCCGAATACGTTCGCACATAAACTGCTCTGAAATCCTCGTCGCCAGATCACTGCCGTGGCAACTTCGAATTTCACTCAGCATCATGTCCAGCGGTGCAGTGCCGCCAGCACAGGTATATCGGTTGCGATCAATTTCATACAACTCCGGAGAAATGACCAACTGCGGAAATTCTTCCCGCGCTGCCGCCAGATTTTCCCAGTGAATGGTGCATCGATAATCATTCAGCAAGTCAGCTCTTGCCAGCAGATAGGTGCCAGTGCACAAAGCACCCAGCACGCAGCCTTGTTTATCAAGTTGACGAAACCACTGAATACCGGGGTCATCCCGAATAATATGTACATTTAGCCCGCTGCATACAAAAACAGCGTCATAGCGCTCGCGTGTATGTGCGCTATGTTCAACCGTGAATGAAATCCCGTTGCTACTGTCCACTGCGAGACCGTCGCTGGAGATCAAGGTCCACTGATAGAGAGTTTGCCCGCTAAGCTGATTGGCCATCCGCAATGGCTCTACGGCGCTGCTAAACGCAAGCAATGAAAACTTGGGCACCATATAAAAACCGATGCGTATAGTTGTCTCGCTCGAACCGATCATGAGGGAAATCGACAAATCATCATAG
Source organism: Granulosicoccus sp. (assembly GCA_045106475.1). Classification (GTDB taxonomy): domain Bacteria; phylum Pseudomonadota; class Gammaproteobacteria; order Granulosicoccales; family Granulosicoccaceae; genus Granulosicoccus. The sequence continues at coordinate 29,626 of JBGCEO010000038.1, forward strand.
GAACAATACTAGCGCACCATAGACGATTAGCTTGAATTAGATTCGTCCAGCTCTATGGAACAACTTTTGACTACTAGCCAGTACAAACTTTGCTTACGCCGGGCTAGTAGTTGGCGTCAGCAAAGGATTCTTTACGCCCTTTTATATAATCTTGCAGTGCTTCGTCAATAGAAATATCCAGGGCGGGTTCCTGATAGTTTGCCAGCTGGGTCTTCCATTTGGCATTGGCGCGCTGTGCAGCATCGAGCGAGCCTTCTGATTCCCATTGTTCGAAGCTATTGTTGTCTGAGATCTCAGAGCGCCAGAACGCACTCTGGAAATTTGCCTGAGTATGCGAGCAACCCAGGAAATGATTGCCAGGACCCACTTCGCTCAGCGCGTCCAGCGCCTGACCATTTTCACTAAGATCCACCCCCTTGAGCAGAACAGCCAGCATACTTGCCTGATCGGCATCCATGACAAACTTCTCGTAACCCATTGCCAGACCGCCTTCCAGCCAGCCAGCCGTATGAAGCATGAAATTCACGCCAGCCATGGCAGCAGAATGCAGTGTATTGGCAGCCTCGTAGGCCGCTTGTGCATCAGGCAGTTTAGAGGCGCATAATCCTCCACCACTTCTGAACGGCACGCCCAGGCGCCGTGCCAGGGATGCTGCGATATACATTACTTGAGTCGGTTCCGGAGACCCAAAGGTTGGCGCACCTGACTGCATCGAAACAGAGCTGGCAAACGTCCCAAAAACAACGGGGGCTCCCGGTCGAACCAGTTGAACAAAAGCCATGCCAGCTAACGCTTCTGCCAGGATCTGAGCTGCGGTGCCTGCAACAGTCACCGGCGACATTGCGCCGGCCAAAATAAACGGGGAGACAATACAACCTTGATTAGCTCGCGCGTAGACTTTAGCTGCACCTAGCATAGTGTCATCGAAGGTCATCGGTGAGTTTGCATTGATGAGATTGACCACCACCGTTTTCTCTTTGCCAGTGTCTGCATCAATCCAGTCATCGCCAAACAGTATTTTAGCCATCTCCACTGTGTCTTGCGCACGCTCCGGAGCTGTCACAGAACCCATAAACGGCTTATCGCTATATCGCATGTGCGCATAGATCATGTCAAAATGACGCTTGTTTACCGGCAGATCCACCGGCTCGCAGACTGTGCCGCCGGAGTGATGTAACGAACTGCTGCTATAAGCCAGTTTTACAAAATTCTGGAAGTCTTCAATAGTGGCATAGCGCCTTCCCTTATCCAGATCATGCACAAAGGGAGGCCCATAAGCGGGAACCATGACCGTGTTGTCGCCGCCAATAAGCACAGACTTTGCCGGATTGCGGGCATGCTGAGTAAACATCGCAGGTGCACTGTCCATTACAAGCTTACGACACATCCCTCGCGGAAAGCGCACTCGCTCGCCCTGCACATCAGCACCAGCCTCTCGCCACATGGCCAAAGCTTCTGCATCATCTCGAAAGTCGATGCCAATTTCTTCCAGAATCGTATCGGCATTGTGCTCGATAAGACTCAAACCCTCGTCATTGAGAATTTCATAGTAGGGAATGTTGCGCTTGATATAGGCTTGCGATTGACCGCTGGCGGCCGCTCTAGCAAGCTTTGCTTCGCGTCCCCCACCACGCCGGCCGCGCCGAGATGCACCAGTCGAGCTCATGTGCCTGGATTTCCGAAAATGTAAACCCCAATGATGGACCGTGTGCCAACGAACCGGTATTGCAGCGAACGACCCCGGCGTAGCGCTAAACGACCTGCAGGCAATAAACCATGACCAAAAGAGCCGTGTTTAAATGGTATCGACTAAGGAATAGCAACTGCGGACGAAGTTCGCTTGCGCCTTGTTCTGAATTCTGCGACGGTTTTCACGTCTTACTCGTCTAATTGCCTGCTCAGGCTCTACGCCGAACTCAACCAGTATCCTCGCCGCGATCATGCCTGTACGACCGAGACCGGCGTAGCAGTGGATTGCGACACGTTCACCAATGCGCAAAGCGTGGCGAATACGTTCTCCCTCAACAGCCCAGACATTTTCAAATTCCTGATTGGGTATATCCATATCAATGATTGGCAGGTGCTTCCACCACATGCCCGCCTGTTGCACAGCAGCCGGCAGGCCTTCCACTTTGTTCAATTTAAGTTCATGAGGCTCAACAAGGCAGAGTACGCCGTTAGCTCCCCAGTCTATTATTTCATCCAGGTCAGTTTGCAACAGACGCTTGCTGCCCGAGGGTGGCTTGTCTATCCGTGTGCCGGGACAGGCAACCAATCCCATACATCCCACTGATCCGGGAACGGGGATCGTGTCTATAAGGTTGGCTTCTAGTGGTTTTCCCAATCCGAATAACATGTTCGTCCAATGTCAGGCGCTTCTGAGGGCGCGTATCTCAGCATATTGATCGACAAGCCTAACCACAAGAGCCTGCCCATAGCTTAGTGAGCATCACACAAACGATTATGGTTGAGTCGGACGCGTCACACTTTTAATTTTCACGAAAGCAGCCGCGCCTTGCATTCTAATCCGTTTGAACGTAAAAATGGCACGCTCAGTTCAGTATCCCAACGGTAAAATTAACCGAGCGATACTAGGGCCTGCGTTTCACAAGCTCAGCCACTTTTGCCCGCAGTGCACGGTAGTGCACAGCCAGAGCACGGCGCGTAGAGGATTTGTACAACGATAAGCTACCCATGGGCGTGGTTTCGCAGCCAAACTCATCCTTATAGCAAGGCGGTTTGCCTCGCATCAGGTCGTAGTAGCTGCGGCCGGCATCTCGATTTCTTTGCATCTCAATCAAATGTGCCAGCGTTAGCGGCATATATTTGTTCGCATCTTTTCGAGCGAATCCACTTTGATAGTAGTGACAACTTTGCTCATCATAAAAACAGTACAGTACGGCTATAAGCCTCGAATTCAACTGAAACCGAATGATATTGGCGGCTCCCGAATCATGAAGCCGCAGACAAAGCTCATAATGAAAGTGCCTGAAACGACTGGATGCAAAGACACTTTTTCGCTGCTTGTGAGCCTGTCGCTCGTGATTTAGCTCAGCCAGCTCTCTAAAGGCTCGATCAAAATCGGAAATGGAACTAATAGGGACCGCACAAATACCGCCATCACGGTTGCCCGCTCGCTGAGATCGTCGAATCCGCTTTGAACGGCTCGAAGCTAAACCATCCAGATAGCAGCTCTCATTGCTATTCAGGGGGATTCGGTAACGCTGCCCCACCGAGCGTTCCAAAGAAAATATATCCTCTCGCGCTATAAGAATATTTAGCAACAGCGCTGTGTCCACCATGCAATACAACTCAACACAATTCCAGGCACTGAAGCTACCAAGATAATGCCCCGCCAGATGGGCTACCTGGTCTTCGACATTCTCGTCAGCCAACAAATCGCAGTACTCGGTGGCGACCTCATCGATTTGCAATTCACCTGTGCCAAGAAACCTCAAGCAACCACTGCCAGTAAAAAGACTTTTACTCAAATAAAGCGGCAGCAATCCAACCAATCGACCCTGTTGTCGCCATGTCACTATATGCAACACATCTCGATTACCGGCAAACACCTGCCACCAGGTGTAATGCCACTCCCAGCGCATGAAAACACACGCACTTTTCGAGCGGTTTAGTAAATCAGCCCATTCTTCAGCCAGACTTTCAAACTCACCGTTGTCATGGATGATTGCTTGAACAGGCTCATCAGAATCGTGCAGTTTCAAGCGGCGTTCTCATTGACGATTGTTGTTACCAAGCACATATCTTGTGGGCAGGGTAACGCGATGCTCGGTGCTCGTGATAATCTTGAACTCATGGACAACAAACTACAAAACCTGCTGGATGAACGCGGCTTACTGCTGGCTGATGGCGCTACAGGCACCAACCTCTTTGCAGTAGGGTTGCAAACGGGTGACGCCCCGGAACTCTGGAATGTAGACCATCCTGAACGTATAGCCAACTTGCATCGATCGTTTGTGGATGCGGGTTCGGACATTATACTGACCAACAGTTTTGGTGGAACTCACTATCGTCTTGCGTTGCACAAGGCGGGCCATCGAGTGGCCGAGCTTAACAGCGCTGCAGCGCAATTGGCACGCGCTGAGGCAGATGCCGTGGACAGGACGGTGATTGTTGCAGGATCAATGGGGCCTACCGGCGAAATTCTAGCACCCAACGGTCCGGTTAGTATCGACGAGGCGAAAACTGCATTTGCAGAACAAGCGCAGGCTCTCGCTGAAGGCGGCGCTGATGTTCTCTGGATCGAAACCATATCTTCAGCAGAAGAAATAGAAGCAGCTGTTCTCGGGGCTGCAGAAGTAGGTTTGCCTATCGTTTATACCGTTAGTATAGATACCAATGGACGCACCATGATGGGGCTCACCCCTGCAGAGACTCTGCAAATCAGCACAAGCTTGAATACACACATTACGGCAATTGGCAGTAATTGCGGTGTAGGCGCATCTGAGGTGGTGGCAGCGGTTTGCAATCTCGTCACTGCCGCGAAGTCACTGAATGTGAAGCCAGCTTTGGTGGCCAAGGCAAACTGTGGCATTCCTGACTATGTCGATGGCAAAATAGTCTATAGCGGTACGCCAGAACTGATGGCCGAATATGCCGTACTCTCCGCCAATGCAGGAGCATCTATCATCGGAGGATGCTGCGGCACCACTCCACTGCATATTAAAGCTATGAGGCAAGCCATTGATCAGTGGGAAAGTGGCACTGCCTCACCAGACATAGACACCATAGTATCGGTGCTGGGCGAACTGTCCCAAGGAGCCAGGGCACAAATGTCAGGCGATCTTAGCGTAGCCGGAGGCTCTGCTACTGGACGAGGCAGCAGGACTTCAAGACGCAGACGCAGCAGTAATTAAAACAGCATTTGCAATCACTGAAAGTCCATCAAGGTGCGCTGCCAGGCTTTGTACGCGGGCTTTACCTGATAATCAGTATCGAGTAGCAGTGGCGTATAAGCACTGCGCCAAGAATATCGATCGGTAAATCCCCAAGCTTGCATTGCTTTGCAAGAAGACATTGCCAGGCATATTTCAAGGCTTTTTTGATAGATCGCTGCTTGTTGTTCAAGCGTGTCCGGGGCATCCAGGGCCACATCAAACTCCGTGATGTATATCTGCAAGCCAAGAGCTGCAAATCGATCAAAATTGCGTTGTACACTCTCAAAATCGTCAAATCCACTACGAAGGTGCATTTGAAATCCGACACCGTCTATCGGTGTTCCGGCGGCCAGCTCGCGTTTCATCAGCTCGTACATGGCATCTGATTTCGCGTTTTCCCAAGCGACATCGAAATCGTTGTAGATCAGAACAGCATCAGGATCTGCCTGTCGCGAAGCCTCAAAGGCAAGGCGAATATAGTCTTCACCCATGCCCTGATACCAGATTGAATTTCTTAGAGTGCCATTCTCCTCAAGCGCTTCGTTAACGACATCCCACACGGCTACTCGACCTTTGTATCGACCGGCCACAGCGTTAATGTGCTCAATCATCACCTCCTGCGCATCCACAGGATCCAGTTGCAATACCCAAGAGGGTAACTGAGCAAACCATACAAGCGGGTGACCATGCAGGTCCATGCCGTGTTGCTCTGAATAGTCGGCTAGATCATCTGCATCCTCGAATCTAAACTCCCCTCTCACTGGATGAATCCAACCCATCTTGTGGGAATTCTCCGGTGTAAGAATATTGAATTCTTCCGCTGCAATATCTCTGTACAACTCATTATCGGCAAGTGTTGCTGATTGCAGCGCCGCAGCAAAACCAATTTTGAAATCACGTTTGTCAGCCAGATCGCGCAGACGACTTCCGGCTCGGTCGACAAATTCAGGCTCAACAACCTCAACATAGACGGTTCGCTCAAACGTCAACAGTGGATCAACTGAATCCGTAGCCAGAAATTCGAGGCTTCTCTGACCAATATCCTCTTCACTTGTTGGCCATACCAAAGTTCGTGTGCCATCACCATTGTCAGGAAAACTCGAACCCGCTGGAGGGTGAATCACCTGTAAAGCAGGCACTGTAAAATCGGGATCAACTGGCTGCACTTTCAAATTAAGCGTATCACCCGCACGAATAAGCGGATTTCTAATACCGTTAATAGTTGGTTCAAAGTTAACAGGGTTATTAGGATCAACGCTTACACTCAGGCGAACAGTTTGTCGCGTACGCACCGTTGGATGTTGTGCATCGATCGCAGTGAAAGTTATAAACGTATCGCCTACGTTGATCGGTTGTGGAAACCACCTGAAGGTGCGGCTACCATCAAAATTGTCACTAAAGCTAGCATTGCCGGGTAGTCGGTCCACCGCCAGGCCGGGTACGTCTCCATCAATGTCAAACGGCAGCACGCGTAATTCAAATGATTCGCCAAGACTGACTTCGCTATCGCTCAGACCGGTAAGGATTGGTGCAGTATTTTCCAGATCCGGGGCTATATCTGCACCGGGCAGAGGTTGCCCTTCATCATCAACAATGGTTAATGTGATTTTTTGAGAGGTAGTAAGCGATGAATCATCTGCGTCAAGAGTGGTGAAGATCAATTCGGTCACGCCCAAGTCGCCTGCAGTTGGTGCCCAGCTAAACTGCCTGGTGCCATCACCATTATCATCAAAAGTTGCTCCATCAGGCAGCCTGTCAACAACGAGTGAAGGCACAACACCCTCTGGATCGATTGGTACAACTCGAAAACTGAACGAATCACCCAGCATAATCTGCTGATCATTCAACGATTCAAATTCAGGTGGGAAATTAGGGTTCTCACCACCGTCAGCGTCGACCACACTAACTCTTAGTGTCCTGCTGGAAACCAAAGAGACGTCAGTTGCGTCAAAGGCTTCGAATACAAACTCGTGCTCGCCAACAAAAGTCTCGGACGGGGTCCAGGCAAAGGTTCGAGTTCCATCACCATTATCAGAAAAGATTGCGCCATCGGGATAATTCAACAGACTCAGACCCGGCACATTACCATCTGCATCGGTCGGTACCACGCGGACCCTCAGTTGCTCGCCCAACACAATTCTCTGGTCGTCTAATGGGGCAATTATCGGTGTTGAATTCGCGATTGCGGCCCCACAACTCAAGGCAAAAGTCCCTGTAACCACACTCTTTACTAGACGGTACGCTTCCATAACAAACTATTTATCGTGAGTTCCAGATGCAAGTTGTGCAGAAATCACGCCCATCCGACCGTCGATGCATTACTTAACGTCAATATAATTCATAATCTACAATCGATCGGGCACTTGAGTGCATGTTCTCAAAACCGCTGCTCGACTACACTCAGCCTATAAAACAATCCGGGGACCACTAAAAGCCAAGCTATGTTCGACAAACATCTCACACCCAATCTGGCAGCCCTGGCAGTAGTACTGATCAGCTTTCTGCTACCCGCACCTTGGCAAGCACTCGCTCTTAGCACCGGTTTGTTCGCCTTATCAGGATCACTAACAAATTGGCTAGCCGTCCACATGTTGTTTGAACGAGTACCCGGCCTGTATGGCTCAGGCGTCATCACACTGCACTTTGAGGAATTCAAAGCCGGGATATTGCGAATGGTTCACGAGGAGCTATTCAGTAAAGATAAAGTGGAGCGACTGTTGGCCAGCCCCAGCGGTACAGAAACTAGCGAAACAGGTTCGTCCGGTTTGGGTCATGCAATAGATCTGGCGCCCATGCTCGGAGCTATTGATCTGGATTCTGCCTATGACCAATTGGTACAAACCATTATGGAATCGTCGTTTGGATCGATGCTCTCAATGGTAGGGGGTGAAACCGCATTGCAGCCACTCAGGGAGCCGTTCAAAAAACGTATGCATGCTTTTCTGGATGAGGCAGCCAAATCCCCGCGAATTCAGTCAGCTATCAACGAACAACTCAGCAAAGCCGCCAGTAGTGAGAGTTTCGTCAGTAAACTGGATCAGATTCTCAGGGCACGTCTTGATGAAATGACCCCTGAAATGGTGCGTGACATCATGCAACGCATGATCAAAAAGCACTTAGGTTGGCTGGTGGTCTGGGGCGGGGTATTCGGCGCTCTTATAGGCTTTGCTGCGGGCCTTGCAGGGCTTGCGTACTAATTGCCCGAGGTTTTTGCACGCAGTGGCACACCTTCGAACTCAATGCCTTCCCAGCCAGTTTGCATAAACTGTCTGATATTAGGATGACTATCACCCTCTGGTGTTCGCAACACATCAGCCCGGTAGTAGGCACCAAACAAGGCCAGGGTCTGTTCCTTGCTCAATTCATGCAAGCGCGCAAACGCGAAAATCTTGCAAGAACCAGTGTTCTGACCCGCTTCATTATGAATGTGGTGATTATGAAATGCTGTTGGTATGAAGGTGTACAGTGAATTTACCAGCGCAATGACATCGGGAAATTCGATGCTCTTGGGTTGGGTGTCGAGTCTGTTGAGAAATAGTTCAAGTTCCATACGTGGACCAATGATAGTAGATCAGCCGCAGGCGGCAGTAGAAGTTGTTTCGCTTTTTTCAAAGCGTCGAGTCGTTGAGGCCCTATTGCGTTGAAATGCTACTCACAAAGGCTATGAGAGACAGCAAACTCCACAGGCGGATTCTACAGCATCGATAGCCAAATATTGCAGCAGCTCTTGTCTGAATGATCTTCAGGAATCACCATACACGTATGATCTAAGCATTACACGTTATGTTCGTGCTTTAACAGGAGTATACCCAGCAATGCAGTCAGTTAAAAACGTACGCGTTTTACTAGTAGAAGATCATCAGGATCTGGCAGAGACGGTTATCGATTTTCTGGAGACCATGGAATGCCTGGTGGATTACGCTGCTGACGGCATGACCGGCTTACACCTGGCGAGAAACGAAAACTTCGATGTTATCGTACTGGACGTCATGTTACCTGGCATAGATGGACTTACATTATGTAAACAGCTGCGCGAGCAACACGGCGCTAAAACCCCGGTTATCATGATGACGGCTCGTGATGAGCTCAATGACAAGCTGGCAGGCTTCGAGTCGGGTGCGGACGATTACCTGGTAAAGCCCTTCGATCTGCCGGAGCTAGTCGCTCGAATTGCATCTCTGGTGCGTCGTAACCAGGGACAGGTTGCAAAGGAGCAGCTAAGCATTGGCGAACTCACACTTGACACCGGCACTCACGAGGTGAAACGAGCCAACGCCGTACTCGCGCTCTCTCCTGCCGGGTTCCGGATCCTGCATGAGTTAATGAAAAAAACACCCAACATTGTTTCGCGAGAAGAGCTTGAGCATGCTCTCTGGGGCGATGAGCCACCTGCCAGTGATACTTTGCGAAGTCAAATCTACAAATTGCGCAAGACCGTCGACAAACCGTTCGAAAAACCGCTGATACATACAGTGCAGGGAATGGGCTACAGAATCATAGCGCCGACTAGCGATCAAAACGAACAGTAAAGCACGAACCTTTGCCGGGTTCACTTTCAACTTCAAGCGACCAGCTATGTATATCGCAAAAGTGCCTGACAATCGCAAGACCTAAGCCGAGCCCCTGCCCGGTTTGTGCCGACAGCTTCCCGTTTGCTGCGGTGGCAGCTAGCTTATCGTCGGTATTTTCAACGCGATAAAACGGTTCGAAAATCCGCCGCTGCTGCTCGGAATTAAGACCTCGGCCGGTGTCACTTATGGCAACAAACGCATCGCCTACCTCAACACCAATAACTCCCTCCTCGGTATACCGGCAAGCATTACGAAGTATATTCCCCAATACAATTGACAAAACTGCGGTGGGCGCAGAAACCTGCAGTTCACTGGATGGTTTTAACTGAACATTGGTACCGTCTATTAACTGAACTTCATCAATCAAGTCTCTCATCAACTCGGTAACGTCAACACATTCACTGTGTTCAGCGGTAGCTCGATCTCGAGCCAACAACAGCAGGCTGCCAATCAATTGCGCCATGTGTTCACAGTTGCGTTTTATTCGCGAAACAGCACGGCCAGCTGCGCCTTCGAGTTTCACCAATTCAAGCGATGCTACAGAGCCTTGAATCACGGCAATCGGGGTTCGAAGTTCATGTGACGCATAGCGCGTGAAATTTCGCTCTCGCTCTATCGAATCCTTGCTTCGTTCAACAAAGTGCTCAAGTGCCTGTGCCAGAACAACAGTTTCTGAATCACGCGGACCAGGCAATTCACGTAAATCAAGTTCGGATGCATCCCGTTCATTGAAGTCGAAGCGCTCAATAACATCAGCCAGTCGAGCGATGGGCGACACGGCCCGCTTGGATAGCCAATAGGCTAAAAATGCAAGGCTGTACATAATGAGTAAAACCAGCGTTAGAGGAACAACGCCAAAATAGAACGCCAAATTGGAAACCGTTTCATCCTGGAACAGCAAGTACAAGCGCTCACCTGCCCGTTCGCTTACATGAACTATTCTATTGTCCGATTCAACAACAACACGATGTTGGCCAATTGGCAAGGCTGCAAAGTGCTCTGGTAAAGGCTCAACGCTATCCTGCGCGCTGAACCAGGATTGCAAATTCAGGGTGTCTGGCAGTGCAAAATCCGGGTTCTGAGCACGACGCTGCCAGAAGTAATTGGCTTCCCCAACCAGCGCCTGGTTAACCAGCAGTCTTTCGGCTACGAGACTTGCAGCAAAGATTCCTGCCACAGTCAGTAAGCTGATCAACGCAAGCTGCAACACAAACACGCGCAGCAAACGAGACTGCACTCTGGGCTGCACTCTGTTCGACGCACTACCGTGCTTGCTTAACGAAACTCGATGAGACTCAATCGAGTCTGTTACCGGCTTTTCTTTGTCCAGTTTATGCTGCACCTCTTGATTAGCTGGAGCCAGGCGAACCTTGCTCTGCAGACAAGCCCGCCTTGTAGTCGATAGCATCCACAGCCGCAATGGCGCAAAGATTAACAATGCCTCTGACTGTTGTAGATTCAGTCACTACATGCGCAGGCTTTTTGAGACCCATGAGCATAGGACCCACGGGTAGCCCATCCCCTACAACTTTGACCATATTGTAGGTAATGTTTGCAGCATCAAGGTTAGGCATCACCAAGAGGTTTGCCCCACCGTCGAAGCTTGCATTTGGAAACACACGATCACGGGTCTCTTCAGACAAGGCTGCATCGGCATGCATTTCGCCTTCTACGGCCAACTCTGGATGTTGTTCGCTTAGTAGCTCGCGAGCTTTGCGCATCTTGATGGCCGACTTGTTATTTCGGCTACCAAAATTCGAATGCGACAACAAGCCGATTTTAGGAACCAGACCAAAACGATGGACGATCTTCGAGGCCATGAACGCCGTTTCGGCAATTTCATCCGCGCTTGGGTTAACGGTGACATGAGTGTCTGTTAAAAATACCGTTCCGGTGCCCAGTATCATAAGTATCAAAGCCGATATATCACTAACGTCATCTCGAACACCAATAACATCTCTGAGATACTTGAGATGCCGCGCGTAAGCACCTTGCGTCCCGCACACCATTGCATCAGCCTCACCTTCTCTGACCATGAGCGCACCCAATGCAGTCATGCGGGTTCGAATTACATTGGCTGCATACTCTGGAGACACCCCTGCGCGTTCCATCAAGCGATGATACGCATCAACATGTTCCTCAAAACGAGGGTTGTTACTTGGATCCAGAACTGTAAAACCCGTGCCCACTGACAGGCGCAAACCCATGTCCTCTATCTTGCTTCCAATTATTTCAGGGCGACCTATGAGGATGGGATGGCAGATAGCATCATCAACTAGAATTTGAACTGCGCTTAAGACACGTGATGACTCACCTTCAGCGAGTACAACACTCTGAAGGTCTGCTTGAGCTTGCTCAAACACCGGTTTCATGACCAAACCAGAACGAAACACGAAAGAGCGCAGCTTGCGGCGATAGACACTAAAATCCTCTATGGGGCGAGTAGCCACACCACTGTCCATCGCAGCTTTTGCGACTCGTTCGGGGATCTCCATCATCAGACGCGGATCAAACGGTTTAGGTATCAGGTAGTCGGCTCCAAATCGAAAGGGCTTGCCACCATAAGCCGCAGAAACAACATCAGAAGCTTCCTTGGTGGCAATGTCAGCAATGGCCTCTACAGCTGCCGCCTGCATTTCGCCATTGATCTCCGTTGCACCCACATCCAAAGCTCCGCGAAACAAAAAAGGAAAACACAGAACGTTATTAACCTGATTGGGGAAATCAGAGCGACCTGTCGCTACGATCGCATCTTTACGAACACTTTTAACAACATCCGGACTGATTTCAGGATCAGGATTGGCCAGTGCAAATACCAGTGGAGAATCTGCCATTCGCGCGACTTGTTCAGCGTTGATAACATTTGGCGCGGACAGACCGAGAAAAACATCAACCCCATCGATAACATCATCCAGCACGCGTGCATCGGTATCGCGAGCAAACACAGCTTTGTACGGATCCATCTCTTCATTACGACCTTCGTACAAAACACCATACAAATCACTGACAAATACTCGGCTTTTATCAAGCCCCATAAACACAAGTAGATTCAAGCAGGCAAGCGCTGCAGCACCTGCACCAGAACAGACCAAACTAACGTCGCTCAATTCTTTACCAGCGACCCGCAAACCATTGCGAATAGCTGCAGCCACGACGATAGCGGTACCATGCTGATCGTCATGAAAGACAGGAATCTTCATGCGAGCGCGAAGCCTCTTTTCTATCTCAAAACACTCAGGTGCTTTTATATCTTCAAGATTAATCCCGCCAAAGGTTGGCTCTAACAATTCCACGGCATCACAGAATCGATCTACATCAGTGGTATCGAGTTCAAGATCAAACACGTCCACATTCGCAAATTTTTTGAAAAGCACCGCTTTACCCTCCATGACGGGTTTTGCGGCAAGTGCTCCAATAGCGCCCAAGCCCAACACGGCTGTGCCATTGGATATTACGGCGACAAGATTGCTTCGCGCAGTGAGTTCTGCCGCCAATAATGGATCGCGTGCAATTTCAGTACAGGCAACAGCTACCCCTGGCGAATAGGCAAGAGCCAGATCGCGCTGGTTAACCATGTTTTTTGTCGCCGAAATTTCAAGTTTCCCGGGGCGCGGATAGCGATGATAGTTGAGTGCCGCTTCGGCAAGAGACTCAGGCGCACCGCCTTCGATCGTCGCCCCTTTGCCAATTCCCGTGGGATCAGTATCTTGATCAGTCATCTAACTCTTTCTCTGTTGGCCTGGATGTTGAGATTGGCATCTCGTTTACAAGTTAAGACGGACGTGATGGTTTCACGGGTGCGAGCAACTCATCCTGTACTGCTCTGTTGAAGGCACTGCATACGGCCATAAGAGACGCAGATACAATATTACTATGCAGAGCAGCCCCGTAGCGCGTGGCACCTTTACCAGCCTGAATTTCAAAGTAACAGGCAGATTGGGCATCGGCACCCACACCTGTTGCGTGTTGATGATAATCAACGACTCTGAAGTCAACGTTGAAACAGGTTTTTATTGCGTTGACGAACGCATCGATCGGCCCATTGCCCTGCCCTTTTATTTCATGTTCCTGACCATCGATAGTTACCACTGCGGTTAGATAGCGTGTGGAATCATCTTCAGGGTCTTGCACGCTGGTGTGCTGACAAAAACTCAACGGCTCGGTAGCACTTAGAAAAGTAGAATCGAAGGCGCTGCGAATAGTGGCAGAATCTACCTCTTTTCCCGTTTGTTCACTGATCTGCTGAACAACTTGACTAAACTCCATTTGCATACGTCTAGGCAGCTCCAGGCCATGATCGCGTTCAAGAATAAACGCAACGCCACCTTTACCAGACTGACTATTGACTCTTATGACCGCCTCATAGGTTCTGCCAAGATCAGCTGGATCAATAGGAAGATAAGGCACCTCCCATACAGGTGAATTACTCTCACGCATTGCTGCGAAGCCTTTCTTGATTGCATCCTGATGCGAACCGGAAAAAGCGGTGAAGACAAGCTCACCTGCGTAGGGATGACGAGGGTGCACTGGCAACTGGTTGCAATGCTCGACAGTACGCATTACCTCGTATATATCCGAGAAATCCAGTTTGGGGTCAATGCCCTGAGTAAAAAGGTTCAGCGCTAGAGTCACTATATCTACGTTGCCTGTTCGTTCACCGTTACCAAACAGGGTGCCCTCGACTCTGTCAGCCCCGGCAAGTAGCCCCAGCTCAGTTGCAGCGACGGCACAACCCCGATCGTTATGTGGATGCAAGCTCAGCTGGATACTCTGACGATTTTTGATATGTTTCAAAAACCACTCGATCTGATCAGCATGCACATTGGGCATCGACATTTCTACGGTAGCTGGAACATTGAGAATGGTCGGATTCTCCGGGGTTGGTTGCCAGATATCATTGACGGCATCGCAAACCTCTACCGCATAGTCAAGTTCAGTACCCGTAAAGCTCTCTGGCGAATACTCGAACTGCCAGCGTGTATCCGTTTGTTTTGCCGCTATTTCAGCGACAATCTCCGCACCGTCAGTTGCGATCTTCTTCACGCCTGCTTTATCAAGACCAAAGACTACCCGGCGCTGCAGTTCTGACGTGGAGTTATAAAGATGAACGATGGCCTGCGGCGCTCCCTTTAAAGACTCAAAAGTACGTTCAATCAATGGCCGTCGTGCCTGAGTCAGCACTTGCAAGGTGACGTCTTCGGGAACTCGATTCTCTTCGATAAGCTGCCGCACAAAGTCAAAGTCCGTTTGCGAAGCCGCCGGAAATCCGATCTCGATCTGCTTGAAACCGATGGCGACCAGCATATCGAACATGCGTAGTTTTCTTTCGCTGCCCATCGGTTCGATCAGCGCCTGATTGCCGTCGCGCAAATCGACGCTGCACCAGACGGGGGGCTTGCTTAGTGTGTTACCCGGCCATTGGCGATCAACCATCGGCACTGAGGGGTATGCGGGATATTTAGTACTGGGATCATTCAACATGGGTAATTTCCTGGTGCGAGTTGGAGTGCTGCGCATCAGCGATAGCCGCCACCCGGTGCGCAATTTTCGGGCGACGGCTGATAAGTTGTAAGAGACACAACCATTCAGCAATGCCGGAGAATTCAACCGAGTTGCAAGAGTGAGAATAGATGGCGTGGTGCATGACGATTATACAAGGGCTACGCCGGAATCCTGAGAATGTCTGAGAAAATCGGCTACGGGATAATCCCGCTGACTAAGTCTGAACGCCTTTTCTAACCCGAAAAGGCAAGCGTTACATCCCCCGGCACTCTATTGAGAGGCCGGGTGCGTAAGTGCTAGTAGTAGCGCAATGATTGTCATGTCGTCAGATTAGTCTGGCTGGTCGTCCGGGTCAACCCCATGTTGGCCATCAATTAACGGTCGAAGCAATTTTTCCAGACCATTGGCCTTGATTTCATACATGAGAGCCAGTCTCTGTCCAACCAGGCCGTTGGGAAAACCCTGCCCCTTGAACCATACGACATAGGGTTCGGGTAGATCGATCATTCGAGTTCCTTTGAAACGGCCAAATGGCATTGGCATCGCTGCTGCCGCCAGGACATCCTTTGAGAGCTGAGTAATTTCGTCACTCATCGTTCGCCCGACGGTCTGAGCCCAGTGGAGCTGTATCAGCGGTGTTTAGTCTCTTTTGAGAGCCCTCTATGCCGACGTAATCTGCAACACCAGACAGCTCACGCCGATCCGTTTCAACAGACTGAGTTTGCGGTCCACCAGCCAGACGCAGGTTTCTGGTTCTTAGTACCGGCTGCCTAACCGAGGCAACCAGTTCTCGCCAGATGAAGAGTAAGCCAGAGAACACGATGACGGCCGAGCCCATCAATACCGTACGGTCAACCGTTTCATTGAATATCCAAGCCCCATAAACCAGTGCCCAGAGCATCTGGCTGTATTGCATGGGCGCAACGAACTGCGCTTCGGAAACTCGATAGGCCTGAATCATCAAGGATTGACCCACAACACTGAGCAGGCCAATAGAGCATAGTTTGAACAGCACATCCCCGGGCAAGGGTACATAAACGAAAATGGTGGCAATACCCGTTATCACAACATTCGTCAGCATCGGATATAAAATGAGCGTCACACTGTGTTCGCGCGAGCCTATTTTTCGAGTCACCACCGAGGTGCAGGCAACGCAGGCCGCAGCACCAAGTGCAGCAAAATGATCCAGTGATAAGCTTGCATTCGATGGCCTCAATACAACTAATACTCCCGCCATACCCAGCAATATGGCAAACCAGCGTATCAAACGAATCTTTTCACCCAAGATAGGAATGGCTAGCAGCGTGATAAGGATGGGGGCTGCGAACAGCAGGGAATAAACCTCAGCCAATGGCAGGCGGCCAAATGCATAGAAAACACACAATAGACCTGTAACCGTGAACAAACAGCGAAGAGCCACAAGTCCGGGTAGGCGTGGTCTGAGGTTACGTTCAGTGCCATCTATAGCCAGAAAAAGGGCAAACGGCACAAAACTGAACAACACGACGAAAAACGAAATTTGAAAAACCGGTACATTTTCGATACTTTTGATCAGTGCATCGTGTAAGGAGAATATTGCAAAACCCAGCAATGCAAACCCGACGCCTTTGAGTACACTGGCACTGTTATTGTCAGCAATCATATTAATGTGTATCCCGAACCCCCTTCAATTTTAACTTAATTAATCTCATGCGGCTGATCATTCCTCTTTTCATCATCCTCCTCGGTATGCTCTCAGGAGCGCTCGTCTGCAAGCTATTTAAAGAGACCGCAACCGGGTTCAGGTTGAGTGTAATCGCAGGAGGCTTTGGCGCATTTGTGGGATTGATGGTCAGAGACACCATGGATATATCCGCAGGCGGGGATCTTGGCGGCGCTCTGCTGGCGGCCATCCTGGGCGCAGTGCTATTTTCAGCCTTAACAAATATTTTCTTTGGACGGGTGGGAAGCTAACTCTCACCTTCGAGAGTGATACATGAAGCTTGCGCCTCAGGCAAGGCTAGTCGGTAAGGGTCGTTAGGTTCGGAAACGGTAAGCTCTTTCCACATTCCCGGCCAAATCCGATATCAATACCCATCTGCTTTGCATGCTCCAGCAAGGTGCTGGAGTCAACACCTGCCGCACATATTTCGCCGTGTCTGGTTTTCGCTTCCACAACAAGATCGCTCAATTCCTGCCGCTGTCGAATCTGTTTCCATGACGACTGTAAGGTTCTCGCGGAGATACTCAGGTAGTCGAACCCAGCGAGATTTTGTAACGCTCTGAATTGACTGACCGAAGTAACCCCATCGAGCATCAGCCTGACACCGTGCCTGTTAAGTAGCCGCAAGATCGGCACCGTGGCTCTCAAGTCTTTGGATAGAGATTCAACCGTTACGCAGAAGCACACATCGGAAGGGGCCACCCGTCTGGTGGTGCAAGTCTTTTTCAACCAGGCTGGCAGCTCCTGGTTTAACTGACTAGCCAGTATTGGCAGAATCAACTGACTTTCTACAGCGGGGCGATCCACACCCGAATCCAGCGCTAACGCGTTGATAGCGCTAAGAAGCATGCTATTGGATTGCAAGTCAGATAGGTCTTGTTTGGCTCCGACCGATTGAATTCGGTAGCAACAGACCAGCGCTTTACCCGATAACAACAAACCAGGTTTTAATCGCAAAGCCACAGCCTGCTCCGCTGAGCCCTGCTGCCCGACTAAAGATGATGATTCCCCTGCCAACGTTAAACTGGCACTCGGTTTTTTTTCCTCGGATTGGACTGGGTGTTTTTGCCTGTCTCTTGCCAGAGAAATTGATACGATCTTGCCGGTTGGATCATTCGGGTCTGGTATCAATTCATTGTTGTCTACTGTTAGTTTGGTCGCGTCTTGCAACACTTGCTCTTCAACCATTCGAGAAATGCCTTGCCTTCTTCGCTTCCCCGAATGATCTAACGGTACGATTCTGTAGCGCAGTTTCATGGGCCCGATTTGACCACCGGTATCGATCACGACATCCCGAAGCAGCGCTACGTACTGCTCTGCAATTATCACAGCATCCTTCTCGCGACATTGGCGCAATAGAACGCACAAGGAGTGTTCAGCAATTCGCCCCAAGGTGTCTCTGCTGCGCAGTCGAGTTTCAACCACTGCCAGTAGGTTACGCAAAGCCTGCGTTGCGGCTTCGGTTCCTCCCTGCTGGCCAATAGCCTGCAACATCGGAAAATGCAGTATCAGCAAACAGCCACGCCGTAGATGAGGTCGAGCGTTGGTTTTACCATTACGAACCTCCTGCAAAAAAGCAGCACGGTGTAGGAGTCCGGTCGTAGGATCTATCGTGGAATCGTCCGCCATAGTGACTAGGGAAAGTTAATATGCACTATTCATAGTCACCAAACGCCTCACTCAACCTGCCAACTATCCAGCGAAGACTCACAGGCTTTTCAAGGCGCTCTACAAAAGACAATTCATCAACCCAATAATCACCAGGACTGGCCATAATCAGCATCAACTGTACTGCCCCTTCGAGCTGCGCTGCCGCACTCGAGCAGAGCTGCTGAGCACTCATGTCAGGCATTTCACCGCTCATTATCAGTACATCGTAGGTCTGCTCACGCAACAACTGTAAAGCGGCTTCAGAACTTAATGCCGTATCGACTTCATAGCCATGCCGATCCAGATTCAATCGCATCACGCGCAATACATGAGCTTCTTCGTCGACTAATAGAATTCGTCGCTGTTGCACGTCCCTAA
The DNA here is from genome assembly GCA_045106475.1 of Granulosicoccus sp. Taxonomy (GTDB): domain Bacteria; phylum Pseudomonadota; class Gammaproteobacteria; order Granulosicoccales; family Granulosicoccaceae; genus Granulosicoccus. Next base: position 48,327 of record JBGCEO010000038.1, read on the forward strand.
CAACCTGAGCAGTTTCATCCGCGCATGCAGGCTGTCTTAAAGAATTTTGTGCGTTAGCACTCATATCTCTCTGGAGTGTCCTTAAATCGAATTCAATGCTCAAACTAGATAGCGGTAATGATTAGCCGCCCTTTATTCAATTTACTCCGGAGCGTGCACAGCTCACCATTTGAGTGGTTAGAAGCAGGCCTATCGGACATTATTCAGTCCTCGATCGCAGAATGCGAATAGCATACTTACAGGGTGTTATGCACGAACCGCTAGCTTTAGCACAGACGCTAACTAACACTTCTGCTGCAATGACTCACAATTCTGCCTGCACGGCCCGAAGACTCCCACGGCTAAACCTTCAGCGCTTTGGTTTTCTCCCGGGCTGCCTGCTGCTTTCGCTGTTCCTGATCAGTGCCTGTGGAGTGCGAAGCGATGAAACCGGTGGAGGTTCGGGTGACAGTTTATCAAGCAACCTGGGCAATCAAGGCACCGCATCAGTGAATGCTACTCCAGGCAGGACTGCACCGTTGTCTTGCGATATCGACGACATGAAGAATTGGGTTTACGCCAATATGCAGGATTACTATCTATTCTATGAGCAAGTTGATCAAACATTGAACACAGCTGCGTATAACACTGTCGAGAGCCTTATTACAGACCTGCGAGTCGCACCATTTGACACCTTTAGCTATATCACCGAGGAAGTCGAATACAACGCATTCTTCAACAATGGAGAGACATTCGGATTTGGTTGGCTATTCCATCAGACAGATAACAACGAATTCTATTTCTCATTGGTTGAGCCTGGCTCGCCGCTGTCACTTGCAGGTGTACAAAGAGGAGACCAGCTCATAGCAATCAATGGTTTTGATATGCCTGATTTTCTGCAACTCTCATCTGCAGACAGAACTGAGATTCTGGGCACTGGCGATCAAGTGGTTACCTTGTCTCTCACTATCGGCAAACCCGCTGGAAACTCTTCAGTCGTATCGGTTACTAAAGCGATCTATTCACTGGACACAGTCCTGGATACACAGATCATCGAACGCAATGGAATCCGCATAGGCTACTTGCACTTTTATCAATTTCTGGACACATCAATAACAGAACTGGCAGATGCCTTTGCCAGCCTGGCCGCTGAAAACGTGAGTGAAATCGTTGTTGATCTTCGCTATAACGGAGGCGGTCGAATATACGTAGCCAATGCACTCGCAAGCTACCTACTCGGAACCGGAAACACGGATAAGGCGTTTACAACCTACTCTTTCAACAGCAAATATCAGCTACAAAACGAAAGTGTCAGATTCGAGAACATGGTCAATGCACTCGATATCAATCGAGTATTTGTCTTGCAAAGTCAAAGTACCTGCTCTGCGTCAGAGCTGATCGTCAATGGTCTTCGTCCGTTTATGGATGTAATAACAGTTGGCAACACCAGCTGTGGTAAACCTTACGCAACTGCACCTAACGCAGCCTGTGGCAAGGTCATGAATGCACTGGAAATCGAATTGGTCAACGCTAACGGCGTAGGTGGCTACTTTAATGGCATATCAGCAGACTGCCCTGCTAGTGAAAACGTTGCACAACAGTTGGGAAATACGAATGAGAACCTATTGGCCACAGCACTGGAATACATCGACACTGGAAGTTGCTCAGCGGTTTCGGCACGTTCACTCGCTAAAAAGCAAGTAGTGCCTGAACTGGAACTACCTCAATGGAGGGCACTGGGATCCCTGTGACACAGTCACTAGCATTGCTTGTGCATGTAACACCCAGGGAATAGCCAAGGACAACTACACATCAATCGTTTTTCCGGGGTTAAGCAGATTGTGAGGATCCAGCGCACGCTTTATCGCACGCATCGTATCCACGGCGGCATCACCGTGTTCGCGACGCAGGTACTTTAACTTCCCCATACCTATGCCGTGTTCGCCTGTGCAAGTACCACCCAGTTCAAGAGCTCGATTTACCAGCAGCTCATTGAGTCCAAGCGCCTCTTGCATCGCATCATCATCACCGGGCGCAACGCAGAACAACATATGGAAGTTTCCATCCCCGACATGACCTAATAACTCAGACTGAAAGGAACTGTCAATCATATTGTCTCGTATGTACTCAATAATTTCAGCCAGCTTTGATATGGGAACACAGACATCAGTTGTCATGGCTTGGGTACCCGGATTAGCCGCCATTACCGCATAGTAAGCATCGTGCCGTGCTTTCCAAAGCATGGTTCGCTCTTCCTCTTTTTGAGCTTCACAAAATTCCCCGCTACCATATTCTGTGGCCAGTTCCTTAAACAGTGACACCTGCTCATCAACTGAGAGTTGTGTTCCATGGAATTCGAGAAACAAGGTATCCCTCTCAGGATATTCAGTTTTACTATAAGCGTTGATCGCTCGCATATAGGCCCTGTCAACTAGCTCGATACGCGCCATGGGCAGGCCTATCTGAATAACATCCATGACCGTTTTGACGGCATCACTGACTGACGGGAAATCCACGACTGCTGATTTAATGACTTCCGGTAGTCCGTGCAATCTGAGTCCAATTTCGGTGATGATTCCTAATGTGCCCTCAGAGCCGACCAACAAATGAGTCAAGTCGAATCCTGCCGATGATTTTTTAGCCCGCGAACCTGTTTGTACGATGTTGCCGCCCGCGTCAACATAGGTCAGCGACATAACATTCTCTCGCATGGTTCCATAACGCACAGCATTAGTGCCAGATGCTCGTGTAGCCGTCATGCCACCGATCGATGCATCAGCTCCTGGATCAACCGGGAAGAACAACCCCGTGTCTCGAAGCTCAGTGTTCAGCTGTTTGCGAGTCACCCCTGCCTGAACCCTGCAATCCAGATCCGCTGCATTGATTGAAATTACCTGATTCATTTGAGACAAATCAATACAGATACCGCCTGCCAGAGCTTGCAGGTGGCCTTCAAGCGAACTGCCCGCTCCAAACGCAATGATCGGTACCAGGTGCTCAGCGCACACCGCCACAATACGTGCAACCTCCTCTGTCGAATGTGCAAAACACACAGCATCAGGCGAATGAACCGGGTGCCAGCTTTCACCTCTACCGTGCTGTTCCAGTACACTCTGACTAGTGGTGATTCGCGCGCCCATCCACCCGGCAATATCCGCTATGACCAGATCAACGTCTGATTGTGGGCCGCGTTTCTGTAAAAGAGGTTTGTTCATAATAGTTGCGATACTGTAGAAGAGCTCTAGGGTCCATAATACATCAGGCCAGAAAACTACCGAGCAGGAGAAATAAGAAAATGAGTATGTTGTATCTGGTGCGTCACGGTCAGGCCTCCGCCGGCACCGATGACTACGATAGGCTCTCACCCATCGGAAAACGTCAATCCGAACTGCTTGGCCAGTGGTGGCACACTCAAGGCTTTGTACCCGATGCTGCGCATCATGGTTCGCTTGTTCGTCAACGCCACACCGCGGAGCTCGCTCTGACAGATAGCCGCGTAGAGCGTCGGGAACACCGCGGACTCAATGAATACAATCACCGGGTCATCGACACACACTTCGGCAGTGGCTGCCAAAGTGATAATCCTGAGTCTATGACCTTTGACCACTACACCAGAATTATGGCCAAGTGGAGAGACCATGAAAGTAGCGGTGGCCGGGATAACGGCGAGTCCATTCCACCTAGTGAGGCATCGATTCACGAAGGCACAGCTATCGAACCCTGGTCGCAATTCATGGATCGAGGCTGGGAAACGGTAAAAGAACTACATGAACCAGGTGAAACTACGCGTCATGAAGTCTTTTTTACTTCCGGTGGAGTCATAGCCACATTGCTTTCAACTGTTCTGGGTCTCGATTTCGCCCATACCATCGACGCCATCTGGCGCATCAGGAACTCATCCATAACGACACTTCATTTTGACGGTAAACATGCGCGATTAGTTGATTTCAATACGGTGCCCCATTTACAGAATCAAGCAGATCCTTCGTTAATCACACTGATATAAACTTCTCCCGATCAAGCTCTCTGGATTGAAATAGACGCAATCATGAATACTTTAGAAAACGACGACAGGCAATATGCCCTGCACCCATTTACCAACTTATCCAAACACCAGAAAGATGGACCATTCCTGGTGGAAAAAGGTGAAGGTATCTATGTTTGGGATGATCAGGGCAACAAACTGCTTGAAGGCATGTCCGGGTTATGGTGCACAGGCCTGGGCTTCAGTGAGCAGCGTCTGATCGATGCAGCAACGAAACAATTTGCCTCCTTGCCCTACTCACATATGTTCACCCACCGCTCCACTCCTCCAGCTATCGAGCTTTCAAGAAAACTTGTAGAACTTGCACCCGAAGGAATCGGTAAGGCTTTTTTTGTCAACTCTGGGTCAGAGGCAGTCGATGCAGCCATAAAGATGGCCTGGTATTACAACAATGCACTGGGCCGAACTCGTAAAAAAACCATCATCTCCAGACATCGTGCCTACCATGGGATCACCATAGCCGGCGGCAGCCTAACCGGACTACCGTTTGCACATGAAGGTTTCGATCTACCCGCCATATCAGTCATACATGTAGAAACACCTCATGCCTATCGGCATGCGCACGAGGGTGAATCAGACGAAGCCTATGCAACGCGTCTAGCAGATTCTCTCGAACAACAAATACTAGAGGCAGACGCAGATACTATTGCGGCATTCATTGCCGAGCCTGTGATGGGTGCCGGTGGTGTACTCATTCCACCGGCCGATTATTTTCCAAAAATTCAAGCAGTATTGAAACGCCACGATATACTTTTTATAGCAGACGAAGTCATTTGTGGATTTGGCCGCACCGGTAACATCTGGGGATCTGAGACCTACTCTATCAAGCCGGATATCATCACAACAGCCAAGCAGCTTTCATCCGCCTACCTTCCAATCGGTGCCGTGCTGGTCACTGATCACTTGTACGATACCTTTGAGAAGTACAGTGATAGTCTGGGTGTGTTCGGAACAGGTACTACCTATGGAGGTCATCCGGTTTCTGCCGCTGTTGCACTGGAAACCTTGCGCATCTACGAAAGTGACGATATCTATGGTCAAGTACGCACTCGATCTTCGCACTTCTCCGAACGCGTACAGGCTCTACAAAATCATCCTCTTGTTGGGCACAGTAGATCCGTAGGTTTAATCGGTGCTATAGAACTCGTCGCAAATAAAAGCAGCAAAGAAGGCTTTCCAGCAGAGGACAAAATAGCGGTGCAAGTCATGGCGGCTGCACGCAAGCACAATCTGATTCTACGTGCTCTACCAGGTGACACGGTGGGATTTTGCCCACCGATGATCATCAATGACGAACAGATTGATGAAATGTTCGATCTAGTGACTGATGCGCTAAATGATGTACACAGGGCGCTATAAAAAAACACTGCGCTACCAACTTGTTGTCTGGTAGCGCAGCTCGATAGCTTTACTATGCGGCGTTTTGCCGACCTGCTGAAGTAGTTCTATGGTAAGCCATGCCCTGGTCATCAAACAGATAACAGTTCTCTGATGCAACATGCAACACAATATCGTCGCCGTGTTTGCTGGCATCAATCCCAGGGCGCTGAACGACGAAGTGTTCCATACCGCCACACTGGCCATACAGATAAGTTGATCCACCCAGCCTTTCAGCAACATCGACTGAGATAGGCAAATCAAAGTCTCCTTGATCACTGCCGGCATCTTCAGGTCGAATTCCCATGGTCGCCTTGGAGCCTTCAACCGCGCGAGCTGCGTCTACTGCCAAGGTTGCCGTACCCCCTCCTGGAAGCTCGACGACCGCATGATCAGCACTACCTTCTCGCACCACAACATCAATGAAATTCATACGCGGAGAACCGATAAAACCCGCCACAAACAGATTATCGGGATGATGATACAGCTCCAGTGGTGAACCGATTTGTTCTACATGCCCTGCCCTTAAAACTACAATTTTATCTGCCATCGTCATCGCTTCAACCTGATCATGTGTCACGTAGATCATGGTTGCATTGAGTTGATTGTGCAGCTGGGCAATGCGTAAGCGCATCTCGACGCGTAATTCCGCATCAAGATTAGACAGTGGCTCATCAAACAAAAATACATCGGGATTACGGACAATGGCACGCCCAATGGCAACACGCTGTCGTTGCCCACCTGACAGATTCTTGGGTTTTCTGTCGAGGAGTTGATCCAACTGTAAGGTTTTAGCAGCTTGTGAAACCTTCTGTTCAACCTCTTCTTTGGGTGCCCCTCCCATGCGCAAACCGAAACCCATATTTTCAGCCACGGTCATGTGTGGATAGAGCGCATAAGATTGAAAGACCATCGCTATACCACGGTCAACGGCCTCAACATGGGTGACATCACGCCCTTTTATATGTATTGAGCCTTCAGAGATCTCCTCCAGCCCTGCAATCATGCGAAGTAAGGTAGATTTTCCACACCCTGAAGGACCAACGAATACTATAAATTCACCACTGGGCAGTGTCATATCCACACCATGAATTACCTCAGCTTCGCCGTAACGCTTGAACGCTTTGCGTAGTTCTACTTCAGCCATTGTCTCCTTAACTCCTACAGGTCAGGTTTAATTTCGTGGTCTTTCAAAGTAAACAGGATGGTAAATCAGCTTTACTTTGCTTCAGGTATTCAAACTCTTCCTTTTATTTAATCAAAATTACTGGTCAATGCGAAGAATCCACTCTGTTACCTGTGTGTGGTGCCAGGCGACGCGACACTTCTGCAGCAGCCGCAACAAGAGATTCTCGCCATTGCTCAAGATCATCCTCACTGGTTCTGAAGGCAGGAGCCGTTATACTCATACCGGCTATGGCTTGACCAGTGGCATCTACAACAGGCGCTGCTATACAGCGAGTGCCAAGAAATCGCTCTTCTGCATCAATCGCAAACCCCCGTTGACTAATTAGACTCAACTCTTTCAAGAGTGCCGCTTTATCAGTTATTGAGTTGGGCGTAAGTCGAGCAAATGATATTCGGCTTATGATGTCCTTACGTTGTTTGTCATCGCACCAAGCCAACAACACTTTGCCTATCCCGGTGCAATAAACAGGCTCACGATTCCCTACACTGATTGAGTGACGCACACTGCGTGTGCTTTCAACATGATCGATAACTACAACGTGAGTATCTGCAAGCACCGCTATCTGAACCGTTTCCCCGCTAAGCGCATTGAGCGCGATCAATTGATCACGAGCCAGGACCCGGATATCCGATCGTGTCCAGATACGGTTAGCCATTTCTAAAATACGATAACCTGCCGACCAGGTTGACGATCGCTCGTCGAACTGGAGCAGTCTTTCGTCTGCCAACTCTTTGAGGAGTCTGTGCAAACTGGCTTTGGGATACCCGCTAACGTCCTCCAGCTCAGCAAAACGAAGGGGACCTTCAGCAACGACTATGTCGAGTAGTTTAATTGCACGAAGCACTGCTCCGCCCTGCCGCCGGGGTCTGGCTTCCGGTTCGACATTTTCCGATGTGGCCGATTTCGATTTTGCGCTCATCCAAACCCTGCGAAAGTGGTTTTTCAATTGACAGCCTTTGACCGTCGCTCTTATAATTTTGGAACATTGTTCCACCATTATCGAAAAGGTGCAAATCTCAGTGCAAAATTCACCGAGCATTAAGCGCCTCTCAACGAACTTCTTTCTACCATTTACGAGTGTCCGCCCGGATGTCAAGCCCACCAGCCTATTGGCGCCTAGACGGCGCTTCTACGACATTGCTTGTCATTCAAGACCACCACGTGCCGAGGTTGTTTTGGTGTGGCAGCAAACTGAGTAACAATATCGAGCTGCAATCCTTGTTGGCCCACGATGATGAAGCACTGGCATTTGGCGGGCTCGATCAGGTCACACCTCTATCACTTTTCCCACAGGCAAGCACGGGCTATACAGGTTCTCCCGCGCTAAGTGGGCATCGCAATGGCTGTCAGTTTTCGCACGCTTTTACGACAACACAAGTAAACCAGGTCGATAATAGACTGAACATCGAGTTAACCGATGCTAAAACGCAGCTTGCGCTAGTTTTAACGCTAACCCTGGATCCTGAAAGCGATGTTGCCCGACTTCAGTCGACGCTAACGAATACGGGCTCCTCCGGCTTTACTGTCGATTGGTTGGCAAGTGCAACACTTCCGCTGCCAAGCCCCTATCGGGAATGCCTCACCCACCACGGACGCTGGGGACTGGAGAATCAACCTCATCGTCGCGCTATAGCTCCAGGCAGAATAGATATCAGCAATCTGCATGGCCGCACCAGTCATGAACACGCGCCCAGCCTGATTTGTGGTACCACAGGATTCGGCAACGACAGTGGCGATGTGATGTTCGCTCACTTGGCGTGGAGTGGCAATTTCAGTATGCGAGTTGAACGGCTCAGCAATGGAAACATTTCATTGCAAGCCGGCGTCTTGTTTCTGCCAGGAGAATGCATTCTGGAGCCGGACCAATCATTCACCACGCCAGAAGTCATGTTCACGCGCGGTGATGGCATGAACGTATGTACACAACGCTTCCATCAATTCGCACGCTCATCTATTCTGCCTGAATGGACTCGAAAACCTCGCCCGATACATGCCAACAGCTGGGAAGCTCTTTATTTCGATCAAGATACAAACTCGCTCTATTCATTGATTGATGCAGCGGCAGGTGTAGGTGCAGAGCGCTTTGTACTTGACGATGGCTGGTTCAGACACCGGCGCTCGGATAATGCAGGTCTGGGTGATTGGTTTGTAGATGAAACAATATACCCAGAGGGCCTTCAGCCCGTTGTTGACCGGGTGCGTCAACATGGTATGCAATTCGGTCTCTGGTTTGAGCCGGAAATGGTTAATCCAGATAGCGATCTATACCGCCAGCATCCTGAGTGGGCACTGCATGTTGATGGCATAACCACGCCGTTGGCAAGAAGTCAATTAGCCTTGGACATTGCCAATGAACAGGTTGCGGACTACTTGTTCGAACGCATCAGTTCACTGGTTCATGAGTATTCCATTGACTATATAAAATGGGACCAAAACCGGGATCTTGTCTTACCCGGAGACGGCTCTCGAGCACGCGCTGCCGAGCAGCCCAAAGCTCTGTACAGTTTGCTCAAACGAATATTGGCTGTTTGTCCCAAGCTGGAAATCGAATCTTGTGCCTCTGGTGGTGCGCGCGCCGATCTGGCTGTGTTGGAACACACCGGGCGAATCTGGACTTCGGATAACATTGATCCCATTGAAAGGGCCAGAATCCAACAAGGATTTTTACGCTTCCTGCCACCTGAGATCATGGGAGCCCATGTCGGACATAAAACCGCCCACTTGACAGCACGCGATACTAATCTGCATACGCGCGCTATCGTGGCACTACAAGGACAGTTCGGGTTCGAACTCGACGCACGTCGACTGAATTCACAAGATGTCATTACCTTGCAGCATTACACGCAACTCTACAAGGCCAATCGTGACTGGATGGCCAGTGCCAGATATTGGCAGATCTCAACCTATTCCAAGGCTTTGATTGCCTGTGGCAACGTCGATGCAGAGCAAGACCATGCACTCTTCAGTGTTATTGCGATAGGCAATATGCACCCAACCAGACCGGGACATTTACCACTTAGCGGTCTTGATCCTGATAAGCGCTATACGTTAACGCTTGAGAGTATTAACGTTTCTGAACTAGCGCCTTTTAACAAACTGATTCCAACATGGTGTGAACAGCCTCTCGTCACTACCGGCGAACTGTTAATGCAACTGGGTGTACCCTTACCCGTCATGCCACCTCAGTCAGGTTTGCTGATTGGCTGTCACCGAGATATCGGAGTATGAATTCCAGAGTTGATCTCAGTGTTGAGAGGCTGCTAGAGAGGTTTAATCAGAAGTACGGACGTTCAGACGAACCGTGCCGAGTATTCTTTGCGCCAGGACGTGTAAATCTAATAGGTGAATACACAGATTTCACCGGAGGACTTGTTTTCCCTTGTGGGATCAAGCAAGGCACCTTGCTGATTATTCGACGATCATTCAATCATCAGTACCGTTTTGCCTCAACTAACTTTGATTTGATGGCTCAACTGGAACAGGACGAAATCAATCAGACTTACGGAGATAACTGGATCAACTATCCACTGGGTGTACTTGATCAGTTTTCCAGAAGCGGTGTACCCATCAATGGCTTTGATTGTCTTTACTCGGGCAATGTGCCTAATGGTGCCGGTCTCAGTTCGTCTGCATCCATAGAAATCGTTACAGCTTATGCTTTGAATCAGCTCATGCAAACAGGGCTATCGTTAACCGAGCTCGTTCTGATAGCCCAAGCTGCAGAGAATGACTTTGTGGGTATGCAATGTGGCGTGATGGATCAGTTTGCCGTAGCAATGTCCCAGCTGAACCACGCAATCAAGCTCAATTGCAGCACATTGGAGCACGAGCAAGTGCCGATGGATCTTCAAGAATATGCGCTCGTTGTCAGCAATACCAACCAACGACGTGAACTCAACGAGTCTGCTTACAACGATCGAGTAGCCGAATGTGCAAGAGCACTGGAATTGCTTCAACCACTCATTGGTATAGACGAGCTGGGCCAACTATTGCCCGAGGCACTGGATCAACACGAAGCTGCATTCTCTGATGACCCGGTACCCTTGATGAGAGCACGTCATATCTGCCAGGAGAACGCTCGAGTAAGAGCCGCAGTTCCAGCACTGCAAGCCGGCGACCTTACACGATTCGGTCAACTGATGAATGAATCACATGATTCGCTGCGCGACCTGTTTGAAGTGTCGAGCGAACCACTGAATCAACTGGTATCTCTGGCTCGTGAGCAAACCAATGTATTGGGAAGTCGACTCACCGGTGCAGGCTTTGGCGGATGCACTGTATCTTTAGTACCAAGTACGAACATAGAATCGTTCGAACGCTATGTTGGCAAAGCTTATACAGAAGCTACCGGCTTAACAGCTGACTTCTACACCATACACCCCGGAAACGGTGTGAGAGAAGTCTTCAATGGTGTAGTCAACCCATGAGCGCTAACTGGCAACGCCGCTGGCAACCATTGCTGGATCAATGGGTCCTGATATCAGCCCGTTCTGCCGCGCGACCCTGGTCAGGTGCGATGGCCGCGCCAACCTACATCAACACTCCCTCACATGATCCGGACTGTTACCTCTGCCCGCGAGTTGTTCGCGCCAACGGAACGGCCAACCCCGACTATCAAGGCGCATACGCGTTTGACAACGATTTTCCTTCCCTGTCTTTCGACGCGCCAGTCGAAGATACTGGTAAAAGCGCATCGATCCTGACACGCACTGCAGCTGCCCATGGACGATGCCGTGTTTTGTGCTGGTCAGAGGATCACAGTGCAACTCTGGCAAGCTTAAGTCTTCAACAAATGCAAGATGTAGCTCGTTTGTGGCAATCAGAATACCGCGAATTAAGTGCTCAAGCAGATATTGCCAATGTACTAATTTTCGAAAACAAAGGTACTGAGATCGGGGTATCCAATCTTCACCCACACGGTCAAATTTACGCAACCGCTTTTGTTACCGACACTGCTTCAAGAATGCGATTGGCGCAAGCACGCTATGCAGAAGACAACGACGGTTTATGTTTGCTACAAAGCATGCGAGAAGATGCGCACACTCAATCTAAATTGATCGTAGAAACGGGGCAATATTTTTCGGTCATGGTACCGTTCGCCGCACGTTTTGCCTATGAGAGCTGGATTGTGCCGCATCGACATGTCAATTCTCTGATCGATATGACTGATGAAGAGATAAATGAGCTAGCCGAACTGTACCAGCGTCAGGTCCATCGCTACGATCTTCTATTTCAGCGCTCCGCGCCCAATATCACACTGTTGCATAACGCACCTTGCGATACCGAAGGAAATGCACCTGAGCTGAACCGGCATTGGTGTTTTCATCTGGTGTTCCAACCACCGCTGCGTGATGCAACAAAACTGAAATTTCTGGCCGGCTTTGAATCGGGCTCTAATAATATTGTTAACCCGGTTCAACCGGAACAAGCAGCAGAGCAACTCCGCCAAATCGATACACAAAGGTGGCGGTCATGAAAACAGGTGTTTGCTACTACCCGGAACATTGGCCGGAAGAACGATGGACTCAGGATGCCGCGCAAATGCGCGAACTTGGCATCAGTATTGTCAGGATAGGTGAGTTTGCCTGGAGCCGCTTGGAAAGTGCTGAAGGTACACTGCAATTCGATTGGTTGCAGCGCGCCATTGACACATTGCATGCAGAAGGATTGTCAGTGGTTATGGGAACACCAACGGCTACTCCGCCGCGTTGGATGCTCGACAAGTACCCTGAGATGCTGGCATTGGATGAACACGGAAAAACCCGCGATTTCGGTTCCCGACGACATTACTGTTTTTCTTATTATCCCTACATAGAAGAATGCCGCCGAATCGTAACGGCGCTGGCACAGGAATTTGGTCAACACCCGGGCATAGTGGCCTGGCAGACCGATAATGAATACGGCTGCCACAGCACTAGCGTCAGTTATTCTCAGCACGCACTAGTGGCATTTAGACAGTGGTGCGAGAAACGCTACACATCTATCGATTCACTTAATCATGCATGGGGTAATGTCTTCTGGAGTATGGAATACGACAACTTCGATCAGATTGGCTTACCCGTAGGAACCGTTACCGAGAGTAACCCTGCCCACCAGCTGGCGTTCTGGCGTTTTTCATCCCATCAGATAAAACAATTCAACAATGCTCAGGTAGAAATCCTGCGTAAACTCTCACCAGGTCGTGACATTCTGCACAACTTCATGGGCAATTTTGTTGAGTTCGATCATCATGATGTGTCTACAGATCTTGATATTGCCACTTGGGACAACTACCCGCTAGGCTTTTTAACACGTGACAACACTGATCCTTCAGATCAGAGACTTTTTCTAAGAACGGGGCACCCGGATGGCTCTGCGTTTCATCATGACCTTTACCGGGGATGTTGTAATGGGCGATGGTGGGTGATGGAACAACAACCGGGGCCGGTCAACTGGGCACCCTACAATCCATCCCCACTTCCGGGCATGGTTCGTTTATGGGGGTGGGAGGCCTTTGCACATGGTGCTGAGGTAATGAGCTACTTTCGCTGGAGGCAAGCACCGTTTGCTCAGGAACAAACCCACACCGGCCTGCTTCTTTCGAACGCGCAACATGATGTAGCCGCAGGGGAAGTCAAGCAGTTGAATGAAGAGCTTCAACGACTGCAATTGCCGGATAACTCAACCTATTCACACAGCAATAGCACTCAGGGGTCACATACCGTTCAGGCACAGGTTGCTATTGTGTTCAGCTATGCAGGTAATGCGATTCAGGATATTCAGCTTCCCGGTGGTGACACCTATAGCCCTTTGAATTTCTGTCAGAGAGTGTACGGTGCTTGTAGACAGTGGGGTATAAACGTAGACATTGTTTCAAGCGATGCGGTACTGGACAACTATCGCCTGATCATCCTATGTAATAGCACGGAAGATGATTCGGCATTTGCAAAAAAGCTTAAAGCGAGGCAACAAGATGCCAACACCACAATCGTTCTTTTCCCCGGTACTGGTAGCCGTAGCCAGGAATATGGTTCGCCAGCATCCCTGCCACCAGGGGCGTTCCAGAGTCTCATACCTCTGAAAGTGATTAGAACTGAGTCGTTACCCGAATCCGAACGGTTAGCAGCGAGCAATGGTTCAACCACCTGGCAATGCATGCAATGGCGAGAACGAATCGATAGTCAGATAGAACCTATTGCAGATTTTCAAGATGGTTGGGGATTCCACTATGCCAGCGACAACGTGCACTACATCAACGCAATACCGGAACAATCCGATCTTATTCGTATAATTGGTGACCTTCTGGCACAGAGCGGCCTAGAAGCGCGAGATCTAGGACCCTTTGTGCGTACCCAGCAAATAGGCAGTTATCGACTCGCTTTTAATTTTGGACCAGAACCTGTCGACCTTGTTCAGCATCTTGGCGACACTTTCGACATCAATCACCGTACTCCCATTATCATTGGATCAAACCTACTGCACCAAGCAGAGCTCGCGCTTTGGATCGTGCAGAATCAGGAGGCTCAGTGGTAACTTGGAAAAAGAGTTGTTCATTATGGGTGAGTCCGGACATAGGTCCGGCCAATTCACTCCGATCCAATCAGGATCAAGGGTGCCGGCAGATACCCTCAACCGTTACTGCCAACCTGATGAGCTCGTGCAAAGACGATTCATCATTCTTTACATAATCAAGCCACTTTTGGAGAAAAAGAGAAAACGTATGTTCACTTCAATTAAAAAATCAGCTGCAGCTCTGGCTATTGCCGGTCTGATCAGCGCCCCAGCTATGGCGGGGGACTTGGTCATTAATTTCGATGATCCAAACCCCGGCCCTAAAGAAGGATTTGAAACTGCGGTTGAAAAATTCAAAGCAGCTAATCCCGACATCAATGTGATTGTAAACATCACAGATCGTGAAGCACACAAAACAGCGATTCGTAACTTTCTGAGTGCAGAAGCTCCAGATGTAACTTCCTGGTACCCGGGTAATCGTATGGCTCCTTTCGTCAACGCAGGACAATTTGAAGATGTATCTGATCTGTGGGAGTCAGAAGGCTTCCATGATTCATTGGCATCTACAAAGTCTGCTATGACAATCGATGACAAGCAATGGGGTGTTCCTTACACATACTATCAATGGGGCATCTACTATCGCAGCGATGTATTCGCAGCTCAGGGCATCGAAGTCCCCGCTACCTGGGACGAACTATTAGCAGCATCAGCAAAGCTCAAAGAAGCGGGTATCGCACCATTCACAATCGGTACCAAATTCCTGTGGACAGCCGCCGGTGTTTTCGACTACCTGAACCTGCGTACCAACGGTTACGATGTTCACAACGATCTGACTGCTGGCAAGATCAAATACAGTGATCCACGCATCGTTGATGTTTTTGAAAAATGGAAGCAACTGGTTGAGCCAGGTTACTTCATAGAAAATCATGCGACTATGAGTTGGCAAGACGCATTGGCACCTTTCGTAAAAGGCGAAGCTGCAATGTACGTCATGGGTAATTTTGCAGTCGATGCTATGCGAACAGCTGGCCTGACTGATGATCAAATCGATTACTTCCCTTTCCCCGAAATTACTCCGGGAGTTGCTCGTGCAGAAGAAGCACCAACAGATGCTTTCTTTATTCCAGCCAAAGCAAAGAACAAAGAAGATGCTCGTAAATTCCTCGCATTTATTGCACAACCTGATGTACAAACCGAATGGAACAAGACCATTGGTCAGTTACCAATCAACAAAAATGCATCGGTAGGTGATGACAAGTTCATTCAAAAAGGATTTGAAACAGTCAG
The DNA here is from genome assembly GCA_045106475.1 of Granulosicoccus sp. Classification (GTDB taxonomy): domain Bacteria; phylum Pseudomonadota; class Gammaproteobacteria; order Granulosicoccales; family Granulosicoccaceae; genus Granulosicoccus. Next base: position 63,695 of record JBGCEO010000038.1, read on the forward strand.
CACAGCGAATGGCCTGGCCCAGTTCTATGATCGAGATGCGCCGGCAGAGATGGCAAAGGCTGGCATGGAAGGCTTTCAAGAGTTCATGATAAAGCCTGAGCGTATGGATAACATCCTGAAGCGTCTGGACAAAATCCAGGCTCGTGTTTACAAATAATGCGTCAGTTCGCACAGTAGTTAGTTAGGTAGTAATGCAGTAACTTTTGTAACAACGAATAGGGACTGGGCAGCAAGAGTAGGAGATGCAGCGCTTGCATCTCGTTGAGATTTTATCTGTCAAGGTTGGCAGATTCGATAAAGTTCTCTTGCCAATGCCCGGTTCCCTATCGTCAATCACCACTGAGGAAAATCGACTATGACAACCGCAGGAGGAAGCGCCGCAGCGCTAAACAACCAGGGTGACCAGCGAGGCTGGTTTCACCGAAACAGAATAAAACTTGCTCCGTGGCTATTTCTACTACCAGGCTTGTTGTTCTTTTTTATTTACGTCATCGCGCCGATATTCCAATCGATCTGGATATCATTTTACGAATGGAATGGTTTGGGGGCAAAGCAGTGGGTTGGCATGGCCAACTATATCGAGTTAATGGACGATGACCGCTTCTACACTTCACTGATTAACAACGCATGGTGGCTTGTGCTGTATATGCTGGCTGTACCAGCAGGCCTAGCGATAGCACTGTTTTTAAATCAGACGGTAACGGGTATCAGGTTGTATAAATCCCTGTTCTTTTTTCCATTTGTTATCAGTCAAGTTGTTGTTGGTTTGATTTTCACATGGTTCTACAACCCGGACTTTGGCATTGTAGGCATCGTATGGGAATTTTTTGGTGCTAAACCTCCTGCAATTCTTGCAGACGAGGATCTTGTAACTTTCGGTATCATTTTCGCTGGCCTCTGGCCACAGATTGCCTATTGCATGATTCTGTATCTCACCGGCCTAAACAATGTCTCTCCAGATCAAGTCGAAGCAGGCAGACTAGACAATGCAAAAGGTTGGAAAATGCTCTGGTTTGTTATTCTTCCACAACTCAAACCTGCCACTTTTATTGCCGTCGTGGTAACGGTAATCGGTGCCCTGCGTTCATTCGATTTAATCGCCATCATGACAGGTGGTGGCCCGTATGGATCATCCAACGTGCTGGCCTACTATATGTTCGAAACCGCACTCTCCGAATATGGATTTCGCTACGGCTACGGTTCAGCCATAGCAACCGTGCTGTTTCTGATCATGTTGGTTTACATCAGTTTCTTCTTATGGCGTATGTATCAGGACGAGAGAGGCTAAAAACATGTTTCCAAAACCCATTGAGAAATCCAGTGCAGGCGTTCGTACTGGTTACCAGATCGTTTTACCGATAGCACTGTTTCTTTGGCTGCTGCCACTGTTGGCTATATTTCTAACCTCGATTCGCCCTGCAGCAGATATAAATGCCGGTAATATATTCGGGATACCGTCTGATTTCTTGCTGGTAGAAAACTACCTGGCGGTTTTTCAGCAATCCAAAGCTGGCGTCTACCTCTGGAATTCAGTACGTATCACTGTGCCAACGGTCATTCTGGCGGTAGGTTTATCATGCCTCACGGGGTACGCACTGTCGGTTTATAGATTCAAGTGGGCTATACCTCTATTCTTCGTGTTTGTGGCCGGCAATTTCGTACCGTTTCAGATACTCATGGTTCCGGTTCGTGATTTGTCTGTTAACACAGGACTCTATGACACCGTTACCGGGCTTGTGCTATTCCACGCTGCATTCCAGCTGGGTTTCTGTACACTTTTCATGCGCAACTTCATCAAGGCACTACCTCATGAACTTATTGAGTCTGCAAGAATTGATGGAGTGGGTGAATTCAAGATTTTCTGGTACCTTGTGCTGCCACTTGTAAAGCCCGCAATCGCTGCACTGTCGGTACTGATTTTTACCTTCATCTGGAACGATTTCTTCTGGGCGACCGTACTAATTCAAGGTGATCATGCACTCCCTATCACTGCAGGCGTTCGTGCCCTGAACGGTCAGTTTGTCAGCCAATGGCACTTAGTCTCTGCAGCCTCGCTACTCGCGGCCGTGCCGCCGGTGTTAATGTTCTTCGCTATGCAAAAGCACTTCATCGCCGGCCTCACTCTGGGCGCGACCAAAGGTTGATTGATTAGATTGTTGCACTGTTTTGAAGGGGCTCTTAATGAGCCCCTTTTTTGTTGTTAGTATGACCACTAACCTAAACCAGACTGTCTCTGCAGTTAGCCCCATTGAAGACGTTTTTTAATAAAAAACTGGTCGAGTCCATCGCTGGCGAAGTCAGTGCAGCCAACCCCCTGTTCAATGCCAAGCCATTCATTTCCCAGGCCGGTAATGGACTAACCAAACTGGAATTAAAAGCTCGATCTCATCATATTGCTCATGCACTAGCCGACAACCTACCCGGTAACTTTGAGGAAGCAGCCACAGCTCTACTTGAAGCTATGAAAAAGTCAGAGCATTCGATCAAGTTAAGTCAGTCCGGAGGACTGGAAGGCATGGGTGGATTTCGTTATCTGCCATTCCTGGATTTTGTGGAGCTATACGGCTTAGAACATGCGAAATTCTCACTAAAAACACTTGAGCAGATGACCCGCTTCTTTAGTGCGGAGTTTGCAATACGCCCTTTTATAATTCAATCACCGAAGCTTGCCCTTAGCTTTGTTACTCATTGGTCAAAACATTCTGATTGGCAAATAAGGCGGCTTGCCTCTGAAGGTACTCGACCTCGACTGCCCTGGGGTAGACAATTACCGGAATTCGTTCGCGATCCTTCGCCTATCTTGACGGTGTTAGATCGTTTGTACACCGACAACAATCTAATTGTGCGTCGATCAGTTGCAAACAGTCTGAACGATATTGCAAAGGATCACCCAGATCTTGCAGCAGCTACAGCGAGCAAATGGATCGAACACCCATCAGCCGCTGCTCAGTGGACTGCAAAGCATGGGATGAGAACACTGATCAAGCAAGGCCATCCGCAAGCTCTGGCTGCACTAGGGTTTAAACTTGATCCAAAGATCAGGATCTCAAACTTTTCTGCTGCACCTTCAGAGCTTGCAATTGGAGGACGATTGGATTTCAAGTTCACCGTGACTTCTCGTGAAAAAAACCCGGTCAAGCTGGTTGTGGATTTTGCACTTGAACGAGTTCTTGCCAATGGCAGGACTGCGCGCAAAGTGTTCAAATTGAAGAGTCTAGAGCTGGAACCAAACAAAAGTGTCACATTGAACAAATATATGGACTTAATACAACGCAGTACTCGGACCTACTATCCTGGTGAACATGCGATTGATATATTGGTCAATGGTGAGTCAAAGAAGACACATAGATTTATAGTTGTATAGCGCTTCAACACTCAAGCAACAAACTGTGAAACGCCTTGTACTGAAATAAAAACTCTTATGATCTCAGAGCTCATTCTTTACATAAAATAGATCGCAGCTGACTCAACGAGAGTCAGCCATGAATATTATTTGAAGGAATCTGGACTTTAGGGCGTGCTACTAGTGGTTATGAATAAGGCCGCATTGCCCTGCTGTTGAATGGCAAACACAACTCGCTCCAGATCGGTGAAAATACTGCTGAAACCTGCCCCCATCTCTGCCTGCGTTGCAGCCGAAAACGCGAACTGCCCATCATCCCTCACCTCACAATCCACATCAATTGCGTCTGTTCCAAAACCGGAGAACGCTGAAATGGTTATAAAAGCATCCGGGTTGGTACCTGGGGTCCAAGTAAACGTAGTGCCAGGTGTAACCAAAGATCCTGATACAGGCGATGAGACTATCAAACGCTCAACAACGGGAATGCTGATCGATGGAAATGCGGGAAACACATCGCCGGGAATACTAGCCGTCAGCTGCGACGGGATCGAACCGGAAATGGTCTCAGGATCTGACACATAAAAATCGAAGCCAAATTGATTTTCTCGTACCAACTCGGCGTATGTTCCCGATGCAGATATAAACGGTATTACTTCGCCGGCGCTCACCGTATTAAAGTCAACCGCGAGATTTCCGGGCAGACCTACATCTGTATCAGTTATATCAATTGCTTCCACGGTGCAAGTGTCTAGCGTTGGCATTAGCCCGGTTTGTAATACACTGCCCAGAACACTCGAAGAAAAACCAACAAAGAAGCCACTGATCTCCACTTCGTCGCTCGAAGTAGTTTCAGTTACGTCCAGTATGCCCAGAAATTGAGTACCATCAGTCAGGGTGATGCCACCCGTACCAGTGCCACCGCCAGTAGTACCGGCTCCGGTATCACCACCAGTAGTGCCAGCCCCGGTATCACCGCCCGTAGTGCCAGCTCCAGTATCACCGTCTGTGGTACCAGCGCTGGTACTACCATTTTGATTCGCAGCAACCGTGGGGCTGTCAGAGCTGCTACACGCTACAAGAGTTGCAGACAAGGCTAGACCAGTGAGCCACGTGTATTTTGTTTTCAAAGCAGTATTTCCTTTTTTGACGGATGAGATCAGTTTAGCGAGTCACGCTGGGGACGCTATTTGCAAACGACCAATCAATCAAAAAGATTTGGCGTCAGTACCTGAACCCGCTCGAGGCTGCACCCTATGTCAACTGTATAGAATATGCAAGGCTGCCATCACGTGCCAACACCTTGATTACCACGCTAAATATCAGCGTAGCACTAAGCCCTGTCGCGCCTTTTTAGGCAATTTCAGTCGAACCAAAACTATGCTAAATCATAGTTATCCTTTCTACTTTGAGAGCTTTTCCCACGCAGCATCTGACGCGATCTTGTACGTTTTCCAATTGCCATCAGTCCACCTATCGCGACCACGCTTGGCATAAAAAAGGTAGAGCTTGTCGTCAAATATTTCCCAATGAGAACCATCAGTGCGAATTAGCCCCTCTCCCAGACTCAAAGCATTAGCACAATGACCATTGTAGGCTGGCGCGTATTGCTCCGGATTGTCTGCAAAAAGCTTACTGCTTTGCTCCGATGCAAAGCGCCACTTCGCCCCCTTGTAGTTCACGACATATTTCTTGATACCCTCCACCGCATCGGCTTGTGGCTCTTTGCTGATTTGATGGTACTCAACCGAATCATGTCCACCAATAGCCACTCCTGACAAACGGGATTTAGCTACCGGCTCAGCAGCCAGTGCTGTCGCAGCAAACAGACTGGTGATCAAACTGACGGCTAGTAGAATGGGATGGATAATCGATTTCATGACTTTACGCTATGGTAGGAATAACAAACAACGACTCTGAAATCGATGAAAAGTTTCAGCGTCAGCGCATCAAGCTGCTGGTCGAGCATCCCCATCTGCTGCTCTTACCCAAACGGCCGTGTCATGGAAAACAGCGCCACCGTTAGGTTTTGCAGGCTTGCTGCTCACCAAGGTATTAACACCCAGACCGCCTGCAAAATCCTTGTTAGCCCAGAGACTCTCAACAACAACGGTGCCCGCTTGCACACCCTCAAAACGCTGCGCGATAAGCGAAATTTCGCCTTGCTCATTACCCAAACTCACGAGCTGACCATCACTGAGCTTGAACCGTGCTAGATCATCTGGATGCAGGCGTGCAACAGGTTTCTTCTCCATCCGGCGACTAGAAACTGTTTCAGTAAAACTGGTATTAAGGTACTGCCTGGCTGGCGCAGTAACCAAGCGCAGAGGGCAGTGCTGAGTAGACTCATCGATGACCGCCCAATGGTCAGGAAAAGCAGGCATATCTACCGTGTCATTTCCCACCGAGCTCCAATCAGGTGAAAAATGAAACAACTTATCCGGAGTGCCAAAGCCATTGAGAAAATTAGTTTCTTCGAAGGTTTCAGCTGCGCTGTCATACCCTCCACTCTTAACCAGATCATCAAAGCCGGGGAGCGATGATACATCAAGCATATGGTCGATAATTTCTTTCTCAGACATCCTGAATCCCGGATGATCCAAATGCAGTCGTTCAGCCAGTGCCTGCAGAACAGCATGATTACTTCGGCATTCTCCAGGGGGATCTATGAGCTTTGGGCCAATTTGAATATGCGTATGACCGCCAGCTACATAGATATCATCATGTTCAAGAAACATCGTAGCTGGCAATACGATATCCGCGAGTTGCGCTGTCTCGGTCATGAACTGTTCATGCACAACCGTGAAAAGATCCTGTCTAGCTAGCCCTGACAACACTCGCCGAGTATCAGGCGCAACGACGGCCGGGTTGGTATTCTGAATAAACAGGGCTTCTACGCCGGCGCCACCCTGAAGATCTTCGGGGTTTCCATTCAGTATCTCGCCTATGCGCGATTGATCGAATATCCGGGTGTTGGTGATCAGCTCACTAGCATTAACAATAGAGCGATCAAGCGCATACAGCTCTCCGTTTGAGTACAAGGCACCCCCGCCCTCATATTTCCATGCACCCGTAATAGCAGGAAGGCAAGTGGCAGCATGCATGTTTACTGCACCGTTACGCGATCGGGAAAACCCATACCCCAATCGAATGAAACTCTTCTTTGTTTTTCCGTAGAGCCTTGCAAACTCAACGATTTGCTCTACCGGCAGTCCCGTTATATCCGCCGCCCAGGATGGTGTTCGAGTGCTGAGATGGGCACGAAGTTCATCCGGTTTATCGGTGTGCGTTGCCATGAACTCAGTATCGGCAAAACCTTCCTCAAACAGCACATGCATGACGGCACAGGCAAGAGCACCATCGGTTCCGGGTTTTAGCATTAAATGAAGGTCTGCCTTGTCGGCAGTCTTTGTTCTGTAGGGGTCAATCACAACAAACTTTGCCCCATTTAAACGCTTGGCCTTTGCCACATGGTGCATAACATTCACCTGTGTACTAACCGGGTTTCCACCCCACATGACGATCAAATCACTATGATGCATGACACGTGCATCACTGCCCTTCTTAGCACCTGTACCTACCAGATATCCTGCATCCGCCAATGCAGTGCAGTATGTGGAGTGTTGACGTGAAGTCTGGTAAGCATGACGAAAACGATCCAGACCATCTCGTTGAACCAAACCCATAGTGCCCGCATAGTGGAATGGCCAGATGGCTTCACTCCCACTGCCTTTGCAAATAGCTTCAAAACGTTGAGCAATAGTACTTAGTGCTTCATCCCACGAAACCGGGATGAAATCTGCGGGATCATAAGCCTTATCTTTAGATGCAACTCGCTTTAATGGTGTCAACAAGCGATCAGGGTGATGCACGCGTTCGGCATAACGGGACACTTTGGCGCAAATTACACCCTGGGTATAGGAATGATCCTTTGCACCGTAAACACGACCGATGGTAGTGCCATCCAATACCTCGACATCCAGTGCACAAACACTGGGGCAATCATGTGGACAGGCACTGCGTTGACGATTACCCACTAACAATCAATTCCTATGCTGTTACTCGAATCAAGCCAGACTTAAACCTAAAAGAAAAACAAAACAAGCCGTTTAGATATCCTATAGCTCAAGCGATTTCCAGACCCCGCCTTCCTGTGAGGAAGTCACCACAGCGGAAACAAAAGCAACGCCTGCAAGTCCATCCTGTACAGTGGGAAGCAGACTAGGCGTTGAAGACGATTCACCACTGCGCATTTCTATGATGGACTGTGCTGCATCGGAGTACAAGTTTGCAAACCCTTCCAGATACCCTTCAGGGTGCCCACCGGGGATTCGGGTGACCGCATTAGCGGCATCATTTGCACCGCTACCACCGCGTGTTAGCAACTGTTTGGGTTCACCTAAGGCAGTAAACCACAGGTAATTGGGGTCTTCCTGACTCCATTCGATACCGCCTTTGCTGCCATACACACGAAGCCGAAGGGCGTTTTCGTTACCCGGTGCTACCTGACTTGACCACAACATGCCACGCGCACCACCTTTGTATCGGAGCATCACATTCGCATTGTCATCCAGTTGACGACCATCAACAAATGATTGTATGTCAGCACACAAGGTATCCAATTCAAGTTGAGTTACAAAGCCAGCCAGGTTAAAGGCATGGGTACCAATGTCACCAATGCAACCACCCATACCTGATCGTTCTGGATCGGTCCTCCAGCCAGCCTGTTTTTGACCACTATCCTCAAGCTTAGTGGATAGCCAATCTTGAGGATACTCAACTTGAACCACCCTGATATCACCTAGGTCGCCCTGCTCCACCATCGAGCGAGCTTGACGTATCATCGGGTAACCAGTGTAGTTGTGAGTCAACACAAATATCGCGTTTGATTGTTCGGCAATCGCAACCAGCTCACGGGCATCCGCGAGACTAGAGGTTAAGGGCTTGTCGCAAATGACGTGAATGCCTTGCTCAAGAAACGCTCGCGCCACTGAGTAGTGAAGATGGTTAGGTGTCACGATACTAACGGCCTCTATGCCATCGGCTCTAGCCGCTTCTTGTTGAGCCATATCATTAAAACTGTCATAGGCTCTATCCGCTGCAACACCCAATTCGGCTGCAGACGCTTTAGCTTTGTCGGTGGTTGAAGAGAATGCGCCGGCGACTAATTCATAGTGATCATCGAGCCGGGATGCCATACGATGCACCCCACCAATGAATGCATCACGGCCACCACCGACCATGCCCAGTCGAATGCGCGGTGGTTTTTCCGATGTTTGCTCATCAGTCATTATCTAGCCCTCTATGCCAAGCATGCGACGATTAGCAGCTTCATCCGTTCCACCATCGGCAAAATCGTCAAACGCACGCTCGGTGACGCGAATGAGGTGATCACTGACAAATTGAGCACCCTCGCGAGCACCGTCTTCAGGATGTTTGAGGCAACATTCCCACTCAACCACAGCCCAACCATCGAAATCATAGGCCGATAGTTTTGAAAAAATACCCTTGAAATCTACCTGACCATCACCCAGGCTGCGAAAGCGCCCTGCACGATCCACCCAACTCTGATAACCCGAATAAACACCTTGTCGGCCTGTTGGGTTCAACTCCGCATCCTTGACATGAAACATGCGAATACGCTCATGGTAAATATCTATATTGTCCAGATAATCCAGATGTTGCAGGACGTAATGCGATGGGTCGTACAGCATATTGCATCGGGCATGTCCATTGAGCCTCTCCAGAAACATCTCGAAGGTCACGCCATCATGCAAATCTTCACCAGGGTGTATTTCGTAGCAAATATCAACACCACACTCATCTGCCACATCGAGAATAGGCCGCCAGCGGTTCGCCAACTCATCGAACGCAGTCTCAACCAGGCCAGCCGGACGTTGCGGCCAAGGGTAGACATACGGCCAGGCTAATGCACCTGAGAATGTTGCATGCGCATCAATCCCCATGTGTTGCGAAGCCTTGAGCGCTTTCTTAACCTGATCGACCGCCCACGCCTGACGCGCAGAGGGATTTCCGCGTACCTCGGGGGCGGCGAACCCATCAAAAGCCTCATCATACGCAGGATGAACAGCGACCAGCTGACCTTGCAAGTGGGTAGATAATTCCGTTATTTCGATGCCATTATTCCGTGCAACGCCTGCAATCTCATCGCAATAGTCCTTAGAGCTTGCAGCTTTCTCTAAATCGAAAAGCCTGGCATCCCAACTGGGAATCTGCACCCCCTTGTAACCGCATTCTGCAGCCCACCGGGTAATAGAATCCCAGGAATTGAATGGTGCTTCATCACCGGCAAACTGCGCCAAAAAAAGCGCTGGCCCTTTAATATTTTTCATTTAGTCTCCCCTTTTTCAACCGCTAAGGTTAAGTCAAATCAGGCGTTCGAACAACTCAGCACAGATAGGCGAGAACGCTGGCAGCATTTAGAGTTATCTCTAAGCAAGGCGCTCAATAGCTGTGAACTGCGTCCCGTTGCAACTCGGAAGCCGGATCAGGGTCAATACCTGCTCAGCAATTACCACTTTTTAGAACACGCGCAACTTGTGTATCTGTTAATTTGGTGATTATTACTCCGATGCCCCAGGACGCTAGTTGTTACTCGATCAGCATGACCAGAACTTTTCTCCCAACAGAGCATTCCTACAAAGGCTCAACCTTCGTCCGACTGGCAATTTCGGTACTGCTACCCCTGTTCTTGTTCGGCTGTGGTGGCGCCGGAGTGGAGGTTGGCAGCCAACAGGGTAATAGCCCTTCTCCTGGCGTAAATCCAAATATCCCATCTGTCGGGGAGGAACTGGTAGAGCCAGAAACCGGTACACCCAGCGGCGAACCCGCGCCCACCACCAGTGTATCCAACCTGGATCCTGCTGACGTGGAGGCATCGCGTTTTTTAGCCCAAGCAAGCTTTGGCCCTACGCCCGAGACTATCGCACAGCTAAGAGATGAGACAAGCCTGTCTACCTGGATTGACAAACAGCTATCCTTGCCGGTTTCACTCACGGAACCTTACACGCGGGCTAACAGCAACGGCAGTAATGGAGCAGCGCGCCATGAAGCATGGTGGAACAACGTTCTGGATCAGCCTGACCAACTGAGACAACGAGTCGCATTTGCGCTAAGTCAGATTTTTGTTGCCTCGGATCTGGACTACTTGCTGGCTAACAATCAATATGGCATGGCCAACTACTATGACATGCTCAGTAGCAATGCATTTGCTAATTACCGACAGTTGCTCGAGGAGGTAACGCTGCATCCGGTCATGGGCGTTTATTTGAGCATGGTTAGAAATGAAAAGGCCAACGTTGCAGAGAACATCCGCCCAGATGAAAATTATGCGCGAGAGGTGCTACAGCTCTTCTCGATCGGCCTTTATGAATTGAATAATCGTGCAGAAGCTCTGCCGCTGGACAACCCTCGCCCTGCTTACACACAACAGCAAATCGAACAATTTGCACGCGTATTTACAGGTTGGAATTTTGATCGGGTCAACTCTTGGGAGACCAACAATCTAGGCAGTGGGGATGCGTTCACCACTGCAATGGTACCTGATGAAAGGTTTCACGATAATGGTTCAAAAACACTTCTCAATGATCGTGTTGCACCCGCAGGCTTGAACACTCGTGAGGACATGAATTTTGCTTTGGACACTATTTTTCAGCACAACAATGTCGGTCCCTTCATATCCAAGCAACTTATACAAAGACTCATAACAAGTAATCCGTCACCAGAGTACATTGAACGTATTACGACAGTTTTCAATGACAATGGGCTTGGCGAGCGAGGAGATTTAGGCGCAGTTGTAAAAGCGATTTTATTGGACAGCGAAGCGCGCACAGGTCACTTGAGCAATCCTGATTTTGGCAAATTGCGCGAACCAGTGATCAGGCAAGCTCATTACTGGCGCGCGCTGAATGGCACACCCGGGCCCTTATCAGAGGGCGTCCACAATACGCCGAATTTCACCTTGCCTCGCATCGATGAGATGACGGGCCAGGCAGTGATGCAATCACCTTCTGTGTTTAATTTCTACAAACCTGACAATACGATCGTCGCCGGCGGAAGCACTTTATCCCCGGAGATGCAAATCATGTCGGAAGCGAATCTGGCTTCGACCCATAACAACTATCATCACCAAGTCTATCGCTTTAATGATCGTTCTGATTTAAGCGATGACAATCCACGCGTAACCATTGCTCAACTTCAACCGTTGGTTGACCTTGCAGTTGATCCAAACGAATTGCTTGACTGGTACAACCTTGTATTTTTTTCCGGTGGTATGCCTGATGACATGCGCCAAAGCCTGTTTGATTATATGGGCAATCTGCCCGGCGACGATGCCGGCAGATTCGCTCGTGTGCAGGACACCTTGTTCATGGTCATGGTCGCACCGCAATTCCATTTGCAACGCTAGAGCTGCCCATTATCTTTAACCACATCCACGACTCAATACTGGCTTTTAACCATGCGTAACACTGTCGATAGAGAAAAACGACGTTTACTCAAACATCTCGCCTGCCTGCCTTTGGCTTCCGGTGTTTCTATGATGATGGGCAACGGCCAGGCCCAGGCTATGACTTGTGAGGGACCCAAATCTCTTGTGTGCATTTTCCTGGCAGGGGGTGCTGACTCGTTCAACATGTTTGTACCCGGAGGCAGTGCTTACAACGACTACAGAAACTCAAGAAATGAGCTAGCGGTGCCCGAAGCCGATCTGCTCCCGGTAAACGATGCTGAGCAAGGCAGTTTTGCTTTCCACAACCTGCTACCAAGCTTCGAACGGCTCTACTCAGAACAACGACTCAGTGTTGTTAGCAATGCAGGAACCTTGATCCAACCCACGACAAAGTCTGATTACCTGGGTACGGTTGCGTTGCCGCAGGCGCTGTTTGCGCACAATACCCAGCAGAAGCTATGGCAAACAGGCGCGGGTATTGTAAACGGCAACAATGCCTTCGGCTGGGGAGGATCTATCAGCGACAATGCTGCGAACTGCAATGGCAACATTCCAGTTGCCCCGGCATTTTCTATGGGAGGCAGTACCGACTGGCTGGCGTCAGCTAACTCAAATTACATCAGCCTGAATGCAGATGTAGCGGTAGAGAGAATGTACGGTTACGACAATATAAGTGATTGGATTCCAGCTCAACGATTAAGCCGGGTCGGTGCAACACTAAACGAGTTAATCGCCCAGGGCCAAGCGAGCGGCAACCCACTGTTAACTCGCGCTATTTCTAATGCCGTGGGTAGAGCTTCGCAGGCTACATCCTCTTTACACGCAGCTCTTCAGGCCAATACGCTGCCTCAGATGCAATACAACGGTCGTAACAAACTGGCCAAGCAGTTACATCTGGTGGCCCGACTTATTGCATCCCGGGAGCAACTGGGCATGCAGAAGCAAGTGTTTTTTGTGTTAATGGGGGGGTGGGATACACACTCAGACCAGCTGGAACGTCTGCCAAGACTGATGACTGATCTCAATGAAGCTGTTGATTCTTTTCAAAACACCATTGACGGTATCAATCTGGCACCCAGTGTCACATCGTTTACTGCTTCAGATTTCGGGCGCACACTGAGCAGCAATGGTAACGGCACCGACCACGGCTGGGGAGGTCACAGTTTTGTATTCGGTGATGCTGTGGATGGAGGGCGAGTGATTGGAGACACTCCCAACTACGCCAGAAACAATAACCCGGATGACGCTGGTGAAGAGGACGGAAGTTTCGCTGGCAGACTCATACCTAAAATATCCGTGAGTCAATATGCGGCGACTTTGTCTCGCTGGATGGGAGTATCCGAGCAGGAGTTGAACAATGCCCTCCCGGATCTGCAAAATTTCGCCCAAACCGACCTGGGCATAATGCGAAGCTGATACGTGCCGGGACTCTACTTATCCCACTGAACATTCTCGCTGGAGGCAACCGCTGCTTCTAACAGACTGATCAACGGTCCTGCCCGGGTATGCAAAGCCACAGGAACTGCATCTTCCTCATCGTCATAGCCTGACGGTGCTTCACTCGAATTTGCACTATCATCACCAGTATCATTGAGGCTTAGCTCAGCGAGTCCGGCTTGCAGGGTTTGCAGAGCCTGAGGGACATCAGCTGCCAATATAGCACCGGGAACATTGCCACTCTGCCCCATGAGCTTAAGCAGCGATATCGCCGCTGTACCAAACATCGTAATATCTGAATAGGCACTTGTCTTGAACGTTACCAGCACAGCAACCTCACACCAAAAACACTCTTGTGGCAGACTTTAACACACACGTTTTTGGCGCAGCTGCAATTGTCAGTCTGGGTGCGACCTGCTGTACCAAATTACTTTCATTGACCATGACTGAGGGACTAATGCTAACGGTTGCCGGTATGATAGGTGGTGTTCTGCCGGATATCGATCTTAAGCAATCACAGCCTTCTCGAGTTCTGTTTTCTCTGTTGGGAACCGTTGCCGCCCTGGCATGGCTTTTTGCCAACATAACTCTGTTCACGGGTTTGGAACTCTGGCTTGGCGCAATAGGCGTCTACCTGATAGTCCGATTCCCACTGTGGTGGGCATTCCACTCAATGACAATCCATCGCGGAGCGCTGCACTCATTGATTGCCGCGATTATGTTCGGGGTGCTGATGTGTGCCGTCGCATGGCAAAAGCTCCAGGCAGACGAACTACAAAGCTGGTTGCTGGGCAGTTTCGTCTGCACCGGCTATCTGATTCACCTGGTCCTTGATGAAGTCTACAGCGTCGACTTTACCGGTGTGCGGATCAAACAGTCTTTCGGGAGCGCACTCAAACCGCTCGATCTTCAACAGTTGCCTGCCAGCTGTCTGATTATTTTTATAACGCTCGTCGCCTGGTTCTGGACAGCACCCTATACGAAGGCGCTCATGCAATGGCAAGAGCGCTACACCGATTGGCAAACAGCCCTACTACCTGCTTGGCTATAAAAAAAGGACCCGTTGCATCGGATCCTTCATTTATTGCAAGCTGACGAGTATCGCTTGCTGAGGCGCGTTACCACACCCCTGTTTAAGCCCTACTCTAAGACCGGACTTTTAGACGTTGCAGGGCTTCATAGGTGATGCCGCCACGATCAATACCTTGATCAGTCTGATAGGATTCGATAGCTCGAATAGTGCCCGGCCCTACTATGCCGTCTATGCCACCCGGATCGTACCCTTCTCTCTTCAATGCTCGTTGAAGTGAGGTGATGATCTGCGGCGTCATATTTGTTCGACAAAGCACTTGTCGCCATTCCAACTTAGCAGGAGCAATCTCCACTTGACTGGTCACCGTCTTTGTTCGGGCAGGAATAACAATTCTGCGTTCTGATGCAGGTGTTACCAACTTCTGAATCTTGACCGTTTGATATCGAGCAGGAACAACTGATGATTGAACTGAAGCTTCTTCATCGATCACTCTTTTGGCGACAGATTCGAATTGCGCCACATTTTCAGTGCGACATATTTCCCGACCCGTAGCCTTGGCGCTAGGGTCTGCAGTTTCACCCTTGGCCAGCCAGAAGAAAACGGGATCACTGACCTTAACCTGGCGCTCGACACTTGCGTATTCTGCAGGTATATCCGTTCTTTGCTCAGAGGCCGGGCGAACAAGACGCTCTACATCAACAGTCTTGTAGACCGCCGGTATATTGATAGTCTTGGTCGTAGCTGGACTATCCAATACCGTTTTAGTCAATGTTTCATATCGCGCAGGCACCTCAACCAGGCACATGACCTCGCCAGTCGTATCATCCACACGCTCTAGAAGCCCGCAATCAGATTGCCATACGCTCCTGGATGGCTCAACCAGAACAGATTCAGTTTCGGTACGATAAACCGCCGGTACATCAACCACCTCGGTGGATGCCTCTTTAACGACGACACGCTCAGCAACCGTCTCAAACTCAGCAGGTAAAATGGTAATGCTCTCAGTAGCTTCTTTGATCAGAACACGCTCGATTTCAGTTTTGTACTGCGCCTCCGTGAAATACTCCACATAACAACTTCCAGGTTTTACCTTATTGGTATCAACACCGGAACGAGCGATATGTTCAACCGCGTCAGGGCTTGCAGGAAGAGTCTGTCTACCTAACTTAGTGGTCCAGACAAGCTCCCGTGCACGGGTCTCGACCTCTTGAGTATCGTCTGTAAAACTTGTCGTGCTGGCTTTGAGTAACTGTGCAGATTCTTTAATGACAACAGTTTGTTCAACAGTTTCATAAACCGCTTCAACCGTCTCAATTCGCTCAGCAGCTTCCTGAATTACAATCTCTTCCGAACGAACAGAGAACTCTGCCGGAGTGATGACCTTGGCAAAGCACTCCCCTGGCTTGGCATCCGGTAAAAATTCAGTATTATCTTTTTCTTGTGCAGATGCAGGCACTAGAGTAATGCCACTTAAAACAACACCCAACAACGGCAACGTCAATATACGCACAATGTAGAACTCCACTTGTTCGATCGCAAGACACACTTAAGTATATTGATTGTCTAATGGTCTGCCACCGAATTCAACGTTTCACAGCAATACATTAACAATAGATGTTAAATTGCCGATAAATTGACGCTCCTAAGGCGTCTGCGCGACAAACCAACGACACCGATGGCAATAAGTAACCACATTGCAGCGCCGCCGCCACTAGCTTGCACTGGTTCAGGGTCAACGGGGTCAGGGTCCACCGGCTCTGATCCATCAGATTCAGGTTCAAGTGGGTAAGGATCTTCACCATCAATCAGTCCATCATTGTCGGTATCTGGGAGAAGAGGATCAGTGCCTGCTAAAACCTCGGTACCATCGTTTAAACCATCAGAGTCAGTATCTGCATTGGTCGGACTGGTGCCAAGGCTGACTTCATTTGCATCATTCAAACCATCACTATCAGAGTCAGGCAGCCTCGGATCGGTGTTCCAAATCAAGGCTTCCACTTGATCATCCAAACCATCATCATCGGTATCAACAAGCAACGGACTGGAATTGTAAGTGTAGAGCTCAGACCCATCGCTCAAACCATCATTATCAGTATCCGGATTTAAAGGGTCACTATCTATTTCAACCTCCTCAAAATCACTCACTAGATCACTATCTGTATCTGCGCGATCTGGATCCGTGTTGTAAATAGATTCCTCTTCGATGTTGGTTAAGCCATCGTTATCCCGATCCAGATCAGGCTGTACCAAATCACCAAGGACTAGAAATTCATGCGAG
This sequence comes from Granulosicoccus sp., assembly GCA_045106475.1. Lineage (GTDB taxonomy): Bacteria > Pseudomonadota > Gammaproteobacteria > Granulosicoccales > Granulosicoccaceae > Granulosicoccus. Next base: position 80,253 of record JBGCEO010000038.1, read on the forward strand.
TTGAATTCACCGCCACCACCGCGGGTTAAGCTACCCGAGACTACATGCAGCTCACCATTGAGAACGACTCCCCCACCGCTATGGCGTGCATCATTCATAGGCTGCAAAGCACGCCACTGATCCGTTGTAACATCGTACGCCTCCGTTGTTGCCAGGGAAGCTGAAAGTCCGCTGATTTCGCCACCTGCAACCACAATCTCATTGCCGGCTGCACCTACTAACGCCCCTGCTCGCAGCGTTGGAATGTCTGCACCCACAGACCAGGTGCCTGAAGCAAAGTCGAATACATTCGTCGGTTCAACAGCCTTGTCAAAAACATTGGGAAGATCACTGAGTCTGCCTGCAGCTGCAACCAGTTTATTGTTAACGACAACGACTGAAAAATGATCCCTGGCATGTGGAGCATCCGGGAGAACTTCCCAGTCACCAGTCATGGGATCAAATCGATCAAACCAGTTAACGGCACCACCGTCATGACCCTGCGTATTACCACCAACCACATATATCATTCCATCGTGCATAACTGCCGCCGCTGATCCCCTGACTCGCAATGAGGGCATTTTTCCTTCAATGGACCATGACTCGGTTGCGGTATCGAATACATGGATATCGTCTACATTGTCCTCGGTTGGAAAGCAGCATGTAAACGCTGCCAGAACATAGATCTTGGTTCCCACAGCCACCGGTTGAAAGTGGTGCAACTCCATGGGCGCAGGACCTATCTCCCGCCAAACCCGAGTCGCAGGATCATAGACCTCAATAGGGCGATTCCCGCGCCCACCCATCAGGTAAAGTTTGCCATCCACCGCAACTAAACCGGATTCGTGCCGAGCTGAGGGCGCACTGCCATCGGCGGACATCAACTGCTCCCAGCTAGTATTAGCGCTGGTCTGTGCATTTAGCGCAGGGGCCATGAAAACTGAAAGAAGCAGTAGTTGTCGTAGCAAAGCCATCGGACCCGGATCCTGATTAAAATCAGTCTTCAAGGTGCAAATTTTGCACCTAAATTCACAGGGTTAAATGGGAAAAAGCCAGGACAACGTGCAGGCTCAAGGCTAATAGGTGCGCTGGGAACGCAACATGGCCTGGAACGGCAACCTTTTATTTGCTACTCAGGGTGCCAACCAACTGGGCTAATCGATCAATACCATCTACGATTTTGTTGTCGGGAATGGACGAAAATCCTAAGCGACAGTAGTTGCTTGGTCCGTTTCTGCTTGCAAAATAGTGATCACCGGCATTGATGATAATTCCGTTTTGCGCAGCAAGAGCTTCCAGTTCAACCGCTGAGACCTTATCGGGCAACTGCACCCAAAAGGATGATCCTCCGAACGTTGGAGCAGTCGCAGAAAAAACCGGATGTTTCTTCAATGCCTCGTCCATAACACTCCAACGTCGCTTAAACGACTGGGTTAATCGCAAGAGTGCCGAGTCATGATGACCAAGAGACAAAAAATGTGCGACTGTTCGTTGATTGTTAGTTGGAGGGTGTCTGTACATCAATCGACGCAAAGCACGTGCCTGTTTGATAAAATCCCGGGGGCCAACCATGAATCCCACTCGTAGCCCTGGTGCTAGGGTTTTGGACAGACTGCCTACATAAATTACCTTGTGCTCGGTATCCAGACTCTTGAGCGCAGGTGTTGGTTTACCAATAAAATTTAACTCGCTCTCATAATCATCTTCGACAATTGTTACGTCATGTCGAGTTGCCTCAGCGAGTAATTTTTCACGCGCACCCAAAGGCATTGTGGTGGTTGTGGGGCATTGATGACTAGGTGTTACATAGATCAATTTGCAGTCGCTTAATCGCTCATCAGTAACCACGCCGGATTTACCGACCGGGAACAACACTCTTTGTTTTGAAAACAAGCTGAATATATTGCGGGCATCGACATAACAAGGGTCTTCCAAGCCCACCGTAGACTCACTATTGAGTAGAAGCTGGGCAATTAGAAACAAGGCATTCTGTGCACCTGTGGTAATTAATATCTCATCAGTATCGGCCCATACACCACGTCGAGGTAACACACGAGTGTGAATCTGTTCCACCAGCAGATCGTCATCGTGATCCACTCGGTCTTGAGTCCATCGACTAATCGCATCAACACGCAAGGACAAGCGACAGGCCTCGCGCCAATCATTTACAGGAAACAAAGAAGAATCTGCCTGGCCGTATATAAACGGGTATTCGAAGCGTTTCCAATTAATAGGCCGGACAATATTGCGCTGTTCAAGCAAGTCCATAACGGTTTCCGGCCCCTCAGCGCTATTAGCCTGCGACTGATCATCCAGCGAACTCGGCTCGGGACGTGGTGTATCGACTCTACCGTCAAGAATATCGGGATTTACAAAGTACCCTCTTCTCTCATGAGAAACGAGATAACTCTCATCGATTAGATGTTGATACGCCAAAACCACAGTGTTGCGCGCCACGCCTAGTTGCCGTGACAACTCTCGCGATGAAGGTAGAGGGATGTCTACGGGTATCCGGCCGTCCAGAATCGCTTTAACCAGTGCCTGACGTAACTGGGCTTGCAGACTTTGATCGCTACCCGACTCAAGTTTGAACAACTGATGCCACATGGGCTTCTCATGGGCTCTACCCACGTGGCCACGCTCCTGTTCCATCCATATCGACTAATTCAAATTCCAGACCGTCAACAGAATCGGGTAATTCAGACTCCGAAAGTGAGGGAATATCAAGCTCACGTGACAACGGTTTGCTGAGTCGATCTCTGTCACCACTGCGGATGTTGGCTGGCCTGGACTTCTTGTCATGCACAGCGCTATGCCCCTGGTTTTCAGCCTTGGCGTTGCCAGTTGCCATCTCCACAGCAACTTCATCATCAATTCGCTTGGATAGAGTAGGCAGACTATCGGACGTGGACAAAAAATCTGAATTGTTTCTGGCCAACTCCAATTCACGAGATTTGTTGGATTTGTAACTGGCAAAGTCTCGCTGCAGCCTGATTTGCTGATCTTCATAGCTTGCCAATTGCGCTTCCAGGGTGCTTATTCTTTGTGCTTGCAGTTGGGAGTGCAATTCAATGGCTTCCTCCCGCTGTGAAGATTTATCGACACGCTCCTGCTGCACAGCTATCTCACCTCTCAAATTTTCTATGTTCCCTTGGGCAGATTCGAGATCCACTTTGGTATCGCGAGCCTCTTTACTCAATGCAACTCGCGCTGTAGCGATAGCCTCTCTAGCGCGCGTCTTTGCTCGCAACAGGGCTATGCAAAAGCCCATTATTGCTCCCAACAGAGTAGTAGCGAGCAGGAACATCAGCAGTATTCGGGGTGACTCAGCAATCATTGAAGAACATCCTCAGACGTTACACTGACACGGTGCGACCCATAGGGCAATCCCTCGCCTGCCTCAATCCGAACCTGAAACCGCTTCTCCTCTAAGCCGCGGCTAATTAGATAAGAGACCACTTCACGTCCTCGTTCTCGGCTCAAAACATTGTCGCTGGCCGCTCCGCTAAACTCATTGGTAGAAACTGTCACTAGTACCTCTACCTCAGAGTATAGATAGAGTGGCTCAAACATGCGGTCCAATGCACGTTCCATGTCACGGGATATTAGATTACTTCTGGGAGCGAACCTTAATCTAGCCGAAAGACCTGATAAAACACTCAGCTCTTCCAGACGCAGGGCCTGATACTCCCTCTGCCGTCTGGCGATAGCTGCAATTCTAGCAGCCTCCGCGGCGGCTAAGGCCTCAGCCTCTCTTTGGATCAAGTTCTCAGCTTCGATTCGTTGTTCTTCAGCAAGCGCCTGCGCTGCCTTTGCTTCAGCTTCCGCGGCCAACCTGGCTTCTTTCTCAGCATTCAGTTGAGCTTGCACTCTGCGTTGTTGCTCGAGCAGCGCCAGCTCAGCCAATCTTGCCTCCTCTTTAGCCTGTGCTTCCGATGCAGCTCTCACTGCCTCAGCCGACCTTGCCCGTTCTTCGGCAGCAAGCCGGGCAAGCACTCTTGCTTGCTCTTGGGCTTCAAGCTCCGCCTTTACCCTTTCCTGCTCCTGCAAGCGTTGCAGCTCAGCTAATCTTGCAGCCTCAAGCGCGCGCTCCTCTGCCTCCAAGCGCGCTTGCTCTTGCGCTTTTGCCTGCGCTTGAGCCTCAAGCTCCGCCTTTACCCTTTCCTGTTCCTGCACGCGTTTCTGCTCAGCCAATCTTGCTGCCTCAAGCGCATCCTCCTCTGCCTCCAACCGTGCTTGCTCGGCAGCTCGGGTGCGGGCTTGCACAGTAAGTCTGGCTTTATCTTGAGCGTCAAGGCTTGCACTTGCTTGCACATCGGAATCGGACCCTGGCTTGTCTATGATTGAATCGGTTACCGGCTCCGATATGGACGGCTCCTGATTGTTAGCGGCAAGCACGGATGGTTCGTCAACTGACTCCTGGGACACAGAAACAGCATCCTCCTGAGTTTGAGTCAGGTTTTGGTCAGGGCCAAGGGCTTCATCCGAGACCGCAGGCGGCAATTGTGCGGTTTGCGCAGTGGGTGACCGAAGGGTTTTCAGGTCGGCAAAGGAAAAACCGAATTGAAACCAGGCCCAGATACAGACGCAGACCCACAGCACAGTGGCCATGAGCAAGCCAAACCAGGTTGATCCCTTGCGTGTAAACGAACTGATTTGGGGATCATCATTCATGATCGGATATTGAGCTTTCCCTAAGCAAGAAGAACATTGAACTCTGGACACACACGTTCCATAAACAGAGTTTGCTTGTTTCGATCTAACAAGACAACTGAGACGTGGATGGCAGTTCTGTAAACCGGACCATATTCGCAGTTTTCGCCTCGACTGATTTGCGAAGAAGTCCACGGACTCGGCGACTGAGAAGAATAAGCTCTTTCAATTCGAACAAAACGCAACCCGCCCTATTGCCATGCGTACATCATTCAGGACATCAAAGGTCACACTGAGCCTAGGCATGGCTTTACTGTGTTTGTCTGCCTGTGATTGGGTTGACTCGACGGGGGTTCAGGGCGAACCACTTTCACCGATGAGCGCTGGAGCCCTTACCCTCCGCAATGCGCAGCCGTTAACACTCCAGGAGGAGCTACCAGCCACGGTCACAATCATGGGTCAGGGATCAGACCAGCAAAACTGGACATGGACGCCCGAGCAAGGAGACGTACGCGCAAGCTGTGAAGCAATTGAAGGATTTAATAGCCAACTAGCAGTTACCAGGATCGAGGAGGCATGCACAAATTCGCAGGAGTGCACAATCGCATTTGTTGAAGACTTCAACGGCGATACAGCGCAGTTTAATGTTCGTCTACCCCAGTTGCGCGGCCCGGTCGCGTTGGCGTATACGCTATCTACGATTACCGAGGAAGGTACTCTGCTGACTCGCGAACAACCTCTATGTGGAATCTCTCTAAACGAAGCGCCCTTAGCAGTCGACGATAACTATATCGTGTTGAAAAACCAGCGGCGTATCGTAAGCGCGGAAGATCCCGACAGCCTATCTGCCAATGACAAAGATGATGAGGATATTCGCAATCAATCTCTCAGGATCAACCCCGTTGCGGTGCAGATGCCAAGCCATGCTGCCGAATTCAGCTTAGGTGAGGATGGAAGTTTTATCTACCGAGCAAGCGCGGATGCTCCGATAAACTCACAAGGATTCATTACCGACTCTTTTGTGTATTCAACCAGCGATGGCATTCACGACGTAGAAGCGACGGCGTTCATTACTATAGTGGACAGTAACCGCTCACCTGTCAGAGCCCAACGTATTCCAGATCTTGAGGTGAGTGTTGTATTGGATGACAACGAACCACCAACGGAATTTGATCTTTCATCGTATTTTTATGATCCAGATGGAGACTCACTGCATTTCAGCATCAGACAAGACCTGTTACCTCAGAGCGGAAACATAGCAATTAGCAGTGCAGGAGTGCTCACAGCTCGACCCACATTCGAGGATCTAGGTGACTGGCGACTCATTGTCGACGTCACAGATGGTCTTGCCAGCAGCAGTGATATTTTTGACTTGGAAATTCTAGAACCGGAACAGGACAATCTACCTCCAATAGCCGAGGATATTCACAATCGCATCGTGCAAAACTCTTTTAGCTACGATGTCAGTGTGTTTTTCAGTGATCCAGACGGTGATCAGCTTAGCTTTTCAGCGACCGGCCTGCCGGTTGGTGTCAAGATATCCAAAGCGGGTCTGATTACAGGTGAAGCTAACAATGCAAATGCTGGCATCTCTTTAATCTGGGTAACCGCCAACGACGATCGCGGTGGTTCGGTAACAGACAGGTTCGCATTAGTCATAAATTGAGCGCACTTGCATGCCCAACAAATGACGGCTATCTAGTGAGCCCTTAGCATAATCAGAACCTCTTCATGAAGTTGCCTGGATCCGCTTGCAACAACATATCCTCCGTCCACCGCACTCTCACCCTCCCAGTTGCTCACCACCCCTCCAGCCGCTTCAATCAGCGGAATGAGTGCCATGATGTCATAGGGTGCCAGATCGCAATCGAGCACCACATCCACGAAACCTGCAGCCAAGAGTGCATAGGCATAGCAATCACCACCGTATCGGGTAAGTAGTGCCTGATCCCTGACGAGTTCAAATCGTTTTCGATCGATCTTCGTGGTAAACATGTCTGGCGTTGTGCAATACATTATTGCCTTATCCAGAGCTAGCCCTGTGCGAGTCGATAGAGTCTGCGATTTATTTGAGCTATGCAGTTGAGCCGAGGTGTTAGTTGCAATGTAGCGCTCTTTCAAAATTGGCTGATCCATAACACCTAAAACGGCATTGCGGCCGTCATAGAGCCCGATCAGAGTGCCCCACAAGGGCATACCACTCATAAAAGCACGGGTACCATCGATTGGATCAACAACCCACATTAAGTCGCTGCTACCCACGATCACCTCGTGCTCCTCGCCATAAAAGCCGATATCCGGAAATTGCTGAATGAGTTGTTCTCTTATAGCGAGTTCGGCTAAACGATCAGCCTGGGTAACCGGATCAAAAGCATCCTCACCCGCCTTGTTTTCCACCTGCATATCGCTACGAAAATACTGACAAGTGACAACCGCCGCCGCGTCAGCAGCTTTGCAGGCAGCGTCCAGTAGTTGCTCAATAGTGGCAGGAGCAAGTTCGGTTGGCGGATGTTTGGGCAAGGTCATTGGTTAGTTATCTCTAGGATACGGTGATGATGAAAAAATGTCCGATCAGGCTAATTCATCTTGGGGGAACAATGTTATCGCTGAGCAGGTAGCAACACTCTAACCTGTATACCGATTTAAACAAGACAAGTTGTTGACAGCGGCATGATGTTTTGACGCTGCTTATGCGCACAGAGCGCCAGACAACAACAGTACATTGCGCGATAAAACCATCAAGCTTAAATCAGTGTGAATATTTTATCCCATCGCCTTGAATTGGGCACTATCCCCGCCTATAAACCTCAGCCCGACTGAGAGCTAGAAGTTCGACAAACAAAGTGATTGTTCCAAATCTAATCGATCTGTCTGGTGATTTGCCAAAGAGACGCAACGCATTTATCGCCATGTGCCTGATGCCATTCCTGGGCGCCTGCTCTCATGTCAACATGAAGCAAGTAGCGTATGAAGTACTGCGGCAGGAAGACTGCCGCCGTAACCAGCTTGAAGTCTTCTGCTCACGTAATTTTGCCAGTGAATACCTGGAGTATGAGCGACAAAGACAAGAGTATCTAAGAAGTCAGACGCAAGGACAATGGCGACTGAGCTCCAATAACGCTACACTTAATGCTCTGCATCGTTAATATCTACGGTTTATAAGGACCTTCGTTAATGAGCCAAAATGGGCCTGCGCTACTTGCTCCTGTCATAGCCCATCGCGGGGCCTCGGCAGATGCTCCCGAAAACACGCTCGCAGCTCTTAATCTAGCGGCAGAGCACGGAGCAAGCTGCGTAGAAATTGATGTCAGTATTAGTGCAGACAATATTGCGTTTGTGCATCATGATGATCAGCTGGATCGATGTACCTCAGGCAGCGGACTACTGTGCGAACACACAGCCGAACAGTTAGATCAATTAGATGCCAGCAAAGGCATGGAGGGGTTTGAGGGTGAGCCTCTTCCCAGATTGAGTGCTGTATTTGAGCTTCTTGTATCGCGTAAGCTGGGATTAAACCTGGAAATCAAACCTAGAGCCGGTTTGGAAGAAAGCACCGTTGAAGCCATCTGCCAATTGGTCGAATCGCAATGGCCGAACCATTTGCCACTGGTTTTCTCAAGCTTCTGTCGTCATTCGCTTCAGCTGGCAAAGGATCGCTTACCGAACATCTCTCGCGGATTGTTGGTTGGAGACGTACCCGATGACTGGCCTTCTCTGATCAAGCAGTTTGAGTGCCGTAATTTACACTGCGACGGCGCTCGCCTGACTGCTGATCAAACAACGCAGCTTCTCGAGGCAAACGTGGGTGTTTACTGCTACACCGTAAATGATGTAGACAAGGCAAAAGTGTTGCTCGAGTATGGCGTTCATGGCGTGTTTACCGACTATCCCAAGCGTTTGTCTAGTTCGCTCTCGATTTAAACTGCGTACCGGATATTCGTGCGGGATCGTCGTTCTGCAGAGCATCCAGCACATCAGGCCAAATAGATTCCCAACAACAACCGTGGTTGAAATTCTTTAGTACAAAGGCGCTGGCCTGGGGCTGCCGAACAATAAACGGTTGCACCAGCTGAGGTGGAATTATGGCGTCCTTTGCTCCTAATAGATGCCATTGCCAAACGCTATCACGCAGCAAAGGCTGACTTGCCGGATTGAGAGAGCTGAAAAGAGGAGTATAGCCATGGTGGCGGATCCAGGCCTCGGTATCCAGGTTGCCCGCAATGGTAATCAGTCGGGAAACACTCGGTAAGCGCTCTGCGAGAAGCAAAGCCAGAGCACCGCCACCGCTGTGCCCAAACAGCCAAAGTTCTGTGGCCTCGAAGCGCTTGGCAAGCGCTCGAATACCCGATGCCATGCTCTCGATCACCGTGTCCGAATATCTTGCGGAGGTCCATAGAGAGTTATCGCAACCTTGATCCTGAGCCGTACCGTTGTAACAGGGCCGTCCCAGATAAGCCGCCGGTAGAGATTCCAGGGCCATTAGCCTGAGCATAAGGGGATTTCTAGGCGTTGGATCGGACATGATGATAGTTCGATGCTTCCAGGGCGACCCATCTCCTTCCAGATAAATCCTCAGCACCTTGCTTTCGGTTTCTGGCACCGGCTTTACACTAAAGGGTCTATTGGCAAAAGAGGTCAGATCATAGCCCGCTGCTCTGACATTTTTTTGGTAAAGCCCTTTATCCTTGGCAAGCCTTTCAAGTTTCCCTCCTGGAGAGGCGCAGGATTGCAAAAAAGCTCCCACCAGCAATACCAGTAAAAGCGGCCAATTCAGGCCTTTCTTTCGATCCAGCAACCTACAGTTATGTCGTCTAGTCATTGATGTACAGTCGCACTATTGAACGCTAGCGCCTTATACTGTAACGCTGAATAGGCCAAAGCTGCATTATCCATAAAATATGAATTGCAACTTTCGCAGTGGGGCAGCGCCAACAGCTCCGTCATAATTTCTACTCGGTGAAGAACGGATGATGTTTTTGAGGGAACTTCGTAAATTAAGTCAATCAACTCAAGCGGCAGGTCTTGTGGTGATTGTACTTGCCCTGTGGATGGCCAGCGGACTGTTCAGATCCAATGATACCGATGCAGCGAATCAGTCACAACCGACACCTTTAATGGCAGTCGAGATCACTACCGCGCAGCTTGATACAGTGGCTCGCGAAATCGAATTGCAAGGATGGCTGGAGCCCGTTCAACATCTTCTGCTAAAAGCGCAAACCAGCGGTGCGATTGAGTCAGTACTGGTCAATAAAGGCACAAGAGTAAAACAGGGCGAGGTTCTGGTTCAACTGGATCAGGCTGGTAGACAAAACATCCTGACAGAAGCGCAGGCAAGAGTAAAAACTGCTCAAAGTGAGCAGGCGGCAGCGCTTTCTCTTAGGCAGCAACGACTTCAATCCCAGCTACAACTGGAACAAAGTGAAGCTGCCCTTGAAGCGGCCCTGGCACAACTGGCCAGCGTTGAATTGGATATAGCCAATACCTCGATCAAAGCGCCTTTTGGCGGCATAGTCAACGATCTGCCTGCTGATAGGGGCGAATTGATTGAGCGTGGAGATGTAGTTGCCGAAGTTATCGACGATAGTGCTTTTGATGTTAGCGCACGAGCAGCCCAACAAACCCTTTCTGAGCTACGAATTGGTCAGGCTGTGAGTGTAGAGCTGATCACCGGGCAAACGCTGGTCGGTTCGCTGACGTACATATCTTCGATTGCAGATCAGCAAACGCGCAGTTTTAAGGTCGAGGCACGCGTAGAGAACACAGTGGGTGCAATCGCAGCCGGTGTCAGTGCATCGCTCAGCATCCCTGTAGAACAGGTAGAAGCAGTATTCATCACGCCTTCGGCATTCTCTCTGGGCGAGAGTGGAGAGCTTGGCGTAAAAGCTGTCGATAGCGATAGCCGAGTGATATTTCTACCAATTGAGTTAGTTAGTACAGCACTCGATGGCGCCTGGGTGAGCGGCATACCTGAAGGTAGCCAACTAATCACCCTGGGCCAGGGTTTTGTCAACGTCGGCGAACAGGTAAAAACCGTCGCCGCTAAACAGTATCTTGATTCTTCGCAAGAGAGCGGCAGCTGAGATGAAATCGCTGATTAACGCTGCTTTCGATCGGAACCGTACGGTCATCATGCTGCTGCTCTTCCTGTTGGGCAGTGGCATAGTCGCCTATAAGAGTATCCCGAAAGAGTCAGAGCCTGATGTTCCGATACCCATCATCTATGTGTCGATGAGCCATGATGGCATCTCACCCGATGACGCAGAGCGTTTGCTGGTCAGGCCAATGGAAAAAGAGCTTCAAAGTATAAGCGGCCTCAAGCAGATGAGTGGCACCGCCAGTGAAGGCCATGCATCAGTACTACTCGAATTCGATGCAGGTTTTGACGGTGACACTGCGCTTGCAGATGTAAGAGAACGCGTTGACGCTGCAAAATCAAACCTCCCAACGGCAACGGATGAGCCCACAGTCAACGAACTCAACGTTGCTTTGTTTCCAGTATTGAATATCAGCCTGTCCGGTGCCCTGCCTGAGCGAACGCTCATTCGCATTGCAAGGAACCTGAAAGACAAGCTCGAGGCATTGCCAGGTGTACTTGAAGCCGACATAGCCGGTGAGCGCGAAGAGGTGATGGAAATAATAGTCGATCCTCTGGTGATGGAAACCTATCAAGTGGATTTCGATTCACTTTTTAGCTTAATCAGAAATAACAACCTGTTGGTGGCTGCCGGCGCAATTGACACGGGTGCTGGTCGTATGGTTCTCAAGGTGCCGGGAGTGATAGAGAACATTGCCGATGTCATGCGCCTACCCGTCAAGGTCACCGATACTGCCGTGGTGACCTTTGGCGACGTTGCCAGTATTCGGCGCACTTACAAGGATCCTTCCAGTTTTGCAAGGCTCAATGGACAACCCACTCTCGTGCTCGAGATATCCAAACGTCTGGGTGCCAACATCATAGAAACCATCGAATCTGTTCGCGACACGATCGATGCTGAGCGACAGAAATTGCCACCAACGCTGGTCATCGGCTTTCACCAGGATAAATCTGAAGAAACCAAGACCATGTTGACCGATCTTCAGAACAACGTAATTTCCGGCGTTGTACTTGTCATGATCGTGATCATGGCAACACTCGGGATTCGATCATCCATACTCGTAGGCTTTGCAATTCCCGGATCGTTTCTGACAGGCATTTTAGTCATCAACGCAATGGGATATACCATGAATGTTGTTGTACTGTTCAGCCTGATATTGGTTGTCGGAATGCTGGTTGACGGCGCAATAATCGTCTCTGAGCTGGCAGATAGAAACATTGATGAGGGCATGAGCACCCAGGACGCCTATGCAAGTGCGGCTACTCGGATGTCCTGGCCGGTTATTGCATCCACATTCACAACGCTGGCGGTGTTCTTCCCGCTGTTATTCTGGCCAGGGCTGATCGGACAGTTCATGCGCTATATGCCGATAACGGTGATCAGCTGCCTGTTGGCATCACTGGCAATGGCGCTGGTTTTCATTCCTGTGTTGGGCAAATCCATTGGGCGTCCATCGACCGGTCGAATCAGTCAAAAACCAAGCGAGTTGGTCAACACAGTAGATTCCGGGTTTTGGAGTATTGAGCAAATTCTGGATGGTAGTAAAGGCTTAAAATCCCATTACGTACACACACTCCATAGCTTGTTGATGCGCCCGGTCAAGACACTTTTGGCCGTGCTTTCGTTTACCGTTGCCAGCTATCTGGTTTACGCCTTTCTGGGCAAGGGCGTCGAATTTTTTCCAAGTGTTGAACCGGAGTCTATGGCTGTACAGGTTCATGCTCGCGGCGACTTATCGATCTATGAAAAGGACAAAATACTAAAACAGGTGGAACAGCGCTTGTTCAATCGCGATGAGATTGAATCTGTATATACCAGAACGGGCAGTGATGACCAGGATGGGGGCGATGTGATCGGTAGCATACAACTGGAGTTTGTTGATTGGGACCAACGTCGCAAGGCTGAAATCATAGCGGCAGAACTTCGAGAAGAGCTCAGTGATATAGCGGGCATCAGGATCGAATTTCTAGCCAATGAGGGCGGACCGGATGGCGGCGGTAAACCGATCAATATTCAAGTTAGTGCACCGGTAGCCAAACTTGATCAAGCAGTCGACACCATAAAATCCATCATGCGCGACCAAGAAGGCTTTATCGACATTGATGATAATCGGCCACTACCCGGTATTGAATGGCGACTAACAGTTGATCGTGAACAAGCTGCTCGCTATGGCGCTGATATAGCATTGATAGGCAATGCCATTCAGCTGATTACGACAGGGATTCGTGTGGCTGGATACCGCCCGGATGATGCTACGGATGAATTAGACATACGCGTGCGCTATCCTCTAAATCAGCGTCACCTTGATCAAATATCGCAGCTCAAAGTACCTACCCATCAAGGCATGGTACCTATATCTAATTTTGTATCGGTAAATCCTGCGCCTAAAACAGGGGTGATTCAGCGCGTAGGTGGTAAGCGAGTTATCACTATTGAAGCAGATGTCGCCGAGGACAAACTGGCCGATACCGAGCTAACACTGTTGCAGAAGAGTTTAACTGCTGCTGCCGTTGACCCGGACATTGCGGTCGAATTCAAAGGCGAAGCAGAAGAACAGCAGGAAACCATGACGTTCTTGTTGGCAGCGTTTGTGTCTGCCCTTTTTCTCATGACAATCATCCTGGTGACTCAATTCAACAGCCTTTATCAAGCGTTTTTGATACTAACCGCCATTGTATTCTCAACTTCAGGGGTGCTGATAGGCTTAATGATTACCGGGCAGACCTTCGGCATCGTCATGGTAGGAATTGGCATCATTGCCCTTGCAGGCATCGTAGTGAACAACAATATTGTGTTAATCGATACTTTCAACACCTATCGACGAGACGGTATGGCAGCGATGGAGGCAGCCTTGTTAACTGGATCAGTTCGAGCCCGCCCTGTTCTCCTGACAGCTGTTACCACTATCTTGGGTCTTATACCCATGGTATTTGCAATGAACATCGATCTGATTGATCGAGAGCTCTCTTTTGGCGCTCCTTCTACACAATGGTGGACGCAATTGTCCAGCGCCATTGCCGGAGGTCTAGCTTTTACCACGCTATTGACGTTGTTTCTCACGCCCTGCTTGCTGGTATTAGGTGCTCAGGTTTCAGAGCACTTCGCCAATAAAAGGCGCTCTAGCCATACCATGCGGCGTGCTGATCTTCTCTGACGGCCATCTGGTTCAGCAGTTGCGCACTGCAAGGTAGCTTTGAATGAGGGCTACTACAGAGCATGAGGAGAAGACGCCAAGGATCGCGTAAACCGGCGACAACTTCTGCTATCAGCCGGCACTGCGATCCAGGAAAAAGAAGGTGGCGTCCCCTAGGGGACTCGAACCCCTGTTACCGCCGTGAAAGGGCGGTGTCCTAGGCCACTAGACGAAGGGGACATCTGTTTGCTGGAGAACCCAGCGCCTTCGAGCTGCGCAGTATACCCGAAACTATTTGGCTATGACGCCGGTGCGAGAAAAAAGTCTGCCAAAAAACTAAAATAAAAGACAGACTTGGCAATTCAAAGCCTTTTACGCCGCTGTGGGGCCATCGCCGTCAGTTGGATCTTCTGGAGCCAACGCTCTAACCTGATTGCGCCCGGCCTGTCTTGCAAGCATCAGGGCCTCATTGGATCTGGCTACTAAGGATTCGGCATCATCACAAACGCTGAGTTCGGTCACGCCTGCACTTGCGGTCAACACAAATTGCACATTATCGTAGCTCACGCAACGATCTACTTCCTGTCTCAAACGATCAGCCAGAATCAGCGCACCTTCGAGATCAGTCTGATTAAGCACAATGCAAAACGCATCCTCATCCGTTCGAAATATCAAATCACTCTGCCGGAGTCTAGCCGAGAGAGTATCGGCCACCGAGTGCCAAGCGTCTTCACCAACCTGCGAACCATGGTGCTCACTGATTGACTCCAGGTAATCAACCGAAATCAAGATGACCGACAGAGCCTGCTCCACTCGCCGCACTAATCTGATTTCCCGTGGCAGGAGTTCTTCCAGGGCGCGCTGATTACGCAATCCAGTGACACCATCAGTTGTCGCTTTCATCGCGACTGCGTGATGTTCAAGCGCATTTTCCAGAGGATAGATGAGACTCTCGACCAGACGCTCCGAATCTCTCTCGTCACGAGCCGAAAATGCCTTACCACGCATGAGCAACACTTCGCCTAGCAAACGCTCGCCCAGTCGAAGTTCAAATCGCTGCCGATGTTGTCTTGAGATACCTAGCTGGATATCCACACCTCTATCTGCAGCCAGAAATTGTAGGCCCTCAAAACTGACAAACGACTGGCCTTCAATCAACAGGCATTCGAATAGCCGTTCCAGATCGAGTTTACGATGTAAAAGTGCATGAAATTCAAGCTGACGCAGCTGAACATCCAAACGCTGCTCGCGTAGCGCAGCATGAGAGGTAACGGACGTTTGTCTGGCACTGAGAACGGGCATATCACCCACTCCGGGATTCGGGGAAACACATCTTGCAAGCAGCGGACCAACAGTGAGACCGGCGAGCTTCTCAGCTAAAGATCTAACCTGCCAAACCAGTGCTGGCGTTCAGGTATAAAACGACACCCAATGCCGCAAGGGTTATACCCAGCAACGACCAGGGGAGGATACTATGCGTGCTTTGCGTGACCGGCGGAGGGCTTTGCTGCCATTCATCGCGTAGTTCGGCTGGACTGGGGTCGGGAATAGTGCGCCTTTCAACTTCAACAGGCTGCTCCGCATGCCTTTCATCCTGGCTTTTGCGAACTGTCAGAAAATGATTCCAACCTTCATCTGATTGCAGATTCAGGAGTTCTTCGGGGATGAGCTCCGGCACCTGAGTTACAGGCTCCCATAGCTCTCCATCACGACTGACTCGATCAGTGTTTCGCACTCGCCCCAGCAACAGAAATCGTCCCACTTCATTAGTTGAGAATGGCCCTTGAACACGTGACCCCTTCTGAACGTACCATTGAGATTCATCTGTAACCATGATCTATCTACTTCATTGTCCATTCAGTCATGCGTGCTTTTAATCGCACTAAAGCCTGACCATGGATCTGACATACACGCGATTCACTGACGCCCAAAATATCGCCGATTTCGCGCAAGTTAAGATCATCGTCGTAATATAAGGACATAACCAGCGCTTCACGCTCCGGTAAATTCTTTATCGAATGAGCAAGCGCTTCTCGAAAAGACTGATATTCAACCTGCTCACCCGGGCTTGCCTCAGCACTCTGCGGCAGCGCTATTGTTTCACCTGTGTGTTCGTCCGGTTGGTCAAAACTGAACACATGCGCGGCTGAACTTTCAGTCAAGATAAGATGGTAGGCCGACAATTCAATTCCAAGTTTATCTGCTACCGCACCTGCTTTGGCCTCTCGACCACTCACCTGTTCAATGTCGCGAAGTACTTCAGCGGCTTCGCGAGATTTGCGGTGCACGGAGCGTGGCGTCCAGTCCGAGCGTCGAATCTCATCCAACATGGCACCACGCACTCGTATACCTGCATAAGTCTCAAAACTGGCACCCTGCGAAGGATCATAGTGACGAGCGGCCTCTAGTAATCCAATCATACCTGCCTGGATCAGATCTTCAGCCTGAACACTCGGTGGCAGTCTGTTCATTAAGTGAAACGCTATTCGTTTAACCAGATTGGCATTGGCGGCAACCAACCCATCCGGATCAACGGTAGTAACTTCGTTGTACATCGCGTGTGCATTCATTCTGACGTTTTTCTCACCGTGTACTTGAGGCAGCGTGAATGAGCCGCTCTACAAAAAATTCGATATGCCCGCAGGGCGCTTGAGGTTGTGGCCATCGCGCAACTCGCGCGCTCATCTTCCTAAAGGCCAATGCAGAAGGCGACTTAGGAAACGCCTCCATCACTGCTCGCCGTTGACGCACGGCACTTTTAAGCTGTAAGTCGAACGGTATCGACCCGCAAAAATCCAACAGTACATCTACATGACGTTCTGCCATCTGGCTAAGAGAGCCGTACAGATCTAATCCATGGCGCGACGATTCAGTCTTGTTGGCTACGATTCGAAATCGCTGAACATGACACTTCTCATGCAACACCCGGATGGTCGACAACGCATCCTCCATGGCTGTTGGCTCATCAACGATCACGATCATGACCTCTCTAACTGCTTGGCAAAAGCTCAGAACGCTCTCCGAGAGCCCCGTAGCTATATCTACGATCATGGTATCGGCAGAAGTAGGTAGGTCACTGAAGAGCCCGATGAGTCCTGCATGTTCAATTTGTGACAGACGCGCCATTTCAATGACACCTCTTGCACTTGGTATCACTGTTACGCCTGTCGGTCCCTGCATGACGACTTCTTCTAATCTTCTTGCACCAGAGAACACGTCACCTAAGGTGTGCGTCGGACTCAGACTCAACAAACTATCAATGTTGCCCAGCTCCAGGTCTCCGTCAACGAGTAATACATCATGCGCATTGCTTCCCAAAGCTACTGCCAGGTTAACCGCTACATTGGATTTACCAACGCCGCCCTTACCACCCGCTATGGCTATGGTTTGCACGGGAGATCTTTGACAAGGCAAATGGGCTGATGCGCGTGAACTCATTTCAGAGCTATCCGCATGAGAATGACAACAAACATGGACTAAACGATTCCTGGGCTTTACATGATCACCGAAGCCTGGATTCAGACTGTCTGCAATGTCATGACACTGCTGGTCAAGGAGCAAATCTCGAACCAGCAACCGCTGCCTAACCCCCAGCTGTAGCTAGTTCGAGACTAGGAATCTTTCGTTTTGGGAGACGTCCCGCAATTTCGGAGTGAACCAACGGGTTACGCAGCATCAATAATAGCTTGCTGGCGAAAGTGGCATGCACTTTCAAATGGCTGATCGCCACCTCGTCGAGTGTCGATCAGCATTCTATGTTTGTTGGTTATAGCGAGATCAAGATACTTCTTCAGGTCTTTGGATGCTGTATTTACGCATTTTCTCAACAAGTGTAGTTCGACGAATCTTAAGACGATTGGCAGCGTGCGCCACAACACCTGAACACTCGTCTAGCGCCTGCTCTATCAGACTGATTTCGATATCAGTCAGATGTTGCTTCAAGTCAATACCCTCTCTGGGAAGTCGGGGCTTGTTGTTAAGCGCTGCCGCTGGCATTCCCTGCACTAAGGGCATTGCACCGGATGCAGACCCACTCTCATCGTGTTCATCACGATTTTGCCCCATTGCACGACCATGAGGAGCCATCTTGGGAGGAAGATCTCCAGCATCAACAACACCGTAGGGGTGCAGAATAGTGAGCCTCTCCATGAGATTGGCAAGCTCACGAACGTTACCTGGCCAATCATAGTTACACAGTGCCATCATCGCAGCGGGAGTCAGGCGTACAGAGGACTTTTTCTCATGTTCCAGCCGAGTGATCAACTCATTGACCAGTAAAGGCAAGTCCTCTGCCCTGCTGCTTAGAGGGGGCATCTCAACCGGGAAAACATTTAAGCGATAGTACAAATCTTCCCGGAACCTGCCATCTTCAATCAACACTTCAAGGTCACGATGCGTAGCAGCCACAATCCGCACATCACTCTTGATACTCTTATTGCTTCCTACTCGCTCGAAGGAACGCTCCTGAATAACACGCAATAGCTTGACCTGCATGTTTAGTGGCATGTCGCCAATTTCATCAAGAAAAATCGTTCCACCTTCAGCTAACTCGAAACGCCCTTGTCGTGCACCCACGGCACCGGTAAATGAGCCTTTCTCGTGCCCGAATAACTCACTTTCGAGTAACTCACTGGGAATCGCACCACAATTGATGGGCACAAAAGGTTTGTTACGTCGGTTGGAGTAATAGTGAATGTTTCGGGCAACCACTTCTTTACCGGTTCCTGACTCACCCAGAATCAGCACCGTTGCTTCGGTAGGTGCCACTTGATCAATCATTTTGCGCACACGCTGAACAGATCGACTATTGCCGACGAGCGAACGAAATAGCTCGGGATTCTGTGTGCCCTCTTTGCTAGGGGATGTGTTGGCAGTCCCTCTTACTTGAGACTTATGAAGTAAATCGGAAAGAGCGGCATAGCGAATTTCGGATTTCAGACAACCCACGAAATTTTCGTCAATCTCGTCTTGTGAGATATCAGCAGGCTGATTTCCAAGCAACAAAACCAGAGGCGGACAACTCTCGTGTTTTGCGCGCAGGCGTTCTGCCCAGGACACAATGCCATGAAAATTGGCAACCAGAATGGTTGCGTAGACCGAAAGATCACCGAGACTATCGAGTAAATCCGGCGAACTTAGCGTTTTAGGCTCATAGTCGATGAACTCCAGCTGATGCGAGAGTCGCTGCGAACTATCAGCAGCCTGATCAACAATCAGAATTTTTCGGGTTTCTTTTTTAACACTCATTTTTGACGCTCTCCGCATCGCGGCCGTGTCGAAAGTTTAATGGACTCCTCAAGGATAGAAGACAGTTCACAGAAGACAAAGATTTGACGAGCAAAACGTCAAATTATTACGCCGAACTATCAGATTTGTATATTTTTATTTCCTGCATTAGCTGCATCCTGACCTTATATTGATGTATTTCTCGTCTTCACTATGCCTATGTGGGCGCTGGCCGGTTCTAGCCCGATGCTTTGTGAACCAACCGTCTCTCCCATTAATTGGGGTTACACAATCCCTGGCATACGCCGATCCCGTCTGTATCCGGTTAGTGAGGGTCGAAAGGAGGATTCCAAGCGCACATGCGTGTCAAGGGTCACCTAATTAAGCCAAATCTAGCCGGTAAAACATAAAAACAAGAATAATCCGGCAATTTACTTCTAAGTAAATGTCAAAGGATTACGAAGAGGACGTAAAAATGGCTCTATCCAAGAGCGATAATTTGGGCAGCAATGTCACAAATCTGCAGGATGTGCGCACCAAGCGCGCAAAATCTCAGAGCAGGCACGATGAAGGTAGTGGCGGGCTTCGCGATGAATCTGAGTCGGGCCAAAGTGATGCTGCAACGGCATCCACAAGCGCTGTAAAGACACCAAAGACCAGCAACCGTCGCTTTGACCACGTAAAGGTAGCTCGAATCAAAGCAGAGCTGGCACGTGGCGAATACCAAATCAACTATTTACGGGTAGCTGACAAATTCATCGAACACGAGCGCTACTCATGACGATACCCAGACAGGCCGCCGCTTAGCAACTATTCCAACTCGTGCTAGTCTCATCGGTATAACCCGTCTATACCGGTGAGATTGATTCATGAAGGTTTTACGCCCCCTTTTATCATGGTTGATTGTGCTGTGGATGTGCTACGTGTTTTTGAGTTCACTACCCTACAAATTCACGCTACACCCGGATACACAACATATATTCGGTACTATCGGTGAGTGGATAGGTGGATTCCTCGGCACTGCAATCGGTAGCCTGTTTGCGAATTTTGGCAGCTACGTCATCGGCGGTTTTGAGTTGTTAACTTCTATTGTGTTGCTTCTGCCTGCTCTGCTTTGGCTGATATCCAAATTGAACGGCTCACATTTTGGTGTAACACGCAGAAAATTTCATATGATCGGCGGTCTGATGGCCTCCGCCGTCATGTTGGGTGCCGTGTTTTTCCATCTGGTATCACCTTTAGGCATCGAAGTACTTCACGAGGGTGAAAGTGACGGAGGTAGCCTTTTTTATGCTGCTCTATCTATCCTGATTCTAGGTCTGATTTTGTTTCTGATCAATCAAGGCTGGAGCGAAGAAGAGCGTTACGCACAAATCTAACAGCCTGTTGAAAATCGTTACACACAAAGCTAACACACTGTTATCTAATCGAATTTACTGCACTTAACGACACGGCAAATTACCTACCGTTTGCGTGCTCTACGCCGCGTGGATGCAGCACCGGTTCGATTATCTCCCGGCACACGTTGGCTCATAGTGTCTTCGTCACCTTGTGGCGCCCGGGTCCCATGAGATTTCAACGGATTGGGGCCAGGATCCACTACCTCTGCAACCAACTTAAGACGGACATCACGCTGACCGATGCGCCTGAGACCAATAATGTATTCGCTCTTGATATTTCCCTGGTCTATAGCTTCGAACAATCTTGGAATGCGTAAAGCGAGCTGTTTCAAAAATTCATACTGATCATCATTCATCGTCATAGAAAATCTGTAAATATTTACAGTATTTGTATAGACTACCCGAACAGTATGAATTGTGCTCGATTTTGGCAATAAAAAAGGCGGCGTCTAAAAGACGCCGCCTCGCTCGTCCAAGACGGTAAGCTGGCTTAACAAATATCCAGTAATTTAAACAGCTACGTCACTCTCGATGGCAGGCTTGGAACCACCGACTGGAATCTTGCGCGGCTTCATCGCTTCGGGTATCTCTTTGAACAATGCTATTTTCAAGAGTCCATTGTCTAGCTGTGCATTGACTACTTCAACATGATCAGCAAGATTAAATTTGCGCTCAAAAGATCGAGTTGCAATGCCTCGATGCAAGTATCGGGAATCTTTCTTCGGTTCTTCTTTCTTGCCTCGTACCGTCAAGACACCCTTCTCTACCTGTACGTCTATTTCGTTGTCTTGAAAACCAGCAACGGCCAGCGTGATCGCATACTTATTTTCGCCAACTAGTTCGATGTCATAGGGTGGATAGCCTGCTGATGGGCGATCAGCACTCAAAGCGGCGTCCAGTAAAGATCCAAACCGATCAAATCCTACGGTGTTTGCATAAAGCGGCGTTAAATCAATCTTCATTTCAGTATTCTCCATTGAGCAATAAGGTTAGTGTGCTGACTCTCCTGGAGACCTCAGCACGACAAATAAACTGGGGTTCAAAAAAACTATTTCAAGGGTCTCTACCGAGGCATGGATTGGCAGGTCGTACAGGTTAAAAGATACCCTGTGTAACCTGTACCTCTGGCTAGCATGTCTATCAATTTCTAGTAGGTTCATCTGTCATACAACAAGATCGCATGCGATAGTATGATGAGAAAAACGTCAATCACTGACTACTTACGATAATGTGATATTGGGATCCGAAGTTCATTCGTTCAGGATTCCGAATAGATTGAAATATCTGGATTTTTTCAAACAACCGAAAGAGTGTTGTTCCTAAAATTCAGCACATTTTTGCGTGGAAAAGAACAAAGATAGCTTCATAGGAATGTGATAAGACTGTTGTTTAGTTTTCTTTTATAAATGTTGGTTACCAGGGCCGGTACTATGAAATTCGATTCTGTGCTTTTGCTTCCTGTGCTGGCGGTCCTATTGGCGACCTACTTCAAGGCGTTCAAAAACCGCCCCAATCAATCCACTTCTTTAAAAAGTAGAAAGCGCAGAAAAAACCTGCTTATACGATTTACCATATTCGTTTTGCTGCTCTCGACTCTCTTCGCGATGTTGGTGCCCTTCCAAGGTGTGAGTAAGTTGATGACCGCACTCATACTCTGCTTTGGTGTATTGACGCCGGTATACCTGATCCACCTCTTTATGACGCTTCACTATGGTAATCGTCGTCAATCGGCGCAGGGTATAAAACAAACTGAAAGGCAGAGCTACGACAAACTCATACCTGATGAAACTGTCGCCCACCTATCCGAACCCGGGCTCAATGATGAATCAACCGGCACACTGATGAGTGACTTAGTATCAAGCAACTTATCCAGTGAAGTTTGCGAAGAGGTGATGTCCCCGAGTTGGGTCGACGAGAAACAAAGCGAAGCACAAGATGAGATTCTTGCGCAACTGGAGAGAACAGCAGACCAGATAGATGCCTATGATATTGGCAGCGAAGAATATTTAAAGTCTGATGAGAAGCTTGAACAGTCAAGACTTAATATACGCCCGGATGTGCCCATGCCCGCTGCAACTGCGCTAACCAAGGCCACATTCAGTTCAACTGAACTGAGCAAACTGAGCACCAATGAAATAGTCAGCCTCATCACAGAACTGCGAACTGATAAAACCAATCTCCAAAAACTGGTCGTTGCACAACAATCTGCTATCGAATCTGAGAGAGTGGCACACGATCAAAGCCGAACCGTAGCACGCGATGCCATAAAAATTATGCGTGATTCGCGCAATGCGCAAAAAATGGTAGAAAAACAGCTTAGACGTGAGCGCGCTCAACGACAGCGTGTGGAGCAGCAGTATAAAAAAGTAGCTCGTGCACTGGACAATGCACTGTCGATAATTGACACTAGGAAAGCAGAAAAACCAACAGCAAACTTGCCTGTGAAAGATCCTGGTTAGCGCTACTTTTTTCCAGTCAGTTTACAGGCCGGCAAGAAACACAAAAATTTGGCTTCATGTGGGTTAAAAAGTGACCAAAGAGGCCAACAGCCCCGGTCTTAGATTCTTTGAACAGGTATAGTTGTGACACGGATGGGCTAGAAGCTAACATAAATGTAATTTGGTTCACGTTTTATTGCGCACCGGCTTTCAGTCTTTCGCAGTCTAATCCATACTTGCAGCTCTGATTATCCGACATCCTTTTCGGCGGATCGGGACAAATCAGGACAGTCCCATAGTTGAGCATGTTTGTATAATCAGGCGATGTGATAGGTACGTTTACCCAGGAACCAGTTGAGAGTGACTTTATCATTGTTACTCACAATCAATTTTTAGCACGGCAGCGACACAATGAAATTCGACTTAGTATATGCCTTGCCAGTGTTGGCTTTAGTTTTAGCGGCATCTTACCCATTGTTAAAATATGACCCGAATGCCCCCAAGTCATTCAAGAGCCGACGACGCAGAAGAAATCTACTCGGCCGATTAACGGTAGTCACTCTTTTAGTCTCCACAGTTTTAGCCTTTCTTATACCTTTTCCCGGTTTAAGTAATCTGCTCAAGGCACTGCTGCTCTGTGCGATCGTTCTGATTCCAGCAGTGCTAGTGCACGGCTACATGACGCTGCGTTACGGAAGTCTGCATAAGAAAGATGTTGTTATTGCCAGTGCTAATAATGATGCTGAGAATGCTTTAGAACAATCGGTTCCAACACCAGAGAGCGTGGGAGTCGAGCAATCAGCACCGGCCGCGAGTAACGTGCAACTCAATGCCGCAGAAACATCTGAGCCAACGGCTAAAACCACTGAAGATCTACCACCTATAAACCTCTTTGCCGACTCTGATAAGCCAACAGACGACACGACAGCAGACGCGGCAGCGCCAAGCCTATTGCTCAAGCAGCGCCCACCGAAGCCTGCGTCGACGCCCCACAGTTCGGAGGGCAGCGGCTCACCAGCCCAGGTCCAAGAGCAGCTGGACAGAGTTTCAGATCTAATAGAATCTCACGATCTGGGCAATACGGATTACTCACTGTCAGATGAGGATCTGGAGCAAAAAAGATTTTCGCATGATACTCATGACGTGCCGCTGGCTATTGACACCGCGCTGTCCACCATCGATTCAAGCACTACCGAATTGAGCAAAATGACAACGACTCAGATATCTGAGCTTGTAACGAATTTGCGCACTGACAAAACACGGCTTCAGAAGCTTGTTATTGCACAACAAGCTTCGATTGAATCAGAGCGAAAGTCTCATGATCAGAGCCGGACGGTGGCTCGAGACGCTATCAAGATTATGAGAGATGCGCGAAACGGACAGAAATTTGCGGAGAAAAT
>JBGCEO010000039.1:0-26512 GCA_045106475.1 Granulosicoccus sp.
GGAGCATACACAAATCCGATTAGTTTGTGAGCACAAGATGGTGATATTGATGGACAGATTAAGGCAGTGCTGCGTCGAGTGCCAGATCTTTCTAAAATAAAGATCTGTTACTTGTAAACGTAATGAACAAACGTTTAACTAACTGCGGCATTCTTAGCCACCGATGCGTCGGCGGAATGTGTCGTATCGAGGATATACAAACAAGCAAAAATAAGCACGCTGCCAACTCTCTAGAGGCGTCGCATGCTGTCTCGAACGTGCTCACATCCAAGTGATTTTGTTTTATCGAATTGAGGTGACGAAATATTGACGACATTTTCGTGTTGCACTGTAACTTGTTGCAGACAACAGCGAGGCGTTAGCCAACTGTTTGACTACAGCAATACAGCAATACAGCACAACAGCACAACAGCACGACAGCACAACAGCAAGACAGCAAGACAGCAAGACAGCAAGACAGCAAGACAGCACTACGGCACTACGGCACTACGGCACGACAGGACGACAGGACGACAGGACGACAGCACGACGGCATTGCTCCGGGTAGCTGCAAAGCACCCGGGGGATTCAGCAAGCCAACATTGACATGCTGGCCAACATACTGGGACTATTCGGTTCCTATGTGTTTAACACTCCCACCGGTCCCGGTATCGTTTGCGTTGCAGGCCTACTGTTTTACCCTTGCCAACTTTGTGTATGCAGCCCCAAGTCGCTAATCCACTAGAGTGAATCTAAAGCTTGCACAACTTGAAGCGTTTGTCTGGGTGGCGGATCTGGGCAGTTTCAGAAAGGCGGCTGAGAGGTTGAGTACTACCCAGCCCAATATCTCCTCGCGAATATCCATGCTTGAACAATTGCTGGACGCAACCTTGATGCAGCGTGATGCCGGTTCTGTAAGGCTAACCTCCAAAGGTCAGGAACTACTGGAACATGCGCGGCAGGTATTGAACTCGGTTGATGATCTGGTTGATGCGGCCGGTCATGCAGCACTCTATGAAGGGGTGTTAAAGCTTGGCGTTACCGAAATGATCGTGCACACCTGGTTAAGACAGTATCTTAAAACGCTCAAAGACAGATACCCTAATATCCTTGTCGAACTCACCGTAGATCTATCCGTCAATTTAAAAAAGGAGCTTTTCTCTCGCTCGATTGATCTGGCTTTTCAGAGTGGGCCGTTTGAGCGTCAAACCAGTGGTCAAGAAGATCTGGGTACTTACCCTTGGATCTGGGTTGCCTCGCCGCAACTGGCATTGAAAAAAAAGGGGCAGCTCTCAACAGAGGACCTGATGCAGTTTCCAGTGCTTACGCATGCGCGCGATACTCGACCCTTTGAAGATGTTGCTGCGCATTTTCGAACGCGCAGAAATTTACCTGTTCGTCTCGTTCCTTCCAGTAACCTTGCTGCATGTCTGCACATGACCATCGACGGAATGGGCATTGCCACTCTCCCTGCGGCCATGGTCGACGCAGCGCTGGTGGCTGGGCAGCTTTATCAAATCGACTACGAATGGGTTCCAGACAGCCTTCAGTTTCTGGCTCGCTACGATGCTGAGAGATCGCCTTTATTTGTTTCCAAAGCGGCCCATTTGGCCCGGGAAATCGCCGAGCAGTATACAGAGGCTTATGAGATAGGGACTGCCCGACTATAGTGCATAGTATCTGAGATAGGGATTGCCCGACCATAGTGCATAGTATCTGAGATAGGGACTTCCCGACCATGGCATCTGAGCTAGGGATTTTTCGACCATAGCATCAAAATTTGTTATCCTTTGGATTCAATAAAATAATTGGCATTTATGCTCTCTCCGGCTTAGTCTACCGCCAGACGGTGGTGATGCAGGTTTGTTAATCGATGAGCGAGTCAATAGTGCGGATGGGTGTCGACATAGGCGGTACGTTTACCGATGTCGTGCTCGAAAGCGGTCAGCAACAATATTCAACCAAGGTTCTAACAACCTACCTGGCACCGGAAGATGCCATCATCGAAGGTATGCGCCGCGTCTGCGAAAACGCTGGTATACAACCCTCTGCTATTGGGCAGATTATTCACGGCACTACGCTTGCGACTAACGCATTGATCGAGCGTCGCGGCGCGAAAACAGCGCTGATCACGACCATGGGTTTTCGTGATGTTATTGAGATGCGCACCGAATCCCGCTTCGAACAATATGACTTGAATCTAACCTTGCCAGAGCCCTTGTTGCCTCGTCAGCAGCGCTATGTTTTATCAGAGCGAATCAGCGCACAAGGTGATGTGTTGATTCCACTCGATGAGAAGGCAATAGAGGGTGTTGTTGATCAGATCAAAGAGGCAGGTTATGAGAGTGTAGCCGTGGGTTTGATTCACTCTTATCTAAATGACAAACACGAGCGCATGGTCCGTAAGATTCTGGCGGAGCGCCTGCCAGGGGTTATGGTGTCGCTTTCCTGCGAGGTTTCTCCGCAGATGCGTGAATACGAACGCTTTAACACCGTGGTGGCCAATGCTTATATAAAACCACTGATGAAGAGTTATCTGGGTCGTTTGCAAGGTCAACTCAATAAGGAGGGTGTGGATTGCTCTATTTTCCTGATGCACTCAGGCGGTGGCATTATCTCGATAGAAAGTGCGGCCGAGTTTCCCGTTCGTCTGGTTGAGTCAGGGCCTGCCGGTGGTGCAGTGTTTGCGGCCCATATAGCTTCGCGTTATAAATTGGATAAGGTGCTCTCCTTCGACATGGGTGGAACCACTGCGAAGATATGTCTTATCAAGAATCGCGCGCCTAAAACCAGTCGTGTGTTTGAGGTCGCACGTACCTATCGATTCAAGAAGGGTTCTGGAATGCCCATTTCCATTCCAGTTATCGATATGGTGGAAATAGGAGCAGGGGGCGGCTCTCTGGCAAGTGTTGATGCCTTGCGTCAAATTCGAGTTGGGCCGCAGTCGGCAGGTTCAGAGCCCGGCCCGGCATGCTACGGCAGAGGCGGAGACAAACCCGCGGTGACTGATGCAGACCTGCTACTAGGCAAACTTGATCCGGACAACTTTGCAGGCGGTTCTATTCAGCTTGATGCCAAGAGTTCAGCTAAAGCGATGGAAAAAGTGCTGGGTGAACCTTTGTCCATGGATGCGCAAACTGCCGCTTACGGTTTGGTGGAGGTGGTCGATGAGAACATGGCCAATGCCGCTCGCGTCCATGCAGTTGAGAATGGCGAAGATCTCTCGGAATACACGATGATTGCGTTTGGCGGAGCTGCACCGCTGCATGCGGCCAGATTGTGCGAAAAACTGGGTGTCGATCGTTTGCTGGTTCCACCGGGCGCAGGGGTTGGTTCGGCCATCGGTTTTTTAAGGGCTCCGTTTAGTTTTGAAGCTAATCGCAGTCAGTACATGAAGCTGTCAGATTTCAATGCCTCGGTGATTTCCACATTGCTAAAAGAGTTGGAGGTAGAGGCAACAGGTTTTGTGCGCTCTTGCGATGGCGATGCACCCATACATGCCGAATTCAAGGCCTATATGCGCTATAGCGGACAAGGTTGGGAGATCCCTGTAGAGCTGAGCGCTGAACAGGCCCTTCACCCTGATGCAGATTGCTATCAACGTTTGTTCGAAGAAGACTATGCATCACTGTTTGGTCGTGTGGTCGACGGTATGGATATCGAGATAACGGTCTGGGCCGTTAATGCCACAACACCAGCTCAAGCTGCTTATCCTATTGCTGCTGCATCGCTCATAGGTGATGCTCCTGCCGTTGCTCAGCGATCTGTTTTTGATGCAGCCAAGGGTGAACGTGTTAATGCAAGTGTTGTACTTCGTGACAATCTGAAATCAGGTCATCAGATTAAAGGTCCATCTGTCATAACCGAGGACGAAACCACCATTATCCTGCCTGAGAGCCGTATAGCTGTTTGTCAGGCAGATGGTTGTATCGATATCAATCGGGTTGCAGAACTTGAAACAGGAGAGTCACATGGCTAAGCAGAGCTCAACCGTTGCCAAGCAGGTCATGTGGAATCGTCTGATATCCGTGGTAGAGGAACAAGCGCAGGCGTTGGTTCGAACCGCGTTTTCCACTTCAGTGCGGGAGGCTGGTGATTTATCGGCAGGTGTCTATGACACAGAGGGTCGCATGTTGGCTCAAGCCGTTACTGGTACGCCAGGCCACGTTAATGCAATGGCTGACGCTGTGCCACATTTTATCAGGCGTATTGGGGTTGATAACATCTTTGAAGGTGATGTCTACATTACTAATGATCCCTGGGAAGGCACTGGACATCTGCATGACATCACGGTGGTGACGCCATCCTTTTACCAGGGGAGATTCGTTGGGTTCTTCGCCTGTACTGCGCATATCGTAGATATTGGTGGTCGCGGGTTTGGTGCCGATGCCAACTCGGTTTATGAGGAAGGTTTGTACATTCCCATCATGAAGTTTGTAGACCAGGGTGTTGTAGACAAAACTCTAATAAGCATTGTTCGCGGAAACGTACGAGAACCGGATCAACTGGTTGGTGATATCTATGCTTTAGCAACCTGTAACGAGATTGGTCATCGTCGCCTCGTCGACATGATGCAGGAGTTCAAGCTATCAACGCTTAATGAAATTGCCAGTTTTATTCTGGATAACTCTCGTCGTGCAACGCTTGAATGCATCAATCAGTTACCACATGCCAGTGCAAGTGGCGAGATGACCATTGATGGTTTTAGCAAGCCCATTGTATTGAAGGTTAAATTGGAATTCCTAAGCGATCGAATCAGCTGTGATTTTGCTGGTACATCGGGTCTGGATAAAAAAGGAATCAATGTGCCGTTGGTGTATACCAAGGCTTATGCCTGCTATGCGCTTAAATGTGCCATTGCCCCTGAAATTCCGAACAATGCTGCGTCATTGGCGCCGTTTGAGGTAACTGCGCCGGTAAACTCGATTGTGAACGCGGTGCATCCTGCTCCGGTTGCTTTGCGTCATATTATCGGTCATATGGTGCCTGACACTGTATACGATGCGCTGGACAAGATTCTAACTGCAACGGTACCCGCCGAAGGCGCAGGCACCCTTTGCAATTTTCAAGTGTCGTTGCGGCCAAGAACCGATGAGCCGACCGCTGCGCAAGATATAGCGCAGATGCAAAGCGCGGTTCGCTCGGAGGTGCTAACGTTTAACTCAGGTGGTTCCGGGGCCCGGCCGCAGCAGGATGGTCTTAATGCGACGGCTTTTCCGTCCGGGGTGATGACCATGCCAATCGAGGCCACAGAGCATACGGGGCCGTTGATTATCTGGCGTAAAGAACTACGCCCTGACAGTGGCGGTGCTGGCAAGTACCGAGGGGGCCTGGGTCAGTACATGGAAGTGGGGGCAGTGGCCGGGCATGAGTTTGATTTCCAGGCGATGTTTGATCGTGTTGATCACCCGGCACGTGGCCGCCAAGGTGGTAGTGCGGGTGCTGCGACCACTATCGCTCAGGATGATGGAACCCCTATGAAAGGCAAGGGTAAGCAATTCGTACCACATGGCCGACGAGTCATGCTTGCGTTTCCCGGTGGTGCTGGATACGGTGATCCTCTGCAAAGAGATCCTTCCTCTGTAAAGCGTGATCTGGCCAGAGGATACATATCACCGGAAGCCTGTCGGCGCGATTACGGTCTCAGTGAGACCGAGATCAATGCTGTACTTGATGCGGTTAAGCGAGGAGAAGAACTTCAATGAGTATGCATGATTTGCAGACACCCAAAAGGGCGTCTTATGATGTGGTGATAGTGGGAGGGGCGATGTATGGAGCCTCGGTATCCTGGTTTCTGGCAGATAACCCTGATTTCAACGGCAGTGTGCTGGTAGTTGAAAGGGATCCCAGCTATGAATTTGCATCAACTTCACACACCAATAGTTGCATGCGGCAGCAGTTTTCCAACGAGATCAATGTGCGTGTCTCTCAGTTCGCCGCAGATTTTGTTAAGAATTTTCGGCACTACATGGGTGACGATGAACGTGTGCCTGAATTAGCGCTACACAGCTATGGCTATATGTACCTGGCCGACAACCCGGAGTTTGCCAGTGTCCTTGCAGAGAGCCAGGTGTTGCAGGCCTCCTTGGGAGCCGGAACAAAATATATGTCACGAGATGAGATTCAGCGTGATTATCCTTTTTATCAGCTCGATGACATTGTCGCTGCCAATCACAATACAAAGGATGAAGGTTATTTCGAAGGCAGTACCTTATTTGACTGGTGGCGAAGATCAGGTCGTGAAAGGGGTATTGAGTATGTCACTAATGAGGTGGTGTCTATGCAGCGAAACTCTGCAGGCACGCGTGTTGAAAGCGTAATGCTTAAAAACGGTATCAGCATCAATTGCGATACTGTCGTAAATGCATCAGGACCTCGGGCCCTTCTCACTTCACGTATGGCTGGTATCGAGATACCCATAGAGCCGCGCAAGCGATATACCTTTATCTTTGATGCTGAACAACCGCTGGATAGGGATCTTCCGCTGACTATCGATCCGACAGGTGTGCACATGCGCTCAGATGGAAAATACTATCTTGCCGGCTGTCCACCTGATGATGACCCGGCAGTGGACTATACTGACTTTGTTGAAGATCATACTCTTTGGGAGCAGAAGGTCTGGCCTGTTATTGCCAATCGCATCCCGCAGTTTGAGGCGATCAAACTAATCAATTCCTGGGTGGGTCATTATGCATTCAACACGTTCGACCAGAATGCGATAACAGGCACGCATACCCAGGTCGAGAACTTTATCTTTGTTAATGGTTTTTCGGGGCATGGCTTGCAGCAATCACCAGCACTTGGGCGTGGAACCGCTGAGCTTATAACCTATGGGGAATACAGGGCTCTGGACTTGACGCCATTCAATTATGAACGCATAGCAAAACAGGAGAAATTTGTGGAGAAGGCGGTAATATGAAACTCAGTAAGAATATGTTCACTCAGGCATTGCAAGATGGCAGCAAGCAACTTGGTCTGTGGGTAAGTCTGCGAAATAATTTTGCAGCTGAAGTGGTTGCGCATTCAGGCTTTGATTGGTTCCTCATTGATATGGAGCATTCACCTAATGACCTGTCCACTGTGCTAAGCCAGCTTCAGGTGTTTGAAGCGACAGGTGGTACAGCTATAGTACGCCCCGACTGGAATGATCCGGTGTTGGTTAAACGTTTGCTGGATTTGGGCGCACCTGGTTTGTTGTTTCCGATGATCCAATCGGTTGAAGAAGCACAGCAGGCAGTGGCAGCTACCCGTTACCCGCCACGCGGTATTCGTGGAGTGAGTTCTAATACCCGGGCAAATAAATTTAGCCGCGTGACTGACTACTTTGATCGCGTAGAAGATGAAACCACAATCATCCTGCAGTTGGAAACACGTCAAGCTATTGAACAGGCTGAGGCAATAGGTTCGGTAGATGGCGTGAGCGGTGTCTTTTTTGGGCCTGCGGATATAGCGGCAGACATTGGGCACTTGGGTAAGCCACTGTGCGATGAAGTATGGGAATTGATCATGCCTGCCGCACGCGCATTGATGGATAAAGGTGTGCCGGTAGGTACTCTGGTTCTGGATAACGACTTTGCAGCGCGTTTACTCAAAGAAGGTTTTAGCTTCGTAGCGTGTGGAGCGGATTTGTCTTTGTTGGGTAAGGGCGCGGATAATTTGGTGGCCACCATGAAATCAAAGTTGACGTAAGCGTCACCAGCAACTGAGCGTAACGCGCGTTGCGCTTATAGACGGCACTGACGTCCCTGTTCACTGACGTCCCTGATAGAGAGAGACTTTATATGAAACTTGTTCTAACAGGCGCAGCCGGCCGCCTGGGCTCCCACTTGCGTGAGCCGCTGGCAGAGATGTGTGATGAGCTGGTTTCCACCGATATCGCTGACAGTGTGGGCAAATGCTACAACGGTGAAAGCTACATCAAAGCAGATCTCTCCAGCCTTGACGATATGATGAAGGTGTTGGAAGGAGCAGATCAGGTCATTCACTTTGGTGCTTATGGCGATGAAGCCCCGTTTGACACCATTCTGGGGCCTAACATCATTGGTGCTTATAACGTGTGGGAGGCCGCCTATCAAAACAAGGTGCGTCGTGTGGTTTATGCCAGCTCCATTCATGCTGTGGGTATGCATTCGAAGATGGATTTCATCGGTACTGACGTGGCACACCGACCCGATACGTTCTATGGCCTGGCCAAGTGCTTCGCTGAAGATCTGGCCAGCATGTACTGGGATAAACGCAGGGTTGAGTCTGTGTGTATGCGCATATTATCCTGCGCACAAGTAAACAACGCCCGGGCTTTAGGTAGCTGGCTGTCTTACAACGATCTTATACAGCTGGTAAAACAGTCAATAAATACCCCCACAACAGGCTTTACAGTGGTGTACGGCGTATCCAACAATGATCGTGCACCGGTTGATAACGCTAATGCCAGTTTTTTAGGTTATCGTCCTGTTGACAATGCTGAGCAGTTTGCAGAGCAAGTACTGGCTGACGAGGAAGTACAGGATCTCAATGACCTGGCACACCTGTATCAAGGTGGGCCATTTGCATCGGTCGAGCTGGGTGAAAGTGGTGTAGCAACCATGAACATAGTCCAGGATGCTAAAAAAACATAAGACCGTTTACAGTGGCAACTTGACTGGTTGCAGAGAGCTATAGTTGTTGCAGAGGCCTATTGTTATTGCAGTTACCTGTTGATGATGCAGTTACTATAGTTCTTGCAGTTACCTGCTGATGATGCAGTTACTATAGTTTGTATTCCTGTGATACCGATTTGTAGCAAGTTATAATAAATTTCCTTCGGCAGACCAGTTGTCTCATTTGCAAAACGGAAGCAGCAATTTACTAAGAGCTATAAAGCACATTGAGCATCTTGTGCAATCAGCTGATGAATCGTCGAGCAGTTTATCGGGTGCACAAGCCAGCATGCCTTTGGAATCTCGATCAACGTCGGTGGGTGAAAAACCTGCACTGCGCTTAACCGGCGCTGATACTACCGATTCATTGTTTGCAGTGTCGGATTTTGCCCAGGCAGCTATAGCAGTTGCCGTGTCGCAGGTTCAGGAATTGCGTCAAATTTATTGGGGTTTGCAAAGTCCGGCAACCGTTGATCGCCTGTTAGCGTCCAGGTGGTGTCAACACAGTGTCTACCCAATCGGCTGGTCTGCTCCTGCTAGTTGGGATGAGTTTGCAGGTGACTATGCCTGTATCGATGGTTGGATACGATTGCATACCAACGCCAGGCATCACCGCTTGGCTGCGTTGAGTGTTCTGGATAATCCGGCAGATAAGTCTGCAACGGCCAGTGCTGTTAGCAGCTGGAAAGGAGCAGAACTGGAGTCAGCTGTGGTTAACGCAGGGGGTGCGGCAGCCTTCATGATGAATAGGCAGCTATGGAATAAACATCCACAAGGGAGAGCTGTTGCTACCGAACCGCTCGTTAGTTGGCAACCAAAATCTCAGATCAAACCAGATTCGCATCCTCAGCTGCAGCTGCAATCCGCCTCGCGTCCACTGCAAGGTTTGAAGGTGCTCGATTTGACGCGGGTTCTGGCAGGTCCTGTGTGTACACGATTTCTCGCAGCCTTCGGTGCCGATGTTCTTCGCATCGACCCCCCTCACTGGGAGGAAGACGGTAACGCACTGGAAATGACTGTTGGTAAACGTTGTGCCGGCCTGGATCTTAAAAAACAGGCTGATCGAGAGTTGTTTGATGCCCTGTTGGCTGATTGCGATGTGTTGGTACGCGGCTATAGGCTCGATGCATTGGCGAATCTTGGATATAGCGATGCAACTATTAACGCCATCAATCCTCACTGCATTGATGTAGCTTTAAATGCCTACGGTTGGACTGGACCTTGGGCTAACCGACGTGGTTTTGATAGCCTGGTACAAATGAGTTCAGGCATAGCCGACTACGGGTTATCCAACGGCTTTAGTGATAGACCGAAACCTTTACCGTTTCAGGCCTTAGACCACATAAGTGGATATCTAATGGCCGCAAGCGTAGTGCATGCTATCAATCAACGTGTTGCTTCGGGTCGTATCTATGCTGCCAAGCTCTCTCTTGCCAATACCGCGAATCTTCTGTGGGAAATTTGCGGCCCCGAGTCGGTTGATCAGCACGCTGCAGCTTCCAGTCATGCAGCTGTGTTGAATGAGAGCACTGTAGGGAGTCACATCGCTGGTTCTGGTTCTGGTTCTGGTTCTGGTTCTGGTTCTGGTTCTGGTTCCGGTTCCGGTTCCGGTTCCGGTGCAAGTGCAAGTGCAAGTGCAAGTGCTAGTGCTAGTGCTAGTGCTAGTGATAGTGATAGTGATAGTGATAGTGATAGTGACCAATTCATGAGTCCGGGTGTTGAGCAGACGCCGTGGGGAGCGTTAAGACGCTTGTCTTTACCCTTTACGATTGACGGTGTTGACAGCGGATTTGACCGGCCAAGCAACCGATTACGCACATCAGTTGCGCAATGGTAATTTGTCGTTGAAGCTACTGGCTATCGATAGGGTGATATTGAGAAACGACTGTACATGCTGCGGGTAGCGGGCGTTCTTTCGTTTTAAGACACTCGAGTTATTATTGAAAGATGCCCAGTCACTGGATGAAAAAAAAGCAGGTCTCAGTAATTTGATGTGACCCTGAAGTATGTCGTTTTCAAATTCTGCTACAGGTGAGACTGCCGCATGATCGGTTTCCAGTAGCAGACCGCGGCGAATCGCAAACGAGCTGGTTTCTACTCGGTGTGGTGCGATGTTTACCTTGTGTTTTTTCATCAACGACTCGAACACCACTCGCGAGGGAGAGCCTTCGGGCGGAACAACCCATTCAAGCGATTCAAGGTGTTGCTTGGTGATTCTTTTCTTTGATGCCAGTGCATGTTTGCTATCAACAGCCAGGCCTATCGGCGCTCTCATCAACGAAATGCATTCCAGGGCAGGGTTGTCCACTCTTGCCAGCAAAGGGCCAACGATGAAATCGAGAGATCCATTGGCCAGTTTTTCGCTTAACTCTGCGGGTGGTGCTTCTTCTGTGCGCACGGTAACCTGCGGAAACTCTTTTCTAAATGCCGCTATGCAACGCGGCAACAAGCTTGTTCGAACAAAAGGTGAGCTACCGATTGTTACAGTTCCCCGTTTTACACCGTGCAGTGATTGCAGTTCGTCCAAGGCGTAGTGAACTTCGCTGAAAGCCAGCCGAATTTGATTGGCAAGTTTCAAAGTCTCCGGTAGTGCGATGACACCGGCTTTGCCCTGACGTTCGACCAGGCTCATGCCCAGTTGCTGCTCGGTTTCGCGCAGGCTTTTGGCAACACCTGCGACACCAAGTCCGGTGCTTCTGCCGATATCTGATTGTCGGGTATGTTGCACCAAGGCCAGGATCATGAGCAGTTTATTGTTGCTTAAGCTCATCAAACGGGTGGACGCTGGTTTTCTGGAGCGGCGACCGGATTTTTGCAGTATGGGTTCTGACAATATCAGCGCGGCGTTCTTGGCGCGCGCGGCAAGAATTTCCCCAGCGGCTGTTAGGCTGCGTACTTGGTTGCTGTGTGTAAAAAGCGTGATATTTAACTGTGTTTCCAGGCCGGCTAGCGCCTTTGAAACAGAGCTTGGATCTCGATCCAACCTGATAGCGGTGTTCATTACGCTGCCGGTTTCTCCCACATAGGCCAGGTAGCGTAGTTTGCGAAGGCTGATTTGCTGGGGTTGCAGGGCTTGCATCGTAATAGATTGAAAAACGTAAATACACGTAGCGAAACGGAAATTCACGTGCCACTATAACCTCATGATCGTATCATTAAAGCGCCATCCCACTCGAATTTGTCACAAATACATGTAATTTGGCAGCAAACCTGATTAATTTGATACGTCGAATAGAATCATTGGAATAGATACAAATGAATAAAGTTGTTACGGATATTCGCAGGGCTCCGCAGTCTGCCATCGAAGGTTTATCGGGTATTGGTGTTGCCACCGTACACGAGGCACAGGGCCGCAGTGGGCTGCTGTCGCCAACGTTACGACCCATCTATTCAGGTGCTTTGATAGCAGGTCCTGCAGTTACGGTCAGCATTGCGCCGTGTGATAACTGGATGATTCATGTTGCTGTAGAGCAATGCCAACCTGGCGATGTATTGGTGGTTGCGCCCACATCCTATAGCGATGCGGGCTATTTTGGCGAGCTATTAGCCCGTTCGCTGGTTGAGCGTGGCGTTGTGGGTCTGATAATCGATGCCGGTTGCCGGGATATTCGTGATCTAACCGAAATGGGTTTTCCAGTTTGGTCAAAAGCAATCTTCGCTCAGGGTACCGTCAAGGAAACGATTGGTAGCGTCAACGTACCGGTTGTCTGCGGGGGGCAAATAGTTAATCCGGGTGATTTGATAGTCGCTGATGACGATGGCGTTGTCGTCGTGCCGCGTGATCGAGCCGAGGAGGTTCAATCCTTGTCACAGCAAAGAGAGGAGAAGGAGGCAATCACTCGCAAATGCCTTATGAGTGGTGAGTTAGGACTGGACTACTATCAGATGCGTGAGCGTTTGAAAGACAAGGGTTTGGTGTATGTGACGCAGGAAGATGATGAAGCATCATCGACCACCGGCAGTTAATCAATGCAAACCGCCATACCCGCAACACTGATGAGAGGTGGAACCTCTCGCGGGCTGTATATTGATTCAGCCGAGTTGCCTGCGGATATAGCAACAAGAGATGCTGTGTTGCTGGCAATGATGGGATCGCCTGATGTGCGACAAATTGATGGAATTGGTGGCGCTCATCCTTTGACCAGCAAAGTGGCTGTGCTGTCTCCGCCCTCACGCAGCGATGCTGATGTTGATTATCTGTTCTTACAGGTAGCTGTTGATAGCACATTGGTCAGTGATGGTCAGAACTGCGGGAATATCCTGGCAGGCGTGGGTGCCTGGGCCATTGAACAAGGCCTGGTTAACGCGATGGATGGTGAAACAGTGGTCAGGATTCATATGGTTAATTCCGGCAGTATGGCGTTGGCAACCATTCAAACGCCTGCCGCCAAAGTCAGCTATAGCGGCGATGCGCGCATCGATGGTGTGCCCGGCAGCGCAGCACCGGTTGCACTGGATTTTCTTGACGTTGCCGGATCAAAGTGTGGTTCTTTGCTGCCCACCGGAAATCTGATAGATGTCGTTACCGGTATTGAGTTGACTTGCATTGATAACGGTATGCCCGTTGTCATGATGCGCGCAGCGGATGTCGGTAAAACCGGATATGAAGAACCAGCCGAACTTGAATCTGATACGCGGTTAAAAGCGCAGCTTGAAGAGATCAGGTGGGCCATAGGTTCGCACATGAATTTAGGCGATGTCAGCAACAAGACCATACCCAAGATGTGTTTGCTTGCAGCGCCTCAAGATGCCGGTTCGATATGCACACGCAATTTTATTCCACATAGAGTGCATGAAGCCATCGGCGTTCTTGGTGCTGTCAGTGTGGCTACGGCCTGTGTGATACCAGGCACGGTTGCAGACGGTCTGGCTAACATAGACAAGACAGATCATCCAACACAGGTAACGCAGGTGAACGTGGAGCATCCAACCGGCTCTTTCAGCGTTGCGATGGCCTTGACTCACGACGACGATCAAGTGCAAGTAAAACGATCGGCTTTACTACGAACAACCCGCAAGCTTTTTAAGGGGGAAATCTATATTCCCTCTTCGGTTTGGCACGGGCATGCATGACTTGATGTTGAGTCTGCACAGTAAACTTACGAGGAGCTTTGAATGATTATCGATTGCCACGGCCGCCATACAACGAAACGCTATATCGATAACCTGAGCATCTGCGATGCTGACAAGGCTGATGTGTTTGCCAATAATGTACGGAGAGTGCATCCACGTTTGGATACCTTCCTAACGGCCAGGAAGGTGTCATGAGTAATCAGCCTGTATCCAACTCTGGCGGGTTCATCATGGACAGTGACTGGTTACCCTTTCATGCGGATCCATCTACGCCAAAGTTCAAACTGCCGAAAGGCGCAGTGGACGCACATTGCCATGTTTTCGGCCCGGGAGATCAGTTCCCCTATTCAGACAAGCGTAAGTACACGCCTTGTGATGCATCTAAGAGCAAACTATGGGCTTTGCGTGATCATCTCGGGTTCACTCGCAACGTCATTGTCCAGGCCACCTGTCATGGTTCGGATAATCGTGCCCTGGTGGATGCTCTGCAGGCGTCCAATGGTTTAGCGCGGGGTGTGGCAACAGTAGATGAACACATTAGCGATGAAGAGTTGCATCATTTGCACAAGGCTGGTGTACGCGCAGTTAGATTTAATTTTGTAAAGAGACTGGTTGATGCGGCCCCCTATGGTGCACTTGAATCCATTGCCAAACGAATAGCGCCGATGGGCTGGCATGTGGTTATCTATTTCGAGGCACCGGATTTACAAGAACACAAGAGTTTCTTCAGTGACCTGCCGTTAACCATCGTGTTTGATCACATGGGTCGACCGGATGTAACACTCTCCGAGAACGGCCCTGAGTTTGAGCAGTTTGTTTCTTTGTTGCACGATAACCCGACGATGTGGACGAAGGTCACCTGTCCTGAACGGCTCTCGGCCAGTGGACCACCGGGCTATGATGATTTTGTACCGTTTGCTAAGCGCCTGGTCGATACGTTTCCGAAAAGAGTGTTGTGGGGAACCGATTGGCCGCACCCGAACATGAAAAGTCATATGCCAGATGATGGTGCTCTGGTAGATATAATCCCACGTATTGCCGATAGTGAACTTAGTCAGCGGCAATTACTTATTGATAATCCCATGCACCTTTACTGGGATAATGAGGAAGAGCAAACATGAAAGTCATATTAGCGGGCGCGGGTGCGTTTGGTATTAAGCATCTGGATGGCATTAAAAACATCGATGGTGTAGAAGTCGTTGGTCTGGTTGGACGCAGGCTGGATGCAACTCAGCAGGTTGCTGATAAGTACGGCATTAAGCAGGTCAGCACAGAACTTGATGAGGCTCTGGAATGGGCTGATACTGATGCCGTCATTTTATGCACTCCTACGCAAATGCATGCAGCTCAAGCCATTCAATGTATGGACGCAGGCAAGCATGTTGAAGTCGAGATTCCTTTGGCAGATTCGATAAGCGATGCCAGAGCTGTGCTTGATGCGCAGGCCAGAACCGGCAAGATCTGCATGGTAGGACACACCAGACGTTTCAATCCCTCGCATCAGTATGTACATAAACAGGTAGTGGCGGGTGATTTCGCATTGCAGCAACTGGATGTGCAAACTTATTTCTTTCGTCGCAAGAACATCAATGCTTTGGGTGAACCACGTTCTTGGACTGATCATCTACTCTGGCATCACGCTGCCCATACTGTTGACTTGTTTCAATATCAAGTGGGTGAAAAAGTCGTGGCAGCCAACGTTCTGCAGGGCCCGATACACCCCGAACTGGGTATTGCACTGGATATGTCTATTCAGATGAAGAGTGAGAGTGGCGCCTTGTGTACCTTGTCTCTGTCTTTTAACAATGATGGCCCTTTGGGCACATTCTTTCGCTATATAGGCGACAACGCCACTTACATCGCTCGTTATGATGATCTTGTTAATGGACATGAGGAAGCCATAGATGTTTCGAATGTGGATGTTTCGCTCAATGGCATAGAGTTGCAGGATCGAGAGTTTTTCGCATCGATAAAAGAGGGGCGCGAACCCAACTCTTCTGTGCAACAGGTGATGCCTTGCTATGAAGTGCTGAACCAGCTAGAGGAGCAGCTAAGCTCTACCTAGTGGAGCGAGCACCGGGGTAGTCCAACGCAATCGCGCAGATCCAGGTCAAACCCCGTATAACCAGATCAAACCCCGCATATCTCTACGGGGTTTGAAGAATGCGTGATTAGGGCCACAGATTGCCCACTATAAACTGACAGAATTCCGTTGTTTCATGGAAGGCTGTGTTTCTACGTTATCATTGGATATCTAAAAGTGACGTGGACTGCATAGATGCAACCTTTGAGCGCCTGTAAAACTGTATTGGCTGCAGTGTTTGTTGCCCTGATAGCGTCGGCCTGCTCTAGCGGCGGCTCTGGTGGTGATCCGGTTGTTAATCAGCCGACCTCCGACAATGAGCCTCTCGTCTTAGATGATGATTCTCCAGCAGATGATGGTCCTTCGAATGCACCGGTTGGAACTCAAGGCTATCAGCGTGATGCAGCGGTAGAAGCCTGCTCTGTCGAAGACCTGAATGCCTGGGTTGATTTCGATATGCGCGATTACTACATCTACTACGATCAAGTGCCTCAATTAAATCTGGCTGATTACACCGACCCAGCTGAGCTTGTGCGGGATTTACGTGTAGCACCTGACGTTTTCAGCTTCCTGACAGATGCTGAAGAGCAAGATAATCTTTTCTCTCAGGGTATCACCGGTGGGTATGGTTTCAACGCAGCTTTTGATGCCTTCGATGTTTATCGCTTTCGTCAAATCAGAGACGGCTCTCCGATGCAGCAAGCCGGTATCAATCGTGGTGATCGCTGGCTGGCAATAGAAGGGGTTCCTTTTGACGATCAAATGACATCGGCACTGTTTAACGAGCTTCTCTTTAGCGAAGGCGCAGAACCGTTTTTTACAGTGCAAACCGATGGTGAAGCGGCACGAACGGTACAGGTTATAGCCGAAGAGTACAGCTGGAATACTTCTCCTTATGCCTCGATCTTCACGATGGCAGATGGACACAGAATCGGCTATATGCCGGTAGAAGCCTTTTATCAACCCACTGAAGGCGAAATGGATTCAAATATTGAATGGCTTATTGGTGAAGGTATCGATGACTTCATTCTTGATCTTCGCCAAAACAGGGGAGGTAGCGTGCGCGTGTCAGAGCGCTTAGCCTCGCAGATTGCCGGGTCCGCACTGGTAGGAGAACCTTTTCAGATTCGACGCAGAAACGACAAGTACAGTGAGCTTGATTACACCAGCTTCATCACTGAAGAGTCGCCATCGTTGGGTTTGCCGCGTATCGCTATCTTGACATCAGAGCGTTCAGCTTCGGCCTCTGAAACAGTCATCAATGGTCTTCAGCCTTATCTTGACGTGACGGTGATAGGTTCCCTGACAAGTGGCAAACCCTTTACATCACGCCCTATTGAATACTGTGAACGCAATTTGAATGCTATGCATTCGCTTCGAACCAATTCCGTTGGCGTGTCGATATTAGGGGGCATTCAACCTGACTGTTCTGTGCCGGATGAATGGAGTTATCCAACCAATGACTCGCGTGACGCTCTGACCTCTGCGGCTTTGACCTTCTTGAACGAAGGTGTTTGTAATACTCAGGTAGCGGCAAGTTTGCAGCCGCGAAGCAAAAACGTGAACAGATCGTTTGGTGCTGAGCCAAGCGATAGCTTAACCGACCGGCCGATAAGCATAGAGGATTAGTCAACGCTATCCATTGAGATACCCGAGCAAGACATTGCTCGTGTTGACACCGATTTCCTCCACCGCATAGCCACCCTCCATAACGAAGGTGGTGGGTAGCCTGAGTGAGCCTAACAGTGCGCCATAGTGAGTGAAATCCTCAGAGCGAAGTTTGAAAAAGCTAATGGGATCTTTTTCAAACGTATCCACGCCCAGAGAAACCACCAGCGCATCGGGCGCATAGGCTTTAATTCTTTCTATGGAATCAGCTAACGCGCTGCCCCATACCTCATAGGGGGTACCGGGAGGAAGAGGATAGTTCATCGTAAAGCCGCTGCCACTGCCTGAACCTGTTTCATCGGCATAGCCTAAAAAATGAGGGAAGGCATGAACCGGGTCGCCGTGCAAGGATAGGAACAGCACGTCATCACGTTCATAAAAAATATCCTGGGTCCCGTTGCCATGATGAAAGTCCACGTCGAGCAACGCGATGCGTTTTGCCCCATTGTCCAGTAGGGTTTGTGCGGCAATTGCCGCGTTGTTTAAAAAGCAGTAGCCGCCGTACAAATCAATTCCGGCATGGTGACCAGGTGGCCTGCACAGCGCGAAGGATGAAGAATCTGTGCTGAGCAGATTGGCAGCACTTTGAGCGACTGCCGCGCTGCTTATCGCGGCTCTCCAGGTACCTGCGGTTATGGCCGTTTCTAAAGCCATGGCGTAGTACCCCAGCTTACCGTCTATATGATCGGGCTCTCGCTGTTGCATACGCCTGGCAGGAAAGACGCTAGGTAGAGCTTCGCCTGAGTAGCCTTCGGCTGCCCACCAATGCCAGGCGTTTTCCAGGAAGTGTATATAGTGACTACTGTGAACCTTGTTAACGGTGTCCATATTGAGCTTGGCCGGTGCCTCTGGGTCACTAAAGCCGTTTGCTGAGAGAGATTGAACGATGTAATCCCAGCGCTCGGGGCACTCAAACGGTCGAACAAACTCACCACCAGCCAATTCTCCACTGGGAAAATGTAAGACGTGCTCAGGGCTTGCGATTGTTTTCATAGGCTCTCAGGCGTCCTGCGATGTTGCTACAAAGCCAATCATAGCCGCCAGAGTCCGATCAGTCTGGTGAATTCGTGTAGCGCTTGCATCTCAAGGCACTGAATTAGCGGACGACATATAGGAGTAGGGCTTCTTAAGTCGCAATCTGTGCACAGATTATGGATCAATCCAAACAAAACACGAGCATTCTGGTTACTGGCGGGGCAGGTTACATCGGCAGCCACGTGGTAAAGCTGCTGGGTGAACGCGGCGAGCGAGTGGTTGTGCTTGATAATCTCTCTACGGGCAATCAAGAGGCGGTGTTGTACGGGACTCTAGTGGTTGGGGATACCGGTGATGCCGAGTTGGTGAGCCGGATACTGCAAGAGCATAACGTCGATACTGTGATGCACTTCGCAGCTCATACCATTGTTCCGGAAAGCGTGGAAAACCCACTCAAGTACTACAGTAACAACACCAGCTGTACGTTAAACCTGCTGCGCTGCTGCCAGGATGCGGGTGTGGATAAGATTATCTTCTCATCCACTGCGGCAACCTACGGCATACCAGAGGACGATAGCAAACCCTGCGTAGAAGACTTACCCACAGCACCTATCAACCCTTATGGAACATCAAAGTTGATGTCTGAGTACATGTTAAGGGACTTGAGCCGGGCAAGCGATCTTCGTCATGTCATTTTGCGTTATTTCAATGTGGCTGGATCTGACCCTGATGGTTTGATTGGACAATCAACACGCAACGCCACCTTACTCATCAAGGTGGCTGCAGAAGTTGCGCTTGGCAAGCGCGAGAAACTGATGGTATTCGGTACAGATTATCCAACACCTGATGGAACCGGTATTCGTGATTATATCCACGTAACCGATCTGGCCAGCGCCCATTTGGCTTCGCTGGATTATTTGCGAGAAGGTGGTGAATCTACACTGGTTAATTGTGGCTATGGCAAAGGCTTCAGCGTAAGAGAGGTTATAGATTCTGTTAACAAGCTTAATGGCAAGCCACTCACGGTAGAGGAGCACGCACGCCGAGCGGGGGATCCACCTGCACTCATAGCGGCGGTAGACAAGATACACAATACGCTGGACTGGACTCCTCGATTTGATGACATAGATATGATCGTGCAAACCTCACTGGATTGGGAAGAGCGAATAACTCAGCGCGCTGAGCTGAAGGCGAGTTCGCAATGATGAATACTACAACTCATTCGTTTTCGAGTAGATCTGCCTTGTTGTGCTGGCAAGTATCCACCAGGCTGATCAGGCAATGTGTGCTGGCACTGTTAGTAGTGTTAAGCGTTAGCTCTTGCAGCACTCTGAC
This sequence comes from Granulosicoccus sp., assembly GCA_045106475.1. Lineage (GTDB taxonomy): Bacteria > Pseudomonadota > Gammaproteobacteria > Granulosicoccales > Granulosicoccaceae > Granulosicoccus. The sequence continues at coordinate 19,750 of JBGCEO010000039.1, forward strand.
CAGCACGCCACAGGTCAGCGCCTCTTCAGAGGCACCCTGGGCGTTACTGCCCATCAATAATCTGTCGCAGACCGCTCAGGCTGACTCTCAGGCTCAGACCTTTGTAGAGACGCATCTGCGAGCGCGTGGTGTACAACGCGTTGATATCTATAGACCCTTGAAGCCCGTCAGTCTAAGAGGTCTGCTGGATGTCGGTGCGGAAATTGACGATGCTACACAATGGGCACAAAGCAAAGGCTATCGCTACGCTGTAACCGGTACCGTACACGAGTGGCAATACAAGGGTGGTACAGATAAAGAACCTGCCGTGGGTGTCAGTCTTAAATTAATCGATCTATCCAGCAACCGGGTTTTATGGCAAGCCAATGCAGCACGCACCGGCTGGGGATATGCCAACCTTCCAGCGGTGGCCAACAAAGTGGTATCCGATCTATTACAGCAAATACAACTTGACGCCGTTGTGCGGTAATTGCGGGCGAATCAATGAAACGTTCGTTTAAATCCATTCTCGAATCATTGGGGCCAGTGGGTAAGCAAGCATTGCGTTCGCGTCTGTTTAGAGCCAAAGAGGCGTCGACACAGACTGGCAAAATGATTGAGTTGCTTGCCTTTGCCAGCGTATTACCCCTTTGTGGAATACTGATATTTCCGCATGATCCGCTTGGCTTGAATGCCGGGTTTCCATGGGTGGCGGCAGCGCCTTTGCTTTTTGCTGCACGCTATGGAAGCAGCTGGGGTGTGGCTTGTTCGGTTTTGATGGCCCTTGTTATCAGCTTGCCTATTGATGTCTATGCTGGCATGGCTGCGAAGCATCTGACTCTATCGTTGGGCGTTATCGTGTTGAGTTTGATGATTGGTGATGCTGCATCAGCATGGCGCAAGAGAAGTCGACAGGCAGAAGCAGAGAACACTTATCTGCGACATCGCCTTAAAGAATTTAGTACCGATTATCACGTGCTGAAAGTCTCCCATGGACATTTAGAAGAATACATGGCAGGTCAGCGTCTGAGCTTGCGCGAAGCACTGCAACAAGTAAAGCCTGTATTGTCTACAGGCAGTGATGGCATTCATGCCGGTAGCGAATTGATGGCCATTTTCTCGCAGTTTTGTTCTGTACAGGTTGCAGGTCTCTACGCGATGAGTAGTGATTCAGTGATCGACAGTACGCCGATTGCCGTGCATGGCGATATGTTTGATTTGCCTCAGTTTGATCCCTTGTTAAGACTGGCTATTGAAAAGCGGGAACTGGTCAGTATCAAGTTGGAATCAATGGCAGAAAAGCATCATGAGCACAGTCTTCTTGCCGTGGTGCCGATCGTCGATACCGAGGGGCATCTTCATGGCGTACTGGCCATCAAAGATATGCACTTTATGGCTTTCCAGCAACAGAATCTGAATATTCTGGCACTGTTAGGTAGCTATATCGGTAACTTACTGACTCGATCTGAGGGAGAGGCTCTATCCAGGAAAGATTGGTTCTTGTCAGAGATGGACACCGTGTTGCGTTTTGCGCATTCTCATGACACTGAGTCATCACTGCTCTCTTTGAAACTAAAACCCGGAGAAAAAAGCGCCGAGATTGCTCACTACATCAGCGCAACCATTCGTAATCTCGATGCTTCATGGTTGCCCGATACTGATGATGATTCTGCCGTGGTCTGTCTGTTGCTGCCGTTAATGACCGAAACCAAGAGTCTGGCCTTTCTGAGGCGCATCGGCGACGCCGTTGACCAGCAGTTTGGTGTCAGCATGAAAAGTATTCTGGAAGATTCAAAGCTTAAGCAAATACAGAAAAGCGATACACGCGAAACCTGCCTTGCTTTACTGGAGTCTCATATTGGGAAGCTACCGGGCACAAGTGAACCAGATAGTGATACTGATGTAGGTATGAAAGGTGCCGCATAAAATTATTGCCCTGCTGTGCATTGCCATAGCTGCGCTGGGGCAGTTGTATCTATTATTCAATTTAATCGGCGTATCTGATCAGGCGCTGCCGGCTTATCAATGGTTGATGTTACACGGTGCGCTTTGTGCAGTTGCATCCGTAGCAGCCAGTGTTGTGCTCGTTCAATCACTTCATGGTCACAAATACGCTAACGTTGCCAGTGGGTCCGATCACCCAAAGCTCGTGCTATTCGTCTTTGCTATTTGTTTTCTAATTCCCTTTGTGGGCACCCTCGGTTTTGCCGGCGCCTTTATGTATGGGTTTCGGGAGGCCAATTTGTCAAATCAGGAACCTGATTACTGGCAAGTGACCAAACTTGCGCAGTTGCCCTTTACCACGCCGATCGGTAGAAAGGCTACCGATGTCGACAGTCGCGGGTTTACAGAACACCTGATGTACTCCAAAGATGAACAGGACTTGTACAAAAAAGTACTGGCTGCTGCAAACATCGAGAACTCTCTGTCGGTTAGTGCGCTTAAACAAGCGATGCGACATCCTGACGAGCGCATACGGCTTACCGCCTATAAAACTCTGGACAAGAAAGTATCAGATCTCAACCGTGATATTCAACATCTGGAATCACGCCTTGCTATGGGTGATGGACTTGAGAGTTCCAACTCGTGGTTGCACATCGCCAGCAATTATTGGGAACTATTGACACTTGAGAAAGATGAGCCAGTAGCCCGTGAGCAGTTGCTTGAAAAAGCATCGGGGGCTGCCATTCAAGCTGTGTCGATGTTACCTGTCAATAGAAACGCGCATTTTATACTGGGGCGAGTATCGCTTCTGCAAGGCAATGGACGTCGGGCGAGAGTGGCGTTTGAACGAGCCAGTGCGTTGGGTATGCCTGATGACAAGGTTTTACCTTATCTGGCAGAGGTTGAGTTCAAAGAGCATAACTTCCCTCGTGTTCGAGCACTACTTAATCAACTTGATCCTTCAATCCGGGCCTATCCACCACTCTCACACGTTGCGGAGTATTGGGCATGAATACGTCCCCTCGGTACAACCCTAATGCGCACGCCAATGTATGTCTGCTGTTGGAAGGTACCTTTCCCTATGTAAGGGGTGGTGTATCAAGCTGGGTTAAACAGCTGATCGAGGGGATGCCTCATCTTAGTTTCTCGATTATTTATCTGGGCGCTGATGCTGATTCGGCCACAGAACCTGCTTATGAGTTACCTGACAATCTGGTGCATCTTGAAACCCATTTTTTACTAACCTCATCGGAGAGTAGTGCAACACCAGAGTCTATCTGGGAACGAATGCGCAAAAGGCAGCATAGTTTTTCTATGCGCAAGTCAATACAGCAGCGCTTTGATACCAATAGTGAGCTGCATAGTCAGCTACATAACACCAAAGGCGAACTTGATGAATCAGTGGGCGCCAGTTTTGCGCAATTGCTGACAGGCTCTGATGCTTTTACCGAGCAGCAGCTACACGAAGATGAACGTGCCTGGGCCACTATTCGTGAGAAGTATCAGGACGCCCCTGAAGGTTTGGACTTCAATCATTTCTTTTGGACTGTGCGTGGTATGCATGCACCCCTGTTTATCTTGTCTGAAATTGCCAAGCAAGCGCCCAAAGCTGATCTTTATCATTCGGTATCGACGGGTTATGCAGGTTTTCTCGGCTCGATGCTGCATAACACGACCGCTACACCTTATGTCATATCTGAGCATGGTATCTATACCAAAGAACGCGAATTGGATTTAGCACAGGTCGACTGGATTCCGAAAGAGATGGACCCGTTTCAGGTTGGCTTGAACGACAATATGAATTATCTGCGCAGTGTCTGGATTCGTTTCTTTCTCTCCCTGGGTAAGATGTCCTATAGCGCTGCCAGTCAGATTTTTACGCTATACGAGGGAAATCGGCGCAGGCAGATCGCCGATGGTGCACCTGAAGAGAAGCTCAGTATTATTCCTAATGGTGTCAATGTTGAACGCTTCAAAGCAGTGCGTCGTGCAGAGGGTGCTCCGGTTCCTCCTGTGCTTGGGCTGATAGGCAGAGTGGTGCCTATCAAAGACATCAAGACCTTCATACGGGCCATGCAGATTGTTCGAAAGCACATGCCCGATGCAGAAGGCTGGCTCATGGGTCCTGAAGACGAAGATGAGGCCTACACACAAGAATGCAAAATGTTGGTGGAGAGTCTCAGGCTTTCTCATGTGGTGAAGTTCAAGGGGTTTCAACGACCTGAGGATGTGTTCCCGCAGATGGGGCTTTGTGTGCTTAGCTCGGTGTCAGAGGGTCAACCACTGGTTGTGCTTGAAGGTTTCGCAGCCGGGATTCCTGCGGTGACAACCGATGTGGGTAGCTGCATTGAGTTGATCAATGGCGTGGACGATGCGGATAAAGCATTGGGGACAGCAGGAGAGGTTATTTCGATTGCCAATCCCTCAGCACTGGCACAGGCTTGCTTGTCGCTACTATCTGATCATGATAAATGGGCTGCAGCAAGTACTGTAGCCATAAAGCGAGTAGAAGCGCTTTATGATGAAAAAAGCATGATTAGTCGCTACGAGTCAGTCTATAAGCAGCATATAACAACCGAATTTCAAGTTGGCGATAAGCCGACGCAATCCAAGGCGGCCTAGACGATGGCTGGCATCGGTTTCGAGTTACGTAAGTACCTCAATGATGATTCTTTCACAGGCACATTAAAGGCTTACGGTTTTGCCGGGCTTATCAGTGCAGGACCATGGGTTCTGTCTATTCTGGGTGTCATGCTGATTGGCATCGTAGCGGTTTCCCAGAGTATTGGCGGCGAGAGCATCAAGCAGTTCACGACTTCAGTTACCTGGATCATGGGAGCGTCGTTGATTCTTACCGGCCTGTTGCAATTGGTTTTTACACGATTTGTTGCAGACAGATTGTTTGAGAATCAGGAGCATCTGATTAACGCTAATCTAAATGGTGCTATAGCGCTTACCACCGGCGTGAGCGGTTGCATAGGTATTGCCTTGGCTTTATTGCTATTTGAACAAAGCTTTGCCTACGAGCTTTTGATGATTGCAAACTTTGTAACTTTGTCGAATATCTGGATCGTGGTGATTTTTGTTGCAGGGCTGAAGCGTTTCAAGGTCATCCTCTATGCGTTTGCAGCCGGTTACCTGGCAACCGTTCTACTGTCGATACTGTTGTTTGCTTATGGTCTCAATGGCCTGCTTACGGGTCTTTTAATGGGGCATACCTTGCTATTGTTCCTAATGTTGGCAGTCGTTGTGCCTGAGTATCCGGTTAGCATTCGGTTGCGGTTTGATTTCCTCAAGCCACGGTTGATCTTCCCCAGCCTGATTCTGATAGGTGTACTGTACAACTCAGGTATATGGATAGACAAGCTTATGTTCTGGCTTAGTCCTGTTACCTCTGAAGCGGTGATAGGACCATTGCGCGCATCTCTCATCTACGATCTGCCAATCTTTCTGGCGTATCTGAGCATCATCCCGGGTATGGCGGTGTTCCTGTTGCGTATCGAGACGGATTTTGCCGAAGCCTATGAAGGTTTTTTTACTGCCGTTCGTGGTAACGCCAGTTTGCAGGAAATCGAACTGCTGGGTAACAGTATGGTGGGCGCTGTTAGAGAGGGTCTTTTTCAAATTGTCCGGGTACAAGGTGCAACGGTGCTCGTGTTGTATTTGCTGGGCCCAACGATTGTTGCCTGGCTTGGTATCTCGGAGCAGTATGTTCATTTGTACTACATCGATCTTGTTGGTGTCGCTGCACAGGTGTTGATGCTGGCAGTTCTTAATGTCTTGTTCTATCTGGACAAGTTGCGTGATGCCCTGGTACTGGCAGCAACCCTGTTTATTAGTAATGCTCTGTTTACCTGGGCCTCATTGCTGTTAGGACCGGCCTATTATGGATATGGTTTTGGTCTTGCGATGACACTTAGTGCGTTCATCGGTGTCGTGATGCTATCCAGAGAGATGGACAATATAGAATTCAGAACCTTCATGCGAGCTAGACATACTGCGGGAGCACACTCATGATGATGCTTAGCTCGGTGTTTGCTCGTGGTTCGGCGTTGGTCACCAAAACACACTGCTGCCTGGTTGGCGCTATGCTGGTCACGCTGCTTATCTTAAGTGCTTGCAGTGCTACCGATACAATAAAACCACGTTCAGTGGGACCGACTGATACTGTCGAGCTCTCCACGCAGCATTCCTGGGCGCTGTTGGAATTTGAAAATATCAGTAGCACGCACACGGCATCAGAAACTGCTGTCGCTTTGCTGGAAACTCATTTACGTGGACTAGGTATTACTCAGCTTGTAAGCAACAAAGCCAGATCGCGTTATGTCGTGCAGGGCAAGATTAGCCGCTGGCACTATAAAGGGACTGCTGGTCGCTCACCTGAGATAAGCCTGCGTTTGGACGTGATCGATTCACGTAGCAATACACTTGTCTGGTCAGAGCTAGCCTCAGGAGAGGGTCGTCGACGTGAGAGCCTGACAGGCTACGCCAATCGAATAATTGGTTCTCTGGTTAAGAAATTACCGCTGAATTCGAGCCACTCGCTCACTGCCGATGAGTTAATTGTTCAAGCCAGTAGCGATGCCTTTGACAACAACACGCAAGCTAATGGTGAGCTTGCTGTTTACAGTGCATTAGCCTTGCGAAAAGGCATTCCAGATATTGCTGATGAAGCTCTGATGATCGATACTCCATTGGCAGGGCGTAGCATTGCATTCTTTTATGCTGACAATCCACCCATCAATGTATTGTCTCAGTTTGATCGTCTGGTACTTGAGCCCGACAACATAGATGCAAGCGAACTACCACGGCTAACTGCAGAGGGTGCTGCAGCCTTTGC
>JBGCEO010000040.1:0-85526 GCA_045106475.1 Granulosicoccus sp.
ATGGCGAATCTTACCTGGGTGTACGTCGTTTTACTGTGCCGTAAAACTCACAGCATGCAATAGAGATCGGGATAGCCTTTCTAAAGCAGATGCACTCTGCCGAGTGATAAGGCTTACCCTCTTTTCCGTTCGTCGTGATAATAGGCCGTAGCCGCTCTTCAATAAGCAGATAGTCTAAAGGTGAGCCTTATTGAAACACTGCCTCTTGTGCAATCGGAAGAACTAGACTGGTGTTGGCCAGGTTCACTGTGATTTTAGGCAATTTCCCATGTGGAACCTTTTTGAAGTGATCATGATCTGCTCCAGCAATCGACAGGCGTAAACGGCTTCCCTGACTCAGAGTCCAGGCAGTTGGTAACAAGGGAATGCGAAAATTCTGCACCACGTTGATTGGTAACGGTTGAGTACTGTCTCTATGAAAACTGCGAAATGGCCAGTTGATACGGATGTTTTCTGGCGGCGAAGTTTCTTCGCGGAAGAGAGCTCGCAAAACACCTTCGGTGATGTAGCGTTCAGAGCCATCCTCTTCGATCTCGGTCAGATAAACAAAGATCCCGGCATCCGGTGCATCAAAGCTGGCGCACAGATTGAGCAAGGCATGTCCGGCCATCGCTACATCAGCTGCAGCTGCTTTCGTATCCCAGAAAAGCATTCGTTCTGTTCGGCCTTGCCAGTCATAATAATAGTTTCGCGAATCCATTCCCGCGATACGTTCATACCGGGTTTCAAACCCAGTGCCCATGTCTGGGATGCACTGATAACTCTCGCTGCCGGTACCAGAACGTAGAGACAAGGCTTTAGACGATACCGGGTAAAGCCTTGTTGTATTGGCCACAGGTGGCCAATTGTCCGCCTGCGCCCATGTTTCTTCGTGCAAGCGATAGTAGGACACAGGCGCTTCATTCTGAAGTCCCGTGTCATACCCCATTAAATAGGTATCAAAGAAACGAAGTACACAGCCTAACAGTGGGAACTCGGGTTCCTCGCTTCGACGCCAGGGGGACACGTCAATACGAGCGCCGTGATCCCATGGCCCTAAAACCAGGTGATGCGGGTTCTTGTCTAAAGTAAGAAAGCGCGCAATTGCGCCATTGGCATATCCAGCCCCATCCATCCAACCTGATACTGACAAGATCGCTACATCCTCGTTAACACCATCAGCATAAGCATAGGGGCTTATGCTAGCGCTGCTGTACTCTGGATCATACGGCAGCGCATTTTCTCGAAAACTAAGATCGGCCATAAAGTCCGTCTGCCGGAAGTTGTTCATATGCTCGGCCACCGCGGCGACAACCAGCGCCCCTTGGCTGTCTTCGTCTACCGGTTGTGGGCCTTCATAGTCAGGGTTGGCAAAATACTTATAATCTTTTAAATAAGCGCGTTTGTCCTGATCCAGCCCTTTCATCAGAGTGTCATAAGTTTGAGTCAAGGACATACATTGCATACCGCCCGGAAAGTAATTGTCGGTGTAAGTGTCCCAAACAGAAAATAGCGGGGCGATCGCTTTAACGGCAGGGTGCCCGGTTGATGCAAGAAAATCTGATGCTGCCCCAAGGTAGGAAATTCCGGTAGCTCCCAACACACCGTTTGACCATTCTTGCTCGATCACCCAATCAGCAATCTCAGCACTGTCAAGCCTTTCGGCTGGCGATCGAAAACCATCACGTGTGCCGAAACTGGCACCTGTGCCGCGCACATCAATGACTACAACCGCATAGCCGCGAGGCACAAAATAGTCACTAAACTTCCCGGTGTTCGGGCTGGCATCGGAGCTAGAGCCAGGGGTGAGTTTGAATCTACGGAAATAGGGAGTGAACAGTAGCAAGGTCGGGAAACTTACTGCGTCATCAGCACCTTGAGGAACGTATACATCCACCGCAAGCCGACAGCCGTCACGCATCCTGACATAGTTTGAAAGTGGTGTAGCAGGTAGCGAGTACGACAGCTTACGGTTTGCCTCATACGCTTGAACCCTGCGTTGAAGATTGGGAATGCCAGGCATATCTGGTTTTCTGCCGAGTTAACTTCTCTTAAGTAATGCCTAAATATTTAGCGAGGTCAATTAAAAATTAATCAAACTTGCTCAAGTAACGGCAACCAATTGGATGTGACTGTATTGCCTTCGTGGTCCGGCTCTATCGCGTAATCTGCTAGATGATCATGAGTGAGGCGTTCGAAATCAGTGCGTCAGATGGTATGTTCAATCACTTTCAAGTGATGCCGGAGATTTACCGGTTGGATAAAATTTGAGGGAGCCCATGAAAGGATCATGTTTTTGTAACAAGGTCAGATTTAAAATTGATGTTGTGAAGATCGAGGCATATCACTGTCACTGCTCAATTTGCCGCAAGGTCACCGGATCAAAGTTTAATACTGCTTTTACCGTTTCAGCCAATAATTTTCGTTGGACTGGCAGCAACGACAGCATCAAAATCTTTCAAAAGACCGGTAAAGGCTTTCGACATCATTTCTGTGGCGATTGCGGGTGCACTGTACCTAATCGCTATAAGGATGCGATGTTCTGGGTGCCGGTTGGGTTGCTGGATGACGAGGAAGGTGTTGAAGTCTGCAAGCACATATTTGTGGGATCTAAGGCCAAGTGGGACAAGGTTACAGACGAACTTGAACAGTTTGAGGGCTATCCCTGATCCTGAAGCCGACTGTCTACACATAGACGTGAGCGATTCAGTGGCAGCCATAGCTTGCGTGTGTTTTTTGAATACCCGGAAAAACTGCCGGCAGTGATGCCCGATGGACAATGCCCGCTAGTGTTTGTGTTCACGAGTGCGGTGAACTTAGAAGGGGTTCACGGGAGCTGAAAATCAAAATAGGGCAAAATTTGCAATCAACAAAGAAAGCCAGCTAATTGTTTTTAGTAAGCATTTGATTTACATGGTGCCGGCACCAAGAGTCGAACTCGGGACCTACTGATTACAAATCAGTTGCTCTACCAACTGAGCTATACCGGCATTACCTAAATCTACCTACCAGGCCGAAGCCTATCGTGTCCTTTGTACACAATTTGGACACTCACATAGGGACCAAATCCGCCCCTAAAGTTGCCGCATCGCAGCAAGCCGCTAAGTGTATGCATTTCAATCACGTTTGGCAACGCACAAACCCAGCCAATTTGCGATTTTCCGTCAACTAACTTCTGAACGCCTAACTCACTTGCTCCTGATCGCAGGTGGAGGCACGTGCCAGGGCCTCTTTACTCATATCACCGCCAATCACTGAGACGCCTTTAAGCACCAGCAGCGGATCTCGAATGACCGGGGCTCTCATCAACGACTCCAGAATGGCTGACTCACCGCCGGTAACTATAGTCGTCAAATTGCTGACACGCTTGGAGGCTTCATAGACAAGCCTGTCGATGGCTCCAACAGAGGCATAGCCAGTTCCGCCCGCAATTCCACCAGCCGTGTTATCCGAAAATGGGCTCATCTCACCATCAGCAGCAAAAAGTGCGGTGGTGTACTTTCCCAGTGAGCGGCGCATGGTGTAGATGCCGGGTAAAATAGCGCCACCCCAGTGTCGGCCATTGGCATCCACCAGATCAACCGTGGTTGCCGTTCCAGAGTCAACCACGCACAGAGCACCGCGGTGTTCTGAACGTGCACCTATAATGGCTGCCCACCGATCTACGCCAAAGGTCTCCGGTTCGCGATAACCATTCCTGAGCCCTCGAAACTCAGCTCGGGAAGTAATTGCCACAGGCTTTACATCAAGCCGTTTGCAACACCATGCAGACATATTAGGCAGCAGCCGTTCACCTGCCACATTAGAGACATTAACGCTGCTTGGTCTGCGATTACCCAAGGGCTTTAGCCAAAGCTCATCCAGCACCTCGTGAAGAAAGACGTCTTTCCAGGCAAACGTTTCCAGCGGATGCAGGCCGTTCTCATCTTCTATCGCCGATTTACAGCGAGAGTTGCCGATATCTACCAGAATTCTCATACGGTGGGTCTTATTGATACGTTACCGCTATATAGCAGGTGGGTTTCTCCGGCACGCTCAACCAGCAAAGCGCCCTGTTCATTGACACCACAGGCGAGCGCATGTTCCGTCGTCTTATCCTGATGAATGGTGACTTGCTTGCCATACAACCAATCTCTTGCCTTCCAGGCTTCTGCAAACGGCGCCCAACCCCGTTCAAAAAATTCTTGATGGGAAGTAAGGACCGATGCCGCCAGCTTACCAATCAATATGTCTCTTTGCTGTGGGCCATTTGGCACTGAAACAGACTCTAGTGAGGTAGCACCAATCCCCAAATCTACAACTTCATCATCATGGCGTAAATTGATGCCGATGCCGGTCACGATCTGCGTATTAGCTGCAGCGCTACGGCCATGATGTTTAGCTTGGTCGGTTCCGGACACGCTGGTTACTTCCGTTAACAAGCCACCCAGCTTCAAGTCGTTGAGTAACACATCATTCGGCCATTTAAGGGCTGCCTGCACATCCAGCTCGGCTGCCAGGCATGACGCCACACCTAAACCGGTGACCAAGCTCAAACCCAGCAGTTCTTTCGGTGGTTTTTGTGTCGTGCTCAGTATAGAAAACGTGATGTTACCAGGCTTGGTTTGCCAACTCCGACCCCTGCGGCCAACGCCTGCACTCTGCCAATCAGTCGAACACAAGTGTGGGACATTAAGCGGCTCGTCTGCCTTGGATGCCAAATCACGCAGCCAAACACTGGTTGAGGGAAGCGTGTCAAAAGTATGCACCACAACAGATGACAGGCCTGCCTTTTCCAGCTCAGCGTGAATAAGCGCTTTGTCAGGTTCCACGCTCACAATGGAATCCCGGACTCAGTTGCATCCGAAGACAGTTCTGCCAGGCTTGACTCATTCAACCAAAGCGAGCTGGCAGTAGAGTCAACAAACGACAAAACAGCAGTATCAATGGGTGGAGACTCGATAGACAGCCGTGATTCATGGAGCTGCCCCAATCTGAAGTAATGTATCGGCACATCGCCCAACCCCGCATAACGCAGCAAATGATTGTCGACATCCTGCTTGCTCACTGACAAACTATTGATGGCAATCAACAAGTCTCCTGCAGCTAGTCCTGCCTTCTCTGCGGGTCCGCCACGCAGTGTCTGTGAAAGCACGACACCGCCAGGTGCGTCTTTAATGTTGGCCCCTAACCAGGGCTGTGGTTTAACAGTGTCTTTAGACGGTGATTGATCAGATTCCTTATCGCTCACCACATGCCCGCCCATATCAGCGCTGGATACACGAGCTTGCCACTGCAGATTCATACCTAAGTGCTGCAACGATTGAGCAACTGGCAGATCTTTCGTTGAATACAAGACATCGTTGAAAAACTCGGATAAGTCATAGCCGGCAATCTCTGTTGCTATCTGCTGTGGCTCATCTTCCGCTACACCCTTTGCGCTATCCAACCAACGTTGCCAAAGCGTTTTCATCAGAGTATCCAGAGAGGCGGCGTTTGAGCTTGCTCTGCGAAGCAATGCGTCCAGACACAGGGCGATAAGAGCACCCTTTGCGTAATAGCTGACAATGGCATTGGGCGCATTCTCATCTTGTTTGTAAAACTTGTGCCAGGCATCAAAACTTGAGTCTGTTACGCTCTGCGTCAGACGCCCTGCCCCACGCTCAACGCGCGTTAGTGTTTTAGACAATAAGCCCGCATATCGCTCCTTATCGATTAGCCCCGTTCTAACCAACACCAAATCATCATAGTATGAAGTCATGCCTTCGAAAAACCACAGTAGTTCAGTGTACGATTCAGCAGCAAGCTCATAGGGTACAAAGCGTGCGGGTTTGATGCGTTTGACATTCCAGGTATGAAAATACTCATGGCTGCACAAGCCCAGAAAATCCAGATACTGGTCACTGACCTTGTCGTCTCCTACAACGGGCAGGTTTTCGCGAGTGATCATCAGTGCAGTTGATGCCCGGTGCTCAAGCCCTCCGTACCCCTGATCAACAACCATCACCATAAAAACATAGCGATCCATGGGAGCAGGCTCACCAAAGAAGCGTATCTGGTATTCGCAGATTGTTGTTAGATCCCGAACAACGCGCTCTTCATCGAAGTGACAGGCACCCGTTAGAACAATCTCATGCCTTACGCCACAGGCTTCAAAATCCAACTGCTTGAAAGTACCTTGCTCAATAGGATGATCGATGAGTTCATCGTAGTCAGCGGCTACGTAGTGACCAAATCCAGTTGAATCAACTGCAGCAGCTGGTAGTGTGGTGGCAAGCTTAAAAGCTCCCGGGCTATCGTGTTCGGGTCGCTCAAAAACGACCGATACAGGCTCATCTTCCTGACCATCAACGCTTAAAAATATACTGGTGCCATTCAGGAACGCATGGGTGCGATCCACGTGCGCAGCTCTGACGGATAAGTCCCAGGCGTAAACCTGATAAGTGACGGTTAAATCTGTCAGCTGAGCGGGTGCACGCCAAGTGGATTTATCCAGTTTCTCCAGCACAACTTCGGCGCTACCACTCAGCGCACTGATCGTGACTATATTCCTGGAAAAGTCGCGAATCATGTAACTGCCCGGAATCCAATTGGGTAGTCGCAAGATTTGGCCGCTCTGGTCCGGCTTGCTAATGTGTAAACACATGTCAACCAGATGAGCATCCGCTTGCGAAATACTCACCGTGTAGTCAATCGTCATTAGGAGATGTCCTGTTCTGTTATCAGGTCGTTATACTCAATTCCCAAGCATTCATGAAAAAAGCTATGAACACCCTGCTGGACTTACTGCAAAACCGTCATTCGTTTCCCGCTAGCCAGCTGCAAGAACCAGCACCCGATGACGATCAGCTTAACGATATTTTACGCTGCGCGATCACAGCACCCGACCATGGTCAACTCAGGCCCTGGCGTTTCATAACTATACGTGGTCAGGCAAGAGAGGCTCTCGGCGAGATTTTCGTAAACGCGGCACAAACGCGAGACCCACAACTCAGTGAAGAAAAACTAAAGAAGCTACGTGAAAAACCACTTCGCTCCCCTCTGATTGTCGTGATTGTAACAACGCTTACGCCCGAACACCCCAAAGCGCCAGAAATAGAACAGACGCTTTCCGCAGGCGCAGCAACACAGCTTATGCAGCTCGGTGCCACGGCCTTAGGGTTCGGATCCATCTGGCTAACCGGCGCCAATGCTTATGATGAGTACGTTAAAAATGCTCTAGGTGTGAGCAGCAAGGACCAGATAGCTGGATTTTTATACCTGGGTACACCGCCCACCGATAGGCCTAAAAGACGCCGCCCCGACCTGAGCGAACATCTAAGCCAATGGACTGGAAATTGAACCCATTGCAGTCAAGGCGCTAAATCGCGCTAAAAGCGTAAAGCAATACAAACGTGATCTGATTCACACCTGATAGTCATATCAATCACACTTTCGTCTGCCATGTCGATATCTCAATGACATGGATAACAATACCAATACGCTAGTCAGCCGAACCCGGCTTGCACTCACTGTCATCGGCTGTGTAGGCATGCTTTGCCTGAGCCAACCCTCAGCCGCAGACGCGAAAAGTTACAAGCATCGTGCGGCTGATGGAACCGTCACGTTCAGCGATACGCCCATCGTGAATGGCGTGATACATCGACGTAGCTATGGTAGCGCTAAGCGAGCCATGGCCGTGAGCAATCCCTGCAGTGGGTTATCTGCCGCCCAGTTGGATGAGCGCGGCCGCGAACTAGACTCGATTATCTCAATTGCCGCGAAAAAATTTGCACTGGATGCAGCTCTGATCAAGGCTGTGGCCAGAGCAGAATCCTGTTTTGACCCACTGGCCGTATCCAGGGTCGGTGCAAAAGGGCTGATGCAACTCATGCCCCCAACAGCCAGAGAACTTGGCGTCAGCAACATCTTTGATATACGAGAAAACGTAATGGGTGGAGCCAGGTATCTGGCAGAGATGCTGGATCGCTATTCCAATAACACTAACCTTGCGCTGGCTGCATACAACGCAGGTCCCGGCAATGTAGATCGCTATGATGGGGTCCCCCCCTTTGCTGAAACCACTCGCTACATAGAACAAGTCAAGGGCCATCGGATTCGTTATCTGCAAGCGCCGGACGCCTCTGCTCTCACAGCCCAATCTGCCTATTAAATGGTGCAGTTTTCAAGCTAGGCTCTCGCCATGGAGCAAGACTGAAGAAACCAAGTGCCAGCTGCGGCGAAGTCTTGGTTCTTGAGGGAAAGGATCAGAAGCACTCCACTGGGTCTATACTTGCAGCACTAATCTACCTTTGTTTGCCAACCTTAAAGACTCATGTCCAAATCCGAGCCGGTAATAGCCAGTAATTTCATTCGAAACATCATCGAAGATGATATCGCTGCTGGCAAGAACAACGCTCAAGTGATCACTCGATTCCCGCCAGAACCCAATGGCTACCTGCACATCGGTCATGTCAAATCCATCTGCCTGAATTTTGGAATTGCCCGGCAGTATAAAGGGCGTTGCAATCTTCGCTTCGACGATACTAATCCTGTCAAAGAGAGCGAGGAGTACGCCAACTCTATAAAAGATGATGTCAGCTGGCTAGGATTCGAGTGGAACGAATTACGGCACGCTTCGGATTATTTCGATGAGCTGTACGAATTTGCCTGCGAGCTCATTCGCCAAGGTAAAGCCTACGTGGAAAGCAGTAGCCCCGAAGAGATGCGCGAGATGCGCGGCACGCTCACCAAACCCGGCACCCCGAGTCCTTATCGCGACCGATCTGTTGAGCAGAACCTCGACCTATTCCAGCGTATGAAAAATGGTGAGTTTGAGGATGGCGAGCATGTTCTGCGCGCAAAAATCGATATGGCTTCGGGCAATATCAATATGCGTGACCCCACTCTGTACCGGATAAGAAACATAAAGCATATTCGTACCGGCGATACCTGGTCGATCTACCCGATGTACGATTACACACACTGCTTATCAGATGCGCTCGAAGGTGTCACTCATTCTCTGTGCACGCTGGAATTTGAAGATCATCGCCCACTTTACGACTGGGTGCTTGATGAGCTGGCAACCCCTTGCCATCCACAGCAGATCGAGTTTGCCCGCTTGTCTCTTGAGTACACCATGCTCAGTAAGCGAAGACTTATTCAGCTGGTTGAAGAGAATCATGTCAAGGATTGGGACGATCCACGTATGCCGACCATCACCGGCATGCGTCGACGCGGGTACACGCCGGGATCGCTGCAGGATTTTTGCGAACGTATTGGAATC
Source organism: Granulosicoccus sp. (assembly GCA_045106475.1). GTDB lineage: Bacteria > Pseudomonadota > Gammaproteobacteria > Granulosicoccales > Granulosicoccaceae > Granulosicoccus. Next base: position 9,224 of record JBGCEO010000040.1, read on the forward strand.
ACCAAGAACGATGCCTGGATCGAGATGGCTGTGCTGGAAACCTGCATCAGGGAAGACCTGAACACCAATGCCCCTCGGCGCTTGGCCGTTCTGGATCCGATTAAGGTGGTAATTACTGATTTGCCCGAAGATCATGAGCAAACATTCAGTTTTGCCAATCATCCCCAGGATGAATCTGCCGGCAAGCGCACCGTGCCTTTCTCTCGCGAAGTTTTCATAGACAGGGATGATTTTGCGGAAGTACCTCCACCTAAATATCAGCGCCTGGTTCCGGGTGGAGAAGTCAGACTTCGGGGCTCTTATGTCATTAAATGCGAAGAGATCATCAAGGATGCAGATGGGGAGATCACTGAGCTGCGGTGCACTCACGATTCAGCCACGCTGGGCAAGAAGCCTGAAGGGAGAAAAGTTAAGGGCGTGATTCATTGGGTATCGGCAAAACACGCAGTGTCAGCTGAAGTTCGTTTATTCAATCCGCTATTTACAATCACTGATCCTGCTTCTGCAGAGTCGCTCAGCTCTGTGATCAACCCTGAATCGGAAATTATCCTGAACAACTGCGTTGTTGAACCAGCGCTGCAGGACTCATCGGCAGAGCAGCATTTTCAGTTTGAGCGAATCGGCTATTTTGTCGCTGACAGGCGAGACCACTCCACACAAAACCTGGTGTTCAACCGGACAGTGACGCTCAGAGATACCTGGGCGAAGTAAAAACGGCGCCAGGCAATACAACAGCTTAGATACGATCATTACGATCGATTCACTTTAACTATTCCGGCACAACGACTGCTTGAACCACTAATTAAGTGAGTGGGCAAAGTTCGGATGTTGCAATCGATGTGCGAGATCACATTGACGGACACCGTTCTACCTACTATTACTTTTAGTGTCATGTTCGTCGGTGAGCTGACACCTGTACATTATTTAATGTCTGCAGGGCTAGAACACGACGGACGCTCAATCTGTAAAACAGTCCGCCGGTGAGAGAACCTATGCCCTATTGCAATCCTGTCCTTTTTAAAAGAAGCCTGCTGGCGGTAGCCGTGCTGTCGCTAAGCGCTTGCTCTACAACATTACCCCGTGTTCAAGACTACGATCTGAGCCAAATCGGTGAGGGTATCCTTACCGCAGGTCGCACAACTGCCGATGTCAGCCAACGTGCATGGGACAAGACCACATACCTGCTTGGATTCAGCGATGTGGAACCCGCGGGTAACAACAATCTTGTAATGGATGAAGTCGATCTGGCGCTTCTGGAAGAAGATGCCGTGCTACCAGGTCAGGAGGCTACACCAAGGGCTGTCGTAATTCAGTCTGCTCAGGCTATTCCCGCAGAGCCATCGGTCATTGGACAGGCGCAAACTGATTCTGCTATCGAATTTGCAGCTGCACCGGCAGACGTATTGAAAGAAGATGCATCAACGGAAAATCTACTGGGTGAAGATCCACTCAAGGCAGATGTTCTAGCCGCCTCAAACGACGTGGTGGCTGTCGAAGATCTGATTCACGAGGTTGCAAGCAACGAGACCCTCTGGGATATCTCCAAGAAAACAACTGGTGATGCCAATAACTGGCATGTTTTGGCAGATGTAAACAATCTTGCGCCCAATGCCAGCGTGTTCCCCGGCCAGCAGCTGATTATTCCTGCCGATATGGTCAAGCCAGGCTTCGATGATGTTGAAGCCTCTGCTCCAACACAAAATACTGCCATTCTGGTCGACACCCAAAATCTCCTGGCGGGTGCTGCCAAGCCAGCAACAGCTGTTATCGAGGCAAACCCCGTGGTTGCGCCTGCTGAAAAGCTGAAAATCCCTTCAGACTCCAGCCAGGTTCTGGAAGTCACCCAAGCCGAGCTACCTGAGGGCAAGGCGTTCAAACTCAACGCGGGTGAAACACTTTGGGACTTTGCCAAGCGTACAACAGGTGATGCAACAAACTGGCAGGCGATCGCCGGACAGAATAATTTCACTGAAAAACAAGCGGTTGTTGTCAGGGCAGGTCAGACGATCTATGTACCTGAAGATCTAGTCAAAACTGATCTGATGGAAGTAGCTGCAGCCGACGTGGCACCAGCAGAGTCAACGGCAGTCGATTCGCCAATCAAACTCGACCCAACGGTTGCCGCAACAGATAAAGCTACGTCCAATGAAAGCGAAGCTATTTCTGCAAGCACAGAGTTGCTGGCAGCTGCATCTACCCTGGATGAAACCCAGCCAATAAAAATTGTTGAGGCAAACTTTAAAGCCGATGAAACCACCGCGCCGATTGCTTTGCCAGAGGCAATGGCAGCCACACCTGAGTTGCTTGGTGGCGAGGAGCCTGTTGAGATTATGGTGAGTGGCACCTACTACCCGAAGGCTGTTTACAACGATGCTGATTTTTCATCAAGCTTGCTGATGCGCGTATCACCAGGTACCAAGCTGCAAGTATCCAAAGCCATGGGTAGTTGGTTTCAAGTAGAGACCGACAAAGGTGTTGGTTACGTGCACCAGCGCGATATCAAGTAAGACAAGTAGCCCTGAATGACTAAAACTGCTTAAAAAGCGCCTCTCAGTACAAAACCTATCTGAGATATCAATGCTGTAATCGAGTGAAAGGTTACACAGGGGCAACAGGGTCCGATTCTGGAAAGAATCGGACCCTTTTTTTTGCCCAAAGACATTGCGGTGCAGCTAAGTCTATGTTTTTTAAATACAAATCTGTGTCTCAAGCTGCTTTCAGCCACTTGATTCCGGACATAATTGTTTAGTTTTTTCTGCATTTATGGGTTATGGGTCTCTAAAAGCTCTCCAACTTTTCAGAATGGTTCGCACCTGATAACAGGGATTCAGGTGACAATTCTGGCCGTAGTTGACATTACGAGGTAGCCTTTGACAAGGCAAAAAAGACATCTTGTATTTGCTTTTACGTTTTGCGACGCTAGCAATGACTTATAAGTAGCTGGAAAAAAATGAATAAAAAAAATAAAACCAGTTCTAACCTTCTTGCCGCTATCGGTATGCTCACTCTGATGCTTCAAGGATGCGCGAGTGGTCCTTTCGGTAACACCAAGTCTGCACAGACAAGCGACACATTACCGCCCGATATTCAATACACCGTAGAGAAAGGTGATCGACTGGCGAGTATTTCCCTAGCCATAACTGGCGATATGTCACATTGGCAAGACATAGCAAACTACAACGACATTGTTGATCCGCGCAAACTCAGGGTCGGCACTGTGCTGTTCATACCGGCATCGCTCATTTCAACAGAAGATGCTCAAACACTAAACGCAGAGCTTGATAGACAACAATCGGATAAAAGCCAATCCATTGAGGCAGCCAGCAGGCCGGTCACGCGCGTGAGCCTACCGGCCAGCAATGCACTGGCCGTTGTGCAAAGTAGCGCTGATGCAGATGAAACACAGGCCGATGTGGTGCTTCAGCCAGTGGTCATCAACCGATCATTCGAGCTAAATCCCATAGATAAATCTGAACTGGCTCTGAGTGAACAATCAGACCTGGCACCACCACAGGTAAAGGTTATCGGTAGCTACTACCCTAAAGGAATCTATACCCAACCTGCCAGCTATTCAACTTTGATCATGCGAGTAGCGCCAGGCACCATTTTTGAGTTGGAGCGCGAAGTGAATGATTGGTATAAGGTTGTCACTACGCAAGGCATTGGTTACCTGCGTACGGTAGATGGAATCATTGTCGACGAGAACTGATGGAAAAATTACTGGTTACACTTATGCGCCATGCGAAATCAAGCTGGCAGGTTAGCAATCAGTCTGATCATGATCGTCCTCTCAATCAACGCGGTATCAAAGATGCGCCAGCTATGGCGCAGCGTCTTTTGGAAAAGAACTGCTGCCCGGATCTGATCCTTTGCAGTTCTGCGCAAAGAGCGATGCAAACCAGCACCTACCTTGTAGAAGCATTTGATCTGGATAGCAGTCAAATCAAAATAAAGGCGGAGCTCTACCTCGCTTCACCAGAATCAATTTTGCAGATTCTTCATGATGAACGAGGTACAGCCAAACACATAATGATCATTGCCCACAACCCGGGACTGGAGCAGCTGAGTAGCCTACTGGCACCAGAATCCAGTGCGCATATGCCAACCTCTGGCATTCGGCATTTTTCATTAGCAGCAAGCGGGAGTGGCACCGCAGCCGAGCTTATATTCGAGGATTACCCTAAAAAAGCAGTCAGCTCCTAGTCATGGCTTTGCAATACTGGTGACAAACCAGACCTATTCAGGGTTTACCTTTATTAACCGCACGGATGGTTTATCACCTTTGCGGTAGTAGCCTGGCTGCTGTTCCATAGCAATAAAAGCCTCATCTCGTGCCGCTGCCGTGTCGTACCAGCGAGCTCCGGACCAATCATCGCCAAGTAGATGTGCGGCCCTCATCGGGTCATTCTCAGGCAACTCCACGCGTATTCCAAAAGGCTTGTCATTAGTGGCAGATGTCATTGGCAATGGGCACGATTAGCGAATTCTTGACTCATTATCCCCTTATCCAAACAAATGCGCTTGAATTGCGCATACTCCAGTGACGCTCAGCGCCTAATGTGCGGCGTGTAGTTGAATTTGCCGGCCCGGGTGCATAGCTTTCGCCTATCCGATGAGATGTGCAACACTTAAATGGCGGATAATGGATTTACATTTTGGAGATTAGTGAACGATGAGTAAGCAAATGAAGATAGTGATCGCCCTGGCTTCCATAGCATTTCTAGCGGGTTGCACACAGGAATCGCAGAATAAGATTGGACGCTCCATTCAGAACTGGACCGGCACCGATGGAATTATAGAAATTTATGCCGGCGAGAAGCTGGTCAAGCGGTTCATGAAGATCGACAAGCTATCTACCGCCTCGGGAACGGACACGGGCACTGCCAGACCCTATCGATTTGGATACGGCATTATGGACAGCAACCTCAATGGCACAGTCGATAAAGGCGAGAAAAAAGTGTATTTCGAGTTTAGTGATTACTCAACGTCATATGTGTTCTTCGAAAATCCCGCCTGATCAGGTGTTATGCGCAATAGACGCCAGATATTAATTAATAATTTCAATAATTTATTTGACTTATCTACAGCGCCAACTAAAGTTATCGGACGTGCCCCAATCAAGACTTGGTGTCACGTTCTCACCCCCAAATCGGGCCCGCTTGTCGGGCCCTTTTTTTTGTGTTGCATTCCCGCGGTATACTGCGCGGCGCAACCGAGGTTAACACTATGCGAATGGATTATTTCAGTGATTTGGTCGAGCAGTCTATTGCTGATGCCCAAGCAGAAATCACCGGGGATGGGAGCAAGTTCGAGGCACGCGTCATCAGCGATTCTTTCGATGGCTTGTCAACGCTAAAACGCCATAAAATGGTGTACGCCGTGCTGGACGAGCACATTAAGTCCGGCGCAATTCATGCGCTCTCCATCAAAGCCTTTACCAAAGGCGAATGGTCTGAGACTCAGGCATCCAGCTAATTGAGCCATTGCCTGAACTCTACTGATTCTTGCGAAAAACCACTTGAACAGCTGGTCACGGCGCAGCTGATGAATAAATCTGTGTCGAACCATGGCATGGCCTCGCAAAATCTCTGTATGCACTAAAAATGGCCCGAATATCGCTTTCCATGTAGCTGATCGTGCGCATTACCGCTGCCTGTATTCCCGGATTTACAATCAGGAGGACACACAGACACGGCCACGTGAACTGTCTGAATCAATCAGATGATGCTGCGGAGCAGAGCGAAAATGGCCACCCCACAATCTACTCAATCAAGCAAGAAGGCTAAGCCTGTTGCTCAGAAAATGTGGGTTCAATCCCTGGCCAATGTAATCCGTCGAACCAGTCAAACGACTGAATCACGGATGCGCACTATGCTGGTATGCGACATCAAATCCAACAAACCAGCCTTGTATGTTCCACCGGATATGGCTGAGTTGCAGCCTAGTAGCTTGCGTTATCTTCACCAGTTCGCACGATCACATGATCTAAAACTGGTCGAAGACAGACGACGCGTTGAAGTGCAGCCTATCGTCGATCAACGTGACCGTAAACCACCCATGATTGCCCTGGGTCTGAGCATGTTATTGAGCCAGACAGGCTGCCCGGGTGCTACTCGCAAATTGTCTGAACCGCATCGCTTGAACGCGGATAGTCCACATATCGGTATTACAAGACTTATCGATATGGCGGCTTTCGCAGCCCCCAAGAGCAAACGGGTCGTCGTGCTACCCAACCGAATGATCGTCAATGTCTCTAATAACGATACGCAGCCGATAGCCGGCTATGCCTGTAAATTGATCTGCGCAGATTCAACAATGGTATTGAGCCATTTTGATTCACCCAACTTTCGTGCGATAGGCTATTCAGCGGGTAGTCAGTATGTCATGCACGTTTGCCTGGCCGGGGGGCCATTGAAAAACCCTCAACTATGGGCGCATCTGCACACGCTCACGCGCACAGACTTCAGGTTTCAGCTTTTCCCAGGCCATAAGCCCGCCAATGATTTCGGCCTGTTTTACGCAACGTTTTATATGGATATGGCGCAAAGTCCAACTCCCTGGTGGATCGAACCGGAAACCAAGATGGAGATAGCAAAGGCCGATTTTTTTGGCATCTCTGATGAAAAGCGTGCCAGCTAAATAATAGTGTTTACTGCGATTGCAGATTTGAATCAATATTGATAACGCCCCACTGGTATGGCATTAGCCAGCGTTTGCAGATGCTAAGAGCCTCCAAAATCAGACTCAACAATTACGCTGCAACTCACATAGCCTTGTTAAACTGAGCCAGCGACACCCACAGTATCACTGGCGAATCAACAGGATCTTTGTGCAGCCCGGCTGCCACTGCTTGTTATCCATCTACCAACAGTGATCCAAAGCGTGTCGCAATGCTACTCCTTTGAGTTTTCTTAAGCCCGATAGAACCAACCCAGACACACTATGTCCCTTATTCGAGTCCAGCAAGCGTCCATCGCATTTGGCCCCACAGCGGTACTAGACAAAGTGTCGTTAACCATCGAAGCCGGAGCAAGAACTGCACTGGTTGGTAGAAACGGTGAGGGCAAGTCAACGTTACTGAAAATTCTTGCCGGGCTTTTACACCCCGACACAGGCGAAGTTGTTTTCCGTTCCGGCTTAAAAGCCGCCTACCTGCCACAGGCGGTTCCAACTGACTTTTCAGGCTCTACCTATTCAGTAGTAGCTGAAGGCCTGCCTAAAATTGGCAGGATTCTAGGTGAGTTTCATCACGAATCCATGCGCCTGGCGAAAGGAGAAACACTGTCCGAGTCGGGTGAGCCACTTATTGATCGATTAGCTACCCTGCAGGACGGTATCGATTCGAATGATGGATGGTCTTTGATACAAACGGTAGAGCAAACGCTGTCAAAAATGCAGCTCGATCCAGACACAGATGTTCAAAGTTATTCCGGTGGTATGAAACGGCGCGTTGTGCTCGCCAGAGCGCTCGTCACCGAACCTGATGTTTTACTACTCGATGAACCTACCAACCACCTGGATATCGGTGCAGTCGCCTGGCTTGAACATCATTTATCATCACTGAAGTGTGCGTTGATATTCGTCACCCACGATAGAAAGTTTCTCGATTCTGTTGCTACGCATATTTGCGAGATAGATCGCGGTCATTTAAGTGAATGGCCGGGAGACTTCGCTGCCTATCGAATCAATAAGCAAAAGTCACTCGAAGTTGAAGCTGAACAAAACGCCCTCTTCGACAAAAAACTTGCACAGGAAGAAACCTGGATACGTCAGGGAATTAAAGCTCGACGGACGAGAAACGAAGGTCGGGTGAGAGCATTAAAAAAACTACGTGAACAACACGCCGCCCGACGATCCGTTGTTGGTAAGGTCAAGATGTCCGCAAACCAGGCAGACAACTCGGGAAAGATAGTCTTCGAAACAGACAATTTAAGTTTCTCGCATGCAGATACCCCCATTATTACGTCTCTGAGTACTGTCCTTATGCGTGAGGATAGAATCGGTATCATCGGCCCGAATGGTTGCGGCAAATCTACCTTGGTAAAACTACTGGTCGGTGAGTTAACACCCAGCTCTGGCACGATAAAAAGAGGCACCCAACTTGAGGTTGGCTACTACGATCAGTTGCGTGCCACGCTCGATCCAAAACTATCCGCAGCCGATAATGTCAGTGGCGGTCGGGACACCGTCGATGTGAACGGCAACCCTCGACACATCATGAGTTATATGCAGGATTTTCTCTTTGAGCCGTCGCGGGCACGCGCACCGATAACCGCACTTTCCGGAGGTGAGACCGGCCGACTGATGTTAGCCAAACTGTTTTTGAAACCATCCAATCTTATTGTTCTTGATGAGCCCAGTAACGACCTGGACATTGAAACGCTCGAATTGCTGGAGTCACTACTTGCAGACTATAAAGGCACCGTGATTCTCATCAGCCACGATCGCGAACTACTTGAGAACGTCGTCACTCGAAGTTTCGTGTATCAGGGTAACGGTAAATTTATAGATGTGGCAGGCGGCTACGAGGATTTTGAAAGAGAAAGACAAAATTCGAACACTCTAAGGCCTGTGTTTCAACAATCAGCAGACAACGCATTACCCACAAAGAAAGGCAATTCAGCCACGTCAAAAAAGAAGCTGGATTCAAACAATACGGGAAACAATACGGGAAACAATAAAAACAGAAAACTCAGCTATAAAGAGCAACAAGAACTCGAGACTTTACCCAATAAGATTAACGAGCTCGAAACTGAACTGGCGAAAATTCACAGCGCAATGAACTCGCCTGATTTCTATACAGATAAAGCGAAAGCCAATAAACAGATCGGTGAAGCTGACACGCTTCAAACCTCACTCGACCAGTCCTATAAGCGTTGGGAAACTCTGGAAGAATTAGCAGAGCAATAGTTATTAGACTAACTGCTGGTAACTGCTTGCCATCGCGTTAAGGGGCAGCGGCTTCGGCTTAGCAGGCCCTGTCAATGATGGCTGATTAATAAGGCCGCAACAGCAGTGAATGACCACTCATGCTCTCTGGCTTGGGCAATCCCATTAATTGCAGTATGGTCGGTGCAATTGCCGGTAGCCCATTGCCATTACCCAATTCCCAACTGGTTGAATCGTGTATCGAGCAGGCCACAGGAAAAGTCGTGTGCTGTGTATGAGCATCACCGGTAACCGGGTCTACCAGCATATCTGCATTACCATGATCAGCAGTCAGAACAATGGAATAGCCATTTTCAACCGCAGAGTCCCATAGCTTGCCCACCATGGTATCCACCGTTTGAACCGCACTGATCACCGCATCGGCAATACCTGTGTGCCCAACCATATCGCCGTTTGCAAGATTAACCACAATAAGCCCTGCCGTTTGTGCAGCCAAGGCATCGAGTATCCCCTGCGTGACTTCGGGTGCACTCATTTCGGGCTGTAGATCATAGGTCGCCACCTTGGGCGAATTCACCAGCAATCGCAGCTCCTTGTTCAAAGGTTCGTCACGCCCTCCGTTAAAGAAGAATGTTACGTGTGGGTATTTTTCTGTTTCGGCCGACCTAATCTGTTCGATGCCAGCATCAGACACCACTTGTCCTAAAGTCTTTCCCGGCTCGTCTCTGGTAAAGGCACAGGCGAAAGGATAAGAGGATTCGTATCGGGTCATAGTTGTCAACGTAAGCGGTACAAAACCACCCCGATCAAAACTTTCGAATTCTGACAGACCCAAGGCCTCGCTCAATTCCCGTGGACGATCATTACGAAAATTGAAAAAGAAAGCTTCAGACTCTGCGCTCATGACTTCATGACCAGGCAGAACCGTCGGAATAATAAATTCATCGGTCTCATCCGCCGCATAAGCACCGCGAATTGCAGCATCAACATTTTCAGCGTCGCGCCCCTCACCCAGCACCATAGCCTTCCACGCCAGCTCTACGCGATCCCATCGTTTGTCCCGGTCCATTGCGTAGTAACGCCCTGAAACAGACGCTACACAGCCGCCAGCTGCATCCAGGGCAGGAACTACCTTGGCTAAAAAAAGCTCAGCACTTGATGGCGCTGTGTCTCTCCCATCAGTGATGGCATGCAACAAAGGTTTTACCTTGTTGACAGCACAAAGCTCAATCAGGGCCAGGAGATGATCCGTATGACTATGCACACCTCCATCGGATACCAATCCAATCAAGTGCAAGGGCTGTCCTTTGGATGCCGCGCGATCCAGTGCATCCGAGATCGCCGCATTACCAGCAAAACTACCGTCCGTGATCGCATCGCCGATCTTGACAAGATCCTGTCGCAGCACAGTACCAGCGCCAATAGATAAATGTCCCACTTCAGAATTACCCATCTGCCCCTCGGGTAATCCGACAGCCCGGCCGGATGCTTCCAGCAAGCAGGTTGGATAACTCGAATAGATTCTATCCAGATTCGGCGTTTTGGCTATTGCCACGGCATTGTTGAGCTTGGACGGGTTCACTCCAATGCCGTCCATAATGATCAGTAGAACAGGACGGCGCGGTGGACGCTTTACATCAGTCATCAGGATCGTCAGTCAGGCTGTTGCGATAAGTCCCGTCAGCACCCGGTTTTTGTATAAGTTTAGGATCAACAACCGGCTCGCCAGCCTTGGCAGGCGTAGTTTTTGGTTCGGCCTCAGCAGTCGGTGACTGTGCTGGTTTTTTAGCCGACCCACTTGATTCTTTTTTGTCTGCATCAGCTGGAGTATCTTTGTCTTTGTCTGCATCAGCTGGAGTATCGTAGTCTTCGTTGTAGCGACGCTCACGTTCAATACCAGCATCGACGATTCGCTGTTTATAGATACGCGAAAATACAATACCTACCTCATAGAGCAACCACATCGGGATCGCCAGCAAGGTTTGCGAAATCATGTCCGGAGGCGTCAGAAACATACCAATGATGAAGGCCGCTACAAACACATAAGGGCGGATCTTGACCAGATTCTCCGGCGTTGTGATTCCTACTGCCACCACCAATACAGTAGCCACTGGCACTTCAAACGCTATTCCAAAGGCAAAGAACAACGTTATGACAAAATCCAGATAGCGTCCAATATCGGTACTGACGGTGACACCTTCAGGCGCAACACTGGTGAAAAAACCAAAGACCAGCGGAAAAACAACATAGTAGGCAAAGGCTACACCCAGGTAGAACAGTGCAGTGCTGGATACCAGCAATGGTACGACCAGCTTTTTTTCGTGCGAGTACAGGCCGGGAGCAACGAATGACCAAATCTGGTAAAGCAAATAAGGAACAGCCAGAAAAACACACAACATTAACGTTAGCTTGAACGGAATAAAAAACGGTGCCGCGACATCAATGGCAATCATTTCCTGATTCTCAGGTAAATGCTTTGATAAAGGTTCAGCTAACCAGGTATAGATTTCATCTGAAAACCAGAACAAACAAAGAAACAACAAACCGACCGCCAGCAGCATCTTGAGCAAGCGGTCTCTTAGCTCGATGAGATGGGATAGAAAACCCTGTTCGGTATCTACTGCTGAATCGGAGGAGGCCATTAATTTAATTACGTTGAATAGATCGTATTCTAACTACCGGACTCTGTGCCGGTTCTATCCATGTCGCCGGAACCATCGGGATTACTAACTGGCGTTGTGTCTGCAGCCGGAAACTTCTGCGCTGAAAAATTCTGTTTAGCCTTTTCGTTGTCGACAGGCGATTTAGCGCTGTTTTCGCTTTCACCCAAGGTTGATCCATCACTTTTAACAGATTCCCGGGGCTTATCTATATCCTCGTCTGCATCTTTGACTGATGTTTCGAGTTCAGACAAGCTTTTCTTGGCATCATCAACCACCTCTTTAGTGCTGCTTTGGAAGTCATCCTTGGCGCTGGTTACCATTTTTCGCAACTCATCGATCTGTTCTCGTTGATCACCGATGAGTTTCTTCAGGTCTCCGGTTTCTAGTTCCGACGCTAAATCGGTTTTAACGCCTCGCACAAATCGTTGCAGTTTGCCAATCCATTGACCAGCGGTTTTAGCCACAGCAGGTAAGCGCTCAGGTCCAATGACCACGAGCGCAACAATGCCAATGAGCATAAGCTCGGTAAAGCCGACATCAAACACGTGAGTTCAACCTGAATAGACTAAGAGCGAATCAGGCTGACTTCTGTTCGTCAGACTTTTGCATGGCTGCTGCTTCAGCTTGCTCGGTACCATCTTCCAATTCGGCAGGTGTCGAGCCATCTTCCTTAACCGCTTGCTTGAATCCCTTGACGGCCGAACCAAGATCGCCACCGAGGTTTTTCAATCGCTTGGCTCCAAATATCAACACGACTATCACGAGGATAATCAACAGCTGTGGAACGCTTGGCATACCCATAATTTTATCTCTCTATCTAAGCAATTCCGCGAGAAGCTTTTTCGGCATGACCCGACACTCCTTCACGACGTTGTAATTCTTGCAAAATATCTGATGACCCCAAGCCTTTGGCACTTAGCAGAACCAGCATGTGAAACCACACATCTGCAGCTTCTTTGACCAAATGTTCCGAGTCATCACCTTTGGCCGCCAGTATAAATTCGACGGCTTCTTCACCTACTTTTTTCAATATGACGTCTTCCCCGCGTTCAAACAAGCTTGCGGTGTAAGACGATGACGCATCGCTTTGGCGCCGAGCATCAATTTCGGTACTCAGCCGCGCCAATACATCATTCATATCCTAGCCTCTTTATCACTTCAACTGGTCAGTGTATCGACCTAGCCACACTCTGAGTGTGACGCATTCTTACTAACTTAACCATCGCCTCACATAATGGGTACGAATTAGCACCGACCATGGCCCTGCCCCGCTTGATTCGCCTGCACATATATCAAGGGGAACACAGCGCGCAACCAATCTGCGTAAGGCTTGTGTCCGGCCTACAGACAAACTGCGCTCTCATTTGTCATAAATCAAGTCTGGAGATTTTATAACTGGCTCACATTCTTGCCAGCTTCCAAACTCATCCAGCTTTCGGTAGAAACAATGCTGACGCCCGGTATGACAGGCAATTCCACCCACTTGTTCAACCGAAAGCAACAGTACGTCACCGTCGCAATCCAGGCGAATCCCTTTCACATGCTGTACGTGGCCGGATTCCTCACCCTTGCGCCAAAGCCGTTGACGCGATCGAGAATAATAAACGGCCCTGCCAGTGGCTACAGTCTCCTGCAGCGCATCCTGATTCATCCAGGCAACCATCAGTACCTGTCCAGAATCAGCATCTTGAGCGATGACAGGAACCAGTCCCGCATCGTTGAACATCACTGATTCAATCATGACTAAGTAGCTGTTGTCTAAGGTTCTTAAAGCTCGATTCTAACATGCAGGAGCCTGTCAACCAGGGAGTATCAGGGCCGAGTATTCGTCGCTAACTGCGCACTTCTATCGATTGTGACGCCATATGAGCCTTTGCTTCAGCGATTGTGTATTCTCCAAAATGGAAGATACTGGCGGCGAGCACCGCATCCGCGCCGCCTTGCAGAACTCCATCGCTAAGATGCTGCAGATTACCGACACCGCCTGAGGCAATAACAGGAATCTCGACCGCATCGGTGATCGCGCGCGTTAATTCCAGGTCAAAGCCGATTTTGGTCCCGTCCCGATCCATACTGGTGAGAAGGAGCTCTCCTGCTCCATACTCGGCCATCCTGACGGCCCACTCGATAGCATCAATGCCAGTTTCCCGGCGACCACCGTGAGTAAAAATCTCCCATCGAGGCGCATCGCCCGGCGCTGCCACCGATTTGGCATCCAGGGCAACTACGATGCACTGCGCACCCACTTTGTTGGAGGCTTCACGCACCAGTTCCGGTCGATGAACTGCAGCTGTGTTGATGCCCACTTTGTCAGCACCTGCATTGAGCATTTTGCGCACATCGCTGACTTCTCGAATGCCCCCACCCACAGTCAACGGAATGAAAACCTGCGAAGCGACTTGCTCAACCACATGCTGCATGGTCGCCCGATTATCAGAGCTGGCCGTTATATCCAGAAATGTAATTTCGTCAGCGCCAGCTTCATTGTATCCGCGCGCCACATTGACAGGATCACCGGCGTCGCGAATATCCAGGAATTTAACCCCTTTTACGACTCGCCCGGCATCCACATCCAGACAGGGAATAATTCGTTTGGCTAATCCCATAATAAGTTACTCAGATTCCAGTGCGAAGGAATCAGCAAGCTCTTGTGCGGTAGTCAGATCTATGGTCCCTTCATAGAGTGCACGACCGACAATCACTCCGGAAATACCGCGATGCCGCTGCATGCCCAGATTATGAATGTCTTTAATGGTTGACACACCTCCAGATGCGATAACCGGAATGGAGACTGCATCGGCCAAAGTAGCTGTTGCTTCTGTGTTGACGCCTTGCATCATGCCATCTCTACTGATATCGGTATAAACGATGGCACTAACACCGCTGTTTTCAAATCGTTGTGCAAGCGATACCGCCGTGACCGTAGAGGTTTCGGCCCACCCTTCAGTGGCTACAAAACCATCATTAGCATCCAGACCAACAATGACATGACCTGGAAATCGAGAACATAGTCGATCGACAAACTCGGGCTCTTTAACCGCCAGGGTCCCGATGATCAAAGACTGTATGCCGGCATCAATGTAAGCTTGTGCTGTTTCAACCGAACGAATACCACCGCCTATTTGCACCGGGATATCGCCACACGCTGAACAAATGTCTCTAACCACCTGAGCATTGCGAGGTTCTCCGGCAAATGCACCGTCCAGATCAACAAGGTGAATGCGCCGCGCGCCCTCACCCAGCCAACGTTTCGCAACGGCCACCGGGTTTTCGTCGAACACAGTGTCATCGTCCATTCGGCCTTGACGCAGCCGAACGCATTTTCCATCTTTTAAATCTATTGCAGGGATGATCAACATAGGTTTTTAATAGGCTTGGGATAGATCGCTTAGCGACCATCCCATTGCGAAAAATTCTTGAGTAACTGCAGACCATCGGCCGCGCTTTTTTCAGGGTGAAACTGGCATGCAAACAAACCAGGTTTGGCCACAGACACCGCTATTTCAACTCCATAGTCACATTGGCCTGTCACTGCACCCTCATCATCAGGAACGCAGAAGTAGCTGTGCGCAAAATAGAATCTGGAACCATTTTCAATCCCGGACCACAATGCATGATCTTGTGCATGTTGTACCTCACTCCAACCCATATGAGGCACCTTGAGACGTTGCTTGTGTTTGTCTATAAGTGGATCGTCGAATCGCAGTACACGTCCGGGAACTACGTTCAAACAATCCACCCCGCCGTTCTCCTCGCTAGCGGTAAGTAGCACCTGGAAGCCCATACAGATACCCAGAAAGGGACGCGTATCAACCGTATCGATAATGGTCTGTGCAAGTCCGCTCTGGTTCAACGCTGCCATGCAATCCGCTGCAGCACCTTGTCCCGGACACACAATTCTATCAGCGGACTGTATGAGTTCTGCATCAGAGCTGACCACAACGTCCGCATCGGGCGCAACATGCTCAATGGCTTTTGACACAGAGCGCAGATTGCCCATGCCATAGTCGATAACGGCAATACGTTGCATAGATCAGCTCTAACTGTTTACTCTTAAGACGAGGAAGCGCAGGAACAGCGCTAGAGATTACCTTTAGTGGATGGTATGGCGCTTGCGGAACGATCATCGATCGTACAGGCAATGCGCAGAGCGCGACCAAAGGCCTTAAACAGGGTTTCTATCTTATGGTGGTCATTTACCCCGCGAAGCACATCCATATGAATCGTGGCCTTTGCGTGATTGGCAAAACCCTGGAAAAATTCCTGCGTTAGATCGACGTCAAAATTGCCCACTTTCGGCCGTTTGAAATCGGCATGAAAATGTAGCCCGGGCCTGCCAGAGAAATCTATGACCACTCTTGACAAGGACTCATCCAGCGGAACATAAGCGTGCCCGTAGCGTTGAATCCCTTTGCGCTCACCAAGTGCCTGGGCGAAAGCATCACCCATCGTGATACCGATATCCTCAACACTGTGATGATCGTCTATATGGTTATCACCATTGCATACAACGTTCAGATCAAACAGGCCATGTCGGGACACTTGGTCAAGCATGTGCTCCAGGAAAGGGACGCCCGTTTTGAAATTGCCGTTGCCCTGACCATCAAGAACCAATTCCACCGCAATTGCCGTTTCCAGCGTATTGCGCTCAACTTTCGCCGTGCGAATGGACACCCCGATATCGCCCGCAAAAGCGCCAAAGGATACACCGCTACAGACAGACTGGACACCTAAGCAGGCACAAAAGCTATTTAAACTGCCCCAGTACGTTGGGGATGGCTGCAATTGGTAGCTGCGAAGCACGCTAAGCAATTGATTTAATAGGCTTAGAGGGGAGTTCGCTGTACTACCCCCAGTCAACTGGGGCAGTTTGACAGTAATTTAAGCTGGCTCGGTGTGCGAGGCACGGCGCGTTGCTATCTCGCCACAGTCAAGCAGTTGAGCCAGATTGCAACCAAAACGTGACAGGGCCATCGTTTATAAGGGCCACCTGCATATCTGCGCCGAATGTTCCCTGGTTTACAAACCCGGCTTCCTTTCTAACCTCAGCTACCAGATCATCGAACAATTCACTAGCCTGTGCCGGGGTTGCTGCCCTTGAGAACCCGGGTCTGCGGCCTTTTTGCGTATCAGCAACCAGCGTAAACTGTGGCACTAGCAGCAATTGCCCACTTGCTTGGAGTACATCCAGGTTCATCTTTCCGTGCTTATCTGAGAAAACTCGATAGCTGAGTATTCTCTGCGCCAATATTTGGGCAGATTTCAAATTATCCATTTTTTCAACGCCAATCAGTGCAAGCAAACCGGCTCCAATCTGCGCGGTTACCTGACCTTCAATAGTCACTGAAGCTTCCGTAACACGTTGAATTAAAGCGATCATTTCTAATTTACCAGGGCATCTGATGGCATGGATTTCAACACGAATGTAGGAATTTTCCTACAAAAAAATGGGTATTTTCTGACTTAAAAATGGGGAACTTCCGATAGCAATTCAAAGCGGGTGGCTTGATAATACCCGGGTGGTCAGGAACTACCACAAACAAGGAAGTTTCACGGATGATCTCTTCAACAAGGAGGTCCAACTCACGGCCGAGTTGCATGTTTGATGACCACATCAACCTGAGGAGCCAGGATGGTTCAGCCCGGCCAGGAAGGCCGGGTGTTTTGTTTGGGGCCGGCTTCAGGGCCTAACACTGTTCCCAGGGCAACCCTTCAAAACGCCAACCGGCAACTGTATTTCTGTGGTGCTCATCGTCCAATGGGCCTTCAAAACCACCATCTACGACGTAAATATCCGTTAATCCATCATTGATCAGCGCATCAGCAGCGTCCTTCGATCGATTGCCACTTCGGCAAATCAGCAGCAACGGCATAGAACCGCGGGCATTCGAGCTTATCCGACCCAGTAAAGCCTTCCGCACATTGGCAACAAAAGCGCTATTTACGGTCCAATCCGGTGCATCAATCCATGGGACATGAACAGCGCCTTTTGCGTGCCCGATCATAAGGAACTCCATATCCGAGCGAACATCTATCAGCGTAACCCCCGGATCTGATTGCAACATCCTCCAGGCATCACCTGGAGATAGCCTTCCAACATCATTCGAGCTTTCGCTCATTAGCTGCCACCTATGGATTCATGAATAATAGCGCCGGCTATTCTACCTGCATGTGGCAGCTGCCAGTGCAAGCTACACTACGCCAGATTGAAGCCAAGAAACGTTCATGTCTGTTCATCTGATTAACTCGCTCGCAAGAATTCTAAGTTGGTTGCCACTGAATGCAAATCGGGCAATAGGTGGTTTTCTGGGCAAACTTGCGTGGACAAGTAATAGTTCGCTGAGAACCATCACCGAAATCAATCTGGGCATCTGCTTTCCCGATATGCCAGTTTCGCAGAGGCAATTGCTGGCTAAAAACAGCTTGATCGAAACGGGCAAACAACTCACAGAGTGCGCCTGGATATGGCATAGACCCACTCAGCAAACGAGCCTCAAGATAAAGGAAACAGTTGGGCTTGATCTATTAACAGCAGCGCAAGCGTCAAACAAAGGGGTGATTGTCGTTTCACCGCATATAGGCAACTGGGAGCTTTGTAGCTTGCCACTATCTGCTACTGAGAAATTCACCTACTTTTATAGAAGCCCAAGAACTCAGGGTATGGATAAACTACTGATTAAATGGAGGGCACATCTGGGCGGTCATCCAGCCTCACTGGACGCGACCGGTATTCGCGATGCACTAAAATTATTGAAAAAAGGCGGAACACTGGGAATTCTTCCCGATCAGGAGCCTGATTTAAATAGCGGTCAGTTTGCACCCTTTTTCAATCAAAGTGCTTTAACAATGACTTTGCTACCACGCCTGGCTCAGCGAAGCGGAGCACATGTTCTGTTGTGCATCGCAGAACGGCTACCCGGCGCTGAAGGTTGGCGGTTTCATATCTTACCTGCAAACCCAGCTATATCCGGCGCTGACCTATCTGAAGCTACCATCGCCATGAACAAAGATGTTGAGCGTTGCATCGAAATTTGCCCCGCTCAATATCTATGGGATTACAAGCGATTCAGTACGTGCGAAGACGGATCACGTCGCAACTACAAACGTAACGAATAGTGATGGCCAAGAGCGCCATCGCTCAGCGAATGAGAGATGACAGCCTGGCTACTCGCTAGTACCCGGTTTGCAATCAGGCAACCTGGTCTGTATTTCTCTTGCCCGCAAAAAACTGATCTAAAAACGCCACAAGTCTATTGAGATCAGGTTTATCAATATCGCAATGTGTCACCAGTCGACATGACCGACCGTAGGCTGAAAGCAGGATGTCCGACTCCTTTGCAGCCGCCGATAACTCTGCACCACAGTCTACATCAAGATCCAACCACACCATATTGGTTTGGGTCCAGCCATGACGAATCTCCAAGCCAGAGACACCCTTTAGCTCGCTTGCCAGATATTCAGCATTGTCGTGATCCTCATGCAGGCGGGCCAGCCCATCGGTCAATGCTATTTTACCAGCGGCCGCAAGAATACCGGCCTGGCGCATTCCACCACCCGTAACCTTACGCCAGCGACGGGCTTCGTCGATGAAGGCCTTTGAACCAAGCAATAGGGATCCTACAGGCGCACCTAAACCCTTTGATAAACACAAGGATACCGTGTCGAAGCATCGTGCTATATCAGCTAGTTGTACATCAAGCTTAACCGCTGCGTTGGCCATTCGCGCACCGTCCAGGTGCAGCTGCAGCCCTTTGTCCTTACAAAACAGTTGAGCAGCTTTCATACTGTCAACTGACTGCACTCGACCATGTTGCGAATTCTCCAGACACAACAACCGGGTTCTGGCAAAGTGAAAATCATCCTCTTTTATGACTGAAGCTACTTCATCAAGAGACACTCCACCATCACTTTGAAACGACACCGGCTGAGGTTGAATACCACCTAGCGCAGCAGCACCTCCACCTTCATATTTGTAGGTGTGCGCATCTGCACCAACAATGTACTCATCACCTCTTTGACAGTGTGTTAACAGTGCAACAAGGTTTGATTGCGTACCAGTTGGTAGAAAGAGAGCAGATTCATGACCCATTAGATCTGCAGCAAAACTCTGTAAATCATTAACGCTTGGATCATCGCCATAAACATCATCACCGACTGGTGCATTTATCATCGCATCGCGCATGTCAGTGTTGGGGCGGGTTACCGTATCACTGCGAAAATCGACAAGCTTTCTCATTTCATTTTCTCTACATTCTGTTTAGGCGCGACTACGACTTGTAACAACAGAGGATCATCACCGTCTTGATTGCATCTCTCCGATCAGGGCAACAATGGAGCTACTCTAGAGACTGTCATTAACCATCATGTTTAAGCAGACACTAATCCCGTTTACTCAGCAGGCCTGTGGACCATTATCAATAAACGGCCACTGCTCAATGACACTGCAAAACTCGCAGCATCCGCGACATTGCTTAAGCCCAAAGTACTACCGGGTTGTATTGTGGCATCGCTCAGCCCATATTGCAGCCCCTTAGTTGTTACCCCAGTCACAGTAGACAATGGCAGCAAGCTAACAGTTTGACCGGAAGGTATATCTATCTCCCAAGGTTGAGAGTGTGTAAGTAGATAAGCCCTGATAGTCTTATCAATTAACTGTAGGCTGAATGACCAGTCTGTGAGCAGAGGCAGCATCCAATTGAACAGCATATGATCGGTTCGACCACCTGATACACCCAAGAGAATGACTTCGTCAGGTGGATCGCTCTCTAACCATTCAAGGGCAATTTGCAGATCGCTTGCAGCCTTGCGACTTGGGTGAATCTGACGCGGCACATCATCTAGTCGGCTATCAGAAAGCACATCGGCTGACACACTATCCAGGTCACCGATTACGATGTGGGGCCGAAGATTGACCGCTAAACAATATTCCACGCCACGATCCACACAGACATAGATATCATCAGCGCGAAGCTCTGCGCTGGGAATACTTTGGGCTGAGAATTCACCGCCTGCGAACACCCAGGCACGTCGACCTTTGTTCAAGAGCGATATCCGGAAATCTTTGCTCTCATCAGTTTATATCACGAACAAAATCATCAGCAAATGCTAGCGCACGGGTAAGACCCTTAAGCGTTGCTGTGTAGCGCTCACCTGAGTCATCATCTACTGATTCCAGCACATCGAGTGTTAAATCGTTACCCTGAATCATCATGGGTAACAGATCATTGCGCAAGAAGCGATTATTTTTAACAAGCTGACGAGACTCAAGCTCGTCAACACGAATTTCAGAACCGACTATATCGCCAAAGATCAAACCATCGATTTTCCAACGAATCAGTGTGGGCGACTCAATTTCGCGCTCTGAAATTCTTACGACTATCGAGCTCTCTTCCTCTTTCTTGCGATTCATGACTAGCTTGGACGCCAGCTGACTCGGCTCTGCCAACTCGGCATCTAATATGACCTCTAGATTACAGGCTCGCAGATCATTGCTTTCTGTACAGTCCACCAACCAAGCACCGAAATAGGCAATCAACTGTTGTTGAGGCTCTTCCTGTAGTTCACTCTCTTCCGACTCCGGAGCAGGCTCTGGCTCCAGTGTTGTATTGATCGAAGGAGACAACAGGGAGTCTTGCGCAGACCCGGCCCCCCGCAGACGACAGTCTGACTCCCGCGGCACCCTCATTTCGATTAAATTCTCGAGAAAGAAAACCCCTTGGTGATCAACAGGTACCTGCTGCTCCGAATCGATTCGACCAGCCAAAGTGACGTGTAACACTTGCAGCTCACTGGTAGAGAGCGACAAGTATGTTTGCTGCATCCTACCTACATTATCTGAGTCTCCTTCTACCCAGTATCTCTCATCTGTTCCACAGGGCTGAAAGGTGTTTCTATCTGCGCCATATACATAAAAACCCTTCAGAGTCTGATCTGAACTGTCTTCTATAGTCACAAGCGCTTGAAGCTCTTTAAGTCGCTGTAATGACATACTCGCCAGACAATTTTTGGCAATCTGTTCTGCCTCGCTTCTGGGCGAGGAAAAATCCAGGTACCACAAACAATTTTGACGACGGTACTCAACAAAAGCTTGTTGCGATCTGTTCAATCCAGCCAGAGATTCACCTGATAGAAATCCTGATAGATAATTCGTGACGTCTGTGATGTTGCCATCCATCAGGTCGAGATAATTATCCAGACAGGCATGGATATCATCCAGCACAGGCGACAGTGCTATGCACTCGCTTAAAACGTCGTAGTTTTGCGCCTTCAAGTCCTGAATGCCACCTAGCAGTGACACCACAAGAAGCCCGACTATCAACATCCCACGCATATTCATAATGATAATTTACAGAAAAAAACAGCATGATCCTAGTGAATTACATAACAATGGCGGTCAATGCACGTTAGTAGTGACAGAAAACAAGCGCAGCTGTTCAGCAATCAGCCTGTATAATCGCAATTTCGCAGTAATCTAAAGACGCTTTGGACCTGAAAACAACGTGAGCAAACGAAAAAGTTATCGATCCATAAGAGGCTCGGCTTTCGTCTGGACAATCGTCTGGCTCGCCGGCATGGCAGCAATTGCCTGGGCCACACTGTCTTTTGCGGTCCCAAAGTTTGAGCAGAAATTACAAACAAGTGTTAACAACGCCATTGCGCCGGTTAATGAGTATCCCATCATCGTCGCGGTAAAAGGCGACCAGGCTACGCTCAGTGGTCAACTCGATTCTGAAGATAATCGTCACGCCGTACTCAACGCTGCAACATCTGTTAGAGGTATTCGTG
Source organism: Granulosicoccus sp. (assembly GCA_045106475.1). GTDB lineage: Bacteria > Pseudomonadota > Gammaproteobacteria > Granulosicoccales > Granulosicoccaceae > Granulosicoccus. Next base: position 31,561 of record JBGCEO010000040.1, read on the forward strand.
CGGTGAGTGATCAGCTGTTTAGTGCAACAGCGGAAATCGAAAGCGATAATAAATTGACACCTATGGCGCAACCGACGCCGATTGTCGAAGATGATGCTGACTCGCTGCTGGCAACGGACGCACCCTATTCTGGGCAGGTAACAGCGAACGAAACGCAAACTTCACTTGGAATGCCTTCGATTTCAATGAGAATTGAAGACCAGATTCTGGCAATCGAGGGTGTCCTCGCACCGACAGATGACCCGACCCAACTTATCCAGACAGCATTGACCAGCTTCGATCTGGATGTTGTCAGTAATGGCATTGTAGAGAGCGACACCGTAAATACTTCCAACTGGCTGGTTTCAATTGAAGAGTTATTGCCACTGATGGGTGAATTTTCGGATCCACAGATCAGTGTTGTAGAAAATCAAATAACTCTTTCAGGCGTAGCGCCGAATAGTCAGGCTCACGATGCAGTAATCGGTACTGCATTGTCATCGCTTGGCGACTACTCACTTGTTGAGCGAATCTCCATCGATGAGTCAGCAGGTAAGAAGGCTGCTGAAGCTAAAGCTGCTGAAGAAGAGCGTCTTGCCGCCGAAGCCAAAGCTGCCGAAGAAGCACGCCTTGCTGCTGAAGCCAAAGCTGCTGAAGAAGAGCGTCTTGCTGCTGAAGCTAAAGCTGCGGAAGAAGAACGACTTGCTGCTGAAGCCAAAGCTGCCGAAGAAGCACGCCTTGCTGCTGAAGCCAAAGCTGCCGAAGAAGAGCGTCTTGCTGCAGAAGCTAAAGCCGCTGAAGAAGAACGACTTACTGCTGAAGCCAAAGCCGCCGAAGAAGAGCGTCTTGCTGCAGAAGCCAAAGCTGCTGAAGAAGAACGACTTGCTGCTGAAGCTAAAGCTGCCGAAGAAGAGCGTCTTGCTACAGAAGCTAAAGCTGCTGAAGAAGAACGACTTGCGGCAGAAGCTAAAGCTGCCGAAGAAGCACGACTTGCTGCTGAAGCCAAGCAAGCCGAAGAAGCACGACTTGCTGCTGAAGCCAAAGCTGCCGAAGAAGCGCGCCTTGCGGCAGAAGCTAAGGCAGCTGAAGAAAAACGACTTGCAGCGGAAGCCAAAGCTGCTGAAGAAGCGCGCCTTGCTGCTGAAGCTAAAGCCGCTGAAGAAGCGCGCCTTGCTGCTGAAGCTAACGCCGCCGAAGAAGCACGACTTGCTGCTGAAGCTAACGCCGCCGAAGAAGCACGACTTGCTGCTGAAGCTAAAGCCGCCGAAGAAAAACGACTTGCTGCAGAAGCCAAAGCTGCCGAAGAAGCGCGCCTTGCCGCTGAAGCCAAAGCCGCTGAAGAAGCGCGCCTTGCCGCTGAAGCCAAAGCCGCTGAAGAAGAGCGACTTGCGGCAGAAACCAAAGCCGCCGAAGAAAAACGACTTGCAGCTGAAGCTAAGGCAGCTGAAGAAAAACGACTTGCCGCTGAAGCCAAGCAAGCCGAAGAAGCACGACTTGCCGCGGAAGCCAAGCAAGCCGAAGAAGCACGACTTGCCGCGGAAGCCAAGCAAGCCGAAGAAGCACGACTTGCTGCTGAAGCCAAAGCTGCCGAAGAAGCACGACTTGCGGCAGAAGCTAAAGCCGCCGAAGAAGCGCGCCTCGCCGCTGAAGCTAAAGCCGCTGAAGAAAAACGACTTGCCGCTGAAGCCAAAGCCGCTGAAGAAGAGCGACTTGCGGCAGAAGCCAAAGCCGCCGAAGAAAAACGACTTGCTGCTGAAGCTAAGGCAGCTGAAGAAAAACGACTCGCCGCTGAAGCCAAAGCCGCCGAAGAAAAACGACTTGCTGCTGAAGCGAAAGCAGCTGAAGAAAAACGACTTGCTGCTGAAGCGAAAGCAGCTGAAGAAAAACGACTTGCCGCTGAAGCAAAAGCAGCTGAAGAAAAACGACTTGCTGCTGAAGCAAAAGCAGCTGAAGAAAAACGACTTGCGGCAGAAGCCAAAGCCGCCGAAGAAAAACGACTTGCTGCTGAAGCTAAGGCCGCTGAAGAAGAAAAAATGGCTGCAAAAATCAAGGCCGCCGACATTGCTCGCAGTACCGCTGATGCAAAAAGGCTCGGGGCCGCAACAAGCACTGCAGAAGATCAGAAAAACGGTAATGAATTACGCAAGGCATTGGCAAAACTACCCTCACTTCGAATACTGTTTAAAACCAGCAGCAATGTATTCACCGCTGAAAGTGTTGAAACTCTAGACAAGATTGCAGAAGTGCTAATGCAGTTTCCCGATACAAAAGTTTCAATTGAGGGTCATACCGATGCAACCGGAACACGAGCCATCAATTTAGAACTGAGCCTGCTTAGAGCCACTACTGTTCGCGACTACCTAATTGACCGAGGCGTGTCCTTATTCAACCTTCGAGCATTCGGCTTTGGCGAGGAACTACCCATCGCTAACAATCGCACTGCAGAAGGTCGCGCCATTAACCGCAGAATTGACTTTAAATTCTAATGAATCAGATACAAGAGTTACTAAATCAGGCACAGCCATACTGGTCTGAGCTTCTGGCTTTGCTGTCACTGTACTCAGAAATAATGGCAGCGCTGGCAGCGGCAGGGCTACTAGGTTTGTTTGTTGGCTGGATGATCAAGCGATCCAGTTCTAAACGTCAGTTGGCCACCACGATCGATAGCTGGGAAAAGCGGTATGCTGCACTTGAAGAAAGCAACCATGCTGATACGGAAAATCTGGAGGAACAATTACAAACCATCGCCAGCGAAGCCAAGACGCTGCAATCGACTAATCGAGCGTTGAGCGATTCACTAAAAAAGAACGACACCAGCATTCAGCGCTCACGCGCAGAAGCAATTGAGTTAAATCGTCAACATGCAGAAACTCAAGAGCGACTCCAACGCATAATCCAGCAAAAGGATCGTGAAATAGTAGAACTGGGAAATCGCATGCATGATGCATCTAAGAGACGAAAAGCCACAGGATCTACCCACATCGCCCCACTGATAGCAAGTGTTACAAACGATCAATCTCAAAGGTTTACCGACTCAGAATTGAACCATGCCGATACAGTGGCGATAAGCAACTCGGAAATGTCTGCTGATTCCTTTGATGCCACGATCCAGATGTCAGCAACAGAACTGTCGGAAAAAACTGGCAAGAAGGCAGCACTGGAACGATCTGACGATCTTGATGAATTTGAAGACACGGCTGATCTAAGCGGCATCATTGAAGACGAATACGAAGAATCCACCGTTGCCCTGGATGAAGAAGCATTAGCCTTCGCCAAACGCCCGCTCACCTCTCGTAGTAAAAATTAGGTGAAGCTAATCCAAATGGTCTCGTGAGCAGTATTCTTCATTATGTTCATGATCCGATGTGCAGCTGGTGCTGGGGCTTCAAACCCGTTTTTGATTCCCTGCTGACTCAGCTTCCGTCTTCTATCGCAGTTAACAGGGTGCTGGGTGGTCTCGCGCCTGACAGCGATGAGCCCATGGCGATCGGAATGCAGCAACGTTTACAGCAAACCTGGCAGCAGATTTCAGAAGTGGTACCAGGAACCGAGTTCAATTTCGATTTCTGGACAAAGAATCAAGCGAGACGCTCCACTTTCCCCGCTTGTCGTGCAGTATTAGCGGCAAAAAAGCAAAGCACCGACTTTGAAGTTCCGATGATTAATGCGATTCAGCGGGCCTACTATCTAGAAGCAAAAAATCCATCGGATACGGAAGTACTAATCTCATTGGCAGATGCCATTGGTTGTGACGTACAACACTTTTCAAGCGACTTAGTTAACAGGACTCTGCAAGACTCGCTAAACCGCGACATCAATTTTGCCCGTCAATTGGGCGTGCATGGCTTTCCGAGCCTTGTATTCCAGTTTTCAGAGAGTCAGGCCTCATCGGTAGGCATCAACTACACCGAGGTATCACCAATGCTTGAGCAAATCGAACATCTGCACGTCGCCTGAGTCACACACTGCGACTCACAGCGCAAACCAGATCACAGCATACTAATTGACGATCAGTGAATTGTTGATATCTGCCGTTATAGCCCTCGTACACGATGTAGATCGCGGGCATGACAAAAACCATAATAAAAATTCCGCTTTGTGTTGGTGCGATATGCCTTCTCACGGCTTGTGGTGATGGTGGAGGCAACAGTCCGCTATTTAATCAAGAACCGGCTTTTGCACCCGCACTTCCAGCTAGCGAAGTCAATAATGCAGCTCCCGATGGCCCGCTTAACTCGGCAGAGGCTTACCGCCTGGTAGAACAAACCACGTTCGGCCCACAACTTGATGACATTACTCAAGCGCAAGCAGGTCCTGAAGCCTGGATAAACGCGCAAATGCAGATGCCTGCAACCTTTATGACAGACGGGCTCTATAAAGCCAACTCTAGTCGCTGGAACGAATACGTTAACGTCTGGTGGCGGCAAGCGATCAAGGCAGACGATCAGCTTAGACAGCGCGTAGCCTTCGCACTGAGCGAAATCTTTGTTGTGTCCGCTCACGATGGACTGGGCCAGGAACAATTTGGGCTGGCCAATTATTACGACATTTTGCTGCGACATTCATTTGGCAACTATCGGGATTTACTGACTGACATCACATTGAATCCTGTCATGGGTGAATACCTTAGTATGAAAGGTAATCGCAAACCTGATCCAGATAAAAACATACAGCCAGATGAAAACTATGCAAGAGAGCTATTACAACTATTCAGCATAGGACAGGTGATGCTGAATGAAGACGGTACGCCCATCCTGGACAAGGATGGTGTACCTAAAGCCGCTTACGATCAAACGGTGATTGAGAATTTCGCAAGAGTCTTCACCGGATGGCATTTTGCAAACGCAGAAGACTTCAAGTGGCCTAAAAACAAAGACTACATAACACCACTTAAGGCGTGGCAGGAGTATCACGATACGGATGCAAAAACGTTACTGCGCCGTGCAGAAATACCCGCCGGCCTAACTGCCGAAGAGGATCTGAACCTGGCACTCAATAATGTCTTCAATCATCCAAACGTCGGGCCCTTCCTATCAAAGCAGCTAATACAGCGCCTGGTAACGAGCAATCCTTCCACACAGTATGTGCGCGATGTTGCCGCAGTTTTCAATCAGAACATTTCAGGTGAGCGAGGCAATCTAGCTAGCGTTGTCAAAGCGATTCTTATGCACAACGAGGCGCGTTTTGGGCATGAGGACAATCCAGACACTTTCGGTAAGTTAAAAGAGCCACTTATCCGCTTGAGCCAACTCTGGCGCGCCTTTGAACCCGACACCATCCACTACAACTTTAACTACGGCTGGGCAAAACACGAACTGGGACAAGCGCCTTTGAACTCACCGTCAGTATTCAATTTTTTTCGACCTGATTTCAGCCAACCAGGAGAAATCAGCAATTTGGGGCTGGACTCCCCGGAGTTTGAGATATTGGATGAAACGTCGGTTATCACTATCACCAGTCGCCTGCTGGCAAGCACTCTCTGGTCGCACAATTTCAAAAATGAAAACGATGCTAATCGCATTGCAATCAATATCACGCGGGAAATGGATCTCGAACCAGATGAAGATGCACTGCTCGATCATCTCGATTTGCTACTACTTGGCGGCCAAATGTCTGCTGAGATGAGAACCGAACTAAAAGAACTGATGAGCGCTCGCAGTTATGCAAACGCTGCATCACAACGCGTGGTAGAGGCCATATTCCTTATAGTCACCTCTCCTGATGCAGCGATCCAGCGCTAATTGGAACATGGGTATATACCTACATGTATCTCATCAAAAGAGCGCAGATGGTTTTTACTCACACGATACTCAGCGTTTAGAGCCACTGTAAGCAGCTGCCTTAGTTACAGTCAATAATAAAAACAATAAAGAACACGCAAGATGAATACATTCACACGCCGTCGATTTTTACACCGTGGAACACAAACGATTGCAGGCGCTGGTTTGGCTCTGGGTTGCAACCCCTTGCTCACATTGGCACAGGCAGCGGACATACCCACCGCAACCACGGGCGATTATCGAGCACTGGTTTGTGTGTATCTGGAGGGTGGCTGCGATGGCTTTAGTCTTTTTACACCAACCGGTTCTTACGAGTACGACGAGTTTGCACACTCCAGGGGCTCACTCGTATTGCCCCGTAATAATCTACTAAACCTGGCGGGAGGGTCTGCGCCTGTTGGCCTTCATCCGAGTGCAAGCTCATTGCAACCACTCTACGATGAAGGTCGCTTAGCGATGATTGCCAACGTCGGCACGCTTATCGAACCCACAACACAGGAACAGTACGAGAACAATGCGGTAGCAATACCTTCGCAGCTCTTCTCCCATAGTGATCAAGCTATACAGTGGCAGCAACTACAAGGTCGAGGTCGAGCAGAAGAAGGCTGGGGAGCCAAGGCAGCAGACTACTTAGGTAGTTTTCAAGAGAGAGACTACCTCACCTCCATTTCACTGGCAGGGTCTAACTACTGGCAATCAGGTATTGGTCAAAGACCTTTCACAATGACAGAATCGGGTGTACTGCAATATCAGGGCATGGATGCGACTAATGACTGGCAGCAACCCAGACGCACCGCATTTGAAAACGTACTGAATCACCAGCGCCGACATGTATTTGCCAGAGCCTATGCTGATTTGCAAAAACGCGCGATATCAGTGACTTCAGAACTCGGTGAGGTACTTGAGAGCAATGCCGGCCTCTTTACTGATCAACCGTCGGAAAACAGTCTGGCTGAAAAGCTCAACATGGTTGCCCAGCTGATTGCCGCTCAGGAGACTCTGGGACTTCAACGACAAATCTTCTATGTCAGTATGGGTGGCTTCGACGTACATGATAACCAAAACCAAGAGCTGCCCGAACTCTTCAGTGTCCTGTCTGAAGCTTTGAGCTTTTTCCAAGGCAAGCTTGACGATATGGGCAAAAGCAATAACGTAACAACCTTTACTGCGTCTGACTTCGGTCGCTCACTCCTGTCCAATGGCGATGGTACGGATCACGGATGGGGGAACCATCTTATGGCCATGGGCGGAGCAGTGAACGGTGGAGAGGTTTATGGAACCTTGCCTAGTCTGGATGTTAACGGACCGGATTCTGTACACCGGGGCCGGATTCTTCCAACAACATCAGCTACTCAATATGCTGCCAGCCTGCTGAACTGGATTGGTCTTGAAGAACAAGAACTTGCAAACGTTCTACCCAACATCAACAACTTCAGCACTCGCGATATTGGTTTTCTCAGTTAGCCCTTTGCGTTGTTAGCTGCTGATCGAACAAGCAGGGCTATTAAATTAGGTACATGGCTAGCGCTAATAGCGCTACTTTTGGCTGATTGATTCCGCTATGGATATTAAGCTCGAATCAATGTCAATATTCCAACCTATAGCATCGAAATAGCAGCCTTTACACCTCCTTTGAAGTTTGACAGAAGGTATCGTAAATGAGATTCTACGTCTCATTACTGGGCTTTCTTTGCCCTGGTATGCACTTCCACTAACTGCTGGTACAAGTTGTCCACGCATGTTGGAGGTTGTGGTTATCGGGTAGTTGCTGTCAAATGCGCCACCCATGACATCCATTTGGAGGAAACTGCATGCGCAGCGCACTGCTGAAGATGATCGGTGGCACAGCTGGACAGTCCTTTTGTCTTTTTACCAGTCAATTTCGACAGGTATTTGCTGGAGGGTTAAACAAAGCATAAACCTTAACTCTTTAACCTTTAAGCTATAAGAGCGTCGACCAACGGCGCAATCCAATACCCAATAGAGGCAAAAGTTAATGCCCGGATTCCGAGCACACCCTCTGCCTCTTTCGCTAGATAAAATTCCCTGGAGGAACTATGAAAGTTAAACATCTTCTCAGTGCAGTAGCTCTGAGCACGGCAATGGCAGTTGGTACTGCTTACGCCGAAACCACTATTCGTGTGCAATCAGTGCTGCCAAATACGGCAGACGAAGTGTTCATGTTAGAGGAATTCGCTAAAGACGTTTCCGCTCTTACAAGCGGCTCTCTGACCATCGAAGTCTTACCTGCAGGTGCTGTTGTCGGCCCTCGGGATATCATGGACGCAGTTGATGCAGGCCTTGTCGAAGCTGGTTTCGCTTGGACACACTACTGGGGCGGCAAACATGTTGCGGCAAACCTCTTCGGTGCTCCTGTTGCAGGCGCAGGTGTCGGCATGGACAACATCGCGTTTCTCAGCTGGTTCCAGTATGGCGGCGGCAAAGAGCTCTATGACCGTCTTTGGGGCGAAATGGGCGTGAACGTCAAAGGTTTCATGTTGCAACCTGTCGGCCCAGAAGCATTGGGCTGGTTTCCAAAGCCTATCGAGTCTATGGATGATTTCCGCAAGATGCGCTTCCGTGCGCCTCCAGGTATGGTTGGTGCCGCTTACGCTGACATTGGCGTTCCTGCGGTTGCAATGGGCGGTGGAGACATCTTGCCAGCGCTGGAAAAAGGCACCATTGACGCAGCAGAATGGTGCTGCCCGAAACCTGACTCTGTGTTCGGATTCCAGAAAGTTCTAAAGCACTACTATCTCCAGGGATTGCATCAGGTTGTCGTAAACGCCGACATGTACATGAACCTCGATATCTACAACGATCTGAGCGATCTGGAAAAGAAGGCTCTGGAAGTTGCGGCAAATGCATCCTTGTCAAAGTCAATGTCCTACCGAATCTATGAAAACGGTAAGGCGCTGAAAGATCTCACTGACAACCATGGCGTTATTCTGGAAGATACTCCAGCAGACTACTTCACCGAATACATGGCAGCGGCAAAAAATGCATTGCAGGCAGCTGCGGATGAGAACGAATTCTTCGCAGAAGTATGGCAATCACAAAAAGACTTCGCCGACATCGCAGTTCCATTCTGGGCAGGTGCACAGGCATCAAATGCAGGTCTGGGTAAAGCACACGCAGACACACTGAAGTAAGTTCAGTTTGGCACGGGCTCTTTTGGAGCTCGTGCCCTTCTCACCACATTAGAAGTAATCAAAGCTCAGGACGGGCTCCCAAGCGACCCCGTGCGTTCTTGTTTTCCAAGCGCCATCTTCTGACGTTTCGAAAAAGAGAGCGCGGATTTCCACCCCGCCTACTAGAGGAAACACCACATGGCCGACGAACCGAATCCGGACGATCTGGAAATCGCGGACGAGCTTATCGCAGAGCGACGTGCAGAAGCCCCCGGTGAAACGCCCGATGATATGACGGCCTGGCAGCGCCCGATAACGGCCGTCATCGACGTTGTGAACTATCGCGCGGGGCAGATCATCGCGCTTCTTCTTGTGCCGTTGATCGCGGTAGTTGTGTTCGAGGTAATCTCGCGCAATTCCTTCTCGATCCTGCAAAACGCTGGGTTTGAAGACCTGGCACGAACCCTAAACCTTGGGCCCACCCTTTGGGTCTATGACACCAGCCGCATGATCGCAGGTGTGCTCTTTATGGCGGCCGCTGGTTATGGACTGATGCGGGGAGTACATATCCGCGCAGACTTCCTTTATCGGTTCTGGTCTGACAAGACACAGGCAACGGTCGACGCCAGTCTGTACCTTCTACTATTCATCCCGTCGATGATCTTCTTTACGATCGTGTCGGCAAAATTCTGGTGGCTAGCTTACTCAACCGGCGAAACCATGCAAATCGACAGCGCCTGGGGGCCATTGCTTTGGCCTGCGCGCTTAGCCATGCCGGTCGGTGCCTTCTTATTAACGATCCAAGGCATACCAGAGATTTTCCGTGCCTTCCATAAAATGGGCAAAGAACGCGAACGCTGGTTTGTGCGGGCTCTACCGATCTACTTGATCTTACTGGTCTGGCTGGTCCTGGCAGTCTTTGTACCCGACCTGGTGCCTGCTGGTGCCTGGTTCACCGAAATAATGAGTGCGCGACCAAATCTTGACAAACCCACCATCGGGTTAATCATGCTCGGGGCGATGCTCTTTGTAATTTTCATAGGTTTCCCTATCGCGTTCACGCTTATTTTTCTGGCTTTTGTGTTCGGTATCTGGGGGTCGAACTTCAAACTCACCACACTACTGATGACGCTGAATACCAATTCGACCATGTTGAATGATCAGCTTATGGCAGTGCCTTTGTTCGTCTTGATGGGTATCGTTATGGAAGCCGCTGGATTGATGGAACGTCTGTTTGCATCGATTCAAATGATAATGGCCCGGGTGCGCGGAGCTCTCTTTATTGCAGTTCTGATTGTCTCTACAATCTTTGCAGCCGCAACCGGGATCGTTGGTGCATCCGTGACTCTACTTGGCATCATGGCGGGTGCGACTATGAGCCGATCCGGATACAACGTGCAGCTGGCGGCTGGAACAATCACGGCAGGTGGTACTTTGGGCATCCTGATCCCACCGTCCATCATGTTGATTGTTATGGGCCCCGTGTTGGAAGTCTCCACCCTTGATCTGTTTCGCGGTGCATTCATACCCGGCGCACTTCTGGCCTCACTCTATTTGATCTATACCTTAGGTCGGTGTTGGCTTAACCCAAGTTTAGGCCCTATCCTCGCCGAAGAAGACCAACCAGATACATCCAGGTTTTACGGTGCCGAAGTAGCCTTGATCTGCCTGGGCGTACTGACTGTTTGCCGCGTCTTTGGCCTTGGCGTAGGCGGTGCATTTGGCGGGCTGCTGCCGTTTGGTGGACTAGTAGTCTTACTCGCGACCATGGCTCTGGCCTACGCTGCGTATCGAAAGCCGAGCATTCTGCGGATAGCTGTTCCAATCGCAGTCCTCTTCCACCTCTACATGATTGTGGCAAACATGGGCAACGGTTTGCCGATCTGGTCAATCGTCTTTGCTGCATTCACTGTGCTCCTGGCATTTCTGGGCCGACCGATTTATGACAAAGAAAAAGGCGGAGACTTTTACTTCTCAGATCTCTGGAACGAATTCTTCGCAGGCCTTATGCCTCCCACGATCCTGATTTCCTTCGCATTGGGTTCAATACTTCTTGGCTTTGCAACCCCGGCCGAAGCTGCTGCGATGGGGGCATTCGGTTCGATTTTGCTATCAATCGGCTATAGAAAGTTCAACTTGCCCAGCTTTTTCGACAGCTTGGTTAAAGCCCTGGAAATCACAGTGCTGATCATGTTCCTGGTAGCAGCATCCAACTTCTTTGGTGCTGAATTCAGTGCGCTTGGAACACCTAAGATGATGACCGAGCTGCTTCTGGGCCTCGATATGTCTCCGTACCTGATCTTGCTGCTGGTTATGGCGCTGATCTTTCTCTTGGGCTGGCCTTTGGAATGGGTGCCGATCGTTCTCATCGTTGTACCTATTCTATTGCCGACAGTCGAAGCGCTCTCAGTTCATGGTCTGGAGCGCTATGACCTTATGGTCTGGTTCGGAATCCTGGTAGCGGTTAATTTACAAACGGCTTGGCTTTCACCCCCGGTCGCACTATCTGCCTACTTCTTGAAGGGCGTGGTGCCTAACTGGGATTTGAAAGACATCTACCTGGGCATGATGCAGTTCATGTTGGTTCAGCTTGTGGGTTTGATTCTGATTTTCATATTCCCGCAGCTCGTGTTGTGGTTGCCGAGTGTCATGGGAGGTTAGCTATGATCGCTTTCAAGACAAACTCAATGTTTATGACTGGCAGGAAAAATTGCACATCACCCTCGCTGATGGTGAGCTTGTTGACTCCGTTGATGCCAGGCAGTCCGTTTAGACTCTTTGGCTGCAAACTTCTGCAGGCGGGGGCAGCTCGTGCTTGATCAGATAATGGGCTTTAGCCAGATCATCATCGCGGATCTGGTTCTCTCAGGCGACAATGCACTGATTATAGGAATGGCGGCGGCTGGACTGGCCCCAGAGCTTCGTAAAAAAGCCATTCTCTACGGCATGGTTATCGCCGCAGTACTAAGAATAGTGTTTGCTGTTGTCGCGACCAAGCTGTTAGGTATCCCCGGTATCTATTTTATCGGTGGTGTGCTGTTGTTCTGGGTTTGCTGGCGTCTGTTCCAGGAGATCCGTGAAAATGTGGATGAAAAAGCCGAACACGCCATGGAGATGGCCGAAGACGAGACCGAAGGCTACACCGGTGCTCCGCGCAGAACACTAAGCTCTGCACTTATATCAATAACCATTGCAGACGTCTCCATGTCTCTGGACAACGTTCTGGCTGTTGCTGCAATTGCTGATGGGGACACTCGGCAATTAGTGTTTGGGCTAGGCCTGGCAATCGTCATGATGGCTTTCGCTGCAACGATGATTATGAGATTGTTGGCAAAATACCCCTGGATTTCATGGGCAGGCCTGGCGGTATTGGTTTACGTATCAGCAGATATGCTCTATCGAGGTGTGTTTGATGAACGGACAGGTCTGCTAGCGTTGATGAGCTAGTAGTTCACGCAGCAGAGGCCATACAACGCACTAAGTCCGCGTACGAGCCAAGACCATAAGTAGCAGCGCGGGTGACTAGTCTTTGTCGCTAGAGCAATTAATGCTCTAGCGCTATTGCAGACCCGGTATTACCCATCTATGACAAAAAGTTACAGGCAACTCCTTTCATAGGTCAGAGCAAGAAGGTACTCTCTACAGGTTTCTTTGAATACCTAACACTCCAGTGAAAGCATTAGTCTATACCGGCACTCAAAGCCTGGATTTTCGCGACGCACCCATGCCTGAGTTGCAGGCGAGCGAGACGCTCGTCCGAATCGAAGCCTCAGGGATTTGTGGATCGGATATGCATGCCTGGCATGGCCATGACGCACGGCGTATCCCCCCAATGATTCTGGGCCATGAATTGGCCGGACGCATAGAAGGTGGGCCACGCGATGGAGACCGGGTGGCGATTAATCCGCTAATCAGCTGCGGCAATTGCCGCGACTGCAGAGCTGGATTGCCCAATCTTTGTGCCAGCAGAGATCTACTGGGTTTGGGCCGCGCCGGCGGCTATGCGGAACACATTGCGGCACCAACGGCTAATCTGTTTAGCATTCCCGATAAGCTGGATGCCATCCACGCAAGCCTGATGGAACCCACAGCAGTATCGCTTCATGCCATACACCTGGCCGAACGTGTACTAGGCAGACCTATTTCTGAATGCCGCACACTGGTTATTGGTGGTGGTGCGATTGGTGCACTTGCCGCGCTGCTTCTTGAACAAAAGGGCGCGCGACAAATATCGATCGCCGAGACCAGTTCTTTCAGACGTGAAAGCCTGAAATCAATGTGCAGTGCTGATGTCTATGACCCGCTAGGCAACAAACTGCCTGAAGCCAATCAGTTCGAACTCGTTATTGATGCTGTTGGCAGCGGAGCCACCCGACGCTCTGCAAGTGAAATGGTTAGAACAGGCGGGGTGATCTCTCACATCGGCCTGCAAGATAATAAAGAGGGCTTAGATACCCGCAGGCTAACGTTGCAGGAAATCACCTTCATTGGAAACTACACCTATAACCAGACTGATCTGCAAGCCGCTCTCGATTTACTGGAAGATGGCGCGATCGGGACTCTAGACTGGGTTGAAACAAGACCCTTGAGCGAGGGAGCGCAAGCGTTTAACGACATACATGAAGCAAAGACTTCAGCACCGAAAATCGTGTTAATACCTTAGTTTTTTCGTCTTACTACTGACCAATCGATATTAAACCTAAATTTGTAGAGCGCGCTCCAACCACTTGTATAAACCGAACAATGACAGACCAGACTAAACATACGGCCCCAACATCCATTTTTAGGATTACTCTTTCTACATTACTGGGGGCTATCGCCGCAACGCTATTGTCTATTCCAGCAGCAAATGCACTAGAGTTTCAATGCCAGGTTCCCGGAGATGTGCGTTATATTCGCGTTGAAATCCCCGGCGAAAACCACCTCTGCGAGGTGAGTGTCAATTACGAATATACCGGTGAGAGCAAGGTTATGTGGCATGCTCAAAACGACTCCCTCTTCTGTTCGGCACGCGCTTACGAATTACGCGATAAATACGAAAAAAACTGGGACTTCGCCTGTACAAAGTGGCCGGATCGCGACGGTGTTGACAAGCTTTCAGCCTCTCAGCGAGCCATTCTTGACAGTCAATTGAAAGCTCTCATCGAACAAGGTAAAGAGTCGACACCGGCTTTTACGGTCAAGGCTGTAAAAGCGGTGGCTAGTACGCCACTGGATAACCAAGCAGGAACCCTGGCACTGCAGTATTTTTTATCAACGGGTGACCTGACACAAATAATTATCGATGAATCAAGTTCCTGGGAGGTATTTGCCACCATAGAAAACCTGGCAACACACCTGGACAGTGATTCACCGGTCAGTTCTGCTTTGATTGATTCCATATCCGATAGCGGAGCCTTAGCTATACGCACACAATTATCCAACAGCTCAGAGATGTACTGCCATGGAAACCAAGTGCTTATGGTCAAATCAGATAATCAACTGACACCTCGCACTGCCCATCGGTATATCTGCGAATCAACGTCGCTAACATCCACCGATCAGAACTAAACCATACCGATGGTCTTCGATAGCAACAAGCCTTGCCTCGTCAACGTCATGGGTTACAAAAAGCACAGTCTTGCGTCGACGCAACCAAAAATCGGTCAGCAGTTCATGCATTCTGAGTCGCGTTTGCGCATAGTCTATGTAAGCTCTAAAGTAGTTCATTGGGAAACTTAAATTCTCAAAGGCGTTTAAATTGGAGATAGATCTCTCTAACAAGTTAATGGCACCTGCCTGTGTTGGACAAATTGTTTAATGCAATCTTCAACTCAATCGGGTTCCATTCGGCACGCTTTCCATAGGCGTCACCAACACGATAGCGCCGTCCTCTCTGGCCATTCCTGTGACTAAGCATTCAGACATGAACGGTCCGATTTGCTTCTTGGGAAAATTAACTACAGCCATTATCTGCCGATTCAGCAAATCGTCTTTTGTATAAAGATCGGTTATTTGCGCACTGGAGCGACGCTGACCTATCTCATCTCCAAAATCGATTGTTAGCTTCCATGCCGGGCGACGCGCTTCGGGAAACTCGTCCACCGCAACTATCGTACCTGCACATAGCTGCACACGCTCAAAGTCCGCCCATTCTATTTGATCCATAAAGTGTCTCGTTAGCTGGTTAAATGACTGCCCAGGCCGGGCTTGCATAAATTTAGGACTAGCAGGTGGATCAGCACCGTACCAGGCTCACATAGTGAATGATAACGCGTTCATGAATTAGTATCAGCTATCTATATTTTTAATACAAAGCACTCACTTTCGGCGGTTTAACTCTATTATTATTTTTTTGCGCCGACAACCACTCATATAGATCCCTAGCGTCTGCACAGACAGTCGCAGGCGGTGCTGATCAACTCAGCACTGTTCGTCCAATAATAAAAATAACAAGAGAGACATCGGGCTATGAATTCTATTCAGGCAACTACTGTTGCAGCTGTTACGGCGATGCTTTTAATTAGCAGTTGCGCCACTGACGACCCTAACCGAAGAGCAAAAACAGGGGCCGCTATAGGTGCCATCGCAGGTGCAGTCGCAGGAAATCAATCCAGTAGCAAAAATGGAAAGTACGTTGGCGCTGTAGTGGGTGTGCTTACCGGCGCAGCGATAGGCAACTACATGGATAAGCAGCAGCGTGAACTGGAACAGCGCCTGGCTAAAGAACAACGTGATGCCTTGGTAAGATTGACACGCATAGACAATGAAACCATCAAACTAGATGTTCGCAGTGAATCCACTTTTACCGTTAACAGTGACAGCATTCAGCCTTCTATTCGCGCAAGTCTAGACACCATGGCAGACATCATCGGCGAATACAACCAAACAGCCGTTCATATAATCGGCCATACCGATAGCACCGGTTCGGTTAGCTATAATCAGCAACTTTCCGAAAGACGGGCTACATCCGTGAGCCGGTATCTAACACGCTCAGGCGTAAAACTATCGCGCCAGCGATTCTCTGGCCGAGGCGAATCCACTCCGATAGCAGACAACAACACAAGTTCTGGCCGCACCAGAAATCGTCGTGTTGAAATCTACTTGAAAAGCATTGTTAAAGGACGTGAAAACGAGGCTTTTCGAGCCCCTGATATCAATCGACGCCGAGTGGCGCAATAAAAAAGCATGGCTACTGGCGCAGCTGCCTTACGTTAACCCGATAGCGGCCAGGCCCATAGGATTGTGGGCACGCTTATCGCTGTTATAAGGATTTCCAACGGTAAACCCATGCGCCAGTAGTCACTGAACTTGTAGCCTCCCGGACCCATAACCAGCGTGTTGCACTGATGACCGATAGGCGTCAGGAAAGCACAGGATGCTCCAACTGCAACTGCCATCAGGAAGGGATCAGAACTCACTCCCAATGCATTGGCCATTGCAATACCCAGCGGTGCCATTACCAAGGCCGTAGCTGCATTGTTGATAACATCTGAGAGCAACATCGTTACTACTAATAACATTGCCAGTATTAGAGGTGTAGACAATCCTTCGGTTGCGGTTATCAGACTATCTGCAACCAGCTGTGTAGTACCGCTGGTGGTCAGCGCATTACCGACAGGGATCATCGCAGCCAGCAACACGATAACCGGCCAATCTATGTCATCATAGATTTCGCGCGTAGACAGAATGCCCGTAAGCACATAGGCACCCACTGCCAAAACAAACGCAACAGGCAAGGTAACCACACCGGCAATGCCTAAACCAATGGCAAGCATGAATATGCCACTGGCGAGTGCAATCTTACGTGTTCGATTCAAATTGATCTGACGGCGCATTAAAGGCCAAAGACCCAGCGCGCCAAATTGCTGATCAACCGAACCACTATCACCATGCAGCAGTAGAACATCACCTGCCCGAAAAACCTGTTGCCGCAACCGCTGCGTAACTGCACGCCCTTGCCGCGCCAGCCCGACCAAGGCCAGCGTACGACCGGTCTGGCGTCGAATATACTCTACGCCCCGACCTATCAGCGGAGAATCATTGCGTACAATACCCTCTGCCATGATTTCATTTTCCGGTGACGGCTGAACAAAGCTCGGTGTAGCTGTAGACCTAAGTTCAAGGCCGTGTCGATCAAGAAACGATTTCAAATCATCCGAATTCGCTCTGAGTATCAGAATATCTTCTTCCGCTATCTGGTAATCAGCACGAACGGCCCGCGCAAATCGGCGCTTGCCTGCTACACCAATAACTTCAACGGCATCTTCGTCTAATCCATCGACATCGCCCAAGGTCTTTCCGACCAATGAAGACGAACTGGGTACTTGCGCCTCAGTCAGATAAACACCGGCTGCCAATGATGCACCATCGTCCTTG
Organism: Granulosicoccus sp.; assembly: GCA_045106475.1. Lineage (GTDB taxonomy): Bacteria > Pseudomonadota > Gammaproteobacteria > Granulosicoccales > Granulosicoccaceae > Granulosicoccus. The sequence continues at coordinate 48,809 of JBGCEO010000040.1, forward strand.
AATTCAAGTCGTGCGCGTGGAATAAGGCGCCACCCGACCAACGTGATGAAGGCAAATCCAACAACCGCTATTGGTAATCCTACCGGCGCAAAATCAAACATACCAAAGGGTTCACCTGATTCTTTTGCGCGAATACTGGCAACAATGATATTGGGTGGTGTGCCGATCAAGGTCATCATGCCTCCCAACAGGCTGCCAAAAGCCAACGGCATCAGTATCAAACCCGGGGATCGCTTGCGTTCCTGAGCAGTTGACAAGGCAATGGGCAACAGCAGAGCTAGCGCGCCCACATTATTCATGAATGCCGATGCGATCGTGACAACTAAGGTCAGTGCCGCGATGTGAAGAATCGGTGTTTCCGTGAGATGGCTGATTCGACTGGCAACTTCGTCCACCACTCCGGCATTGCGCAAAGCACTGCTGACAATAAGCACCGCTGCCACTGTGATCACAGCTGGATGTCCAAAGCCCTCAAAAGCCTGATTCGGCTCTACCAGACCGGCTATGACGGAGCACATCAGCGCAAACATGGCTACCAGATCATAACGCCAGCGCCCCCAGACAAAGGCCAGCAGGGTAAGCAATAAAATACCGCTGATAGTTAGTTGTGGTGCGCTCATGAGCTATTGGGATTCAGTTCCAGTCAAGGGGTTGCATGGCTCTTGCATCGTACGGCCACACAGCAAGATTTTCCCACGAATCGTCAGCGCCGACAGGCCATAAACTGCAGATGATGATCCAAACGACCAACAATTTTCAAGCCACCGGGCTGGATCTGGACTTATCGGACTCGCCCAACCCCGCTGATCTTAAGCTTTTAGGGGCGTCTGATGTGCATATGACGATAAACCCTTCATTCCCGGGCAAGCAGCATGGGCATCTTGTTTTGCCTGTGATCCATCATAACTCGGCGCTGCGGCAGCTCCGGGTGCCAGTTTGCATGATCGAGGGTCTGGAGAAGGGTCCCACAGTTACCCTGATTGCCGGCATTCACGGCGATGAATTCGAGGGGACACTTACTCTTCAGCGCATGGCTAGAACCTTGAGCCCGGATTCAATCGCCGGGCGTGTAATTATCGTGCCGAGCATCAACCTACCGGGATTGCTGCTCGGCAGTAGAATCTCACCCCTGGATGATCTTGACCTGGATCGGTGTTTTCCGGGAAACCCCGAAGGCTCTATCAGCGAACGCCTGGCTTACGAGGTATTTGAACGGCTGATAAAACCCGCTGACCTGATTGTTGATCTTCGTTCAGGTGGTCGGGATCTGGTTTTCGCACCATCCGCCGCCATTCGGTTTGGCACTGATACCAAGCATCAAGCGATCAGCGAAGCTGCAATGATTGCATTTGGCGCACCCAACAGTCTTCGCCTGCCTGCCAGTAGCCCCAACAGCTGTCTGCAAGCCGCAGTCAACGCCAGCGGCAGACATTATGTTCAAACAGAATTAGGCGGCGGCGCCGGCATTAGCGCAGAAACATTGGCTATCGCAACGACTGGATGCAACAATATTCTCAGACACTGGGGGTTGCTAAGTGATGAAATGGAGTTAAGGGCATCCCGCATGCTCGAAGTACGCGACGAATCGTTCTACGTTTATTCGACAACAGCCGGTTTGTTAGAGCCGCAGGGCAAACTGGGCCAGGAAGTGTGGCAAGGCGATGTGCTGGCAAACATTATCGATCTGGAGAACACAGGCAGCAAACCGCACAGCATTAATGTTCCTCGCAACGCTGTGCTGCTGGCTACCCGGCGAGGAGGCACTGTTACCGCAGGCGATCTGATAGCAATTTTGGCTGATGAGGTACAATGCTAAATAGCTCTTGTGTCCGAATCGGCAACTGCCTATCGCCTTAAGATCGAACCTCCCCTGCCCTAGACAAAACGCAATATGGGTTCAGCCAGTAGCCACCCTGACACCAATAGTGTGTCGGTTGTCATCCCCACCCACAATCGTCTTGATTCAGTCTGCCTGGCGATAGAATCTGTGCTCGTTCAAGAGCAGGCCGTACATCAGATCATCGTGGTCGATGATGGGTCTACAGATGGCACCAGTGAGCACCTGAAAAAAAACTACCCGGATGTTGTGCTTATCGAGCAAAGCAATCACGGCGTTTCACATGCTCGAAACAGAGCGATCGAACGCGCTAGCGGTGATTGGATTGCACTCCTGGATTCAGACGACCGTTGGTATCCGGACAAAATCGCTACTCAAATAAATGCGCTGCAAAAAAATGCAGGGATTCGTCTTTGCCACTGCGATGAGCATTGGATTCGTAATGGAAAGCGCGTCAATCCCAAGCAAAAACACCAAAAGCGTGGAGGCGAAATATTCAAGCATTGCCTCCCACTGTGTGTAATCTCACCATCAGCATCGGTGATTCATCGCAGTATCTTCGATGAAATCGGCTTGTTTGATGAATCCCTGCCCGCTTGTGAGGATTATGATCTCTGGCTGCGAATTTGTTCCAGAGAGCCTGTTCTCTATGTTGATAAGGCCTTGCTGGAAAAAACCGGTGGGCATGAAGATCAGCTCTCCCGTCGCTATCCGGCCATGGATCAGTATCGGCTTCAGGCTCTGGCAGGCGTGATACGTTCAGAGAAGCTCTCTCAGGAGCAACTTGATCTGGCGAAAGCAACCTTTATGAGTAAACTGCAAATTTTTTGTAATGGAGCTCGTAAACGCGGACGCTCAGCGGCCATTGACAGAATGCGTGTCGAATACTCTGATCTTGTCAGCTATAGCTCTATACTTTAGGCCCCTGCCAGCTATCAGCCTTAGCCCATGTCTACACTAGTGTTTCGCTTGCGCAACGTCCCAGAGGAAGAAGCACAAAGCGTCAGGGATCTTCTGGATGAACATAAGCTGGAGTGGTATGAAACCAGTGCAGGAAACTGGGGAATTGCCATGCCCGGCATTTGGGTGCAAGACAGCAGTGATGCACCCAAGGCACGATCTATCATCAATGACTATCAACAGCAACATAGCGAACGTGTGCGTCGAGATCACGAATCAGACCTTGCTTCGGGCAATGTGCCAACACTCACCAGTCGAATTCAAACACAACCATTCAGAATGCTCGGAATCGTGCTGTTCTGCTTGTTTATCCTCTATGTGTCTATCAATCCCTTCCTGCAATTAATTGGTTACTCCCAATAGCGCTCCGCCTTTCAAGTCTGTAATCACGATGTAACGTTTTTTAAGGCTGATGAGCGAGCCTGCCGAAATGCCCTTCCTATACTCATAACGCGTTTAGTGCATTGGTTTTAGCCATACGCAAAAGCACCTTCGCTGGCATTAACAGCCATGTCATTAACAACAAATCGAGGTTTTAAGTTTCGTTTCAGCTTAGGCAGCTAGTCTTCACTCACTTTTTACAGGGTCGTAAAAGTGTCCATCGGCCCTTGCTATGTCTTGCGGTGTGTACTACCGCCTGACGAAGCTTGTGCTCAACGTCATTACTTGATGCCACAAGAGAGATTCATGCGATTTTTAACACTAGCGCTGTTTGTAGTCATAACAAGCACTGCTTCAGTAAACGCCGACACTACACGGCCATCTATTGTTAATAACGTACAGGCAAACGCCTTATCCAGCAATTCTATACGGGTTTCCTGGAACCAACCCTGGGATAACGTCAAAGTTATCGGGTACAACATCTACCGGAACACCCAGTATTTCGCCACTATCTACAATGCAAGCAACTACATCGATCAAGGGTTGCAATCCAACAAACGCTACGAATACGCAGTCGTTGCCTTTGACGCAGCAAGAAACTATTCGGTTCTCTCCAGTCGAGCGGCAACCACTACTCAATCCAGTAGCTCAGCAAGCAATGGGAATATTGCAGCACCGCCTCAAAACAATGACACACCCAATGCACCCTCCGGTCTTCAAGCTCAAGCGCAAGGAAGCCAGAAAATCAAACTCAGTTGGAACAAGCCATCAGGCTCTATAAGTGGCTACAACCTCTATCGCAACGGTAGCTACTTCAAAACAATCAAGGGCAGAACCGACTACACCGCTGGTGGATTAAACAATGGTCAGCAATACCGTTTTCAAGTAGTTGCCTTCAGCGGTAATCGCTATTCAATAAAATCCGCAGAAGTCAGAGCCACACCCAATGGCTCATCAAACAACACGGCAGTAGGGGCCAGCATACAGAATGACTCAGGCAACAGCGCAGTACCCTCAGGCTACAAACTGGTGTTCAACGATGAATTCAAGAGCAATGGTATCGACACTTCAAAGTGGAATTCACGCTATCGCTGGGGACCAAACTGGACGATAAACGGTGAACAACAGTACTACATAGATACCATCAACAATCGCAATTTCGGTCGATCACCCTTTGAGTTTGACGGTGAGAACCTCATCATCAACGCCACTAAAACTCCCGGCAATCTGCGCAGCAAGGCAAACAACAAAAACTACCTATCCGGGGCCCTGACCACCTATAACAAATTCAAGATGCGCTATGGGTATGTTGAGATGCGAGCTCAACTGCCTAAAGGCAAGGGCCTGTGGCCGGCATTCTGGCTACTGCATCAATACGAGAATGGCAAACGGCCGGAAATAGACGTAGTCGAGCTTATTGGTGACAAGCCCACCATCGCCTATCAGACCTATCACTACTATGAGAACTGGAACCTGCGTTCAACACCGAGCTTCGAAGCGCGTGGCCCGGATTATTCCCGCAGCTTTCATACGTATGGTATGAAATGGGAACCGGGCCGCATCACCTGGTACGTAGACGGCAGGGCAACCAATACCTACTCGAATGGCAACGTATCCTGGGAAGATATGTATCTGCTGGTCAATCTCGCGATTGGCGGTAGCTGGGCAGGTAGTCCTAACAGCAGCACAGCGTTCCCGGCGCGATTCAAGATTGATTATATTCGAGCCTATCAAAAGCAGTAGCTGCAAAAAAGTACACACAGTACTTCGGCGACCCCATTGGGTCGCTTTTTTTTGCGCTAATTTTGATAGAACAGCCAGCGGGCATTCTGTGATGGCCATTTAACATGTAAGCTGGCGGGAAGGTACACTGGAAAAAAATCAATCACCTTCAACATGATGTTGCTGCCCGACTATTCTCCATCAAGCCTTTATGCTATGCGCGCCGCACTCGCACCATCGATACTCAGGCTCGTTGCCACAGCCTGCTTTACTCTGTCCCTTAGCGCTTGCCAAAACACCGCCGCCCCCGGGCGTGACTCAGTGCTCATATCTGATATTCAGCTTATTGAACGATCAGACAACAATACATCGAGCAACAGCTCTGATCTGCTAAAACCGACTCTGTCAGGAAGCGATACCAGCCAGACGCAAAACCCTGGCGACATATCACCTTGGCAAGAGCTTATCTACCCGCTTTACGCGCAAGCCCGCCAACTAGTGGAAGCTGATCTGAACATTGATCTGAGCCACATTGAATTGATGTTGGTGGATGATCAGCCTATTAACGCTGAGGTAGCAAGAGAAACGCAGCGACTGATTCGCAACCAGTTTGGCAACTCGCGATTCGCCAGGCATTTTCTGAATAAAGTCATGAAATCTCAAGCAGGTACCTACGCGGCCCTGTTCACGTCCAGGTTAAAGGCTGTGATGGTCAGCAGGCAGATGCTGAGTAGTTATGAAGATTCCCTTCCCTATTCCGCAGCTTTGCGGCGTTCGGCATTACTCACTCTGCTGATACATGAGCTGGTGCATGCGGCGGATGATCAACGCTATCAGATCCATGAAAACAGAGCGCTGAATTTTCGCGCCTCGTTTGCCCAATCTGCCACCTTTGAGGGCCATGCCCAATGGGTAACCCGTCGAATTTGTGAGCAGCAGGGTTGTAGTTCAGGTCTGGACGCATTGGATAACTTCATGTTCAGTCGAGATTCCCAGACCAATCTGCAAACTCAACCGGTCGAAGCCATTAGCCGAAACGTGCTTGAGTATTCTTATATTGAGGGGGAACGATTCATTCGTGAATTGTCTGAAAGGCCGAACGGCGAGCGCCTGATTCAAAGACTGCTTCATTCGCCACCACAAGACCCCATTCAAATTCTCGCCCCGGAGAATTTCCCGGACACTATGCGAGAAGAGCGTAACCAGCGCCTGATCAAGGCTAGCCTGGGGATCGATCATCCCTGGGTCGGCGATCAATGGATCGGCGTACAGACTTCTCCACTCAAGGGCGTGAATCTAAGAGCAGACCCAAGTCGTCGACAAGCAGCGGTTGATGGTTTTACAAAGCTCATTCAAGGCATGGTTGCAATGCAGCTTTACGATCAGAACGATGTGAACAAGCCGCCATTGGAAGTGACTCTGCTGCACGCAGAATCTTCCCATACAGCTAGCCTGTTTGCCCGCACCTTGCACAACAACACCCAATCCTATGATGCAACAGCTCAGGATGAACCTTTGCGGGTGAGAACAGGCGCAGGCACGGCACAAAGCCAGATGGCAACGCATGTATATCGTACAACTGTCAATGGCGAACAGCCTTATCGAACAGCTATTGCTGTTTCCGGTCCCTATGTTGTACAGATTGCGGGCAACAGTGTGTCTGCAGCAAGGCTAGATGACTATGCCATTCGAGTGCTGCTTAATCTGCAGCTGAAGAAACTATAGGCTTCAGCTAATCAGCGAAGACAATGCCGTTGGTCGAGAACCGCGATTTAAGAAATTCCATCTGGTCTGCCAATACATCACGATTAGACAGATAAAAAAACTCATAGCGGTTAGGTACAAACGGCACCGCCAGCAACTGCATATTCGCCTGTTCAGGTGTCAGACTGCCCTTGCGGTTGTTGCAGCGACGACAGGCAGTAACGCAATTAGTCCACAAATCCTGGCCGCCCCTGGACGTCGGAATGACATGATCACGGGAAAGCTCTTTGAGTGGGAATTCCACTCCGCAATACAGGCAGAGCTGCTGATCTCTTGCAAACAACAGGCTATTGCTTAAAGCCGGGGTGAATTCATGGGTGTCCACCTTGCCATCGCAGGCAATAATGCTAGGCAGAGATAATTCAGAGCGGATTCCGGATTTGCTGTAGCCCCCTCTAACAGTGTGGATTGGATCTCCGATACTCCAGATCACCTGATCTTTTACAAGCAGCGTGGCAGTTTCTTGCCAACTTAGCCAGGCAATCGGTGTACCGGCCTTGTTCAGGCGCAATACTTTGGTGTTCATGGTTCAGTTTTTTGTTGCAAATTCCTCCTTAATACGTTGTGTATACCACATCAGGGTTACTGGAATACACTGATAAACACAACGAGTTTGCACATAAGCTCAGCTCTGACCCAGAAATCCGCCCGATTGACGCGCCCACAAACGGGCGTAAAGCCCATCGTTATCAAGCAGTTCAGCGTGGGTTCCGGTCTCTACAATTCGTCCGTCATCCAACACGATCAGCTTATCCAACGCGGCGATTGTCGAGAGCCTATGGGCAATTGCAAGCACGGTTTTGCCTTGCATCAGCTGTGTGAGCTGTTGCTGAATGGCGGCCTCAACCTCTGAATCCAGAGCCGAGGTTGCTTCATCCAGTATGAGAATGGGGGCGTTTTTGAGTATCACTCTAGCGATGGCAATGCGCTGTCTTTGCCCACCGGACAACTTCACGCCGCGCTCGCCGACGTAGGCATCCAGCCCCATTCTGCCCTGTGGATCCGTCAGTGTCGGTATGAAATCCATCGCTTCGGCTTGTTCAGCGGCGGCAACGATTTCAACGTCATCCGCACTCGCTCGGCCATAGCGAATATTGTCCCGAATCGATCTGTGCAACAAAGAGGTATCCTGAGTCACCACGGCGATTGCCGCTCGCAAGCTATCCTGGGTTACTGCACCGATATCCTGACCGTCAATGGAGATACTTCCTTTATCCAGATCATGAAACCGCATTAAAAGATTGACCAGAGTTGATTTGCCGGCACCTGACTTTCCAATCAATCCAACCTTTTCACCAGGCTTGATGTCAAAACTGCAGGTCTGAACCACCCTGCCCTCAACAGACTCGGCGCCATAACCAAAACCAACAGCATCGAAAACGACATGCCCCCGGGCAACGGTCAAATCGTTCGCATCGTCTTTATCGGTTACAGAAATCGATTGCGAAATGGTATCGATGCCATTTTGCACAGTACCGACATTTTCAAAAAGCGAAGTAATGGTGCGCAGCACCCAGCCAGACATCTGGTTAAGTCTGATAATCAGCCCGTTAGCAACAGCGATCTCGCCCACCGAAATAGCATCATCCAGCCACAACATGATCGAGATGGCTGCCGTACCTGCGATCAAGAGAGTATTGAGCACTGTCAGCGTTATGGTCATCTGCAAAATGGCACGCATCAGTACCCGAAAAGCAGCCGTATGCCTGCGAATACCCTCACCAGCAAAGTCCTCTTCCAAGGTGTGGTGGGCAAACAACTTGACGGACTGAATGTTGGTATAGCTATCCACGATTCTGCCCATCAGCGCGGAATTGACTTCTGAGAGGTTTGCAGATTTACGCCGCACGGGAGGCACCATGAAAATAATCACGGCGATATAGGCGATTGACCAGACAATAATCGGCCACAACAGTTTGATATTGGCTTCAAACAGAAACGCCACAATACCTATCAGATAGATCAACAGCATCCAGGCGCCATCGACAATGTTGAGGACCGCTTCCCTGACGGCATGACCAGTTTGCATAACCTTTTGGGCTATGCGACCGGCAAAATCATTTTGAAAAAATGTCATGCTTTGCCGCAAGACGTAACGATGATTCTGCCAGCGAGTCGAGTTCGCAAGACCGGGGGCCAGGGCCAGGTTGATAATGGCCCGAGTGCCAAGCAGTGCTGCGGGCCTGATCAGTATGACAACCACAGCCATCCAAACCATAGTCCAGCTATGCGTGGCCAGGAAAGTGGTTCGGTCAGTTTCGTTCATCCAGTCCAGTATTCGGCCTAGATAAACGTACACATACAATTCACTCAGTGCGGCAATGCCGGACAGAATGAGGGTGCAAAGCAATACGCCCCTGATGGGTTTCAGGTAAAAAACAAAAAATGCAAGCGTAGCTTCGGGCGGGCGAACAGCCGGTTGAGCTCGCAGTGGGTCTATTAGAGATTCGAAATAACGGTACACATGCCTGCTGCCTTGCAGTGGTTGCTCAGCATATCGAAATTTAATGCACGACGCGCAAGTACCGGCCTTATGAAGTTACAAAAACTCCCCCAAAATAAACTGAGACAGTTTCAAAAAGTGTGCAATCCAGTCAGCCTAGGCTGACTGGTTCACATTAGTGTTAGCAAGGCCTGCTGTTGCTTTGTCAGTAGCTCCGCGAACCAACCGCTGTGGCAATCGAAAAAGCTGGCCAAAAATTCGCGAAATTTCCTGAGCGCGCAGTTGCTTTGCTTGCGCTACGTAAAAATCCAATTTCTGGTTACTGATGGCAAATCGATCTTCTTTCATGTCTTTCTCTCTCGTTCTAGTATGCTATGGGATGATTAGATGGTATTCCTTTAGCGGCAGAAGACAATCGCTGTTAAACTACCAGTAATTGTGAATGAATAGCACAGGTTGTTATGGACAAATATACTGAAATGCTGGTGTTCTCAAAGGCTGCCGATATGGGCAGTTTTTCTGCAGCAGCAAGAGAGCTCGATTTGACACCCTCTGCTGTGAGCAAACTGATCACAAGGCTTGAAGATCGCCTGGGGGCGCGACTTTTTCAACGTACAACCAGAAAACTGAGCATGACTGCAGAAGGCCATGCTTTTAATGATCGCTGCGGCGCCATTCTGGATGAAATCAAACAGGCTGAAGATGCCGTCATGGCCTTGCACGATCGTGTTAGCGGCACTCTTAGAGTGACCACAGTGTCGGCCTTTGCGCGGCTGCAAATGATCAAGCTGATGCCAGAATTCATGTCCATGTACCCCGAACTAAGGGTTGAACTGGAATTGAGTGAGCGCGAAGTAGATCTGGTGGGCGAGAGTGTCGATGTAGCTCTCGTGCTCAGCGACGGTTTAACTGATGAGTCCCTGGTTGCACGTAGATTAGCCGTTAATAAACGTGTTATCTGTGCATCACCAGATTACCTTGCAAAACATGGCACTCCAAACAGCCCGGAGGATTTACTCAATCACAACTGCTTGACTCACTCAGCTATTCAGCATTTCAATGACTGGGAATTCTCTACTGACAGTGGCGTCAGGGTTCAGCGAGTCAAAGGTAATTTCCACACCAACAGTGCCTCTGCTCTGCACGAAGCAGTCAAAGCAGGCATCGGTATCGCTCGATTGGCTACCTACGTGGTGCAGCCGTCTTTGGAGTCGGGCTTGATCAAGCCTTTGTTACAAGATCACGCCGTCGACAGCTCAACCATTCAACTGGTTTACCCGCACCGGCGGCACCTTAGCAATAAGGTTCGGGTCTTCACCGACTTCATGGTGGGCAAGTTCACCCCCAATCCTCCTTGGGAGCGTAAAGAGTCGTAACGCTCCCAACAAAGCTCTAGAGCGCTTGCTCACCTTCCTCGCCAGTTCGAATACGGATAACGCGATCCACTGAATCGACAAATATTTTTCCGTCGCCGATTTTGCCGGTATTGGCAGCACGAATAATCCCTTCAATACAGGCATCCAGTATGTCTTCGCTAACAACAACTTCCAGTTTCATCTTCGGGATGAAATCTATAACGTACTCGGCGCCACGATACAATTCGGTGTGCCCTTTTTGTCGGCCAAAGCCTTTGACCTCGGTGACTGTTATGCCAGCAACACCTGCTGCTGCCAGTTCCTCGCGGACCGTGTCGAGTTTGAACGGTTTGATAATAGCTGTGATACGTTTCATGACTATTGCCTATGCTTTAGCGAGAGGTAGATGAGATCTTGTGAATACTCAAATCAGCGCCATTAAATTCTTCCTCTTCCGTAAGGCGAATTCCGACTACTAATTTCAATACACCGTATACAGCAAATCCACCAACAGTTGCCACCACAATACCAGCGATTGTGCCGATGAGCTGGCTCGTCAGGCTGACGCCACCCAAACCACCTAACGACTCCAGACCGAAGATACCGGCCGCAATGCCACCCCAGGCGCCGCAGATACCATGCAGAGGCCAGACTCCCAGCACGTCATCGATTCGCCATTTGTTCTGCGCCATCGTAAAGGCCACTACAAACAACACCCCGGCGACCAAGCCTACGACAAGCGAACCCATGGGGTGCATGACATCGGAACCCGCACAGACCGCTACCAGACCCGCTAATGGTCCATTGTGTAGAAATCCCGGATCCGCACGACCGGCAATTAAGGCTGCGATAGCGCCACCGGCCATTGCCATTAACGAATTCATGGCGACCAGGCCGCTTATGCCTTCAACACTTTGCGCGGACATCACATTAAATCCAAACCAACCTACGGTCAGGATCCAGGCACCCAGCGCAAGAAACGGAATGCTACTCGGGGCAAAGTTAGCACTTGCTCCTCCGTTTTTGTTGTAGCGACCCTGTCGCGCACCGAGCAGGACAACAGCACCAAGAGCCATCCATCCACCCATTGCGTGAACCACGATCGAACCTGCAAAATCGTGAAATTGGTAGCCGGTCATTGATTCAAGTTTTGCCTGAAATCCCAAGTTACCATTCCAGACAATGCCCTCGAAAAAAGGGTAGATGAAAGCCACAATGATAATTGACGCAACAATCTGCGGATAGAAGCGTGCGCGCTCTGCGATGCCACCAGAAATGATCGCCGGTATCGCTGCGGCAAAGGTAAGCAGAAAGAAGAATTTGACCAGTTCGTAGCCATTGCCTATCGCAAGCTCTGATGCCGGTGCAAAGAAATCTATACCGTAGGCCAGTTTGTAGCCAATGAAAAAGTAGGCAATGGTGCAGACTGCGAAATCTGAAAATATCTTAACCAGGGCATTTACCTGATTCTTCTCCCGCACAGTACCAACTTCTAGAAATGCAAAGCCAGAGTGCATGAAGAGCACCAAGATAGCGCCCAACAATACAAAAAGTGTATCGCTGCCTGCCTGTAAAGACTCCATGGTCGTTTGATCCCACTTAAAAGTGGGGCATCATAACAATCCATCCAGACAAAGGCACGAAAACAGGACCAAAAAAGCACCACAATTGACCATTGAATCGTTGAGTTCTGTATTGGAATATCACGACAGAACAAAACGAACCAACATGGTGCAATTTACCTTCTTGCTTGCACCAAAAGAAGGCGCTCAAGTTGATGAAACAAAGCGAGCACACTGTCGACCTGTTGGTCTGTGTCGGCCAAAATCTGGTCAAGCTCTACAGTGGGGCCAGTATCCTCAAGCAGTTTTAAAAAACGTAAACCGCTCGCATGCAACTCACGCAGCGGCTGTTCTATCTGCCGAAAGGTGGGTTGCTCATTCAATGCCTGTCCAGCACCAAAGTACCAAAGACCGATTCGCGATAAGGTCACATCCTTGTGCAGACCAGGATCTGCCACCGACTGCAATGCAATGCCATCACCAACGCGCGTACAAAAAGCCGCATCAAGCAGTGTTTTGCGAAACCTCATCAGATTTAAGCATGCTTGATGGACACGGCCAATCTGCGAGCCTGAAAAATCATGCGCATCTGCAATGAAGGCTTTGAAATCTGTCAAGGACATGGGTCGCGCAATATAATAGCCCTGCGCTTCTTCACAACCGTGCGCAATCAGAAAGTTGTAGACGCCTGCTGACTCTACACCTTCGGCAACCGAGGTCATATTCAACTCTCGCGCCATGGAGATCGCTGCCCGCACCACATCAAGATTCTGTCGTGATGTACTCATGCGTCGCACCACACCTTGATCAAGCTTCAGTGCATCGAACGGTAACTGACTCAAACGATCAATAGAAGAATAACCTGTACCAAAATCATCCATCAGGATCTTGATGCCCATGTCTTTTAACCTGATCAAGTCATCATAAACCCGATCCACGTTACCCATAACCGCACTCTCGGTTATCTCGATTTGTAAATCATCCGCACAAATGGTTTTTGCTTCCAGTAATTGGGCAATACGATTACTGATGGTTCTTGATGCAAGATCATTGGGCGCTACATTAATAGACAATGAAAGTTTAGGATCATGTGCCTTCAAGGCGATGCTTGCCTCGACCACTTGATCGAGCAGATTCAAGGTCAAATCATGCAACAGACCACTGCTCTCTACCAAGGGTAAAAATTTGTCTGGCGATACTACATCGCTGACGCCATGGGACCACCGAACCAGTGCCTCAGCACCCACCACCTTACCCCGCAAAAGGCACACTTTAGGTTGGTAGTACAGCACCAGCTCATCATTGCGCATGGCTCGTTCAAGCGCATCTATTGTCAGTGGTGTATTCACAAGGCTTACTGGAGTTGTCGCTGACTAGCGGCGGTAAGCCTTCAGAAATCGAGAGTGTAAGGAATCACTAACAGCCCTGCTGGCAGGGCCGAGAGACAGCCACTCCAGTTCTAGTTTTTTAAGCACTTGCTTTGCATCATCCAGGCCTGCTGATGTCATGCCTTCCTGCAAATGCATCAATTGATACTGCATACGACGCGACTTGTCCTCTGCCGGTGTGTCTACCCCTGCAGCAACTTCCATGCGAATCAGCAACTCACGCCGCGATTCTTCGTTAACTTTATAATCAGGCTGGGTTTTCGCACTGATGTGCTCCAGTGCCGCATCACGCCTGGACAGCAACACTGACATGACATCTGGCGCAACACGCGCATCACTAGCATCCCAGGCATGCTTGACATCATCGACCAATGTATCTGTCAGGGCAGAAGACTGTTCGACAGCCAACTCTAGTTGTTCACATAGACCAAGTAGGCGCTGACGCTCTTCTTGGTTTGCCTGACTACGTCGACGTGACGCATTTTCCTGAACCCGTGAACACGAATCCACTGACTGACGAAAATCACGTAGCAAAAATTTCTTGTCGCGCTCAGGAAACTCTGCCAATGCTTGGAACTCAGTGGTCAGTGCCTGAACTTCAGCCTCTTCCAGAGTGTCGGCCTTGGATAGCTGCTTGAGGCGTTTGATAATATCTTTCGCCCTAAATACATGTTCTAAACCTGCACGTTGTTTTTCGCGTTGAACTTTGTGCTGATGCTTGAATATGGTACCTAAATGACCGTTGAATACTTCCCATAGTCCTTGATCTTCCTTGCGACGCATGATGCCAATCAACTTCCAGGCACTGAGCAGACTTTTGGCCTGATTGGCGGAGTGCTGAGTGATTTCGGCCTCTGCCAGCGCTGCAACTTTTTCAACCAAGGCCTGTTTAGCTTGCGCATTAGCATCATATTGCTCTGCCAGAGCAATCTCAAAGGGTTTGAGCGCAGCAGAAAAGCGCGCCTCCAAAGCCTTATCAGGTTTACGATCCGGTACACGATTGCGGGACCAATCGCGCTTGGCGTTGTTGACCTTGCGTTGAATCGATTTCCAGTCTGGTTCTGTCTCCAGGGAGGCATGTGTCTGTTCGAGTGAATCACACAACGCCGCCTTGGCATCAAGTTTTACCTGACGCTCTTTTTGTTTAGTATCAAACCAGGCTTTGCACGGTTCATAGGCCGTATCACCCGCCGTCTTGAATCTCGACCACAGTTCATTGGAGGCGCGACTGACACCCAACGCCTTCCACTCGCTCTGCAGCTCACGAACCTGCTTTGCCAGAGCTTCTGGTACTAACTCTTTTCCAGGCAATGCCTCCATCGAATCACACAAGGCCTCGAGCTTGGGTCTTGCTGCAAAGTCTTGCCAATCAGCCATCTCAGCAAGCTGCTGCTCGGCGCGGGTCAACTTATCGTTAAGGCTGGTGCGTTCACTGGCCTCCATAACACTGAGCTTTTTTTGCAGACGCCGCAGCATGCTGTTAGCCGGACCCCACTTACCCTCCTTGATAATGCCTGACAGGGCTGCAAACTGACGATGAGTGGCCTTGATGCGATCACTGGATTCTTGCTTGGCCTTGCCCAATCGGTCCTGAAGCTGGAGTTGATGCTCGGCAAACTCTTTGACGTAGAGATGATCAGATAGATCGATGCCCGGTAGCAAAGTCGGTATATCCAGCAAAGCGGAGACGCGTTTTATACGCTGCTGTATAGCCCCCGGTCGGGCCTTGGTCAGTTCATACGGGGGATCAAACAATACCGCTATCGACTGACCAAACGCCATCACACTCTTGACATGACTGGACTGAGACAGTTGTTCATCGGCAGCAATAAGCTCTTGCAGCGCTTCTAGCTCCTTCGGCAATGTTGTTATCGAACAGGGCTCAAGCTTTGCCAATACTGGAACCAAAGCGGGGTCGTCTACCTTTTCTACGACTCGATCTGCAGTTTCCGGAGCAACAGCACTCTCTGATGATGCATCGTCTTTTTGGCTTATCGAGGATTCAGCCCGGTCGCCATTAATACTGGCACTAGAGGCTGCACCGTCTGCTTGAGCTACTGTTTGCTGCGACGATGAAGTGTCTGCCGCAGCTTGGGCTGCGCTATATTGATCGTACTTGCTTTGCGCCGCGCTCATGGCTGCGTCAAAGTCACTTTGGTACTCAGCTACATCTGCACTGTCAAAACTGGCCCAGCGCTCTTTAGCAGCCTGCAATCGACCTCCATGCTGAGGCGACCAAACTCCTTCATTCAGGCTCTGAACTGTTTTCAGCGTTGTACTGATGGCATGGCTTTTGGCAATCAAGGCGGCTTCAGCAGCTGCCTCTGCATCAAGTCGTTGCTGCAGCTGTTTGGCTACGACCTTGTCTTTTGAGCGCACCGCAGACAAGGCAGTACGAAGCGCATCATGCTGGGACAAACGCATCGCCGCTGCCAATCGAGTATCGTGAAATCGGCTCTGCTGTACCACCATAACCAAAGAGGATTCCTCTTCAATTGCAGTCAGAGCAATTTCACGCTGTTCCGCAATACCCGCGGAAGAGGCTATTGGTACCGCTAATCGAGCAGCGTGCGAGCTCAACAGGCCACGCACCGCTATGTCGCTTACAGCTCCTTCATGAAGCCTGTGCAGCAAACGTGCTTCTGCAGCTTCAGCAACTGCGTCAGCATCATCACCATTGGCATCGAGCAACTCCCTCAAAGGGTGCAGTTCGTTCAGCTTGCCAATTGCGGCTGTCCGTACCTGAAGATCATTATCAGAACGCGCCAATCCGGTGAGCATTTCCTGCGCATCAGCGCTGTCAGCTTCCAGATCATTGACAAAACCAAGCCGTACTTGCGGGTCTTTATGCTGATGAGCAGCTGTCTTGAGAAAATTTTTCACACTGGATTTGCGCTGGAGCTAACGGATCGTCTGTGGGGCAGTATAACAATTGACCTCATACTACGCCGTTTTGAGCTCTTGCATAGAACGAGACCGCAAGATCTGCACTGTTAAAACGAATAGCAAAAGACTAACCCAATGAACAGATACTGATCCGCCAGTTGTTACCCGTCTGCCTGTCTCGGACGAACCACCGGCTGGAGGGTTGTTATCGACCGGGGTCGGAGTGCTCTCCGGGGCTGAATCCAAACTCATGTCAAGTACATAATCGCTGCGCTGCGATCCCGTGATCGAGACGAACCACAATCCGGACTCAGATACACTGACTGAGCATCGCTGGGCGGATTGCCCCGGCAGCACACCCTCGCATTCAGCACTGGCAAGATTATCTTCAGACAGTGGCAGCCCACGAGAAACATACAGATTGATGCCAGCGTCAGCGCTCACTTCAGTGATCCATTGACCGGCTTGCAGATTAATCGCATAGGTATCCAACGCTCCTGCTTCTAATGTACTCACGACTCGATCATCGAGTTCGATCAAGGGTTGACCTACCTTAAGCATGCCACCAGTGGAAGGAACACCCTGTTCATCCACCAGGAAGAGCAGGTAGTGTCCGGGTGGAGTGGAGTTTCGTGACGAGGGTAATGGAAACGTTATAGACGTACCCGATTGCGAAAACGACAAGGGTACAAGTCGTTGATCCTGGTTTTCAGAGTGAGTAGCCGAACCTAACTTGATTAAGTGAGCCTTAACTATTGTTGAACCTGAACTCGTTGACAGCTGGATGGTTTCACCATAGTTTGCAGCCTCTGGTACTCCAATTAATGCAGGCCTGGAGGCCAGAGTCGCATCACCGGCATATAGATATGGCGGTGTGAAAATCTCAGCATTTCGCTCTTCATAGCCGGCTGCATAGCAATCACCGCAAATGCCACCGCCACCGGACAGCACACGACCATCTTGTAGCAACAATGCAGACGAATGATACTGCCGATCGCCCTGCATCGGATTAAGTACTCTAAACTGACCTGTTGCAGGATCCCAAAGCTCTGTTACCTGCGTTGCACCTTCTGCGCTGTAGTAACGCGTCCCATCAGTGTTACCACCGGTTACAAGAACCGATCCATCTGCAAGGATAGTAAGATTATGCTGGCGCCTACCCACAGTCATTGAGCCACTGTCGCTGGTCTGCTGTGTTTGTGTGTCGATAACTACAGCGCTGCTTTCAGAATCACCACCACCAGCTACCAGAATCTTGCCAACATCAAACATTGCATAACTGCCATAGTCACGCAATGCGATTTCATCCCTTGGTGGACCATTCGTCCAGGTACCAAGATCCTCTGTTTCCAAACGCGCTACGAGATTCTGAGGACCGAATGAGATAACCGACCCGTCCGGCGCTGACTGCACCCACTGATAATCGTAGGCGATTGCATCGCTATCTTCTTCAGTCTGCAACCACCAGGATCCACTCGCATCAGGCACAGCATTGTCCAGATCACGCCAGGTTTGATCAAATTGAAAGACCTCGGCCACAACATCCTCTTCATAGCCACCGCCGAAGGCCAGCATTTCACCATTGGATAAAGCGGCAACCGAGGCATACCAACGGGGCGCGTTCATATTGTCTGTTCGCCGCCAGGTATTGGTTTCAGGTTCATAAATATTGCTATGGGATAGAGGTGCATTCGCTCCTGCACGACCGCCATCGCCACCAGCAAAAAGGATACGCCCATCCCAGAGATGCGCCGACCCGGCACAGAACAAATCGGTGCCCGTGTCGTTATTCGTGGACACATGGCTATTAGTCACGGGATCCCAAAGGGTTACTCGCGTAGTGGATATATCGTTGGTTGCAGGGTCATCATCTGAATCATCCGGTGTAGCATCCCAGGACAATACTTTTCCGGTGGGCAAAAGCGCTGCATGAATGGCCACAATCGGCCAATCGTATAAAGGGGACCAACTACCCCCAAGCACAGGACTCATAATTTGAGCGGCGGGAGGGCTTAACTCGATGGAAGGAGTCATTTCGGCAGAAATGGGGGCATCGACCGAATTTAACCGGGCATCAGATGGAAGACTGTCGCTGGATATTTCACTCAGTATTTCAGCTACTTCGCCATGTCCATCAGATGGATCTGTACCGTGCGCTGCCACATTGCCTGCCAGACCAATGCTTGCCACGGCGACAAGCACAATCGTCAGCAGACAAACATTGCGGAACCGGATTAACTGAAATAGTGTCATAACCCCTTTGCGATCAACCCTACAGAGCCGCCTACTGTACTCCGTGTGTACGCATGTGGTCTTGATACCGCGCAAGCTAGAGAAGAGAGTTTTGTGCAGTTGTCCGCAGAAACGCGATTCCAGTGCCGATCAAAACACAGTCTGTGGCTTTGAACCGTGAAAGTGATTGAAGACATTGGCCGATAAAGAATAAACCGTAATCACGACAATTTACATGAATCAGCCAGCGACTGCCGAAGTGACCGCACTGGAGCTCAATTCGGACACAGCCCTAAGCGATGTGCTTGCTCAGCTAGAACGAATCCTGCTGGGCAAACGTGAACAGACTACACTCGCCTTTGCTTGTCTGCTTGCTCGTGGTCACCTCCTGATTGAAGATGTGCCCGGCGTGGGCAAAACCACTCTGGCACATGCCCTGGGAGCAACGCTGGGTCTACCGTGGACTCGCGTTCAATTCACCAGCGACCTGTTACCCGCAGACGTGGTTGGCGTATCTGTCTTTAATGCAAACAAGCAGAGTTTCGAGTTTAAACCTGGTCCGGTTTTTACCTCTATTCTTTTAGCCGATGAAATCAACCGAGCACCACCAAAGGCGCAAAGTGCTCTACTGGAGGCGATGGAAGAGAGACAGGTATCTGTCGATGGCACAACCCATGAACTCAGTGACGATTTTTTTGTTATCGCCACACAAAATCCGGCTGATCAACTGGGTGCATTTCCGCTACCGGAATCACAGCTAGATCGTTTTCTGGTAGGTATCGAAATCGGCTATCCCAGTGCAGAAGCCGAACGAATATTACTGGAGCAAGGAGACACTCGCAGCAAGGCCACTGATCTTGCAGCCAAGCTATCCAGTCGCCAACTGAAGCATTGGATTAGTCAATGTGAGGCCATACATGTCAGTGCTCCGGTGCTGGATTACATCCAGGCACTGTTGATGGCCAGTAGAATCGAGGGTAGCGGTTTAAGCCCACGCGCAGGTCTGAGTCTTGTTCGCTTGTGCAAGGCATTAGCATTTATAAATGGCCGCGACCATGCACTGCCGGACGATGTGCGCAATGTGTTTCCCTCTCTGGCAGGCCATCGCCTAACCGGACGGGTGAGCAGCGGATACCACCGCGCCAGGGAAATACTTGAACAAGTCAAGATGCCATAGAACATCCACCACATAAATACCCAGACTTGGCTACTCAGAACGCAAGCATTATGAATCCGCGAAAAAGCGATTTCTGGCAACGGGTATTTCGCACGCGCCCGGAAGATTCTCTGCCGCATGTCGTGGCTCATCAACGCATCTACATCGTACCCACCAAACGAGGCTGGGCTTTTTTGTTTGCGCTGTTGCTAATGCTGATCGCTGCGGTTAACTATTCATTGTCCCTTGGTTATGCCTTGTGTTTTTTATTGACCGGACTATTTGCCGCAACTCTGCTGCATACCTATCGCAATCTGGCTGGCCTGGGAATTAATGGCATTTCCTGCTCTGATACGTTTGCCGGTTCGCCGCTTGAGTTCAACATAACGCTGTGCAATACACGCGTTCAACCACGCCATGGAATTCGAATTGCCACTCATGACGGAGTAAACACGCGGGTACGCGTTGAGGGTGAAGCTACCGTTGATGCAATGCTATCAGTGGACACCAAGATTCGCGGCACGCACACACTCGGGCGATTAACGTTGCAAAGTGATTGGCCACTAGGCTTATGGACCAGCTGGAGCTATTTACATGCACCGGCAAGCGCACTGGTATTTCCCCGACCGGAAAAGCATGCTCCTCCGTTACCTTCATCAAACGAGACTTCGCAAGGAGCTACTAGCTCACCTGGCAGGCAAGGCGATGTATCCGGGCTGCGAGAATACATCCCTGGCGACGCCATTGGTTCTATAGCCTGGAAAAGTGCAGCACGAGGTTTGGGTTTACGGGTGCGTACCTTCGACTCGGAAGTAGGTCCTTCACAGACTTTATTAAGTTTGCAACACACCGGTAATTTCGCCTTGGAAGAACAGCTCTCTCGCCTCTGCGCTTGGGTGCTGCAGGCTGAAAAATCCAGTATTGACTATGCTTTGCAACTTCCACACGAGCAACTGGATACTGGTCGCGGAACAGAGCAACGCCTGAAGGCACTCAGAGCGTTGGCAATGCACGGCAAGGGCATATGAGCGCAACACAGGCAATGTGGCACAAGTTCATCCCTGAGCTTGGACAAACTCGTCAGCCTGATATGGATGCACGCACACTGTATGCCTTGGCAAGCTTGTTACTGCTAGTGCAGCTACCACATGTACTGCATCTACCTCTGTGGGTTAGTGTTACAGGTTCAACACTGGTTGGCCTGCGCCTCCTGTTACTGAAGAAATCTGATCAGTGGGCTCTGCGTATTTTACTATCGCCCGTGTCCGTTACCCTGATTGCCGCAGCCAGCGCGATGTTGATCAAAGCAGACTTTGGCTACTTCATAGGTCGTGATCCGTCTGTTGCTTTCCTCTCTGTGTTGGTTGCTGCCAAATTTGCTGAGGTACGCCGTACCAGCGATGCAACACTTTTGCTGTGCCTGGCGGCGTTCCTGCTACTCACACAATATTTCTACTCGCAAACGATTCTCTCGGCATTGATAACCTTGCCTGCAGTTATCGCACTAGCCTATTCTCTGGCTGTTTTGCGAGACCCGGGCAATCCATCCCAAGTGGTCGAACAGCTCAAACTGGTTGGCACTCTGTTGATTCAAGGCCTACCTCTCGCAGCCTTACTGTTCGTCGTTTTTCCAAGGTTACCAGGGCCGCTTTGGTCATTACCAGAGGATGCTATGGCTAGCACTGGCTTGTCTGACTCCATGTCTCCGGGGTCGATCGGACAATTGTCGCAATCAGCGCAAGTGGCGTTTCGTGTTGAATTCGAGGGAACACCACCACCGAACAATCAGCGGTATTGGCGAGGTCCGGTTCTGTCGGAATTTGATGGGCGTAGCTGGGGCGTTAGTTCGGTTAATCACCTGGCCACACCTCAATACTCAGGTGCTGCTCAAAATCTTCTCAACTACACCGTAACGCTACAGCCTCACAGGCAAAAATGGTTGTTTGCACTTGACGCTGCAG
Organism: Granulosicoccus sp.; assembly: GCA_045106475.1. Lineage (GTDB taxonomy): Bacteria > Pseudomonadota > Gammaproteobacteria > Granulosicoccales > Granulosicoccaceae > Granulosicoccus. The sequence continues at coordinate 70,456 of JBGCEO010000040.1, forward strand.
CTTCTTTGCCTACTTCAAGCACGTCGATAGAGCAAAATGGCGGGCAAGCAAACCCTGCTGAAACTGTCGGACGACTTATGAGTGACGGACAGATGATAGCTAGAAAACCTGTCTCACAAGTGCTTCGCTACAGACAAAGCTCACTTCTAACCGATGCAGTGACCCCAGCACACAAGCCAACTGCACAAACCCTTTCTTTACCGGGAAAGAATATAAAAACCATTGCGTTCGCCAACGAGCTACGCAAGAATTCCGACAGTCATATGGACTACGCCAACCGCGTGCTACAGCATTTCAATCAGCAGCAGTTTTATTACACCTTAAGTCCGCAGCTGCTCGGTGATACCCCTGTAGATGAATTCCTGTTTGGTACTCGATCGGGGTTCTGCGAGCACTATGCAGCGGCCTTTGTTGTGTTGATGCGCGGTGCCGGTATTCCTGCGCGCGTGGTTACCGGCTATCTGGGCGGAGAAATCAATGGGGACTATATGATTGTTCGCCAATCAGATGCCCACGCCTGGGCTGAAGCTTTCATCAACGGCGCATGGCGACGATTTGATCCGACTGGCGCAGTAGCGCCTTCGCGCGTTGAACAAGGCCTCGCTGCAGCACTACCCAATGAATCCCAGGTTCCTCGATTGGCCCGTGAAGCGTCCGGCTGGCTTCGCGATGCACAACTGCGATGGGATGCGATGAATCATGATTGGCAAAGAATGGTTATCGATTTTGATAACAAGTCTCAAGACGAACTCTGGGATAAACTGGGCCTTCCAAAACCTGCTCTTTGGCAGATAACGCTTGCAGTTTTACTATTTGCAGGGACTTGGTGTGCAGCAGTGCTAGGTATGCCTAGCTTTAAAAGAAGCAAACTGGCAGCTGACGAACGACTATGGCTAAGACTCTGCCAACTTCTGACCTCTTATGGCTTAATGCGAGGACAAAGCGAAACATCTACAGAATTTCTGCATCGTTGTGCGATGCGCTGGCCCGAACAGTCGGAACGGTTTATTCGCATGAACACCGGTTTTAACGCACTTCGATTCACACCTCTGGTTGATTCCGAACGCAATGAATTGCGACAGAGCATTAAGCGTGATTACCGGGTATTAATCTGGTCACTCTTTAAAACGGAAAAACTCAGAAAGTCTGCCAGTAAATCATTGAAGCATGCAGGAAACCACTAGATACGATAGAGATGGTTGTCCCATTGCAAGCGATGGTGCGCAAGATCCAGTGAACCCTTGCTTGAAATTTGCACAACATCACCAGCACCACTTGTCACAATGGACGAATGAACACTCTCGCTGTCTGCATTGTTAGCAGTCTTGCTATCACTCATGGACGATTGGGCAGCGGCAACTCCACTGCAATCCATCACAGACGCAATTTCTCGCACTGCATGGGTATGCCGATCAATTGAAAAAACAACTCCGCCTCTTGACGATGTGTATAGCACTGAATCTCCCATAACAGCCACAGACGATAAATACTGCTGAGTACGCGCCTGCAGTGCATCCGGCAAGCTAACCAACCCAAGGCCAGCTGCGGATACAGTCCCGCTATAACTACGCATAGTCTCATTAAGGCAGATATAACCAGCCAGACCTTGCAAGACTGGATGACTACCCTGATACTGGCACGCAAACCATACCTTGCCCTCTCCCGCATAAGCAAGATGACGTATCGACATCTCTTGCATATCCTGTGCTAACACATGCCTACCCACGATGCGACCTGTACCCGCATCGATCAGCGCTATCGACGCCTGCATGGTATCTAGATTCAGCTTATCCCGACCAGAATCAGGGTGTGTTTCGATGCCGCCATTAGCAACCACCAGCAAATTGGTTCCGGGTATACCAATCACTTCGTGCGGACCAATACCACCCGTCTCTAATTCGCCTAGACGTCTGTAGGCATGCGCTGCATCATAGACGCCCAATACCCCCCTCGATTGATCATAGTCATTTTCGGTAGCGTAAAGCACATCACCCGATAAGGAAAAAACGCCATGACCGTAAAAATGACGTCCTTTCTGCGCGCTTATCTGCAACTGCTTGTCAGGGTCACTCAAAGTGAATGCACTCATGAAATAACCAGGCCTTCGGGAAAAGATAACAGCCTTTTTTGAAGCACGATGACCGGCAGCCCCATGGGCACGACTTGGCAGTGGCAGAGTAGCGACAAGCCTTGCCTCATCATCAAACAACACACCAACGTGACTACCATCTACTGCACGAGCGCCACTAATGAAAAGTGACGATGTGCTCTCTGATGATACCGTCGCCGCAGGAGCATCACGCTGAGTAGACTGAGCACTTGGCTGTAAATCTGCCAATGCAGATAGGCCGTGTGATGTCAGCGCCATTCCCATTGCTGCACGTAATACAGCCCTTCGTTCTTGATTCAGTATCAATCCCCATCCTCGCTATTAAACCCTGCACTGATACCGAGCGTAGACACCAATCGATCATTCACGGTTAATCGGATACCATCAACAACTGCAGCCAATGATCTGATCAGGCTTAAAGCATCCTCATTTAGGGTTCTCGTATCGCTACTCAGAGATGTCAGCGCTTTCAACTTATCAAGCAATACCTCTACCGTACGAAATTCAAATTGCAGTTCCCTGTGCAAGCCGCCTCGGCTCGCCAATCCTGAATCAAGTATCAGAGCGCGTATACCCTCCAGATTTCCGTCAAGCATCCTCACGGTTTGCTGACTTTTCCACAAGGGTGCATCACGTAGCGCAGCTTTGGTTGATGAAAGCAATGGCGCAAGTTTTTTTTCTGCGATCACATCAAGCCCCACCACAATTTGCGTAACCAGACTACGAATGACTTCATCCTCTGATCGAAAAAGCCGAGCGCCAGGAGTAGCATGAGTCATTTGATATGAAATCCCCTCACTATCGACCCACTCTTGCGACATCGAGTTGACAATTGATCGAAGGTTGCCAGCTATCGCAAGCAAAACACGACATTCGTTGCCTGAAGTAGACTCACTGAATAGATCAGCGCCTGCGGATGAAAATAATAAACGTTCGAGCGCTGGTATGCCCTGCAAGGCAACACTCTTAGCGGACAACTGCTGAGTCGTCAAAGTTGCCGACTCAGCAGAGTTCAGCAATGCGCGCATCTGACGTTCACCCACTCGACGTTTATCAGGCCAGTAGAACAACCGGTTTTTTCGATTATCTAAAAGCATTGGTCCAACACGATAGAACTCAATGCGCGCGAACCGGTATACAAACCGATCAAATTGACCATGTGCGGTTGCCAGGGTTGATTGATCTGGATTGCTGCACAACAGTTCAGTGTGGGCCAGCAAGTCTTCTCCAGAATCTGCAAGTTCATCATGAAACGGACGGTAGATATCAACTATTGTGCGATTAATAGATGAGACCAGGGGCTCGATGGAGCTATCATCATTGCCATGCACCTTCATCCCTATAATGGCAAGCAATATGAAATAAGCGATCAGTCTTTTCATAGGGACTCTAAAAATCTGATCAAGGCATTACGCTGCCGAGCCGTCATTGCGACTACTTTGTCTCTAGAGGCTTTAGCTTCACCGCCATGCCAGAGCACTGCATCAAGCAATGTTTTGGCACGACCATCATGCAAGAAGCTTGTGTTAGGGTTGACGCGCTTAGCTAAGCCAATCCCCCACAGAGGCGATGTACGCCATTCTCGACCCTCTGCACTCCCCTCACCTGCATTGTCTGCAAGCATCTCACCCATGTCATGTAACAGCAGATCGGTGTAGGGCCAGATAAGTTGAAATGCATGTTCTTCTTGATGCGCATCTCTAGCCGTTACATGCTTGGGTATATGACAGGCAGTGCACCGGCTCGAATAGAACAATGATTTTCCAAGTAGCACTTCAGGATCGTCGACGTTTCGTCTGGCAGGAACAGCCAGGTTAGCCGCGTAAAAGGTAATAAGATCGACCACCTTAACTGGCGCTTCCCCCAATCCCAGCTGCGATTGATCACCGTGAGCAAGCGTTGCACAAACGCGTTGCGCATCTGTGCAGTCGCCTTGTGGATTAGTAAGAGCTGCGGTTGAGAGCCCCATATCCGTCAAGAGTGCATGAACGTTTTGTTCTCTAACACTAGACATAGCCGCCTTGTGGCCAAAGCGCCCCAACACGCGACTACCATCGGTCAGCACTTGCCAATTTGCACGACCCGATATGCCATCACCATCAGCATCTGACGGATCAGCATAGGCCAGTATGTGTTCACTCTGGATCGCTTCAAGCAACCCAAGACCAATCATCGCCGGTGCGATTCGGGGTGATATGCGAGTATTTGGATCCATATCGCCATACGCCAGTTCATCCAGTGTGTATATCGGATCCTGTAGCTCATGCTTTGTGCCGTCCGAGAAGTTAACCGTTCTAGACGTTTCTTCGATCTTGACCCAACCCTCGGCAGCTACGCCTGGCACGGCTGATGTTTGTAATTGATTGCCATACATCGGATCACCCTGCCATTGATCACCGACCTTGTTCTTAAGCTGCAGCACAAGGGAGGTAGTCTTTTCACCATGCTGCGGTAATTGACCCCGACCATCCTTGATGTGACAGGACTGACAGGCACGTGCGTTATAGAAGGGACCTAGCCCATCGGATGCCAGAGTAGAAGATGGTGATGCAATCCAGAATTTGTTGAACAAGGCATTACCAAGCTTAAAATTCTGTAGCCCCTCAAAGTCCAGTGTACTCGTCTCATGAGAATAGGCATTACGATCCACCGCTAAGCGTTGCGTCCCTGCACCGCCTTGCATCAACTCAAACGGCTCTGCCTGGGCGAAGTCTTCACCGGGTTTCAGTACATCTCTGACTCGTTGCACTTCCGGCCAAATCGCAGCCGGCACAGATTGCTGCTCAACCGCGCTGTATGGGCGCAATTCTGATGCAAGCCCTTGAGCGGCTTGCAAACAAAGAACAACAGTCAAGGCAAAGAAAGCAAACGTGTACATATAACCTTCAGCTAAAACATCGAATCGAACTGTAATAGGTAACCCTTCAACCTTGACCGTATGCTTGACGCTTATTGAAAGACTGCAGAAGGGTCATCAAGACTATCTGACCCTTCGACAGCCACACCATCAACGTCCAACGCAACCACCACCCGTTCGATTGTCCGTGTTTGTGCAATCAATGCATCAATGGCATCCTGAACAATGGCATTACCCTTAACATTGCCCTCCGCAATCAATTGATCATAAGCCTGGCCCTCGTGTTGGCTTTCCAGCAAGACAGCTAGCATAGCCACACTGTTTTCCAGATCGCCTTTCAACTCTTGAGCCAAAGCATTGTCTTGCTCCTTTATCAGACCCAGCAAAGATGGCCCCGTAATAAGCCCCCCATCTGATCGTTTGTACTGCCCCAGCAGTACATTCTGTATCCCTAAACCATCGTAGTAGTGTGATGCTGATGTATTGTCAGCAAAACAGTCATGCTCCTCTTCCGGATCATGAAGCATCAAACCTAGCTGCATGCGTTCGCCAGCCAATTCGCCATAACTCAGAGAGCCCATACCAGTAAGCATGGCAGCAATGGCACCATCTTCGCCTAAGTCGTTCAAGGCTGTACGCGCGTCTCCACCCTCTGCCCAGGCAGTGGCCATATATTGCAAGTCGGATACAAGCAGATCAGTCACAGCTACGAGGTAATCAGAACGTCGGTCACAGTGCTCGTTTGTACAATTACCGGTATCAAAATCTGTGTGCAATCGATTACCCGCGCCTGCCTTACCGGCATTCAAGTCCTGCCCCCACAAAAGGAATTCGATCGCGTGGTAACCCGTGGCTACGTTGGACTCGATTCCACCAGCCTCATGTAATTCAGTTGCCAGTAACTCTGGCGTGATAACACTCGCATCAATCGTTTGACCATTAATGAGCAGTGAGGAATGAGCAATGATATTGGCGGTGTAAAAATCATTTGCATCTGACTCTGATCCATAACTGCTATCTACATAGTCAATCAGGCCTTCATCCAAAGGCCAGGCATTCACCTTGCCTTCCCAGTCATCAACAATGGCATTACCAAATCGGTAAACCTCGGTCTGCTGATAAGGAACACGGGCGTCAAGCCAGCCCAGCTTTGCCGCTGTGAGCGTATTTTCTGATGGCGCAGCGATAAGTTCGGCTACCCGCTCCTTCAGTGTCAGTGCCGTACTCAACGAGTCTGCATAGCCTGCCTGCGCAATGTCCGCATAGTTCTTGATCACAGCGGGAGCATCGGCCTGCGCCAGACCACTGGACGCAAGCCCGATAGCCATTACTGAGAATAACGGGGTTTTCCAGTCCACAAAGATCTCCTTACGATTAGTAATGTTAATAGGAATGATTCGTATTAACAATATACCACTCGCTTTTGACGGTGGTGTGACGCAATGGATTAGCTTTTAAGACGCCTCGACATACGATGGCTAAGCCGAAAACCCGTTCGCAGCCGCAATCAGCAACTTCTCATCAACGTTACCGCCGGACACAACACAAATGACTGCATCGCCCTCTATCGAGGTTCCATCCAGCGCTGCTGCCAGCGCAACAGCCCCACCCGGCTCTACAACCAGTTTCAAACGCATGAGCGCCTGACCCATAGCATGCAAGACAGCATCATCGCCTACACTGATCCCAGGGCCTGCCATTGCCTTGAGCATAGGAAACGTAAGCTCACCGGGCATCGGCGTGACAATGGCATCACAGAATGAATCGGGCTGTCCCTCATTAGCAAGCCGTTTACCCGCTATCAATGAGCGGCAGGTGTCATCAGCTGCCGCTGGTTCCACAGGCCTCACTCGTAGTGACGGAGCTGTATTATCAAGAGCAAGGGCAACACCTGCCGACAAACCACCGCCTCCGCAACAAACCAGAACATCAGCTTCAGTCACACCCATCTCTCTTGCCTGTTCTGCGATTTCAAGACCACAGGTCGCCTGACCAGCTATTACCATCGGCTCGTCATAAGGCCTTATTAACGTTAAACCTCGTTCTAGAGCGAGTGCTTCACCCACTGCCTCTCGGGATTCACCATTAGCCCGATCATAAGTGATAACTGTTGCACCCAATGCTTTGGTATTAGCAAGCTTAAGCGCAGGGGAATCTTCGGGCATAACCACAATGGCCGGAATGCCATGCAATGCTGCGGCAGCTGCAATACCCTGCGCATGATTGCCTGACGAGTAAGCGATGACGCCCCGTTTTCTTACCGTGTCATCCAATGAGCTAATTGCATTCCAGGCTCCTCTGAATTTAAAAGATCCAGTGCGCTGTAATACTTCTGCTTTGATCAATAACCTTCTACCAGCTAATTCGTTTAGATAGGGGCTCTCCAACAGGGGTGTGCGAACCACAACCGATTTAAGATTGTCCGCGGCCTGGTAGACGTCATCGATGGATATTGCGAAGGCTTGCTGAGTCATGGCGTGTAACGTGGATGAGTTAATTTAACGGCACTGGTCGGCGGGCATGTCGCTCCTGCAGATTAGGCAAGAAGAGCGACCGAAGCATACCGCGCTTGCTCAGACTTCAGCAGGGTCTTCCTGCATCTCTAAATGAAGAGCAGAACCGGTGTAAGGATTTGCAAGCGCAGTGTCTATATCCAACTCCACACCGATACCGGGGGTAGTGGGAGGTATGACATAACCTGCTTCCCATTGCATCGGCGACTTAAGAATCCTTGCGTGGAAACCACCCCAGGTTTCGATGCTCTCGAGTATCAAAAAATTAGGTGTGCAGGTGGCCAGTTGTACATTGGCAGCCCCTTCTACAGGTCCGCAGTATAAATGCGGCGCAATTTGCGCATAGTAGGTTTCTGCCATGCTTGCTATCTTCTTGGCCTCTAGAAGACCACCCACTCGACCCAAAGCCATTTGCAATATCGAGGCAGCCTGTTCTTCTAAAACACGGGCAAACTCGTATTTGGTTGTTAATCTCTCACCAGTCGCAACCGGGATGGATGTTTGCCTGGCAACCCTTGCCATCTCCTTTGGATTTTCTGGTGGCGTAGGCTCCTCAAACCAGAGCGGATCGCTGGACTCCAGACGTTGTGCAAGTCGTATTGCACCTGCGGCTGTAAATTGTCCGTGAGTGCCGAACAGTAGATCCGCGCGTGTACCAACGGCTTTTCGCAAGGTCTTTACAAATCGCTCTGAACGGTCGAGATCAGCCATGGATGGCTGGCGGCCGTCATAGACCGTGTACGGTCCTGCCGGATCGAACTTCAGCGCGGTAAACCCCATCTCAACATATTCAAGTGCGCGCTCAGCGGCCAGATCAGGGTCAGAGTAAACCGATAAGTCTTCGCCCTCGCGTGGATAAATATACGTATAAGTCCGAAGCCGATCATGCACTCGGCCACCTAGTAGTTCATACACAGGTTTCTCTACAGACTTACCCACGATATCCCAACAAGCCGTTTCAATACCACTGAGCACACTCATCAGGGATAAGTCAGGGCGCAAGGTATAGCCTCGTCCATACACTCGACGCCATAGGCGCTCAACATGAAACGGATCGCTGCCCTGTACATGATGCTCGAAGACATCTTCAATCATTGCTTGCACAACAGCGGGGCTGAAGGTTGCTGTGTAGACCTCGCCAACTCCTTCTATACCACTATCGCTGATGAGTTTTACAAATATAAAATATCGTCCGCCGAAGTGCGGTGGTGGATTTCCGACGACATAGGTTTCAAGTGTTTCAATTTTCATGTCGTGAATAACACCTTATACATTGCAGGGGTAGCTTCAAATGGAGTGGATTAGTTGCTGGTACCCAGATCAACAATATCGACATAGGTATCACTGGTCTTTATTGTCCATACAATACCTAAAGCAAAACCTGTCTGCGTTGTTGTTTCAAACAATGGGCTATCCTGATTACGCGCCCCTTCATACAATCCAGAAAAGAAACCTGTAAAAATCCGAACATTTCGCAAAGGCCGAATACCTATGCCAGCAAACAGCTTGGTTTCCAGATAGCCAGCCTTGGCATTAAACGCTGGACGACTATCGGTTACAAACTCCGGATCCACTTCATAGAAGTAGTCTTGTAATTTCTCACTGGCAAACGTCGTGCTAAGGGCAGTTATCAGATCAATACCAGATCCCCTGAAGTTGCCATAATTGACGCCCACCCCGAATTCAGCAACCCACCCCTGAGAACTGACCTTGCTGAAATCTGTTGCGAATACCGCTCGCAGTTCCGAGGTAAAGCGTCCTTGCAGGCGACCGCCTGCAGGTTTGTTTTCATCAAACAAACGCACCTCGAGTTGAGGCCCAATCTCAAATAGAAAATCAAGATCAGGCAATCCTTCCCTAACACCGTCACCATCAGAACTGGCATTCAGCGAGCCGCCTACCGATACATCAAGCTTTACGCGTGGCTTTTCTATAGCGACAGCTCTTACGCCACCACCTCCAATTCTCAGGGCCGAGGTACGATAGATAAAAAAGGGTAACGCGATAGCTCGCTGATTTTCATCGTTAGAAGCCGGATAGTCGAAACCTGAGAAATAGCCTCCGCCTACACCGAATTCCCATGTGGGCCGCTGTATGACAGACGTGGGTTCTGGCGTTGATTGCGATTCATTTTCAAGAGGTGCCATCGAATCGGGATCAGAGAGAATATCCTGCTCAGCTTTTGGGCTGGTTTGCGCCAATCCCATAGTGGCAAAGCCTATAAGAGCCACGCAAACTGGGAGAGCGAACAGAGCTCGCCTGCCTCGATTTGAAAATCTAGAGCTCACTTAATTTTAAATTGTAGTGCCAGAACATATCATACCGTCTCCGGAATCGATGGTTAGCAAGTCTGGGCAATATATATTGAGTTATGCCCCAGAACAGTATTGCGACCCCGAGTTGCCACGTATACTGATTTAGCGATTCTTGAGATTTTATTATCATGTTCTATGCCTACAGTACATTAGACCGTGCTGATCACCTTCGTAAAGATGAGCGGGCCTTAGTTAGACTGAGATCTGCCGATACTGCCCGACTTGTTCCGGTCTGGCGAGGGAAATCATTGGTTAGCGCTCTAAGCGATACCCACCCGACCCAGGCTATGCTGCTTGCACATGACTGCGCTGTGCCAGACAAACAAACTGTATTTCTGGGACAGGAAGATGGGCTTAGCTATTTTGCAGTGGATGTTTCAGAACTTGACGAAGCCAGCCTGGAACAACTGGCCATGCGGGCAAAAAATCGAGATGAACAATCCCTACCGGCCCTATTCGCTGATCTGCGTAGTGTCGGGCCTGTGCTGCCGGATAAGGATGGTTCGCTGCTGGCCTATGCACGAGGCCTTATCTACTGGAATGATTGCACCCGATTCTGCACACGCTGCGGACATTCACTCATGACAAGTAATGGTGGTCATATTCGTCAATGCTGCAACGAATCCTGCGGCCACCTGGTATTTCCTCGCACCGACCCTGCGGTCATAATGCTGGTCAGTTACACGCCGGAAGATGGCGGTCAGCCAGTTTGCCTGCTGGGTAGAAGCCCTAACTTTCCTGCTGGCGTGTATTCAACACTGGCAGGATTCGTAGAACCGGGAGAAAGCCTGGAACAAGCCGTACAACGAGAGGTTAAAGAAGAGGCATCAATTGATACACATGAGGTGCGATATGTAAGCTCACAGCCCTGGCCCTTCCCGCGCTCCATAATGCTTGGATTTGAAGCCACTGCTCTAAGCACTGATATTATCTGCGACCCAACTGAAATCGAAGATGCAAAATGGTTCACAAGGGAACAACTAAAGACGTTTGGAAATTGGGGTGACGAGACCCCAGGCTACAAACTCCCACGAGTTGATTCAATTTCAAGGCTTCTAATTGATCGCTGGCTGCAGCAATCTTCATAAAATGTCTATGCCGCCGACCCAAAAGCTTCTGGTCGGCAATAGATCAATTCAAACAGTAGCGCATAAATATGTGCCATGATATTGTTTAGATACTATAAATCTGCTAGTCCTATGCTCTTAACGTATAAGTAGATTAAACCGCCACTCGCGCACCAAAGGACAGAAAATTGAAACGATACCCGCACATCAAAGCCCTTTTGTTGTTGAGTAGCTCAGTGTTGATCGGCTGCGCGGGCACTGTGAGAGAACCTGTATTAGAATCGAATAAAGACCCAAGCTTTCAATACGATGGGGTTTACCTGGCTTCTGTTAAACATGCCGGTGGAATTCAATACATAGAGAGTTGGGAATTCAACTGTGGCCCTCAAGAGTTCGAATTCCAATTTGCTATCAATGAAAGCGTTATCAACATGGGCGCTAATGAAGCTGGCGTCCAGCAAACAGGCTTCGTTGATAAGGATGGACGCTTCAGAGTACCTATTCCCACCGATAATTCCATCAGGGCATCAGGCCGATCTGACGCTACCATCAACAATGGTCAGGTCACCATTATTTTGCAAGGCGAACTCAAAGGTGACGAGCCCTTTGGATACTACGTGCAAGGAGTAAAACAGTTTAATAACAAGGGTTGTTCTTACCGGATGAACTTTTCCAAAACTCAGTAGTTAAAGCTCAACCTCCAGCAATGCAGCCCCCCTGTTTAGATAACGGCAGTCAAACCGTTTGCTGCTAGCGCCCGATGAAAAATCCTCCACCTGACAGGGACAATATATCCGCAGCCAATGAGCTTGCTGATTCAGTTGCAAAACCTTTTGAGCGTGCAACGGCTATGCCTCGTAGTGTGTATCTAAGTTCTGAGTTTCTCCATCAGGAAATAGACTGCATATTTAAGCAAGACTGGTTTTGCGCAGGTCGAGCCAGTGCGCTTAAACAACCCGGCGACTACCTCACTCTAGAATTGGCAGGCCAACCCATTATGGTAGTCCGCGATAAAAAGGGTTCATTGCATGCACAATCAAATGTCTGTTTGCACCGGATGTCCACCCTATTGGAAGGCCGTGGCAATAAGTCGACAATAGTGTGTCCCTATCACGCCTGGACCTACGAATTAGATGGAAAGTTGCGGGGTGCACCTGCTATGGAGGCCAACCGATCTTTTTGCAAAGACGGTTTGCGTTTACCAACGATTCGTTGCGAAGAATGGCTTGGCTGGATAATGGTAAGCCTTAACGATGAAGCTACACCGGTCGCTGAAGTTCTGCTTGACGTCCAACATCTCGTTGAAGATTTTGGAATGGAAGATTATCAAGAGACATTTTTCGAGAACCACAAATGGAACACGAATTGGAAAGTGTTAGCGGAGAATTTTATGGAGAGCTACCACCTTCCTGTTTGTCACAAAGGAACCATTGGAGGCTTATCAAAACTTGATGAAATGCTGTGCCCTCCTGGCCTTCCCGCATTTAACTACCACACAATACTCAAGGATGATTCTTTAAAAATAGCGATGGCGCACAGCAGCAACTCGCGATTACAAGGAGACAGGCGCAGAACCACCTACTTGATTGCCATCTATCCAAGCCTGCTAATCACATTAACACCCGGCTACTTCTGGTATTTATCTCTTCATCCTGATGGCGTGGGAAAAGTGAATATTATGTTTGGAGGTGGAATGTCTCCCGACTATGTCAACGACCCTGAAGCGCAGCAGCATTTCAAAAATCTTAAGACCCTACTGGATGACGTTAATGTGGAAGACCGCGGCTGCACCGAAAAAGTTTACAAGGGTCTGTGTTCTTCGTTTGCACAACCCGGACCCTTATCTCACCTGGAACGCCCCAACTATGATTTCGCTCACTACTTGCATGAGCGCATCAATTTAAGCTCATAGGAACGGCACAATGACTTTGCCTATCGACATCATTACTGCACTTAACGAGATAAAAAGGGGAACTGCAAACCCGTTGGTCCACCATTGCCAAAAAGAGCTACACGAGTCAGACGACCACTACATGGCTAGTAAACTGGTTTAACGTTTTGATTCACGCCACTCACTTGGACTGCATCCTTTTATTCGCCGAAACTCGCGATTAAAATTTGACTTGGTCAGAAAACCGGACTCTACCATTGCCTGAGTGATGGTGACGTCGCTGTTGTTTAACAAATCACAGGCGGCATTGATTCGGGCGCTGTTTACCCACTGCGACATGTTTTGTCCCGTATGTGTGTTGATTGCTTTGGAGATGATACGTGCCGGTACGCCCGCTTTTCTGGCCAATCGTTGCAGATTAAGCTCAGTATCGGCATAAAGCCGCTCTTCAATCAGTAGTCTATTCAATAGCTCCAGTAGCGAAGAGTCGCCAGCTTCTGATTCTTTGGAATCCCGGGTGAGTCTGGACTCACTACCTTCGTTCACGACTCCCGGCTCAACATTGAGCGGATCGGACGATACATCAAGAGCTACGCCACCATCGCTCACTCTGCCCCGGCCAGCAAGTACAGACACCCATCCAAGCAACAGCAGAATAAAAAGGCTGACAAATCCAACAAGGTTTGCCGCATGCCTACCTTCATACAGCGCAAAATCAATGGTAATGGCGATATCCACTGCCGTACTAATCACCGTCAATAACGCAGCACCCAAAAGAGCTTGCTGAGAGTTTTTCAGCCAACTCAACCTGACCAGCTGTAAAGAATCAGGGGCTCGACGAGCCAGCTGAATCAGCAGGCCTGTATAGATAAGCTTGGTCATGATCAGCGGTAAATCCACGAACCTGGGAAGCAATATGGCCGAGATCACAACAGTCGTTGCTGGTAAAAAATGCACCCAATCACGGGCTAGCTGAACCACAGGTCCGTGCCGCCCCAGACTGCGAAAGGCCAGATACAGCAGCGACAAACTGATGATTGCAAGCGTTGCGGCAATGGGCAAGAGAACGATTAAATCCCAGGACCACCTCAAACCGATCAACACCATGGATAGGGCATTGAGGTAGATAACCGCCGAAAACACTTTACCGGTCGGAGTTTCCTTTAATTGCCGGTAGTTGGATGCAGCCAAAATTACGAGCAAGAAGGCGACTACAAAAAGGGTGGGCAGCGATGTCATGGTCGTTTTAGGTAGAGGAGACGTTCTCTATCGCGTTTCAGGAGGTACTAGATCACGATTTAGGTCTCGAAATCAATAGCTTACGCCGATACTGATCTCACTCCATCAACTGAGGCATTATCGTGAAATACAACGTATCCAGCACTATTATCGCAAGCTCACTCGCATTCATGTCATTAAGTTTAGAGGCAGCGGGATTTCGTCAGCTCACTATCAAGGAATCAGGGCAACCAGACTTGGCAGTGGGACTCTGGTACCCCAGCGAGCAAACACCGCCGACAGAGCCCAACACACGGTTCGGACTCTCCGTCGCGCTGGACGCACCCATTTCAAGCACCAACGGCGGCCTGATTCTCATTTCTCACGGGTACGGCGGCTGGTATGCCGGACACGCCGATACAGCCGCTGCTCTGGCTGATGCAGGCTTTATGGTGGCGGCGCCCACGCATTCTGGCAATACCTGGTCAGATATGAGTTCGCCTATCGAGAAATGGGCGCTGGATCGACCTCGGCACATGAGTGCTGTTCTTGATCATATTCTCAGCGATGCAGAGCTTCAGACTCATGTAGATTCACAAAAGGTCGGAGTATACGGATTCTCCGCCGGCGGATTCACGGCATTAGGACTCATTGGGGGCGTTCCCGATCTGAATTATGCGCAGCAGCACTGCCAGCAGCAACCCGAAGAGTTTGTCTGCACAGAAGGGATGATAGAGCAGATGAGGGCTGCAAATATGCATTCACTACCTGACAGTGCCTGGGGATTTGATTCGCGAGTCAAAGCTGCGAGTATTTCGGCACCCGGCCTGGGCTTTACCTACACAGAGTCCACACTTGCCCGTGTAAGCGCAGACGTTCAGTTGTGGTCAGGACAATTGGATGAAAGTGTTCCGACACAGTCTAATGCGGCGTCGATTGCCGCAAAACTACCCAGCGGCGCTGAGACTCACTGGATTGATAAAGCCAACCACTTTGCTTTCATGGTTGTTAATTGCAGAGAAGCATTCAAGGAGAATGACCCTGAAGAGTATGAAGTTGTTTGTGGAGATGCGAAAGGGTTTGACCGCCACCAGTTTCAT
>JBGCEO010000041.1:0-12476 GCA_045106475.1 Granulosicoccus sp.
GATTTCGCTGGGGCAATTTCTGGGTTCATTCAAGGTAACGCTTAGAGCATTCATGCATAAGTCTGTTGCTGCTGAAACCCTGATCGAAGAAGCAATTGGATTGGCCGATACCGCTCGTAAGGAAGGAATACTGGCATTAGAAGGTGCAGAAATCAACGATCCGTTTCTGGAGAATGGGGTCAAATTATGCATTGATGGTCACTCCATCGATATTGTCCAGAAGATGCTGTCCAAAGATATCAATCTGGAATTGCAAAGGCAGGCTACCGGCATTCAGATGTTCAAATCAATTGCAGAGGCGTCTCCAGCGATGGGTATGATTGGCACGCTGATCGGTTTGGTACAGATGCTTGCCAACATGGATGATCCAAAATCCATTGGACCTGCGATGGCGGTGGCATTGCTGACAACACTTTATGGAGCGATAATCGCCAATGCCATAGCGTTACCGATTGCCGCTAAACTGAAGGCCATTAGTGAAGATGAACGCCTTAATAAACTACTGATCCTCGAATCGGTGGCTGGTATTCAAGAGGGTGTGAACCCGCGCGTTCTGCAACAAATACTCACGACCTATTTGCCGGAAAGCAAGCGTGAAGCAGCTCTAGCAAAAAAGTAGAGGTGCTAAAAAAGTGAGTGATGAAGAAGAGTGTGAAGAATGCGAAGCGGGGGCACCCGCATGGATGGCAACGTTTGCTGACCTGATGTCGCTTTTGATGTGTTTCTTTGTTCTACTCCTGTCGTTTTCTGAAATGGATTTACAGAAATTCAAACAGGTTGCTGGTTCGATGGATAAGGCTTTTGGCATACAGCGGGACATAAAGGCTGATGGTATTCCTAAAGGAACATCCATCATTGCCCAGGAGTATTCCCCCGGTGTTCCGCAACCGGCAGCCATCAAGGTTATGAAGCAGCAAACCGAAGACGATTCTAAGGAAGAGCTAAAACGAGACCCTGCAATACGAGAGAACGTTGAACAACTGATTGAGGAAATCGAAATCAGTCTCAAAGATGAAATTGAAGAATCCGTGTTAGAAGTCATCCACTACACAGATGGTGTCATGATCAGAGTTCGCGAATCAGATGCGTTCCCATCTGGTAGTGCAGAACTGCAACCCGGATTCATACCGGTGCTCGAGAAGCTACAGTCTATTCTTAATGACACAACCGGTCGTATCATTGTGGCTGGTCACACTGATAGTGACCCTATCTCTACACCCATCTATCCCTCAAATTGGGTACTTTCTGCTGCAAGAGCGGCTTCAGTCGTTCACTACCTTTCAGAGAAGAAATTTGCCGATCCGGGGCGCATCGAACTCAGAGCGTATGCCGATACCCAGCCTATTGCACCCAACAACAGCCGAACTAATCGAGCCAAAAACAGGCGCATTGAAATTAATGTGAGTGTCGGGGAGGAGCCTCGTTAAATGAATGAGTCGCGAGAAAGAAGACGGTCCTATCGTCTTGATGACAATATAAAGTTGCGCGTGAGAGTACTCGATTCAAAGGATCTGGATACTCAGTTAGAAGAATTTGATGCCAACCGGAAGCAGTATCGGTTTCATTCGCATTTCTTGAGCGAACTTGAGACACGTGAGAGGCAGCTGGATCTTATAAAGCATAGTCATCCCGAAATAGGCTCTTATCTGGACTATCTGGGACAGCAGCTGTGTAAACTGACTGAATTACAAGAATCCGAGACAGACGAAGATGCTCAGGATGTGGGGCACGAAGCCTTTGTCAATATTTCCGCTAGCGGCATTCGCTTTCTCACAAAACAAGAACTAAGCAGCGGTATGTATGTGGAATTGGGTATGCTATTGCCCACAACGCTTACGCAGGTAATGCTGATAGCCGAAGTTGTTCGTTCTGAAAAAAACGCAGTAGGGGAGTGGTCGGTTTCTCTTCAATACACTCGTATTGATGAGGAAGACAAAGAGGCTATTATTGGTCATATGGCCAGAGCCCAGCAGCAGCAGTTGCAAGCAAAGCGGGCCGGTTAAAGACTACCGGCCCGTTTACTACTCCTACGAGAAAGGTTAAAGGGCTGACTGACCCCTTAGCCCAGAAGCTGAAGTACGCTTTGTGGTGAAGAGTTGGCTTGTGCAACCATGGCGTTACCTGCCTGTTGCAGTATTTGTGATCGAGTTAGATTTGCAGTTTCCACAGCAAAGTCTGCGTCCATAATTCGCCCACGTGCAGCAGATTGATTCTCGACGCCTATCTGAAGGTTATTGATCGCGCTTTCAAATCGACTTTGTACCGCACCGTAATTTGCACGAGTGGTTGTAATTTCACCAATCTTTGCATCAATTGCTGTCATAGCAGCCGTTGAACCTGAGACACTGCCAATGCCGGTACCTGAGGCTAGTTCAGTTACCTGCGTAAGATCGATAGACAGCGTATTTTCGCCACCGGAAGTGGTGTTAGCGCCTACCTGAAAGGTGACCGAAGCAGCAGTAGCGCCCGAGCCCGAGCCAGTACCAGCTGTGTTAAGTACCGCGATGCCATTAAACGTTGTGGTTTCGGCAATTCGGCCAATTTCAGAGTTCAGCTCCTGAAATTCAGCATCAAGATTTGCACGATCGTCCGCAGAGTTTGTGCCGTTAGCAGACTGAACTGCCAGTTCGCGCATTCTTTGCAACATGTTGCTAACTTCTTGCATGCCGCCTTCTGCGGTTTGTGCCAAAGATATCCCGTCGTTTGCGTTTCTGATTGCGACGTTCATGCCGCGAACCTGAGTGTTCATGCGTTCGGCAATAGCGAGGCCGGCGGCATCGTCTTTTGCACTATTAACGCGTAAGCCGGAGCTTAAGCGTTGCATGGAGGTGCTCATCGTGCTTTGAGAAGCATTGAGGTTTCGTTGGGCCGTCAGCGACCTAACGTTGGTATTGATAGTCTGTGCCATTTTGAGTTGATCCTCTAACAGAATCCGTTTTTATTTATATGTGGCACCTTCTCCTCAAGTAGTCCAGGTTGCTGGACATTGCTCACATTCCGACATTTATAAATGTCGTTTTCTTTTTTGAGTGTACAGTCCAGTCTGAGAACGAAAATATTATCGGGCAGTGTCTGGCTGTGTTTTTGTTGTTAACAAGTTTTCTTGATAGTTTTTCAGTCTTTGTTGAGTTACAGAGTGTTTGTCGGCAGCTCATACCGGCTCTATCGCTACATAAAGTAACCCTCTTCACAAATAGTTACATTAGGTTACTCGGTTTAGTCGTGTAACCATACACTCATCACAGCTTTGTCTCGTGAATCTAATAAAACCTCAAGCAATGAGAGTTATAAAAGTAGCATCTTATCAGCTCCGTCTCGTGTGTTTGCCAATGGTATCTTTGAGCTCAAAGCCAGTTTAGTGCGTAAACCGCACGGCTTCCAGGGTGTGCCTCTGTCTAGCTTGTGGCTATCGGTTTTGAGGGCTTAGCTCGCCGGTGCAAGTTGTAAGGCTTTGCAGGGGCTAAGGGGCAAGCAACAAGACAACGGACAGTCAGAGGACAGCCTGTGTGTTTGAGGGGAGGTGGCTTGTTACTCTGAGAAGAGTAACGCTAAGAAGGTAGTATGCACAGTGATGAACCATGCGACTAGATCACGCGATCTAGTGGTGGTACTTCAAGGAAGTCCAGGAATAAGAAGCTGCAAGTTACGTTTATGCAGCGCTGCAGGTCAGTTAGACTGCTGGCGGTAGTATGTAGTAGTGCCCGTGCTGTTGAGCTAGCCGCTCGTACACAGTTTGATCATTAGCTGTCGAGTGGCATTTGTGAAAGTTGCGAGAGACCGATAAATCTGGCTCCTCGCCAATAGCCGGGAACTACATCCGGATGCAGGGCAAGTGGATAACCGTTTACGTCTCGTTCGACAATCCACTCCTCCGGCAAGCCGTTAAAGCTGTAAACGTGAGCTGGTTGCCCTTGATCATTTTGTGCGAGATGTGATTCGCCAGTTTGCTTGTGCATAAACGCTGGTTGCATTCCTGCCAAGACAGCGGGCGTCGAGGACGCTCTATGCAGGTGCTGATCGATCTTATTTTCAGTCGTCATGGATTACTCTGCGTGGCTGTAACAAGCAACTATCGTAGGTCGAAATTGCTCATTAAACTGTTTTGTTGATAGATTGATTTGGCCTTGAGCTGATCGCGTAACACCTTGTTCTCGCTAGCAACACTATCGCGGGCTCTAACCACAGTAGCCATAATGAGCTCATCTAAGCGAATGATTTTTTCAGCCAGTTGCATATAATTTTCGTCTTTGTTAAACGTATCCGGGGTCTTGCCGGGGGAGACACTGGATGAAGCCTCTGAAGCGTTATCTTGTTCCAGCAACGATCGTCTTAGTACGTCTATTCGAGATACCTCTTCCCATTCATTTCCTTCGGCCGCCTGCAGCATCAGTTGCATGAGTGCTTCCAATGCAATAAGTTCGGGATAGTCCAGAGACTTACTCATGCAGCAACTGCCTCAGGTGATATGGCTTGCCAGGACTCGCGCAGAATGTCGATGAGCTCACTGCAAGTGCTAAACCCACCATCATCCAAATTGTTTTTTGAATCGATGAGTGTCTTGACAATGTAAGCATATAGCTCAAAAAGATTGCCTGCCAATTCATCGGTTTGGTAATCTCTAAGGCTTGCCTGCAGTTCTTGAACAATTGCAACGGCCTTATCAACACAATTGTGAAGACTTTGTCCATTGTTACTGGCAAGATGCTGACGAGCCATGGTGATCTGGCTAAATGCACCATCATAAAGCAGTGAGATCAGTTGATGAGGTGTCGTTCCCTCAACCATGCTGACCCGTTTAACTGCCTTGTACGCGTTTACTGTCATTTGTTAGCTAGCCTGTGTAGATAGTCTGCTTGCCAGAAAGCTACTGGTCGACTGAAGGGTTGTTACGATTTGATCCATCGCAGTATATTGTCGTCTTAGACGTTCGCTGGTTCTGTCAATTCTGTATTCCATTCGCTCAATCTGATCATCGATGGAATTACGACGTGTATCTATTCCATCTTCGCGACCATCAATGACTCCACCTGCACCGTTGTATTCGTCAACTATGTCAACAAATCTGCCTGCAAGTCCTGTATCCGGTCGAGAGAATGCCGTGACATAACGCTCTACACCTTGATCCAGGGCATCATTGAATTGTGTTTCATCGACACTCAGGGTTCCATAGCGATCAAAGGTAAAGCCCAATTCAAGCGCCGTAGTTGATGAATCGTTACCAAGGTCGATAGAACCAAGGAACGCCTGGCGCATACGTGTATCGATGCCTCTAGGAAGGGCATCGCCTTGCAGATCTGATTGCGAGAGTCTGGTGAGTGTTTCTGCCATGGAGTTATAACTGCTGACGAATGTGTCTACTGATGCGCGTAGGGCAGACGTATCGCGTGTCGAATCCATTCTGGCTGTTCCTAAACCCGTTAGATTTAAAGTTACACCTTCTATGACATCGCTGACAGCGTTGCTTGAGCTGGTTACTGTAAATCCGTGGACTATCATACTGGCATCGGTGGCGGCGGATATCTCGTCAAATGCTGAGCCTTCGCCACTGAGTGGAAGTCCACCGGAGCTATTTACGCTGATTTGGCCGTCTGTGCCTGACCCTCTAGCGGTAAGTACCAGCCGAGTACCACCATCAACATTGATGATGCTGGCGGATACTGATGTGTTTTCACTTGAATCATTGATGGCATCTCTTAATCCAGACACCGAGTTGTTTGTGCCGTCAACAGTGATATCGAACGAATTTTCACCAGATGAAAACGACAGGGTGCCTGTACCGACGGCTGAGTCAGCGGACGCAAACGCCGTACTGGCTAATCTGTGTGTGCTGGCAAGAGCCAACACTTCTACTTCAAGAGACTCTGCAGTTTTACCACCGGAGGCCACTGCTGTAAAAACGTCCTCGTCGCTACTGGTAGCGACGTAGGATCCAAATTTGTCAGATTCCGCCATTTCCTGTGCGGCTGTTTCCAGGCCGCTTAGTGCACCTTTAACGGTACCATAGGCGCTTAATTCTACATCCAGTGCGGCCCGCCTTCTGTTTAGGGCCTCGACTGGTTGACGTTCGATCTGGTTGAGCTGGGACAGGATACTCTCAATATCAATACCTGATCCTACGCCTGCTGCTGTGATACTCATGCTTTACCCTCTTTACGAGTGGCTGATACCTCGGGGGTCACTGCCCCCGAGGTTGTCAGCTGTCCGGAGTTTATCCCAGAAGCTGCAGCACACTTTGTGGAGCTGAATTGGCTTGCGACACCATCGCAGTACCTGCTTGTTGCAGTATTTGCGCACGCGTCATATTCGCTGTCTCTACCGCGAAGTCAGCATCCATGATTCGACCACGAGCAGAGGCCTGACTTTCCACACCCACTTGCAGGTTGTTTATCGCACTTTCGAAACGACTTTGTACCGCACCGAAATCAGCTCTGGCGGATGTGATTTCCCCGATCATCGTATCAATGGCGAGCATAGTGTCTAGAGATCCGGAAACCGTACTAACATTGGCATTAACACCTGAGGAGAGTTCGAGTGTTTCAATTTCTTTCAGGTTAATGGATAGCGTGTTTTCTCCACCTGAGCTAGTGTTTGCGCCCACCTGGAAGACTACCGTCGCGTCAGCCACACCAGAGCCTGATCCTACGGCAGCTGTGTTTAGCACTGAAACGCCGTTGAACGTAGTGGTTTCAGCGATACGACTGATCTCTGAGTTTAGAGCCTGGAATTCTGCGTCCAGATTTGCTCGATCGTTTACCGAGTTGGTACCGTTTGCTGATTGTACTGCTAATTCACGCATACGCTGCAGCATGTTACTTACCTCTTGGAGGCCGCCTTCAGCAGTCTGTGCCAACGATATACCATCGTTTGCATTGCGTATCGCGACGTTCATGCCGCGTACCTGAGTATTCATTCGTTCGGCGATTGCAAGGCCTGCAGCATCATCTTTTGCGCTGTTTACTCGCAAACCGGAACTCAAGCGTTGCATGGAAGTCATTAATGAACCTTGCGACGTATTCAGATTTCTCTGTGCCGTCAAGGACATTATGTTCGTGTTAATCGTCTGAGCCATTCTCGTAGGTCCTCAAAAAAGAGTCCTTGTCTTTATGTGATGTGGCGCCTTCTCCTCAAGTAGTCCACAGTCATGGACGTTGCACACATGAGAGCTGTATCGGAAACCGACATACTTCCCTTAGAGACCTATACGCAGGAATTAGGTCTTTCACACACTTTTATTACCACAGAAGATAACTGGTTCAGTCTTTTGATTTTGCTTTTGCGAGTACGTTACTTGTAACTTCAGATCAGATAATGAAAAATCTGGTCAAAAAGATCCGATTTATGCGTTTGATGGAGCATAGAAGCGGTAGCGGCCAGCACCTTGGTGAGCTTTTGTGGTTAAAAGTAACCCCCGTCACATATAGTGAACGTACGCTAGCAGCTTGTTCTAATTTAGCCTGACAAGGTCACATATAGTTAAATAGTGACAGACTCTCTATACGTGAAAAGGACTTCTGTAAAATTTCAAGCGAACTGGCTTTGGTTTGAAGTCTAGTGACGGCTTCCGCTATGTCTATGTCTTCTACTTCAGATCGGGTGCGCTGAAGTTGAAGGTTGATATTGGCGTTTTCTTCGCGACTGCTATCGATACTATTCTGTCTGGTACCAACACGTGCTCTTACGATGTTAATGTGATCCAGGCTATTGTCTACATTGTCCAGAAACGAGTTTATATTTTGTTGCAGGTAAGACTTATCTCCCGCCGTTTGATAGTCCCCGTTTAAGGTGTCGACAAATTTGGAAACGGTAGAGAAGATATCCTGATTGATACTGGGTGTGATTGAGAAGGTATCTCCCGTTGCCGGGGTACCGTGAATATTGGTTTTTATACCAGCAAATTCAACAGCCGCCCCAGCGGTGTAGCCAACCCCTGTCTGAAGAGCAATTCCGGTATCGCTATTTATAATGTCGAATGAATTGTTTGATGTAAATTCAATCGAGTAGGGTGTCGGGGAGTAAACTGTGGGATCGATAACGGAGCCTTTCGCAATGGTGGCAGTACCGGTATTGGTCGCTGAAGAGTTCACAGAAAAATCACCATTGCCGCTGCGCACACGCATGAACACATCTGTGCCGGAATCTCCCATTGATATTTTCCGTCCAAGACCGATGGTTACTGATTGCGCATCGTCACTGCCATGGTACGTGACCGGATCACTCTTGCTAAAAGGTTTGTTTTGAGTATTACTGCCACTAAAAAGATAATTGCCATTGCTGTCACGTGAGTTAGCCAAATCGTAAAGTTCTTCCAGCTTAAGCTCGATCTCTGCATTAATTGCCGAACGCCCCGCATTGTCGATCGTGCCATTGTTTGAAGACAGGGCCAATTCCCGGATACGCATGAGCGAGTTCGCAACGCCGGTAAGCGACGCTTCTTCGAGTGAGAGTCTGGATTCTGCCGCAGACGCATTGCGTTGAAATTGATCGAGTTGGCTACTGGCCTGTTCGATACTGATGATATGGGCGGCTTGTGCAGGGTTGTCAGACGGGCGATTTATTTTTTTCCCGGATGCAATTTGTTCTTGAACAGCCGCTATATCTGATTGTTTATCGAGAAGGTCTTGGGTAAGTCTTGTCATTAACAAGCTTGATGGTACCCGTGTATTTATCATCTTACGGCCCCAAGTATCGACTGAAACAATGTGTCAGCAGTAGCGATGATTTTTGCAGATGCCTGATACGCCTGTTGATAGCGGGTCAGGTTAACCGCTTCTTCATCCAGATTGACTCCTTGAGCCGATTGTTGGCGTTCAACAGCGCTATCGAGTAGAGATTCCAGTGCGCTGGAGCGAGTCTCAGCGGTGCGTGTGCTTGCTCCTACACTCGAAACGAGAGCGCCATAGGCATCGTTAAAGGTGCTATTACCTTCAACCGTTAGTGCCAGTTGCAAATCATTCAGGCTTTGACCATTGCTATTGTTGCCACGACCTTGAGTGTTGGGTTCGATTCTATGAGTATCGCCGGTTAAGGCCTTTCCATCTAAAGATACCTGCCAGCCATTGATCTGGACAAGCGTGCCCTCGGTATATGCAGCACCTGCAACGATAGTGGCCCCGGAGTTAACATCTACCACATCAAAAGTTGAATCTGATGTAAATACCAGATCGACCGGGTCATTGAGTGACACTGCACTGTGATCAAGAATCGTAGCTTCGCTCACTTTACTTTCGCCCAGATTGGCGATTGCAGTGGTCGTTGACAGAAGACCGCCCAGTGCAAGTTTATTTGGATCGTTAAGCGCTGAGCTAAAGCTCCCGGAGGCTCTGCCCGTAGGGGATAGCACATACGTATCACCGGCAGCTGGTGCTCCGATAATATTCACGGTCATGCCATCGAGTGTGAAAGGTAGCGGACCGCTGCTCTCTACACCATCTGAGCTACGAATTGCCGTCAAGTTGGTACCGTCAAAACGGAGTAGGTAGTCTGATGCTTTAAGTAGACTAGTGTCATCTATAGTTACATCAATGCTGCCTGTACCTGTGTTGCGATCGCTGGAGAAGGCCTGCGGTAGCGGTTCTGTAAATAGTATGTCGCCTGCGTCTCCGTTCAGATCCAGGCCTTTTGCGTGTTGCGTGTTGAGTTGATCTGCAAACACCACTGCCAGTCTGCCAATTTCAGACATGGCTGGATGGAGTGTAGTCACTGAAAATTCGTTGAGGCCACCAATCTCTCCACCCTGGAGTCTTGGGCTGATGTTCTGCTTGAGATTATCATCACCAATCTCAATTTTGAGTCGATCGGGATAGATGTCATCTTTGACGGCGGATAGCTCCTGAGCCCTACCAGCAACAACCAGGCTGATGCCCTTTCCGATAAAGACATTAAGCGCACCACTATCGTCCTCAACAGTATCTACGTCAATTAGGCTGGATAGCTCTTTGATCAGTTGATCTCGCTGATCTTTAAGCTCGTTAGATGCGCGGACTGTGTTAGAACCGTTAACCGTTATGATTCTATGGTTTATATCGGCAATGTTTTTAGCCAGTGAGCTGACTTGGCTGACCGCATCTCGGGTTCGGTCGTTAACCTCGGTCTGTGCTGAATCAAGTTGTGTTTGCATGGTCTGGAAGCGCTGTGCAAGTTTGTCAGCACTATCAAGCACTACTGTTCGATACGCTAGAGAAGAGGGGTCGTTGTTAGCGTCCTGTAAAGCGTTAAAAAAATCAGTGACCGCAGGGGAGACGCTCAGGGCCGGGTCAGCCATCAGATTGTCGATTCGGGAGGCCATCAAGTGGTGCGTATCCTGATGGGCAAAACTGCTTGTTGCGTGGTTGACCTGTGCGGTAGCAAACTGATCGTGAATACGCTCGATATTAGCGATTCGTACACCTCGACCAACCTCTATATGCGTGAGTCGATCGCCACTGACTGCCTCAAGGTCGACTCTTTGTCGGGAGTAGCCTTCCGTATCGACGTTGGCAATGTTATTCGACGTGGTGGACAGTGCTCGCTGAAACGCGAAAAGCGCTGATTTTCCTGTGTTTAGAATATCAGTCATAATTTTTGCGAATGATTCCTGATTTGATGCATGACTGAAATCGCCTTTTCGGCATAGTTCGGATCAGTCGCGTAGCCGGCTGTTTGAAGCTCTTGCAAGAAGCGTTCTGGATCATTGGCATGCTTTAATGCGTTGGAGTATCTTGGGTTCTCCATTACAAAATTCGCGAACCCATCTACAGCATCAGATGAGCTTTGATAGACTCTGAAACGAGCTTGGGTTTTCTCTGCTTTACCGTTGATAAACTCGGTGGTAGTGGTTTGAGTAAAGTCCCCATCTGCTGCTGTGGCCTTTATTCCAAACAGGTTAAATGAGTTATCGCCCTGTTGGGTTTTAATCATCGACTGCCCCCATCCTGTTTCCAGCGCGGCGATTGCCAGGATAGCTTCGTGAGAAGTACCCAGTCGTTGTGCATTGCGCTTGGCATGAGGAATCAGGGGTTCTAGAAATTGCTGCTGTTTTTCAAACTGATCGTAGTCCTCTTGCTTGCCCCAGAGTTCGGATGCCATTCGGAGTCGTATCACATCCGTACTACTAAGACCATCAGTAGATATGGATCTCTCACCAGCGCCAGTTGCCGATGTCAGACGTTCACCCACTGTCCCGGTAGTTGTACCGTTGGTCTTTTCTGAGTAACCTGCAAGTTCGCGTAACCGTGAGTGATCTGCACTGATAGTGTTTATACTCATATCCGGATTAGCCGATGGGCTGGAAGAGCTTGATATTGACGGTTGGGTAAGTGCCTGTGTACTGGTTTGGATCTGATTGATTATCTGTTTGGCAAGGCCCAGGCCACCGGCCTCTATCATGGTATCGGCTAGTTTTTCATCCAGCATGTCATCATAGATAGCGCGTTCGTTCGATGTGTTTTCTGACAAGGTCGTCTTGCGCATACCCTTTAGCATGCTATGAATTAGCAAAGCTTCAAATTTTTCAGCTGCCTCTATGGTCTTACGATCGTCCTTGCTTAGCTCACCATCGACCTTATTAGCGCTTTGCAGGGCAGATGAAAGAGCACGGGAAGGTTTAGAGGTCTGAATCTGAATCAGAGCGCTCAAGTTGCCTGATTGTGACGAGAGATCAGTCATCAGATGATTATGAGCTGAGCGCGCAATGCGCCTGCCTGCTTTAAAGCTTCCAATATGGCCACCAGATCTCCTGGTGCAGCGCCCACGCTGTTGATGGCTTGAACGATGTCGGAAAGAGTGGTGCCCCGTTCAAGCTCAAACATTCGAGAGTCTTCGATGTTGACACCTATGTTGGTTTCAGGTGCAACAACGGTTTCACCATTGGCCAACGCGTTAGGCTGCGTAACCTGCACGTCTTCCCTGATAGTGACGGTCAAGCTGCCGTGTGTGACGGCTGCGGGTCCAACCGTTACATGACTCCCGATAACAATGGTACCGGTGCGCGAGTTAACAATGATCTTACCCGGACCATTGCCCGGTTTGAGCGTGATTTCTTCAAGATAACCAACAAATGCGACTCGCTTCGAAATATCTTGTGGTGCTCTAACCGATATCGATACCGCATCAAGTGCTGTTGCCTCAGCTGTACCCAGTGCCTTGTTGATCGCATCCTCAACACGGCGCGCCGTCGTGAAATCCGGAGCATGAAGATTAAAAATTACTCGCTTGGCTTCGGCAAATGGATTTGGAACAGCCCGCTCGACTGTAGCACCGGAGGGAATTCTACCCACACTGGGTACATTGATAACCAGTGAAGAACCATCATCACCGGCAACGCCCAAGCCTCCAACTGCGAGGTTGCCTTGCGCAAGGGCATAGACCTGCCCATCTGCGCCTCGAAGAGGAGACATAAGCAATGTGCCACCGCGCAGCGACTTCGAATTACCCAGAGAGGATACAGTGATATCGATTTTTTGCCCTGGTTTAGCGAACGGTTGCAGCACTGCATGAAT
>JBGCEO010000042.1:0-18826 GCA_045106475.1 Granulosicoccus sp.
TAACACCGAAGTAAGTCAGGCTATTGCAGATTGCTTATACGGTGCGTTGGCAGTTGTTGCCGGTTCGCAGGGCACCATGAACAATTTTGTTTGGGGGAACGAGCGTTTCCAAAATTACGAAACAATCGCTGGTGGAACTGGTGCGGGACCCGGGTTCAATGGGGCAAGCGCTGTTCATTCCCACATGACCAACACACGGATGACCGATCCCGAAGTGTTGGAGAAACGGTTTCCGGTGCGGGTTGAGAAATATGGAATACGCGAGGACTCAGGTGGCCCTGGTCAATGGAGAGGAGGGGATGGCATTGAGCGACGAATTCAATTTTTAGAACCTGTTACCGTCACTACATTGTCTTCTCATCGCATTGTTTCACCATCTGGCAGGCTGGGCGGAGAAGATGGTGCAGTTGGCGTGAACACGGTTATCCGCAAGGAAGGCACTCGGCAGGTCCTTAATGGCAATGATGAGTGTGACTTATCAATCGGTGATAGCTTCGAGATGCTGACGCCGGGTGGTGGTGGTTGGGGTGCCGAATGAATATGGCCGCTAGTATTGTGAATACACAGCAGTTTCACCTGATTCGGTGAATGATAAGACCGCATAGTCTTTGGGTATACGGCTCGCCATTCCTGGCGACATCATCGGCATACCCGGTGCGGTGAGACCTTTGATATTTGTCGGTTTTGTTTTTAGAAGCCTTTCGATATCGCTTGCAGGCACATGTCCCTCTACAATGTAGCCGTCTACGAGGGCTGTATGGCAGGATTTTAACTTAGGATCTGTCAAGCCTAATTTAGCTTTAACCGAATCGACATCATCGTGATCGATCGCAGTAACTGTAAATCCTTCTTCTTCCAAGTATGTTACCCATTCTTTGCAGCAACCGCAGGTAGGGCTTTTGTAGACTGTTATTTCGGATTGGTGAATGGTCGAGCTTGGCTGGGATTGGCAAGCTGAGAGAGAGAACGTGAGGAGGGCGAATAAGAATGTATGCCAGATTGTTTGGTTCATGGTGAAAGGTCTCAATTTTATTACTGTTGTGAGGTGCGTCTTTTCAGCAGCTTGTTGTTTAGAGATGATATCTTGTTAGGGCGCAGAAACGTCATGTCAACACGGCAGCGCTTTAATCTTTGGGCTTTCGAAATCGTTTGTGACAACCCGAGCAACTCCTTCTTGTTTGAAAAAAGGCCTTTTTTAGTTGACCTACATCCTCAGTTGTTGAAACAGTGGTTTTGAGAGACTCGCTGAGCTCGATAAACTCATTAACGCGTTTACTAAAATCATCCCACTCATCCCAAATACGAGGTAAGGCCTCTGTATTACTCCCGGTACGGCTCTCCTCGGTGTCGGGAAATAGCTCAGCCATACGGGTTCCATGCAGTACAAAAGCGTCGGCAGCATCGACGAGGGCAGTGGCATCAAATTCACGTTCTCCTTTGAGCATGTCTGCCACAAGTTTCGATTTATCACCCATGTTTTCCATGGCATCCATTCTTTCTTTTACGATCCCCTTGGCACCCGAGTGGCTGTTAACGATGCCTGCCATAAGCACACCGACGAAAAACAGAGCTGTTGCTATGATCTTCATGATTTGAATTTACTCGATCTAAGTCACGTTATGCGCACAAGCGCACCCAGACCAGCCGCGTGGTGTTCTAACACATGGCAATGAAATAGCCAATCACCGGGGTTGTCTGCTACGAAAGCAAGTTCCATGGATTGATTAGGCATGACCAGCGGACTGTCCACCCAGCGAGGATCAGACAGCTGTTGCCCATCGATCGACAGGAGTTTCATGTGGTGGCCGTGCAAATGCATAGGATGTGGAAATGCGGTCTCGTTACGAATGGTAAGTCGAATCGAACGACCCTTTTTGGTCTCGATCAGCGGCGGCATGTCGAGTTTATTACCAACAATATCGTTAATAGCCCAGACATAACCTTGCTGGGCAATTTCGCGTAACCCCATCCACTCACCATTAAATTTGGCTCGACTAAGTCCTCCCATGGCACCACCGGCCACTATTACTTCGTGTGCCATCGCGCTAGACAGGTCAGGTTCCGGTATTTCGGACGGAGCAAGATCAATGGCGCTGTCCGGTGCTGATTCTCTTAATGGCTTTTCTTCATAAACGAATTTGGTAAGATCGAATGAGTCTCGATAGAAGCTATCGACCACGGGCATGATTGACCCGGGATCACCACTCATGTCGAGTATCAGATCCACACGTCCTGCAGCGCCTACGATGATGGGTTCATTTGTCTGGAAAGGTTTGACAGCTTGCCCGTCGATGGCAATCACTGAAGGGGTAAGTTCACCGAAAGACAAGGCGAAATTTCGAGCGTTTGATGCATTGATCAATCGCAAACGAATACGCTCGCCGGTACGTACTTTAACAATATCCCGAAAGCGGCTATTGACGGTAGGAACATTACCGATGCGACCCGCATGCGATCGATCATGGCCTGCACCAAAGTCGTTTCTAATCGATGCATCGTCAATCAATCGCCAATCGTCTATCATCCAAACAAGATCCCGATCGACAACGGGCGGTTCTGCTTCTTCGATAATCAACGGGCCATAAAGTCCACGTCCCACTTGTTCGTAGGCATTGACGTGTGAGTGATACCAGTAGGTACCGCTATCCGGCGGCGTAAATTGATAGCGAAAAGATTCTCCCGGCAGAATGGCCGGTTGAGTCAGTCCTGCAACACCGTCCATGGCATTGGGTAACCGTATGCCATGCCAATGCACAGCAGTAGGAACTTCAAGTGCGTTATGTACTATTGCATTTACCGCTTGACCGCGACCGATCCGGATCGGTGTGCCGGGAACTTGTCCATTGAATCCCCACACCTCGGTGGCGGGAAAGTCAGGTCCGACCAGATTTGCTGTACCGGGCTTGGCGGTAAGTTCAAAGCCACCATTCGCTGTGGTCTTTGCATGTGCCGTTGGGACCACGCAAGATAAAGCACTTATCCCGCTCCACTGAAGAAACAATCGCCTGTTCATTATTCAACCCTGATTTCAACCCTGAATTCGATTCCGAATTCGACCCTGAGACTTAACTAGTGCAATCAGGGTAAAAATCATTTTGGTTTGGCGGCAAGACATGCCGTTGAAAATGTACCCTGAGCTCAAAAATCCTCTGCCACTCGTAGAGGAGCCGGGATTATAGGATAGGAGGTCGAAAGAGCGGCTCTGAGCGTCTGGACAACACTGGCGGGCCGTCTGTGAGTCTATTAATGAGTATGCCTTGATGGTGCTTTAAGAGTTGACCAGACAGTGAATTGGGAGCGCTTGGAGAGCTGCAGCAGTTGTAAATCGAGCAGTTGTCGCTGCAATCTGTCATGCCGTCACATCCGTGGCTGTCGCACGGCGAGTTTGAAGCAATGTCTGAATGATGCTGTTGATTGTTCGTGCTGTGGTGCAAGGCAACCGGTTTACCCATATTGTCGGCCGGAACACTTTTAGACGTCGAGGCGCTCTGCAACGTCTGTGGAGCGGAATAGGCTGGCAAAGCTAAGGATGACAGTACAAAACATGCACATAGCAGCAGCCACATCGTTTGTATGGCTTTAGGAAGGCCAAATCTGTAGAAAAAGGCTCGCACTTAACTAGCATAGCAAATTTGACTCTCTATTTCACCGGTGATCTGCTGTCAACTATCGGGCAACCCGGCTTCGCCAGATTAGTTGGTATTGAGTTGCTATGTGCAAGAGCTTCCCGTTGACATACGGATAGTCAGTTAGGAATACGTTAGACTTCATTGCTTGCCATCTTCCTGTGACTACTATGTTCATTGATTACGCAGAGATAAATTCTCGTGCTGTCAATATGCTTCTTTCGTCAAAAAAGCATATTTCATCAATCCCACCTGAACTAAAGTCTTTGGTAGAGCTTCGCGTGTCTCAGATCAATCGTTGTGCCTACTGTTTGGATCTTCATTCAAAAGAAGCACGACGCGAAGGCGCATCTCAGCAGAAGTTAGACTGTTTACCGGCAGCGTCCGAGAGTGGATTATTTACGCCTAAAGAGCTGTCGGCATTAGCGTGGGCTGAAAAGATCACCAATATACAAAATGGTCTGAATCAAGAGATGGAGGTCAACGCACTGTTTGATCATTTCAATCAGGAAGAGATTGTGGACCTCACATTAGTCATAGCGCTGATGAACT
The DNA here is from genome assembly GCA_045106475.1 of Granulosicoccus sp. Taxonomy (GTDB): domain Bacteria; phylum Pseudomonadota; class Gammaproteobacteria; order Granulosicoccales; family Granulosicoccaceae; genus Granulosicoccus. The sequence continues at coordinate 4,179 of JBGCEO010000042.1, forward strand.
GTCTAAATCGTTTGGCAATCAGCATGGGCGATCGGCCCAGGTAAAACAGGGTTTAGGTGGTAACAAGCACAGTTGTGAAGCTTTGGCAGATTTAAATCAGTAGAGGAGGACGCTGATAGGCTTTACGGTTCAGCCAAAGAAATACGAAACAACGGATCACCTCAATAGCTTGATACCAACCATGCTATGGAATAATTAGCGTTGGTAACCCGGAACTGACAATGCGCCTGACTATTTAGACAGACGCAGATACCTTTCAAGCCAATTGAAAAGCACGTTAAAGGCTTTTTCAAAATCCTCGAAATCCATTGATTCGTCAGGGTTATGGCTTCCGTTTCTATTGCGAACAAATAGCATCGCTGAGGGTATGCCTTGGCTTGCAAACACTGCGCAATCGTGTCCACCTCCGGAGGCTATTTCCATACTCGGAACTCCGCATTGCTGAGCTGCCTCTGTTAGCCCACTAACCAGATGCTGATCCATCAGCGCTTCTTTGGCATGTGTTGCGCGTCCTAGCTTAATGTCTATGCTACGTTGTGAACAGACGTCTTTCACCTGTTCTTGCAAAAATTCATCAAAGCGCATCAGCGTGCCGTAATCAGCACTTCTGAAATCCAGAGTAAAATCAATTCTGCCCGGTACCTTGGTTATGCCGTGCTGTTTACTGTCTGTGCTGAATTGTCCCACTGTTAATACCAGGTCTTCACCGGCTTCTTCCATGGATACCCATTTGCGTTCTAGCCTGCTAACTAGATCAGCACCTGCCATAACTGCATCAAAGCGACTGCGACGTGGTACGCCACCGGCATGAGTTGTTTCTCCCTGAATACTGCAGAAGCGGTAGCGCTTATTCCCCCTTATGGCATTGACGATACCAACGGGTAGATCATTCTCCACCAACACCGGACCCTGTTCAATGTGCAGTTCGATAAAGCACTGAATAGATTCAGAGTTCAGCGTTGCATGTCCGCGGTTAATCAATTCCGGGTCAAAGCCAAGCGAGCGCATGTGATCTGATAAGGTCATTCCAGTGTCTGAACGCTTCAAGTGATCAGCGCAGTTTGCTGGCAAGAGTCCAAATGCCGCACGACTGCCAATATAGTGTTCTGGAAACCAGATCATTTCCTCGGCTCGAATAGCCATTAGCGTGATATCGAACGGTGGTATAGACACCTGCTGAAAAGTCTCCAGTACCGCCAGACCGGCCAACACACCAGCAGCCCCATCGAAATTTCCACCATGCGGCACACTGTCAAGATGAGAGCCAAACATAATGCAAGGAGCGCTTCTGTTTTTGCCAGGCAGGGTGACATACAGATTGCCGATTTCATCACAACGATGTTCCAGACCGATACGCTCGGCCTCAGTGGTTATCATTGCGTGAGCTAAACACTCACCCTCACCGTAGCTGGCGCGGGTAACGCCTGGATCGTCGGTTGTCTGCTTGGCCAACTCTGTGAACAGTCGGCGTGCTGTATCAAGCCCGGACATAACTCAGGAATAGAGCATTGCAGGCAGTGCCGTAACAATAGTGGGAATTAAAATTATGATCGCAATCATTAATAGCATAGCCAAAACAAAAGGAGTAATACCGATATACACGTCGCTAAGTCGACCCTTGCCACGTACACCCTGAACAACATAAAGATTCATACCCACAGGTGGGGTAATAAGTGCCAGCTCCATCATGATCACCAGGAAAATACCAAACCACACGGGATCGATTCCCAAATGAATAATCATCGGCATAACCACAGGGATAGTGCCAACCATCATAGACAGGGTTTCAAGAAAACAGCCCAGAACTAGATAGAACAATACCAGAAGCCAAATCAACTCCACGGGTCCAAGACCAAGCTCGGTAACATAGGCTGTCATTGCCTGAGGAACACCCAGTATTCCTACAATAAAGTTAAGAAAAAACGCTGAGGTAATGATAAAAAGCAACATCGCACTAGTACGGGTTGTTGCGATAAAAGCTTCGTGGAGATCATGCAACTTGAAACTTCGATTACTCAATGCAAGAACAAAGGCTAATACCACCCCCAGTGCAGCAGCTTCGGTGGGTGTTGCCCAACCCCCATATATCGCTCCCATAACGACAAAAAATATCAACATGGGCGGGACAAGATGGCGCAGTCTTTTAAGTCGATCCATTAAAGGCGGGACTTCAGTGACCCGTTCAGCTACCTCCGGTTTCGCCAAGGCAATAATTGCAATAATGGCCATAAATACCAATGTCAATAAGATGCCAGGAACAATACCTGCCGCAAACAGTTGTCCGATGGAGGTATTGGTTAGCGCACCGTAGATGATCAGATTGACGGAAGGGGGGATGAGGATACCCAGCGTTGCACCGGCTGCAATGGTTCCCAGTACCAGTGGTTCCGAGTACGAACGCCGCTCAAACTCGCCCATTGCGACAGTACCTGGAGAAGTGCGTTGCTTTGATCAAGTCGCGGACACTAAAAATGCGCTGACATTTATAGCTGAAAGAGAAGAGGTCGATGCAGATCGCATCGGTGTCATAGGTCATAGCTTTGGTGCTGCAGTTGGCATTTATGCAGGCGGGATAGACGAGCGTATTGCTTGTGTCGTTTCAATTTGTGGGTGGGGACACGGTGAACGTAAATTCCGTGGGCAGCATCCGACACCTGAGGCATGGGAGAAATTTACGGGGATTCTTGAGCACGGGCAAAAACAAAAAGCAGAAACGGGTAAAAGCCATTGGGTTTCGCGCTTTGATGTTGTGCCTATACCAGAACCCCTGCGAGCGAATCTGTCCCCGCAGGCACAAACTGAAATACCCGTAGAAACGGCCATCAGTATGTTCAAGTTCACCGCTGAAGATGTGGTAGCAGACATAGCACCACGACCCTTGCTGCTGTTCCATACCGCTGATGACATTGTTACCCCAACTGAGCAATCAATACGGCTTTATGAGAAGGCTGGTGCCAACGCAGAACTGATGATCCCGACTGGCGTGTCACATTTCCCATTGAGTGAGCAAGATGCACCGTACACCAAATCACTTATCGGCGCGTGGTTGAAAAAGTTCTTTCCAACTCCGTTAAATGATTGACCCGGGATGCTCGGGCAAACGTAATAAACACCAGTTTATTAAGCGCTGATTAATGTATGGGTGCTTTTTTTTCCGTTTGTACACTCTTGAGAGCGCGTCATGCACAACATACCACTGGATCAATTACAGCAATTTGCCAAATCGCTTTTGCTAAAAGGCGGATTTTCAGAACAGCATGCCACAGATACTGCAAACGTACTGACATGGGCAGATGCACGCGGTTCCGCTTCGCATGGTGTTTTGCGTATTCCACGCTATGTAGAAATGGTGGAAAGTGGGGAAATAAACACTGCCGCAACACTGAGTAAAGAGCTCAGTGATAACGCCATAGCAGTATTAAATGCTAATAAAATGCCAGGGGCATCGGCCATGCTGGCTTGTATGGAAGAGGCGATAAACATAGCGAATCAGTACGCTATTGGTTGGTGTTCGATAAAAAATATCACACATGCCGGTGCTGTCGGATACTATGCCTTAAAAGCCGCAGAGCGTGGAATGGTTGGTGTTGTCATGTCTGCGTCCAAACCACTGATGGCATATCACGGTGCGCGCGCCTCTGGCTTGTCGACCAACCCCATTTCAGTGGCAGTGCCAAAAGCTAATAATCCATTGCTTCTAGATATGTCTACCTCAACGGTAGCACTGGGCAAAATATTGCACGCTAAAGATGCTCAAAAAGAAATTCCACTAGACTGGGGTATTGATTCAACGGGCTCGCCCACTACCGATGCGACCAAGGTTGAGACACTAACCCCTTTGGGTGGGCCAAAAGGTTCTGGTCTTTCATTGATGATTGAAATACTCGCAAGCGTATTGATCTCGAATCCTGTGATCTCAGAAGCACTAGCGGGAAAAAAATCCACAATGAACGGTCTTGCATTAGTGCTGGATATAAAACGCTTTACCGATCCTGAGGTGTTTGCTCGGCAAATCAATGAACTTGTATCTTCGCTATATCAATTGCCAAAAGCACAGGGAACAGAGTCGATACTCATGCCAGGGGAGCGTGGATTCGAACTCGCAAAAGTGCGTTTGAACGAGGGAATTAGTTTGACCCAGGGTACTGCTTCACGGCTCATCGATCTGGCTGAGAAGCTGGAGGTTCCTGTGCCTCAATCTAATTAAACCATGAAGAGAATACCATGACAGATAAAACGCCAGAGGCCTTAACAGCGACAATGCTGCGAAAAGAGCTCTACGTTATCACTACTAAACCGGCACGCTCACCGGAAATCAAAAGCCAGCTGCCTGTGCATCTTGAGTATCAGATCAAGCTCGAGAAAGAAGGCACGATGTTTGGCGCAGGTCCCATCTATGAGGAGGGGGATGAGTTGCCAGCTGGAGGAATGATCATAATCAGAGCGGCTAACTTTGAAGAGGCCCATCAGATTGCCGATCAGGATCCGCTACATCAACAAGGCTTAAGGAGCTACACCGTTACTAAGTGGCTGTTAAACGAAGGGTCAATGACGTTTACGGTCAGATATTCAGATCAAACTATGATCGTTGAGAATTGACAGAGTAATCGATCAGATAGGCGAGTACTGGTTTGAACGTAGATGGCTTAACACAACGAAGACACTCATCAGGTATATTGATTCCATAGGAGTGTGGATTCTTCGCCGATAACTAATATTGGAAATATAAATGACTGCAAAAACTCAACGTGAAAATGCCCTGATAGGTGCTGTGGTCGCAGATGCTGCAACCATGGGTATGCATTGGATCTACGATCAGGAGCATATAAAAAATATTGAAAAAATTGGAGACGTACTTTTCAGGCAACCCGATGCCAATATTTATGAGGGAGTAAGATCCTACTTTGCACATGCTGCAAAACGGGTAGGGGATAGCTCCCAGTATGGTGAATCCGCCCGGGTTGTGGCGCAAGTTATTGCCAATCATGGAAAATACGATGTTGCTGAGCATCAGCAGTTGTTTTTCAGTACCTTCGGCCCCTGCGGTAGCTACCATGGTTTTGCTGATAAACCCACCAAAGCACTCATTGTCAGAATGATCAATGACGGTGAAGATCTGCCAAAAGCATCTGGTTCAGACGATGATCAGATGCCTGCACTTTCTTCTGTGCCCGCGCTGTTCTCCACCGGTGCAACTATAGATGAGATTGAGAGTGCAGTGTCCGTCACCAGCATTAACCAGCAAGCCATCAGTGGTGCGCTGGCTTTGAATGACTGTCTAAACAGATTGATCAATGGAGAGAGTTTGCAAGATGCCTTAACAAATTCTGCTTCGATTGCCGAGCCGGCACTTTCAGCTCTACTACAAGAAGCACTTGGACAATCAGACTATCGCCCGCTTGAGACAGCTCAGCATTTTGGATTGCCGTGCCATATGGGCCAAGGTTTACCTGTTGCCTGGCATTTGCTACAACATGCAGAGAACTTTGAAAACGTTGTTAGAGACAATATACGCTGTGGAGGGGACAGTTGTGGCCGATCAATGGCCGTTGGCTCCATAGCAGGTTTAGCGTTTGGTGTGCCGGATACTATGCGTGCACGCGTTCACAACAGGATATAGCGCTCCTCAGAAACTGCCCGTCTTTGCTCGCGAATGCGGGACTGTATCCTGAGTTGGGTTGTTTATGGATAGAATGATCATTCGTGTTGTAGATGTTCTTGTGTATCTAACGCATCACTAAACCGCAATAAAGCCAGTGCGCTATTGTCGAATGGACTATATTCTCTGTGTATCGTACTCATAGGAATAGACGAAACCATGAACAAGTCACGCATGCTGGCCGCTGTAACCTTCTTGTTCCTAGCTGCACAAGTCAGCGCACAGACGGTAGAGAATTCATCCGTTGATAATGTTGTGGCAGAGGCCACAGGCAGCACGTCTGTACGAGTCAGCTGGAGTTCTCTGGAGGGTGCGGATTACTACGATGTTTATCAGAACGGTGCGCGTATTGAAACCCTTGTTGCCGATACCAGTATTGATGTGCTTGGTCTGGAAGCCGGGACTTTCTACCAGTATTTCGTTACTGCGTGTACGATAGATGGAAGGTGTACAACGCCCGGTGGTCAAGACGATGTCTTTACCGATAGCACTATGGCGGTTGAATTGCCAATGCTCTGTCCCGCCGCAACAGACGGAAGTTCGCCAATAGTAGGTTTGATACCTCAGCAAGATGGCACAGCATTATTGTCATGGTGCGCGGTAGCGGGTGCTGATGGCTACAATTTGTTCTTGAACAATTTGTATGATACGACCTACGACAGCTCTACGTTATCGGCAGTGGTTGACTATGATGGTTCTCAGCAGTATCAAGTAGCCTGGTATAGCGGCGATAACTATCCAGCGAAATCTGCTGTGGCAGTTGCAGCGATAGAAGAACCCCCCGCCGAATTGACTGACCTAGAAAACCTCATGTTACTGGATGCATCCGGTACCGAGACTGATGTCGAAATCTATTTCACACGTCATGCCGAAAAAATGACCCAGCTCGCAGAGCAGGAAGACGGATCGTTTATCGAGGTTTGCGGGGATGACAAGTGTGCCGAAGTTTTAAATGCCAAGGGTGAGTTACGCGCCGAATTGTTGCGTGATCTTTTTAACCAAGCGGGTATTAGTGATCGCCTTACGCATGCGTTTTCGAGTCATAAGATACGCACTCGCCAGACTATAGAGCTTATTGCAGCAGATGCTGGGCTCACGGGTGATATGGATAAGAATGCAAATGATGGGATACAGGAATTTCCCGTGTTAAATGCAGACGGGTCGCAAAACGCCACTGAACTTGATCCAGAAGGCACCTCTGCATCCGAAGCCCCGGTCATAGAGGCATTGTTGAGTTTGGAAGCAGGCAGTGTTGCTTTAGTTGCAGGCCACAGTGGCACCTTGTACGACATTATGTCGGGCATTGGTTTGAACGATGTGTGTTTGTCCGATACCGTAGCAACCTGCAATCAGAATCGATATCCTATCAATGACAGTGTAAAAGTACGGGATTTTGGCGATATCTGGAAAGTAACTTTAGAAGACGGCGTTGCCAAATTTGTTTTTCGAGCCAATTTCCAGCCTGCACAGCTGCTGCTGGACAACCTCGCTCAGTAGCACAGCAGTTCGTTGTCCGGATCTAGTCTTGAAGACAGGTGAGAGACCGCTGGGTACTGTCTGGTCTTGACGATTTAGCTGTCAAGCCAGACTATGCCAGCAGTTTGTGCTCCTCCATGGCATTCAAGACTTCATTAACAGGGCGTATTGCGCCAGTTTGCAAGTACTCCATTGCGTTTAAGGATGCGGCGTGTGCCTCCATGCTTGACCCTGCAACGCAGTCCTCGACCACCCGACAGAAGTAATCACCCTGATGTGCGTCAGCGAATGTGTAGTGCACGCAAACATCAGTGAGTCCGCCTACGAGTATTAGTGTTTCTGCTTTGAGTCCTTTGAGCAGTATTTCCAGATCAGTGCCATAGAAAGCTGAGTAGCGACGTTTTTGAATATGGTAGTCGTTTGGTTGGAAACCCATCTGCTCTTTGGCCAGTTCAGTATTAGGATTATTGTCCAGGCAGTGAACAGTCTCCACGCCATCAAGTTCGCGTCCGAAATCAACAAGATTGGCCCGGTGTATTTCTTGAATAAAGATGACTGGAATATTGCAGTCCCGAGCTTTATCGATAACGCTTCTGGCGCGTAGCATGCGAACATCATAGCCCTCCATGTTCGGTATCGCGCGCTCTGTATTAGATTGCTCGATAAAAGCGCCTGCCTGTATGTCAATAACAATAAGCGCAGAACGTCCTTCGATGAGATTGCGCTTCTTTCTTCTTTGTTCTGTCATGGATATTCTCTATAAAAAACAACTTTGTGGGTCGGTATTGTCAGTGCCAGCCTTTTTAGTAGCAGATTACTATTGTGTACCAAGGAGCTCTCTAAATTCGTTAGCACCCATAGATTCAGGGTTGCTTATATCGCACCACTGCGTTGCAAATCTTGCATCGCTGCGCGCGTGGTAATACTTCATACTGAGTGTTATGGAAAACATACACAATGCAAACGCTACGAGATCGCTAAAAAGCCAATACCCGATAGCGGAAGACTGGTTTACTGCGGAGACCCTATCTGACGGCGTTAACTGTATCGTTGAGCCACACGTTCATGTATTGGAACGGGCCAATATGTTTCTGATCGAGGGTGCTGACAAAGACTTGATCTTTGATACAGGTATGGGTGTTGTACCTCTAAAGCCCTATCTCGATTCGATCAGAAAAGACACGAATAAAGAGCTGATCTGTATCTCCTCACACACGCACATCGATCATATTGGTGGGGTTCATGAGTTCGATACGCGATGGGTTCATCCAGCTGAGGCTGATGAGATGGCTTCGCCATCGGGCATGACCACACTTTTTTGCGAGGATATACCGCAAAGCTTGCGTCAGAGCTTTCTGGATGCAGGGTATCCCCCCCTGGATGAACTCATGATCAGTGCATTTCCATTTGCCGGGTATGAGCCTACGGATTATAGGCTTCACGGTGCACCGGCCACCGGCTTACTCGAGGAGGGTGACACAGTAGACTTGGGTAATGTCGTGTTAAGCGTGCTTCACTTACCTGGTCATTCGCCAGGTGGTATCGGTTTGTACAATCAGTCCGATGGTACTTTGTTTGCAGCCGATGCAATCTATGACGGACCGTTGATATACGAAGGCCCGGGAATGTCTGTGCCTGACTATATCGAGACGTTCAAAAAGCTTCGGCAGCTTGATGTGTCAATTGTGCACGGTGGTCATGATCCGAGTTTTGGCAAACAGCACATGCATGACATCATGGATCGTTATATGGCGCTCTGGGGTGAGTCTTAGCTCGTTATGTTGCTGCCTAGATCATGGGTTCGTCAATAAATTTGGCATCTCGCGCAAACGGACTCTCTTCAGGCACTTCAACACCTAAATCAAACTCTCCATGCTTGTATGCTTCGTGCATGTATCGGAATGTATTGACCGTCATGCGCATCAGGTGTTGTCCGGCCTCAATGGGCGGGTATTTTTCTATGCTATCAGGGGTTTTAAACTCCTCCAGAGTCTCTACCACTGTGTGGTAGTCCAGACCAAAGAACAAAGGAAAAGAATATCGTTCTTTACCGGTGTTGACGACACGATGCTGCGTTGACTTATATCGACCACCAGTCCATGTTTCGAAGATATCGCCAATATTGACAATAAAACAACCCGGCAAGGGTGGCGCCTCTACCCAGTAGTCTTCAGCGTTCATGACCTGCAGTCCAGGTGCACCTTGTAACAAAATAGTAAAACACTCGAAGTCAGAGTGTGCATCTATACCGACAACATCCTTAGTCTGTGGCAGATCGTTCTCAATGTATCTGAGCATTCGCAGTTGTGAGGTGGGGCAATTGATATGCTGCTTTAAGCGCTGGCTATCGATATCGAGCTCTATACAGAGGGCATCCATAAGCGTTAGGCCCAGATCGAACACGGCCTGGTAGTAGTTGGATACTGTTTCTTGCCAGTTCTCGATGTCCGGCCACACATTGGGGCCGGTCATCCGCCATTTTGCCAAGTAGTCCGGATGATCTTCAGGCGCTTCAAACGATAAATCGTAAGCCTCGTTCATGTTCAATGAAGCAGGGAACTTGACGCCGTTTTCTTCAAATGGCACATAGCCGCGATGATTGGTTGTAAACCCACACCAGTGCTTCATCTTAAAGCTGCGCGGCATTTCATGAAATTCCTTGGAGGCTGCAAACAGTCCGTCGATCAGACTTTGATCGATGCCATGACCTTTGATATAGAAGAACCCGGTGCGTCGGGCAGCCTGTCCAAGCTGTGACGCAATGGATTTCTTTGAATGTTCATTACCCGTGCGAAAGCCAGAGATATCAATAACCGGCAGGGTTTCTGGATTTGATGGGAGCGCTCGCTGATCGTCAGTGGCGCTTGGTTTTTCTGTGGGAACGGATGCTGGTTTAGTCAAAGTTTGGTTCATGAGAGGAGATCTAGCACGGTGCTATTCGGGGTTGAATCAGTGTCTCCGATCATTATGTCTTTATGTCGTGCCGACTTACCAGTGCATTAATTTTAACGCTCCTGTGCGTTATAGGCAGCACTACATTCACTGAATTGTTGGTAGATTTATTTGGTAGAAAGTCCTAAACCGATCAATCTGGAGTTTTTAAAACATAGTGCGACCCCGCACCGAAGTGATTCGGTGCAGGTGTTTTGAATCACTTATGTGCAGGAAAACTTCCGCCATCACTTTAGCGGGTATTTGTTATGAACAAAAAATCACGATCATCTATGAACACCAGCAACACTCTTCAGTCTATATCCAGGCGAAACGTGTTGAAGATTGGCGCTGGCGCTGCAGCGATAGGCGCAGGCTTGCATTCAATCCCCGGTGTTCTTGCATCTGACCGAACCTTAAAGATCGGTACGTATGGTGGCTATTTCGAAGACAGTTTTAAACAGCATGTCTACCCCGAATTCACTAAAGCGACGGGTATCACCATCGAGAGTGTGACACAACCCAATTCAACCGATTGGTTGGTGACCATGCAACAGGCAGCAGCCTCTGGCTCAGCTCCAACCGATTTGTCCTTGTTTGCCCGTGACACCATGATCAAGGCGAGCCGCATTGGTGGGTTGCTTCAACCGCTGGATGTTGCAAAAGCATCATCCATCAGTAACCTGGACGATTACTTTCTCTATAAAGACGGAGATGATGTTCTAGGCGCAGGAGCCATGTCATGGTTTGTGTCGATGGTGATCAATCCTAATCAGATCGATGCACCGGCCAGTTGGTCGGAATTCTGGGACTCATCAAAGTACGAGGCTTCGTTGGGTTTGTCGAAAAATTTCAACAGTAACTTTCTTGATGTTACAGCCGCAACTTTCTTTGACGGAGCGTCGACCTTGTCAACGGAAGAAGGGATAATCGCGGTTATCGAAAAGGTCGCTGAGCTTAAAGAGAACGTTGCATTGTGGTGGTCCGCAGAAAGTCAGATGGAACAGGCAATGAAGAATGATGATGTTATTGCCGGTATGTACTATCACGATGTGGCCTCTATTATGGCCAGTGAGGGTTTTCCTATTGCGTCTATCTTCCCCAAGGAAGGTAATCCCCAGGATTATGGGTCATGGTGTTTATCGCCATTGAGTGAAAAATCAGATGAGGCTATGGAATTCATCGCTTTTTCTTCAGAGCCATCCACGCAAGCATTGATGAGCAGAATGATAGGTACCGCACCGCTAGTTGATAAAGCTAAAACGGATTTGTCTGATGATGAATTCGCAGGTGTATCGGGTGTGCCTGCCATTACACCTGCTTATGAGAGTTACCTGGACAATGAAACCTTCATCAAGGATAACTGGGAGAAGATGCTCGCGTCTTGATCCGATCATCTATGTCTGAAAGGTGGCTGCCATGTCTGATTTGGTTCTAAGCAAAATAAGCAAAAAATTTGCTGGCGATGTGGTAGCCATCGAGAATGTGTCTCTCTCTTTTCCTGCAGGTAAAATGACGGCCCTGGTCGGACCCTCGGGGTGTGGCAAAACTACGCTGCTTCGTATCATTGCAGGGCTGGAAAGTCCTACAAGTGGAGACCTGTTGCTTGATGGGTCGAGCATTGCTGCCACACCTGCGCACATTCGAAAATTCGGCATGGTGTTTCAGTCTTTCGCTCTTTTTCCGCACCTGAATGTTGAAGACAATATTGCCTATTCATTGTCGATATCAGGTGTTAAGAAAACAACAAGACTGCAACGCGCCAAAGAACTTCTGAAGCTGGTTAAACTGGACGGATTCGGCCAGAGGCGCATTGGACAGCTCTCGGGAGGGCAACGTCAACGGGTCGCCATAGCCCGCGCCTTAGCGCAAAATCCAAGTATTTTCCTGTTAGACGAACCCATGTCAGCATTGGATGCTCAGCTTCGTGAAGAGATGCAAATTGAACTGAGGATGCTTCAGCAGGAGCTGGGCATAACCACGATTGTTGTGACTCACGATCAGCGTGAAGCCATGACCATGGCAGATCAAATAGTCGTCATGAATGCAGGTAACGTGGAACAAGTCGGTAAGCCTCAAGAGGTGTATACCCATCCTGCAAACCGTTTTGTTGCCTCCTTTATCGGTAAGGTCAATGCCTTCGAGGGTATTGTGAATAATGATACGGTTAAGGTCGGAACAACCGACTTACACATTGCTAATCCGCTGTCCTATCTCAATGGCGCTAGGGTTGAGGTGACTTGTCGACCCGAATTAACCAGCATCACCCTGGAATCGGGCAGCTCGCACAATGGCATTGGGGCAGAGGTTAGTTTTATAAGAGATATAGGGTCGGTCAGAGAGGTCTTTTTGGATGCAGATGGAACCAGAGTCATTTGTGAAATGCAAGCCGGTGTTCTGCCCGATCTTGAGCAAGGTATGAAGGTCATTGTGCAGCTTCCAGCAGATGCGCTACGTGTCTACCCGGTTGACAGTGCTGCGTGATTGAATCAGCTCACGGCGGCTACTCTGAAGCGCTGGCCATCGAACGCAACTCACCAAAATTCACAACCGTTACGGCTGATCAAGCAGTGATACCGGGAGATCAATCAGCCTTGGCAGCTGTCGGAAGAGAAAGCCGGATCTGGATTGTGTTTTACGCCGCTGTTCTGCTGTTGTGTCTGGTGCCCTTCTTTTTGGTCATTGTCATTAGCTTCGGTGAAAAAATCGAAGGTGCATCGTGGCGCTGGGCTTTTGATCTGTCTAATTATCAGCGGTTTTTCGTAGGTATAGACTGGCCTCAATCGATATCCTTTTTGTACAGTCAGAAGCTGATGCACTCGTTTTACTATGCGACGATTGCCTCCTTACTGGCCGTGGTGTTTGCGTTTCCTTTTACCTACCTGCTGACGCGCTTATCGAAAGTGTCACAAACGCTCTGGTTAATCTTTCTATTGTCTACGGTATCCCTGTCGGAAGTATTTGTTGTGATGGGCTGGGCTGTATTGTTATACAACCGTTCGGGTTTGCCGATGGTCTTACGCGAAACAGGCATTACCAACCTGTTTAAGGAGCTTGGATGGTTTCAGCAATTTCGTGACTGGGGGCTTGCTAACCCTCGAGACTTCAAATTCAAAACGTCGGTGTTTGCGACTATCTTAACGATGTCTTATTTGGTGTGGCCATATGCTGTGATATTGCTATATCCTGCGCTGAGTCGGGTTGATCAGCAGATGATAGACGCGGCACGTACCATGGGTGCTACACCCGTCACTGTGGTGAGAACAGTCGTCCTGCCCGCTACTAAGGTGGCAGTAATTGGTGCGACCTTGTTGCTATTCGTGTTTCTTTTGGGCACTTATGTCGCAGTGACCGTGTTTGCCGCTCCGCGGGATCAAACACTGACGATTTCTATTTATGAGTCCATTCGAGGGCAGACACTTAATGCACCCTTTGGATCGGCGCAGGCGGTTGTCTTGCTGTTAGTTGCAGGTTGCTTACTATGGCTTAGCAAGTGGCTCACAGGTTTGAAAGACAAATGAACATTCAGACAGGGGTTCGCCGGTGAGTCGTTCGGGTAAGCTCTACATGGCCTGGTGCTGGCTGTTTATCACGGTGCCTATATTGGTGGTTTGCGGCTCTGCTTTAAACGGTGGACGCTCTATGTTGTTTCCACCCAAAGATCCTACGCTTGCCCGATTTGCTGAGTTCTTTGAGAAGGGCAGTGTCTGGGTAGAGAGCCTGCAGAATTCGCTGCTGATTGCGTTTTTTAGCGCCTCTCTTGCTGTTTGTGTGGCATGGCCCATTGCCTATCGTTTATGGAAATCACGCAACAGGTTTTCTGTATTCTTATCGTCGGTGGCATCATTGCCTTTCGTGTTACCACCAATTGTATTTGGTGTGGGATTGAGTTTTTTTTGGGTATATCTAGGCTTGCTAGGCTCGTTTTGGGTCGGTGTAGTGAGTCATGCGATTCTTCATCTGGCCTTGCCACTGGTGACCATCAGTATCGGTCTTAACTCGATTGATCGATCCCACTTGGATGCAGCTGCGACCATGGGCGCAACAGAGCCGGTTATACTCAGAACTCTGGTTATACCGCAAACGATACCCTACACACTGTCGGGGTTTCTGTTTGCCGTGATTCTGAGCTTCAATGAGTTCATTGTGATGTTCTTTGTTTCTGCATCCAGCTACTCCACGGTTACCCTGCAGATATTCAATTCCCTGCGTAATGGCTTTACGCCGACCATGGCTGTTGCCGCTATCGTCTTTATACTCTCGTCCATTGTGCTTTTTGGCATAATTGGCAGGATGGGGGATTTACCCAATCTGATGGGTGCCCAAAAATCAGGCGCAAAGTAGATACATGAAAGTAGATATATAAAAGTAGGTATATAGAGTAGGTATATAGAGTAGGTATACAGAGTAGATATACAGAGTAGATGTATAGAGCAGGTATATAGAGCAGATATATAGAGAAGATATATCGTTTACAAAAAAAATGAGTCTCCATGGGCTGCATCCAGTCAGCCCTTGTTTATCTAGAATCACCTTATGAATAGGTCCACTACCGTCATTAAATCAAACATTAGCGGAGTCT
>JBGCEO010000043.1:0-4642 GCA_045106475.1 Granulosicoccus sp.
TTGCAGAGTGCCTTGAAAATCGGCGATATCCACAGGGGCAGGCAAAGCATGTTCTGACCAGGGTGCTGAATTAGCGTCAGCGCGGCCAACTGCAGTGGCTAACAAGGCGATAGCCAGGCTTGATTTTAAGGTGCTACTACACATGGCTTTGTAAAAATACATCTTGGTTCGATTGGGAAAATTCTCGGTCGATAGCGCTCAAACTGCTGTGGTTAAGGCCGGATTCAAGAAGTGGATTAACCTCTTCAAAGCAGTGCAGCAACTCAAGCGATGAAAAATCACTGCGAAGACTTTGCGAGATAATTTTGTTGATACCACTGCGCATCAGTTCGAAGCCTTGCTGGCTGCGTCCTACCAATGCCACGGGCATCGGATCAAGTAGTGTAAACAGATTGGCCAGGCCTTCTCCCACTGCCGCTCCAGCTATGGTAAACGCCTGTATACAGGCTAATTCGCCTGAATTTGCACTGTCGATCAGTTCATTGATTTTTGTTGCTGAGATTCGGCCAGACGGGATATCTTCGATCGAATCGCCTTGTGCCATGCGTTCGATTCCGTAGTCTGCGGCATAGGCTTCGATACAGCCTCTTTTGCCGCAGCGACACAAAGCACCGTTTGGTTCAAAGCGCAAATGGCCCAGTTCTAAAGCCGAGGAATGAATACCGGCAAAGGGTTTACCATCAAGGTACAAGCCAAGCCCGACCCCGTAGGAGAAAAAGATGGTGGCGAAGGAGTTACCTAAGGTAGCGTTATGTTCACGACTTAGTGCCTGCGATATCAATGCACAATCGTTGTTGACGTTGACGCCCACTGCGAAGTGCTTTTTCAAGGCATCTCCCAGGGGTACGTTGGTCTCTTGGATGATAGGTGACCAAAGCAGGTTTCCGCTGCTGTGTTCGGTCATGCCCTGGAAGGCCACACCAATTTGACGAAGCTCTTTGCTGGAGTCTTTCGCGCAAAGCTGCTCGATAGAATCGATTACCGTATCAATAATCTGCTGTGTACTCAGGCTTCGTGTTTTGAGTGTTTTCTCATAGGAGTGGAGCGGTTTGCCAGCATAGTCCACTCGTTGCGCAGCAATCGAATCGACCGCCAGGCTCAGACTGACGCACGTGGCGGCCTGTGCGTTCAGTGACAATCGAGATTGCGGGCGACCCCTTGTGTTGCCTTGTTTTTTACCCGCTGTCCGTGTGTCACTGAGCAAAATGCCCTGATCAATCATCTGGCTGGACAGGGTGGAGATCGATGCAGCGCTTAGTCCCGTTAACACACTGAGCCGCGAGGGAGAACAAGGGCCCTGATGGCGCAGCGTATTGAGAATTCGTAGGCGGTTCTGATTGCGTAAATCATCGCTTCGAATGATTGATGAGCCGTCCATCTTTGCCGGTTTGTCTGATCTGTTTTGAAATTTTGGAAAAACAACTTGACACAAAACGATCTCGAAGTCACTATTTATTCCAGTCGTGAATTAAATACGACTGTCTGAATTAACCTGCGGCAAACCCTACTCAATGGGGCTCGCAGACCAACCACATCTCGGAGTGAGCATGAAAAAAACTGGAGCCTTACTAGCGGCTGCATCGGTAACGGCACTTTTCGCCGGACCGATTTTGGCCGATGGCAAAACAATTGGCGTTTCCTGGTCCAACTTTCAGGAAGAGCGCTGGAAGACTGATGAAGCAGCCATGAAGGCGGCGATCGAAGCGGCTGGTGACACCTACATCTCTGCCGATGCCCAATCATCAGCAAGCAAGCAATTAACTGACGTGGAAGCGCTGATTTCTCAAGGCGCTGATGCCCTGATTCTGTTGGCACAGGATTCCGGTGCGATTGGTCCTGCAGTGGAACAGGCAGCTGCTGAGGGAATTCCGGTCGTTGGTTATGACCGATTGATCGAAAACTCAGATGCGTTCTACATCACTTTCGACAATGTCGAAGTAGGTCGTATGCAAGCTCGGGCCGTGCTCGAAGCCATGCCTGAAGGTAACTATGCCTTCATTAAGGGTTCTTCATCCGATCCAAATGCAGACTTTCTGTTCGGTGGGCAAATGGAAGTACTGAAAGAAGCCATGGATGCCGGCAAGATCAAGAACGTGGGCGAAGCTTACACTGATGGTTGGAAGCCAGAAAATGCTCAACGTAACATGGAGCAAATCCTGACAGCTAACGATAACAATATTGATGCTGTAGTTGCCTCTAACGATGGCACGGCTGGTGGTGTTGTTGCTGCTCTTGCCGCACAGGGCCTTGATGGTTCTGTACCTGTTTCCGGTCAGGATGGTGATCACGCAGCCTTGAATCGAGTTGCTCGTGGTACGCAGACTGTGTCTGTCTGGAAGGATGCTCGTGATCTAGGTAAGAACGCTGCTGAAATTGCCATCATGCTTGCCGATGGTAAAACTATGGCTGACATTCCAGGCAGTGCCAAGTGGTCCGGTGGTCCTAACGGCGTTGAAATGAATGCTGTGTTCCTGGCACCTGTGCCAGTGACGGCTGCCAACCTTGCTGATGTTGTCGATGCCGGTTGGATCGAGAAGGACAAGGTTTGTCAGGGTGCAATGGATTCTGTTGCTGCGTGCCAGTAATTTCTACTAGCTAGACATAAAATCCACGTTGTAAGCCGAGCAGGGTAGTTGCATTTTTTGCGGGCAGACGGTTTGTCTGCCCGACGCTTTCTACTCTGCTGGTTTCATTTTAACCGCTATTCAGATGCTTTCACGAGGTTCTAATGTCTGATTCTTCCGGCCCGGCAGACACCCATAACGAAGCGTCTAGCGGCAATGCGCAAGGTGGCTTAGACCAGCCGCCGCTGAACAATCCAATGGGTGCCAGACAAAGCCAGGAATCGGCGATAGCCCGTTTTATCAGGGCGACAGAAATTGATACCCGCATGCTTGGCATGCTTGGGGCTTTACTCCTTATCTGGATTACCTTTCACATCTTTTCAGATGGACGATTCCTGACGCCACGCAATCTTTGGAACCTGTCAGTACAAACCTCGTCTGTTGCCATTATGTCCACCGGTATGGTGTTGATCATCGTGACGCGCCACATCGATTTATCGGTCGGTTCGCTGCTAGGTTTTGTGGCAATGGTCATGGGTGTATCACAAGTGAGTTTTCTACCCGGTGTATTGGGGCTGGATCACCCGTTAACGTGGGTGATAGCGTTAGGCATCGGTATTGTTCTGGGTGCGATCATTGGCGGCTTGCATGGCTATATCATTGCCTACCTCAGTGTTCCGGCGTTCATTGTTACGTTGGGAGGCTTGCTGGTTTGGCGAGGTGCTGCCTGGTGGGTGACTTCCGGCCAGACGGTTGCTCCCATGGACACAACTTTTCGTCTAATGGGTGGTGGGCCGTACGGTGCAATCGGTGCTTTCTGGAGTTGGGTGGTTGCGGCCATAGCCTGCACAGGTATCGTATTCATGATTGTTGTGGGTCGTCGCAATCGCACCCGTTTCAACTTTCCCTTGCGTCCAATGTGGGCTGAGCTAACGTTGGTAGGCGTGGGATGCGCAAGCGTCTTAGGCGCTGTTGCCATCGCCAACAGCTACCCCTGGCCAAAAGGTATCGTCAAACGCTATGCAGCCAGCAACAATCTAGAGATTCCAGACGGTGGGCTATTCATTTCGCACGGCATAGCTATACCTGTTTTGATCGCAATTTGTGTGGGTATCGTCATGACGTTCATCGCCACGCGCACGCGATTTGGTCGCTACGTATTTGCGATGGGTGGAAACCCGGAGGCGGCTGAACTTGCCGGTATCAATACACGCTGGGTCACCATGAAGATTTTTATCCTGATGGGAATGTTGTGTGCTGTTGCTGGTGCTATTTCAACTGCAAGACTTAATGCATCAACTAATGCACAAGGAACGCTGGATGAATTACTGGTTATCGCAGCAGCTGTCATCGGAGGCACCTCTCTGGGTGGTGGTATCGGCACTATTGCCGGTGCGCTGATCGGTGCGGTAGTCATGCAATCCTTGCAGAGCGGGATGGTTCTTCTAGGTGTTGATGCGCCGTTTCAGAATGTGGTGGTGGGAATCGTTCTGGTCTTTGCGGTTTGGTTGGACGGCTTGTATCGGCGCCGATCTCTATAAGAGAAGCGCAGGCACTGCCTAAGGCTAGCTGCTGAACTTACATATCAAGTAATACATCATTCGAATCGAGACTGACGTGATGCAAGAACCCGATCAAAACCCGACAAGCCAATCAAATGCGGACAACCCGAACCAGCCTGCCAAAGTGGTAGAGATGGAGGATTGCTCTATATCCTTTGGAGGTATTCACGCCGTTGATCATGCATCGCTTGATTTGCACAAAGGCGAAGTGGTTGCTTTGCTTGGTCACAATGGTGCAGGCAAGTCCACTTTCATAAAATTGCTCTCGGGCGCTTATAAACGCGATGGCGGCACAATACGCATACGTGGGGAGGAGGCGAACATTGCTAACCCACGTGATGCAAAGGCCTACGGAATCGAGACGATCTACCAGACATTGGCCTTGGCAGACAATGTGGATACCGCTGCCAATCTTTACCTGGGGCGCGAACTCAGAACTGCCTGGGGAACACTGGATGATGTAGCCATGGAAGCCAGGGCAAGAGAGGTCATGGGGCGATTGAATCCTCGATTTCA
>JBGCEO010000044.1:0-6169 GCA_045106475.1 Granulosicoccus sp.
CGACAATGAGTGGTTGGGTTCGATAATGTGATACTGGATTCCGCTATCCCGATCCTTTTGTGTGTTGCTGATGTCCAGTCGTGAACCGTCCGCGCCAAGTAGCCAGCCAGTGTCGCCCAGCTGACCACCTCCTAATGGATAGAAGACGCTTTGATCGGTTTGAACACCGGCATCAGTGATTGACTGAATCTCTGCCTGGCAGGTTTTAAGGTAGCTGTCTTCACGAAATAGTTCTCGAGTCATGATTGAATCTCTCCATGGTGGACTCTCTCTAAGCGGCGCAGGTGCATAAATCAACTTTCCGAGTTTACTTCAGCGATCGTACTTAGTCTTTAATGGTGATAGATGGTTTAAGTCCACTGGCCCTGTATAGTCACTGTTAGTGGTTGTAGGGTGTAAGTGTAGCGAGAGTTGAGATGTTTAGCTCACCTGCTTAGGGTGACAGGTGTTAGAGCTTCTGTATTTTGGATTAATCGGATTTATAGAGTCTCTTACTGCCGTGTGCCTTTGCCTTGTGCCGTGTGTTGTGTGCTTTGTGCCGTCTGCCGTTTGTTGTTTGATCGGTTCGCTATTCAGTGGAAGTTTCTTGATTGTGTGGTTAATTCACCCAGCATCCAGGATAGATCCTCAATTTTTCTGGCGACCAGATTGACGACACCTTGTTCACGTTGAGTGACTCCGTAGACTGATACCATCTTTGCGCCCAGGACTTCTTTACGGAAGGTTTCAACGACCTTGGACCATACGATGATGTTCATCGGACCGCCTTCATCTTCGATAGTCATGAACACGACGCCACTGGCTGTACCCGGGCGTTGTCGTACCTTGATGATGCCTGCCAGTCTGGCAGTACGACCATTGGGTACTGCCTCCCAGCTCTTGGAATCAATGATGCGTTTTTTACGCAAGCGCTCTCGCAACAGTGATAAGGGGTGACGATTAAGCGTTAGACCAATGCTCATATAGTCAGCTACGGTGTTTTCACCCTCTGTGGGTGCAGGTAAGGTTAGCGACGGTTCGACGGCTGAAGCATCATTGAGTAATTCTGGTAGTGATTCGACGCCGAGTAAATCCCACTGAGCATGGTGGCGATCACCGCTGATATTTTCCAGTGCACCAGCGATGGCCAATGACTGTTGGTCAGTCTGATTAATCGCTGTGCGACGCACTAGATCAGCTGCACTGGTAAATGGGCCTCTCTTACGTGCCTCTAACAAGCGATTGGCGCCTGATACCGATAGCTTGGACACGATTCGCAGCCCCAACCTGACTGCCGCCTGGGGTAGGGGGTTTGGTGAATTATGGATGATTGAACTGTCTGTTGTTATGTCTTGATGAGCCTGGCTCTCATTAATTGAGTTTGTTGAGTTTGTTGAGTTTGTTGAGTTTGTTGAGTTCGCAGAGTTCGCAGAGTTCGCAGAGTTCGCAGAGTTCGCAGAGTTCGCAGATTTTGCAGATTTTGCAGATTTTGCAGAGTTTGCTGAATGGGGGTTGTAAGAGGAACGAGACTCTAGCGAGTGATCCCATTCGCTCTCGTTAACATCAACGGGATACACTTGAACGCCGTGTCGTCTGGCATCCTGGGTTAGATCTGATGGATCATAGAATCCAAGTGGCTGGCTGTTGAGCATGGCGCATAGAAAGGCTGCGGGCTCGTGGCATTTAAGCCAACACGAGACATAAACGAGTAAAGCAAAGCTGGCCGCATGTGATTCAGGGAATCCATATTCGCCAAAGCCTTCAATCTGCTTGAATATTGATTCGGCGAATTCGTTGTCATAACCTTTGTTAAGCATACCTCCTACTACCCGGTCGTGAAATTGGGTAATCTGTCCGCTACGTCGCCAAGCAGCCATTGAGCGGCGCAATTCATCAGCTTGCCCTGCTGTAAAACCCGATGCCACCATGGCTATTTCCATAACTTGCTCTTGGAAAACAGGCACACCCAGAGTGCGTTTCAATACACGCTCCAGGTCCTTGTTGGGGTAGGTGACAGGCTCAATACCCTGGCGGCGTTTCAAATACGGATTAACCATGCCACCTTGAATCGGACCAGGGCGCACGATAGAGACCTCAATAACCAAGTCGTAGTAGCTACGTGGTTTTAGACGCGGCAGCATTGACATCTGCGCGCGTGATTCAATTTGAAAAACACCGATGGTATCGGCACGACAGATCATGTCATAGGTGTGTTTGTCATCGGCAGGGACCGTTGCAATAGTAAGACTGTTGCCTCGATACTGTTCTATCAGTTTGAAGCACTTTGCGATAGCGGTGAGCATACCTAGTGCCAGTACATCCACTTTCAACAAACCCAGTTCTTCCAGATCGTCCTTATCCCATTGGATAATGGTTCGATCGGGCATGGCTGCATTCTCAACGGGCACCAGTGTGGACAGGTCGCTGTCGGAAATTACAAACCCACCGACGTGCTGTGATAGATGTCGAGGAAATCCGATGAGTTGCTGTAGTAACCAGGTAAAGCGTTTTATCAGTGGACCATCAGGATCAAAGCCCATCTCTTCCAGGCGTTCGCTGATCATATGTGCGCCATCCCACCATGCTAAGGACTTGGATAACGCTACAATCTGATCTTCGGTAAAACCAATGGCCTTGCCAAGATCGCGGATGGCGCTGCGTTTTCTATAGGTAATGACAGTTGCAGCCAAGGCAGCCCGGTGGCGACCATACTTGGCGTATATGTATTGGATAACCTCTTCGCGACGCTCGTGCTCAAAGTCAACGTCTATGTCTGGTGGTTCATTGCGTTCTTTAGAGATGAATCGCTCGAACAGCATGCGTGTGCGTGATGGATCTACTTCGGTTATGCCCAGGCAATAACAGACTGCCGAGTTCGCTGCTGAACCCCGGCCCTGGCACAGGATACCTGCTCTACGTGCAAAGCTGACGATGTCATAGACTGTTAGAAAGTAGGATTCGTATTGCATGTCACGAATTAGTGCCAACTCATGTTCAAGCTGCTTTTGAATAGCGTTGCTGTAGCCTTCAGGCCACCGCCACTGGGCACCTTCCAGAGTGAGTTGTCTAAGGTATTGTGCAGAGCTAAGCTCGGCAGGGACTACCTCACGCGGATACGTATAGTTCAACTCTGCTAGATCAAATGTGCACAGTGCAGCTACTTCAACAGAGTTTTGCAAGGCTTGTGCAGGGTAGATTGAATGCAAGGCACGTTTGTCGCGCAAATAGCGTTCACCGTTGCGAAACAATAATCTGCCTGCATTTTCCAAAGTGCAGTTATGCCTTATACAGGTGAGTATGTCTTGTAAAGCGCGTCTCTTGCGCTCATGCATATGCACATCACCTGCTGCGACAATCGCCATTTCGTGACGCTCTGCCATATCGAGCAACCAGCTGGCATGTTTTTGATCATAACTGTCATAGTGCAGCTCTAACGCTAGAAACGTACAGCAGCCCAATGAATTGAACCAATTGAACCAATGATCGAATGAGGCACGATCTGCTGACAAATAAGGCGGAACAAGCAACAGACAGCAGCCATCCAGGCCTGCATTGTCAATCATTGTGCGTGTGATGTGATAACTGCCTTTGTCTGCGCCGCGACGAGCCAGAGTAATGAGTTGGCAGAGCCGGGAATAGGATGTTAAGTCACGCACTAGTGCAACCAGACGGAAGCCGTCATCCAGCGCAAACTCACTACCGACAATTAAGTGAAAGTCTGCCTGTGTCATAACTTTGTCATTAATTCGCCCCGGAGCTACAGGAGAATCACTTGCAAGCTCCTTCATGCGCCCGTAGGCGCGCACGACTCCTGCCATGGAGCACTCGTCAGTGATAGCCAGTGCCGAATACCCCAGGTTTACGGCCTTATCAATTAACTCTTCAGGGCGGGATGCCCCGCGCAGGAAGCTAAAATTGGAGACACAATGAAGTTCAGCATAATCCTGGGAGTTATTATTGGTTACCTGTATATTCATATACTGGTATTAAATACAGTTATTGTGCCTGAGGTCAACTGTTCTGATCATTAAATGTGTAAGATTGAGGCGGCGGTCGCATTGCGCCCCTCATGAGCGCTGTACGCTGTGGTTTCGAGCTACTGTGTCTTTGTTCATGACAGGGCTATATAATTGAGTCGGCTCAGGATCGTTTTCACCAACCATTAACTTACAAAGGCTGCATCACTATGCTCTCCAATCTGATATTGGATATCGGGAATGTCATTTGCGATTGGAACCCAGACGGGCTGGTCGCCAGCGCGTTTGCAGAACCGGCCGAGCAGGCTGAGGCTCTGTCTGTGACTATTGGCAACCCGGATTGGCTGGAGCTTGATCGTGGAACAATGACTGTGGAGGATGCGGTAGCTCGTGCTCAAGCCCGTACATCGTTAAATCCAGCGGCAATTGCCCAGATCTATGAGAACCTGGGCGCCTCGCTTGTTGCACTGCCAGCAACTATGATTGCTATGCATCGAGCCAAATCCCTGGGGGTGCCCATCTACATATTGTCCAATATGTCGGCAAGTGCCTGGGCGTATCTGAAGCAGAACCACGATTGTTGGGATGCCTGTAAGGGCGTAGTGGTATCGTGTGATGCCGGATTTATCAAGCCTGAGCCGGCGATATACAAACATTTGTGTGACAAGTTTTCAGTAACACCAGAGAGCTGTGTATTTGTTGACGATATGGCCGAAAACATACAGGCTGCGCGAGAATTCGGGATGCAGGGCGTTCAATTGGTCAATAAAGACGAGGGCGGGCAGGCTGTGGATTCACTGGTAGAGAAAATTCTAGCTGAACGAGACATCTAAAATGTCCGTATTGCTATTAATCATCCAGTCCCAGAATCTGAGAGAAGAGGCTTATTAATACGCCACGCCCACCTCGCTGCAGTACGTGATTGTATATTTGAGTAGTTCTTGCGTCTCTGTTTCAAAGAAACTCTGAGTACTCATTCAAATATTGATGGCTAACGAGGCTGTGAACTCGACAGTTGCACCGCAACCTGAACCAAATAAGTAGCTCAGAACCCGGCAGCGCCGCAACTGCAAGTCTAGACAGATGACAGAGCTACTATTGGGCTTTCTAGAAAGAGTCTGCGATGTTTGGCGTTGTACTTTTTCGTATTGCAAGAACCAATACCGTTTCTATCAGAACATTTAACAGTGCATAAACTCATTTGCTTTCAATCTGATGGGGGATTGCCTGGCACTTTTGCCAACTCATCGCCTAGATTTGCCCAGCCGATTTTGGAGTCACACCAAATTTCCAGCCCTGGTTGGACAACTGATGGATCATCAAGTGTTCCAGCTTTAAGAAACAACAGGCCATCATAAGCCTTTACATCTGTCAGTATAGGTGAGCCACAGTCACCGCAGAATTTACGTAATACGGAAATTCCGCTAGTGCCGGTATCTTCATACGTTTTCAGCGAATCACCGTCCACGGAGACCGAATCTGCAGGTACACCAACTATTACAGAGTATTCCGTGCCAGTCTGCTTTTGGCAGTGAGAACAGTGACATACTGCAGTCATCACAGGTTCAGCATTACAACTGTAGCGTATCGAGCCACACAAGCATTTACCCGATAAATTTGCCATGTTAACGCTCCTTCTCAAGTTGCTGATGGAACGAAATCTTAGCATCGTATAAATGAATCATGCCAGAGGAAACATTATTCATATAACAGTACAAGTACCTCAAACTAACGGTGCCGTGGAACAAGCAGGGGATTCAGTCAATCAGTTATTGCTCACAGGATGTCCTTTTCGCGCAAAAACCTTCAGGGGATTGGCCATAAGAGATGCTGCCTTGAATCCAACCGGTAGTGGAAAATATGCACTCCGTCGAGCAGCATCGATACGTTCACCGAGTACTTCTGACATGGTATCTGTAGAGGGTGAAACCCAAACCAAGTCAGCGTTCGGTGCTTCCTGACCAATCTCCGGTATTTTAATTGGGTAATTTAGATTTATAAGTAAAACCAGTTTCGCTGAGAAGTAGCTGTTCGGAAACTCAGCATGGCGAAATATCGAAGTGAAGGACGTTCTCGCGAATTCCCAGTTTTGTATATAACTTGATAGCGGGGTCATCACCGTGATCAGCCTGGACGAATATCACGTAGACACCTCGCAACAACGCGATTCTCTTGAGCTCTTCTATAAGCTCGGTTGCAATTCCTTTGCGTCT
>JBGCEO010000045.1:0-99524 GCA_045106475.1 Granulosicoccus sp.
CGAGCTGATCATAGTAATGCAGCTCGGCATGAGGTGTTCGATGAGCTGCAGCGCTGCTTACCTACCGATGTGCACTTTAAAACCGATGGTCACCAACAATACCCGTCGTTGATCAAGCGCTACTTTCCGAACAGTACGCATGAGGTGCATATCAGCGATAGGGGCTGCGTTGTGGGTCAGGGGGAGCTGAAGAAAACCCGCTTTGATTATCTGTTCAGCGTGAATCACTCGTTTGCCAATATCCGGGCAAAGGTGAATCGATTGAACCGGCGTACCTGGTGCACAACCAAACTACCTGAACGTCTGGCCGATCACATCGATATCTACATTGATGTGTTGTGTGATCGATTGAAGCTGCTGTCGCTGCCGATGAAAAAGACTGCGACGGTTGGATGATGCACGGTAGTTCAGTCGATCTTGTCCCTCCTATCCCCATCCAACTGGGGCAGTTTTTAAGCGCCATGTCTGCGCCACCCCAACGAAAACATAGCCAGTACTATCAAGCCAATGCCATTAACCCCTCCTGCACTCGCCATTGTTCTTTCTACACCGGCACTGCCTCCACTTTGAGCGGCCGCGATCTCTGGCGCGTTGAGCGATTGATTGGTGGGGGTAACATTGTCTGTTGATTCCGCTGCGTCGGTTTCCTGTAATGACTCATAGACGTCATTTATGACGTTGTTTTGCGTGTTCAAATCATGGGTAGTGGAGGTTAGCAGGATGCTAATATCTTCAGCGCTGCCGGATGCCGGGTCAACCAACAATGAAAAGCGCGATTCACTTTGCTCTGACATCGTGGGACGGGTGCAGCGTAGTTCTGTTTCATAACTCAGGCATTGCCAACCGCTATCGCGTGAAACGCCTTTCCACTCTGAGTCTTCTGCAATTTCGATTTTCATCTGTAATTGTTGTGCGCCTTGCTGACCCTGGTTGGATACGGTTAAATCAACTTCCAGGCCCTCATCACCAGTCCTTATCGATGGCTGGGCAATTGCCAGGTCTGTGGCATACATCAACTCGATCGCCCTTGCATCCTTTTCACTCAGCGCTATGCGCTGACCAATTTCAATTCCATCGGGGGCAATGATAGTTCGCTTGCCGGTAGCACTGAAAAAATAATCACCGTAGTGCATGATCGAGCCGTAGTCGTAGTCTCCATAGTTTTCAACACCGGCATTAAGTATGTTGAAGTTAATTTCCTTGTCTACGACCACTTGTTCCCAGTCGATTTGTACGAAGTTATCGCGATCTGCACGTGTATGTTCGTGAAACAGTCCAAGAGCATGGCCGATTTCATGAATGATACTACCGATAGAACAAGCATCAGATACCAGAATCGACTGCTCACCGCCTTGCATGCCTACATAGGAGGCACAGCTGTTACTGCTGTCGAATCTAAGATAGTTGGGATATTGGTCTGCATTGCTCTGTGTGCGTTCTACAAACGTGATGCTGGTTCTATCTGTCCAATGCTGAATCGCAGTAGCAATGTTTTCCCGTTGCATCGCAGAATTGGTTGTTGGTGCCAGATAGGGCACTATGCCGTCGGGCCAACGTCCAAAGGAATCGCTGCGCCCCAGCCCGCGTGCGCGCAGAGCACTCTCCACCATACCTTGAGCGTTAACTTGTCCGAGCAGGATGTCACCTTCCAAAACAGCATAGCCTTGAATAATTTCATAATGGAACCCACCTGTGCTACCGACTCTGGGAAGCGAGTGTGTGAAATCATCCAAGCGCTCAGGATTGGCATGAAATAGCTCGGGATCGTCAGCTTGGGCACAAAAGGTGACGCTCATCAATACAAGACATAAGAGCCTTGCATATGGCATGCTTGTGCCTCTGGGAAGAGGGGTGAAACGCATTGACTGACTCACTTTATTATTATTTTTATGTGGTGCTACCGCTCGCGCAGTACAGCCATTAGTATCCGTATCGGTACCCACGAGCAATGTTGAAGCCCACGTTCTACTGGACTGTGAGCGAGGCGCAGCAAAGATATGACCGGCCAATCAATTCAGCCGTTGCCTGTGCGTAGGCTCACATTCTTTCAGTGAAGATTTGTTAACTCGATTTCTTACCATTCAATGAAAAATTCGATCTGGCGCACGCCTTTAGTCGTCATAGTTGCCGGCTGCCTGATTGCGATGGTGGGCTTTGGAGCTCGATCGGCGTTGGGTCTCTTTCTCGAACCCATGACTCTCGAAAGAGGTTGGCCCAGGGAAACCTTTGGTGTAGCGTTGGCATTGCAAAACCTGTTCTGGGGCCTGGGACTGCCTTTGGCGGGTGCGTTGTCGGACAAGCTGGGAGCTTCACGCGTCATCATGGTGGGTGCAGTGGTATACGCCGTAGGACTCTACCTCATGGGGATTGTCGAAACAGCGTCGATGCTCTACATCAGCGCCGGTGTCCTGAGTGGCTTGGGAATCGCCTTCTCGGCTTTTTCTTTGGCTCTGGCAGCAATGGTCAAGGTGGTTGGCCCCGATAAGCGCACAATTGTACTAGGCCTGGGTACCGCAGCAGGGTCGTTTGGTCAGGTTGTGTTTTCACCGCTTTCGCAGATTTATATTCAAACGGTTGGTTGGTCCACGACGTTAACGCTCTTGTCGCTAATCGCGCTATGCATGATCCCTCTGGCCTTCATGTTGCCTTCCGGAACTAATAACAAAGTCGCTGTCGCTGTAGATCAATCGCTACGAGACGCTTTGTTAGAGGCATTCGCACATCGTGGGTTTGTACTATTGACGATTGGATTTTTTGTTTGTGGATTCCATGTTGCGTTTATAACAGTCCATTTTCCCGCCTATGTTCGAGACCTTGGCCTGGACCCAGCCATTGGTGCCTGGAGTATTTCTCTGATCGGCTTGTTTAATATTGCAGGGTCTTTTCTGGCAGGTATTGTCGGTCAGAGATTTAGCATGAAAATGAGTCTGTCCAGCATCTATGCACTGCGAGCGCTACTGATTTTTGCTCTTCTTATGGCACCTAAAACCCCATTTGTCATTTTGTGTTTTGCAGCTGTTATGGGAATCTTGTGGCTCGCAACAGTGCCCCTGACAACAGGAATCATTGCTCAAGTGTTTGGCATTCGGTATATGGCCACGTTGTTTGGGGTTGTTTTTCTCAGCCATCAGATCGGTAGTTTTATCGGTGTGTGGCTGGGTGGTGTCCTGTATGACAGAACTGGTAACTACGACGGTATGTGGTGGGCGGGCGTTGTGTTGGGTTTAGTGGCTGCCGCTATACACCTGCCAATAAATGAAAAGCCGCTGCAACGCTTAACTACCCAGTCAGCTAAATAGAAAGGAATCGACCCGCAGTTCTTTTTGATACCGGGCCGATTTCCATTTAACTGCCTTAGTCCTCTAGAGAGTCTATACGTCCTACTCGACTTCCATCTGCAGAGGTGGCTCGTATTGCCACAACTCCATTGGCCGATGTTGCGCTGCTATAGGCTTGGAAGTTGTTGCCATCAGTGGAGTATTGCAGTGGTAGACCCGGCAAGTCACTGTTCATGGTTAACGTGCCTGCAGCTACATCTGCGCCTGGTACAGATATACGATAATTGACCCCGGCAACATCCAGTTTTGGTAGTTCCTTTTGCGCAAGCGCTGCTGCAAATTCTGCGTAGTCATCAGTCAGCGCACTTTTGTTAACGAACGTTGTATCGGCCGAATACGTCTGACCAGGGGTGTAATCCAGCTCCCAGCTGCCGCGAGTCCAGGCACGTTCCGCCAATGCAAGTAAGCGCGGGAATAGCATGTAATCAAACTGTTCCGGCGTTCTAACCGTTTCGCTCCAAAGTTGTCCCTGCATGCCCAGGAATCCCTGGTTGGCAGTATCGCCAGTGGCACTCCAGCTTCTACCTTCTCTATCAAGCGTTGTTTCTGCATTTTGCGGCAGATTTTCCGGGGCAAATCCAAACACCTTGCGAGTATCGGTAGAGCGTGTCGCCCAGTAGTAGCCACGTTCTTCAGGATCAACTTCTTGTGGAAAGTCGAAGTATAGAAAGTCAGGTACTGCGACAACCGTTTCGAAACCACGATTTGAAAAACTGTTAATCGTGTTGTAACCACTATCGGTGGCGATTCGTTCCCAATAGCCAACTCCGGCGTTTTGCGTACTGAGCTCACTTGCACTTAAGTCATCATAGATGTCCTGATAGGCGTAGAAGGTCGGGATGCCTGCATCAGCAACCAGTTGAGATAGGCGTTTCACGAAGAAGGGTTGCAGATCTTCACGTGATGACACACCATCAGTATTTTCAATAAAGCTTGCACAGGCAGGCGAGCGTTCCCAGGGGAAATCCCAATCGCTACGTATTATGTCGCCCCGAAATGAAACCTTATCGCTGGCGTTGATATCTTGAAAGCCACCTCCGGTAAACACATTGCGTGCCTCATCACCACCCATATGCCATACATCAAGTGTGACACCAGCCTGTGTGTACAGTGCTTTAACATCATCAATGACTGTGCTGACGAAATTATAGGTACCGGGGATACAAGGATTAAGAATGCCATCATCATAGTGCTGAATAGTCAGATAACGTGATGTGTCTTCAGGATCATCCAATCGCACGTTAATGTCATTGGCATCACCTAGATTAACCGCGCGTGCACGCATAGCGACAACTGCAGCGCGAGCATGGGCTGGCATGTCCAGCTCTGGTATGACATCGATGTGCCGATCTGCAGCATAACGAAGTAATTCGACAAAATCTGCACCTGTGTAGAAACCACTGCCCTGATTGTCAGTGCCCGGGCCGGAACCCAGTTGTGGCATCAGGCCGCCACCTTCTGTCACGTTTCCAGCACTATCAAGTTGAAAGGCACGCCTCGCTCCTACAGTCGTAAGTTCCGGTAGCGAAGCTATCTCCAGTCGCCATCCTTCATCATCACTCAAATGCATATGCAGCTTGTTCAACTTATAGGCTGCCATTTGATCCATCAGTTTCTTCATGGTGTCCAGAGAATGGAAATTTCGGGCAACATCAATATGCAAACCACGATAAGTAAATCGCGGCGAGTCACTGATGCTTATGACAGGTATGGTGCCTGTACCGGGTTGAATCAGCGCTAGCAGGGATTGCGCGCCATAAAACAATGCTTCGTTGTCAGATCCACTGATGGTGATGGCAGTGCTGCTAACAGCCAACTCATAGGTATTGGCAGGTAGGGCGCTATCGATCGTGGCGCTAAGTGGCACCCCGTTCGCCGTGCTCATAAACAGAGCCTGACGTGCCTGTAACGCTGCGATTTCTCCTGGTAGCAAGTCAGTTCCTGCAAAGGAGAATCCCGCTCCAATATCCAAGGTTCCGGAGCCTACGGTGACGGAGGATGGCTGAGGAATAATTCGCGCCTGAATCTGTGTGCTTGTCAGAGTCTGTGCAGCGCTTTGCACGTCAGAGTTTTTTTCAAATCGGCTGCTGGCAGATGCCAGTGGGATGGGTTCGCCATTAAACGCCCTGCGATTTTCACCGCTAATGGCCACGCTGTAGGCAGATTCGTCGGTATCGTTATCAGTGTTGGCAATGAGCGTGACTTGGTTGTTGCTATCCACAAGCCAGTAGCGCGGCATGAAGTCTGATTCGATTAGATGATTAAATTCAGTCACCAGTCCGATCGTTTTAGCGTTGCTGTCAAAACCTGTGAAGGCGTCGGTTGGTTCGAGGTAGTTAAGATCCCCGTTGACCAAAGATACGCTGAACTCTTCGCTATCCACTCGTAAGATTCGACGAATACTGTGAAAATAGATTCTCCAGCCTCCTTCGTTTAAAACACCTGTCAGGTCTTTAATGTGGAGGTTGACGACGCTGCAAGAACTGTATTCTGCAGATAGTGAACTACAACTGGGTGTGCCGGTGGGGAAGGCATCTCCACCGTGATTCTCCACCACTTCGTAGACAACGGCCAGGCTCTCGGAGAGGGCCTCAACCTTTTCGCGTCCAACATCCGAAAACAGCGCAGTGGTGGAAGGGTCTACACTATTGCGCGGTAGTTCCGTTCCTTCATGGCTGAGCGCCGTAGTTGTGCTGCCCCCGCCAGAATCCGTACCTGCTCCGGCATCCGTGGAACCAACCCCGCCCGTGCCACCGCCGCTTGTGCCCGGTGTAGGACTGCTGCTTGATCCGCCGCAGGCGCTGATAAACAGCGCTGCCGCCGCGGTGAGTAGAAGCGTTGGGACAAATAATTTGTTCATAACACGTGTAATTGGACTAACGGTGCTGGCATTATGCCTGCCCGATCATTCTTTTTCTGAGTTGACGCTAACATCTTGCCAGAGCTTAACGGGTCTACGCTGCGCAAACCGATCCTGATGGACTACATTCGCCTGCTCGTTGCGTCTGCGATCTGGGGTTCTTCCTTTTTGGCGATTGAGTTAGCTCTGGCCGATTTCCCGCCGGTTGCGATAGCGTCGTATCGGATTATTTTCGCGGCTTTGCTACTGCTGGTAATCTGCGGGTGGAAAGGGCTTGGTACGACGCTGGACGCCACCAAGCTCACGCTCTTTGTGGCCATCGGATTATTGAACAGTGTTGTGCCTTTTAGTCTCATTGGCTGGGGACAGTTACGGATAGACAGTGCAACAACCGCTATTTTGCTCACGTCGTCGCCTTTTGTAACCTTGCTCCTATCGCATTTCATGACACAGGATGATCGGTTTGCGTGGAATAAACTGGCAGGCCTGGTCATGGGTTTTGGAGGCGTTCTTGTGCTTTTAGGGCAGGGGATAAATCAGGGCGGTGGGAGTTTCTCCGGCATGCTGGCGGTGATTGTTGCTGCGGCCTGCTATTCGCTGTCATCGATCCTCATTCGACGTCTGGGTGCCATGTCCAGCCTGGTCCTGGTAACTGGGTCACTGTTGGCTGCG
Organism: Granulosicoccus sp.; assembly: GCA_045106475.1. Classification (GTDB taxonomy): domain Bacteria; phylum Pseudomonadota; class Gammaproteobacteria; order Granulosicoccales; family Granulosicoccaceae; genus Granulosicoccus. Next base: position 6,871 of record JBGCEO010000045.1, read on the forward strand.
GCTTTGGTGATGATACCCATCTTGTTGCTGTTCTATCCGCCTTGGCAGCAGAGTTATCAAAGCTATTCGCTAGCAGCGCTTGCCTATCTTGCACTGGGACCCACTGCTATCGCTTATGTGCTTCGCGCTCAAATCGTGCAGTTTAATGGGGCTGTTTTCATGTCCAATGTGGGCTACCTCATACCCTTATTTGCTGTTCTTTGGGGATGGCTGCTTTTAGACCAAATACCCTCGACATCCATGTGGGTGGCTTTGGCGATGGTGCTCACTGGCATAGCGCTGGGACAGCGCAGAAAGCATACCTGAGGACACGTCCGAATCTGGATGCAGGCCGTAACCCCAATTACCGGCAAACCACTATCGGTCTTGAACGAATTTCGTTGCACTTGGGCTAGGCTAGACTGAAAATTCACCTGTGATGATGTTTAAACAGCTCGAGATGGTTATTGCGCAAGTAGGAGTGGTGCGCACTGGTTATACTGCACTACCAAATTCAAGTTAACGAACTGATCAAGAAATAACATGACTCAAGTAAAACCCTGGACAACTCCCATGTCCGATGATCAATTCAACCTGATGCGCGATATCCTCAGTGCGCCGAGCCCGATCGGCTTGGAGTCGGCCATGACACTGGGCGTACTTCAGCCTTACTTTGATAGTTTTATGCCCGATGATTCTGAAATGCATCAATTTGTCGGCAATGCGGGTGTTGTCTGGGATTCTCACCCGGGTGAGGATGACCGGTTCAGTGTCATGCTAGTGGGGCATGCCGACAAGATTCGTATGCAAGTGCGCAAGATTGGAGCCGACGGTAAAATATACGTAAACAGCGACTCTTTTTTGCCCTGCACCCTGATCGGTCATGAGGTCACTGTATTCAGCGAAGATCCGGACTCTCCCGGAGATTACCGCTCGCTTACTGGTGGCACTATAGAGGCGATGGGAGCGATTCATTTCTCTGATCCTTCTCAACGCACCGGAGACAAGGGAATCCGTCCCAACTCTCTGTATCTGGATTTGCAAATCTACGGAGAGAACAAAGCTGATCAAATCAAACGACTCGGTTTGAAACCCGGCGACTCCATACTGCTAAACCGACCCATCAAGCGTGGATTTAGCCCGGATACCTTTTTTGGCGCTTATCTGGACAATGGGCTCGGTTGTTTTGTAACGGCAGAGGTTGCCAGGCTGATTGCAGAAGCCGGAGGAACAAAAAACATTCGATGCCTGTATGCGATTGCCTCGCACGAGGAAATAGGTCGCTTTGGCAGTCGGGTTATCGCAGGTGAACTTGCGCCTGATGTGCTGATCGCAATTGATGTAAACCACGATTATGTGGCAGCGCCAGGAATAGGTGATCGGAATATGCAGCCGTTGGAAATGGGTAAGGGCTTTACCTTGTCATCCGGTGCAATAGTCAGTGAGCAGCTCAATGCGCGGATCAAGCGGGCAGCAGTGCAGGAAGGAATTCCCATGCAGCTTGATGTAAGTGGGCGAGATACCGGTACTGATGGGATGGCTGCTGTGCTGGCCAGTGTAGACAGTGCTGCGACATCGGTTGGTTTCCCGACACGCAATATGCACACTATTTCAGAATCGGGCCATACTGGTGATGTATTGGCTGCTATTCACGTGCTCAAAGCGACCTTGTTGGCAATGGACGAGGAAGATGATCTGGACCAGCTCTTCCGAACCTCTCACCCACGTTTGGACCAAACGTCGCCACTGACTCACCAGGGCTATGAAAAACTGGATAAAAAGAAGAAAGACTAGTCGATCTGCCAAGCAGTGGCGTCCTGGGAGGGATTCGAACCCCCGACCTGCCCCTTAGGAGGGGGCTGCTCTATCCAGCTGAGCTACCAGGACCTTGTTATCGCGATGCCAGTATAGCCAAAATGCAGCTTACTGGTATCGCATTGCATTTATTCACCGACAGCACTTCAAGGAGGTGCCTTAATGGAATCAGACAACGGCATGATGGACGATCAGGAAGACCGTAGACATCATGTGCGCGTGCAAGACGCAGTTGGTTTACATGTGCATCGCCTCGAAGAGTTGCCCGCTGCCGGGCAAAGCGTGCCAGCGCTTGTGCAGCCAGCGGTTCTAAAACACGATAAGTACGATATTGAAGGCTATGCGGAGGTCCGGCGTGACCATCCCGCAGTCGGGCAGTATATCGATGATCTGGAAGAGCGAATTCGCCAATTATTACTCGATAGTGATGCCATATCTGACAAGCCCTCACACAAGGTAAGTTTATCAGCAGGCGGTCTGTTTTTTTCAGAACGGCTTTTGCTGCACCCCGGTGAAATGATTAGCCTGATTTTAACGCTGTTTCCATCAGGACAACGCATTGGTACTGATGCTCGAGTCATCTCGGCTAATGATGTGCCCGAGGTATCATCGGGCGATGAGTTGAGCTATCGCGTAGTCTTTGTGCGAATGAGTGATGCAGATCGTCAAACCATAGATGAGCATGTTAATAAGCTGATTGGTTCTCGACCTTCCATGGATGAGTAAGAAGCGATCTATTACTTAGTGAAGGTTAAGTTTAATGAGTGACAACGATGTACTCACCCTTGCTCAGCAAGCCATGGACAACAAAACCAAGCCCATTGGTTCGCTGGGATTAGTCGAGCCTATTGCCGTTCAGTTGGCTGCAATACAAGGTACCCTTCAGCCTGGTGTTGATCCCGCCCGAATCGTAGTATTCGCCGCAGATCATGGTGTTGCGCAAGCTGGAGTCAGTGCTTTCCCTGCTGAAGTAACTGTTCAAATGATGGCTAATTTCGCTTCAGGAGGTGCCGCTGTCTGCGTCTTGGCCAGGAGTGCTGGCGCCTCACTGGAGGTTGTGGATGTGGGCGTCAATGGGGACATCAGTTCTCTTGAGCAAGTCGTGCATAGCAAAGTACGCGCTGGCACTTGTAATCTGGCTGAAGGTGCAGCGATGTCCTTTGAAGAACTGGATGCAGCGCTGCAGGTTGGCCGAGAGGCTGTTGTGCGAGCTGTTGAAGCAGACGTTCGTTGCCTGGGGCTGGGCGAGATGGGCATTGGCAATACGACGTCTGCTGCTATTCTAACCGGGCTTGTGTGTGGTGCAGACGCTATGTCGGTGACTGGCCGAGGCACAGGGCTGGACGACAAACAATTGTCCGTCAAGCAGGATGTCGTGCGCGACGCTCTATTGAGGTTAGCGCCATTGAGCGATGATCCTATGGAGTGCTTACGCGAAGCCGGTGGTCTTGAAATAGCTGCTTTGGTTGGTGCCATGTTGGAAGCACCGGCCCATAAACTTCCAATCATTGTGGATGGTTTTATCGTAACCTCTGCTGCCTTAATTGCATGCCGCTTGAAACCAGCTGTGCGCGGTGTTTTGTTCTTTGCGCATCAATCTTCCGAGACCGGGCACAAGATTGCCTTGCACTCGCTAGAGGCAAAACCGATATTGCAGCTGGATATGCGCTTGGGTGAAGGTTCGGCAACTGCGCTCGCATTGCCATTGCTTCGCGCCGCCGCAGCAGTGTTAGGTGAGATGGCAAGCTTTGCTGATGCCGGTGTATCAACCGCAGTTGAACAGAGCTTATAGAGTTGCCTGTATGAAGCAGTTCGTCACTTTTGGCACGGCGATCATGTTCCTTACCCGACTGCCAGTGGGCGGGTTCTGTAGTGCTGATGCTGCCGTGCTTGCCAGATCGTCCGCTTTTTTCCCTCTGGTTGGTGCATTGATAGGCGGCATTCTGTCGCTAGCGCTAGTCATCCTTTCTACGGTTTTTCCAACCAGCGTTGTCATCGCTTTAATTATAGTGCTGTCGGTGTTGCTCACTGGAGCGTTTCATGAGGATGGTCTGGCTGATGTGTTCGATAGCGCAGGGGCGTTTGATCGAGATAAAAAACTGGAAATCATGCGCGATAGCCGAGTGGGTACCTATGGGTCGCTAGCACTTATTCTCATGGTACTTGTAAAGTTTTTTTCTCTTTGGGAATTGTTAGAGAGCCATCTTAGCCTGTGCATTGCGACGCTGTTTGCGGCTCACATACTCAGTCGCTGGGCGAGTGTCTGGTTAATGGCGACCTGCATTTATGCCAGAGCAGAAGCCGCCAACAAAGTCGTTGCTGAGGGTGTCAAATCACGTGAACTGCTGCTGGCTTCGTTATGGACATTGTTGTTGTTAATGCCTTTGGCGATAGTTGTTTCGCCGGCAATGTGGCTGGCGATTCCAATTGCCTGGTTGGTAACCATAATTTGTGCCCATCGATTCAGACGACTATTGGGTGGAATAACCGGTGATTGTCTGGGGGCTGCAAACCAGTTGGTCGAGGTTTCGGTCTATTTGTTTGCGTTAGCGTTTTTCTTGTGAGGCGTTTATATCTGGTGCGTCATGGGCACACCATTTGGAACGATACCGGAGGTGTTGCAGGTCGCACTGATATCGCCTTATCAGACAAGGGGCGCGACGCTGTTGCTCAGCTCGGTCTGAGCTTATTGGAACACTGTCCTATCGGAAGCTGGATTTGCAGTCCGATGAAGCGCACACGTGAGAGCTCTTCAATCTTGAGAATCAGTGAACTTACTGAAATCGGCAGAAGTATTTTTCCCGCTGAGCAGTTCGATGCCAGACTGGTCGAGTTGAATTTTGGTGATTGGGAAGGTATGACCTGGTCCCAGGTTCACGAGCAGTATTCAGTGAAGATGAATGAATGGGGACAGGATTGGGTTAATCGTGCACCGCCTAATGGTGAAACCTTTTTAGAGCAAGCCCATCGTTGCAATGATTGGTTGACTAGCTGGATTGCGCAGACACAGATAGCACCGGGCGATGTTGCATCTTCCTCTCAGTCTGCGCTATTGGTTATTCATGGTGGAAGTATCAGAGCACTTGTATGCAATTGCCTCGGCTGGCCTTTGGAGCGGGCCATGAGCTTCAGGGTTGACCCGGCATCACTGTGTGTGTTGCAACAGAAGGTGCCATCGGGTCCCTGGCATGTTCGTTTGCTCAACTCGCGGCACTTCTGAAGTTAGCCATTACGGTGGCAATATGTTGATCCAGCCAGCGACGGCTTTTAGCGTCTGTATTCGAGCGCTTGCTTAGAAAGCCTACGTGTCCCCCCTTGTCACTGAGTTCCAGAATAGTATCGTCTGCCAATTCATCATCGTCGGGAAGTATATCTGGCGTAAAAAAAGGATCATCTTTTGCACAAAGTAGATGAGTGGGCACCCGGATAGCTGGCAGAAACTGACGAGCACTGCAGCGTTGGTAATAGTCTTTTACACCGGCAAATCCATGGGTGGGGGAGGTTATGGCATCATCAAATCTCCAAAAGCTGTTTAACTCTTTTCCCGCGCTCGGTAAATCCAGTTCAGGATAACGAGCTCTTTTGCTTTCGTGCTGACGGCGCATCAGAGAGAGCAAATACCACTGATACACACGTGCAAACCCCTGGTTCATCTTGTTTGCACCCTCTTGTAGAACCAGAGGAGCTGAAACTGCCATTGCTCCGCTCAGAGGAGAGGCTGAGCCTGCTTCTCCCAGGTGCTTTAGCAATGCGTTGCCACCTAACGAAAAACCCAGAGCAAACAATCGGTTTTCTGGAAAGCGTTTTCTCAGGTAATCAATAAACCACTCAATATCTTCGCTGGCACCAGAGTGATATGAGTGCACCCGGCGATTGGGTTCGCCGCTGCAACCTCGCCAATGCATAAGCACTGGCCGAAACCCAATTGCTTCCAGACTTGCAAATGCCCCCTGCACATAGCTACTGTCAACGCATCCAGCCAGTCCATGAAAAATCGCGACGATATCGCCTTGTTCTTTAAGGCTGACATTGATATCCAGAAAATCTCCGTCAGGATGCTCTATTCTCTCACTGCGGGTGGGATTTGCAGCTGGACTGAAAACCTTACTGGCCAGAATTGTCTGCAAATGTGGGTTGCTTAACCACCAAGTCGGACTAAATTTACTCTCAACAATCACAACTTAACCTTCCAACCTCGGTTTATGCGTATTCTCATCGCCAATGACGACGGGTACTTGTCTCCAGGTATCCGTGCCTTGTACGAGGCGATGCTTCTTCTGGGCCCGGCCACCATTGTTGCACCAGATCGTAACCGAAGTGGGGCTAGTCACTCATTGACGTTATCTCATCCGATACTGGTGCGTCAGCATGAAGCAACCATCTATTCTCTGGAAGGTACACCAACCGATTGCGTCAACATTGCGTTGAGCGGATTGTTGCAAGAGGATCCTGACATGGTAGTGAGCGGCATAAACGACGGTCCTAATATGGGAGATGACGTGCTTTATTCGGGCACTGTTGCTGCTGCAATCGAAGGTCGTCATCTTGGACATCCTGCGCTGGCTGTATCGATGGCTAGTCACGAACCAAAACACTATGAGACGGCTGCGAAAGTGATGTCCAATCTGGTCTCGCATTTAAAAGAGGTTCCCTTACCTGCAAATACCATCCTGAACATAAACGTTCCAGATCTGGCATTTGATGAACTAAGCGGGCTCAAATCAACCCGCCTGGGTACACGTCATCCGTCAAAGAACTCAATTAAAACACTTAGCCCCAGAGGAGAGTCGATGTACTGGATTGGAGCAGCTGGTGACATTGCCGACGATGGGGAGGGGACGGATTTTGGAGCTGTGCGAGACGGGTATGTGTCAGTCACGCCTTTGCAAATAGATCTAACCCGCTTTGACAGTGTGTCACCAGTGGCTGACTGGTTGGAGCATTTGTCATGATTGCCAGTGCAGAGCAGATTGCGGGAATTGGATTTACTTCACAGCGTACCCGCACCCGCATGATCCGCCGTCTTATCGATAGGGGTATTGAAAACGAATCCCTACTGCAGGTACTGGCAAACGTGCCACGCCATCTGTTTGTAGATGAGGCTATCTCGACGCGCGCCTATGAAGATGTGGCACTGCCAATCGGCGAAGGTCAAACCATTTCACAACCCTATGCTGTGGCCAGGATGACAGAGATACTGCTCGAAGAGGGACCGGTAGGGCGTGTGCTTGAAGTGGGCACAGGTTCAGGCTACCAGGCCGCCGTGTTGTCCCAGTTGGTTGATGTCGTTTTCACCGTTGAACGCATTCGTAGTCTGCTCGACAAAGCGCGTCAACGATTCCGGGCGCTGCAATATCGCAATATTCACACTCGCTATAGCGATGGTGGCTGGGGCTGGTCCAGTCACGGACCGTTCGATGCAATCATGGTCACGGCAGCACCCAGAAATGTTCCTGAACCCCTCTTGGAGCAGCTAGCGATTGGTGGACGCATGATTGTGCCCGTTGGAGATCAGGTGGGTGTGCAGTCCCTAACCATCATTACTCGCACACGCAGCGGATTTACACAGCGTCAGGAAAGCGATGTGAAATTTGTTCCATTTCTTTCTGGCAAGTCTTAAAACACCTACTACACTCTTAAATCGCGAAGAAACTACCTGGCGCCCCAGTGCAAGCGCCGGTTTACCAAGAGCACAGTGATCTGCCCGATGAAGCAACTGTTACGAGCTTGCTGTTTGAGTGTACTGACCATGATTGTGGTCGGTTGCAGCTACGTGCCTACTATAGAAAATCGTTTGCAAGCTCTGCAGATTCAGGGTGATAGCTACATTTCGCGCGCGGGCGAGACGCTTGAGAGCATAGCGTTTCGATACAACATGTCGGTTGCTGCGCTCTCATCCTTGAATCCGAGTCTGTCCTCTCGATTTCCTGCAGGTACCTATGTAAACGTGAGGGGATCAGCCTCCACGCTAGCGCAGCACCAGAACGCGGAGAGTTGGATAGAGCCGTCTCAGCCTCATGCGATTCGACGCGGTGATGTAGTCATCACGCAACCAGTCTACCGTCCGGAGGCTGTGGCTTCGGTAAACGCCGTAGCACGCGACATCAACCGCTCCAGTGGCTCGCGCGCTTCACAGCAAGCCAGTTATCCAGTTGAAGAAATTATTGAAGACGACTACGAAGAAGTTGAGCGCGCTGCGAGTCGCGAGAGGGTGGATAAGCAACTTCGTAAGTACATAGGTGCCTGGGCTTGGCCGACCGATGGTCAGCTGGCGCGTAGTTACGCACCAGAAAAACCCGGCGGCCATGGCGTTGATATCGCAGGATTGCCGGGGCAGCACGTAGTCGCTGCGATGGATGGCACTGTGGCTTACTCAGGCAGAGATCCGAGTGGCTTCGGCAAATTGATCATCGTTAAGCATGATGATTCGCTGATGACCACCTACTCACACACCCAGGACTTATTTGTTGCGGAAGACGATGTAGTCAGGGCTGGTGATCCCATTGCCAGTCTGGGCTCGAATGCCAATCAGGAATCTGTATTGCGTTTTGAGGTGCGCAGGGACGGTAATCCATTGAATCCCATGGATTTCTTTCCTGTTAACTGATTATTGAGGAGATAGTGGGCTAGTTCGTTGAAACAGTATTATCAGATAACAAATGTTAAACCGGCGAATTTGCACGAGCAAGTTGCGCTAAGTTACTTTAAACTTTAGAAAAAATAACAGAGAGTGCTTATGGCACAGCATTGGGGTAATTTCACGATGACCACTGACGACCGAGCAGGTTGGAACAGGGGTGGCGTCGAATCGGGTGGATCATCTGCTACATCATCCAATGATGCAGTGGGAGAGGATGACGACAACGAAGCGAGTGAAAAAATCACTGCAAGTAAGCTTCGTGATGGATCTCGAAAGGAGATGGATGCAACCCGTCTCTATTTGAAGGAAATCGAATTCTCCGAGCTGCTGACCGCTGATGAGGAGAAGGCCTACACGCGCCTGGCTCAGAAGGGATGCGAAAAGTCTCGCGCCAAGATGATCGAGTGCAACTTGCGCCTCGTCGTCAAGATCGCTCGCAGATACATGAATCGCGGCCTCGCCTTGCTGGATCTGATCGAGGAAGGCAATCTTGGCCTGATTCACTCGGTAGAAAAATTCGACCCGGAGCGCGGTTTCCGATTTTCAACTTACGCGACCTGGTGGATTCGCCAGACGATCGAACGTGGACTGATGAACCAAACCCGCACGATTCGTCTGCCCATTCATGTGGTCAAAGAGATGAATGTTTACATCAAGGCTGAGCGCAGACTCCAGCAGTCGTTGGATCGAGAGCCCACGGCCGAAGATATTGCCGCGCTGACCGAGCGGCCAGTCGAGGATGTGATCAGGCTTCTCAGCCTTCGGGATAGAGTGACCTCGGTGGATGTTGCCATTGGCAAGGATGGTGAACGCCCTTTGCTTGACATCATTCCTGATGAGAACAATGTTGATCCTTCGATGGTGCTGCAAGACGAAAGCGTCAACTCGAATATCAATAACTGGTTGGAGAAATTGGAATCCAAGCAGCGAGAAGTGCTGGTACGTCGATTCGGGTTACATGGCCATGAGAAATCCACGCTTGAAGAGGTAGGTCAGGAGTTGGGTGTCACCCGCGAGCGGGTTCGTCAGATTCAGATGGAAGCCTTGAAGCGCTTGCGAAGAATTCTTGAAGGTAGTGGTTATTCTGCAGAGAACTTGTTTATGGCCTAGGCATTCTTACCGCTGGCCCTAAAATTATAATGGCGCTGCACCTTATGGGCAGCGCCATTTTGCGTTTTGCTAGTGGTAAATAGATGATCTTTTTTGCTGGTCAGACAACCATTTGTAAAAAAAAGATCTTCACCCGATAAACAAATTTACAGATCAAAGCACAGGGTGTAGTGTTCGGGTCGTCCAAAGCACGAATGGTCGGTGGAATCCGGTCATTTTTAACTCAGCCTGGCTATTCGTTTCTTCGTGAATTCTTTGCCGCCATGACAGCTAAATCGGAATCATCCGAAATCCATCCCGATGAGAACTTAGTCGAAGCAGCCGGGCACGAATCAGCCACGGCTCATTCTCAGCAATACCTTGAAACGCCTCGATTGGGAGAGCCTTTCTTGTTGACCCCGGGACCCTTGACGACGGCTTTCAGCGTCAAGGAAGCCATGTTGCGAGACTGGGGGTCCTGGGACGAGGATTTTCGCTCGATGACCCGTCATATCCGTGACGAGCTATTGAGCATGATTGACGATCAGAACAACGAGTTTGATTGCGTGCCCATGCAGGGTAGCGGCACCTTCGCTGTTGAATCCATGATGGGATCGTTGTTGCCACGTAATGGCAAGGCCTTGGTATTAGCCAATGGTGCATATGGGCAAAGATGTGCCAGAACCTTAGCCTATCTTGGGCGATCGCATGTTGTGATCGACAAAGGGGACTATCTGCCGCCTCGTGGCGATGAGGTGCGTCTGGCTTTACGCAACGACCCTGATATTACCCATGTAATCGCTATTCACTGTGAGACCAGTTCAGGAATACTCAATCCCCTTGAAGAAATTTCCGAAGCCACTTACGGGGAAGGAAGATTACTCTTGATTGATAGTATGAGTGCGTTTGGGGCGCTGCCGGTAAAAGCCTCACAGTTGCGTTTTGAAGCGCTGGTATCCTCTGCAAACAAGTGCATTGAGGGCGTGCCCGGATTTGGTTTTGTCATTGCACGTAAAGCTGCTCTGCAGGCTGCCAAAGGCTGTTGCCATTCTTTGAGTCTTGATTTGCATGATCAATGGTCGCACATGGAAAAGACCGGCCAGTGGAGGTTCACACCACCCACCCATTCAGTAGCCGCGTTTATTAAAGCATTGAGCCTGCACAGAGCAGAAGGCGGGGTAGTAGGTCGCGGAAATCGCTATCGACGCAACCGCGATATTCTAGTCAGCGGTATGCGCCATTTGGGCTTTGAAACGTTGTTGAGAGATCGCTGGCTTTCACCAATCATTGTGACTTTTTTTAATCCAGCAGATGAACAATTTGTGTTTACTCGCTTCTATGAATTGATGAAAGAGAAAGGTTTCATTATCTACCCGGGTAAGCTGACAGAAGTAGAGAGTTTTCGAATAGGCTGTATTGGCCAGTTGGATGGTAATGCTATGAGCAATGTGGTTGATGCTGCAGCAGCGTCGCTTCAAAGCATGGGTGTGCGCAGTGCCAGCCCCCCCGAAAAAGCCTTTGCCGAGCGCGAAAAACTCAACAAACAATCTGAGCACTGACCAGAGCCCCACTAAAACACCGATTCACTAAAAGTTAAAGCTACTTAAACCAGGATATCCAAGAAGCACATGTCATCCCAATTAAACGTTAATGAGCGGCAGTATTCGGTGCCACCGGTTTGTGCCATAGCCATCTGCCTGGATGGTTGTGAGCCGGCTTATCTGGATGCTGCAATAGAAGCAGGCTTAATGCCTACGCTGGCTCGAATGCGCAAAGAAGGTACTGATCGCCTGGCACATAGTGTGATTCCAAGCTTTACCAACCCCAATAACATGTCTATCGCTACAGGACGCCCCCCTGCCGTACATGGCATTTGTGGCAACTTTCTTTATGATCCGGATACCGGGGAGGAGGTAATGATGAATGATCCGAAATTCCTCAGAGCTCCGACGATCTTCAGTGCGTTTTATAACAATGGACAACGCGTAGCGATCGTAACTGCTAAGGATAAACTGCGTGCCTTGTTAGCAGATGGTTTGTCGTTTGATGATGATCGCGCTATCTGCTTTTCGTCAGAGCGCGCTTCTGAAACCACAAAGTCGATTCATGGGATCGACAATGCATCAAACTGGCTGGACACCCCGGTGCCGGAGGTTTATTCAGCAGCACTATCAGAATTCGTTTTTGAAGCAGGTGTCAAACTTTTAAAAGAATTTAAACCTGATGTTATGTATCTGACTACGACTGATTATATTCAGCACAAACACGCCCCGGGTGATGCAGAAGCAAATTCGTTTTACAAGAACTTCGACAAGTTTCTCACCCAACTGGATGCTGAAGGGGCTGCGATTGTTATAACGGCTGATCATGGTATGAAGCCTAAGCATCTAGCAGATGGTTCGCCCAGCGTGGTGTATGTACAAGATCTTCTAGATGACTGGTTGGGTAAAGATGCGGCTCGCTTGATTTTGCCCATAACCGATCCCTATGTTGTGCATCATGGTGCTCTCGGTTCTTTTGGCACAGCCTATTTACCCGCTTCGAGTGATCATGCAGAGATAGTTAAAAAGCTATTAGCTATAGATGGCATTGATGTCGTGCTGAACAAGCAGGAGGCCTGTGCGCGCTTTGAGTTACCGGCTGATCGCATTGGCGATATTGTCATTATTACTTCTGAGAACGTCACAGTGGGTACAAGCGAGCACCGTCATGACCTGGCAGCTCTTGATGTGCCGCTTCGTTCACATGGTGGTCTGACTGAGCAAACGGTACCGTTCATTGTCAATCGAAAAATGCCCGAACTGGCTGCAGCACCTGAGCTTAGAAACTTTGATGTTATTAACGTAGCTTGCCAGGCAGCTCTTCTATAGCTAGTTGCCAGGTTGCATCAGGCGTTGATATTCAACCAATCCTAATCACTAACAGAAATCCCGTCCTATGAATGGTTCGACCAGTACTGTCAGAAAAGAAGCCATGCGAATTGGTGGCGAAAAGGTGTATTCGGATGCGGTAATCGAGGTTCGCTACCCCTATACAGATGAGGTTATCGGTACTGTCCCTGCCGGAACGGCTGATCATGCAAAACGAGCTTTTGAGATAGCGGCGAATTATCGTCCGCGTCTAACCCGCTATGAAAGGCAACAGATACTGTTCAAAACGGCTGAGCTGATTCGCGAGCGTCGCGAAGAGATTGCGCACTGGCTCACTCTGGAGCTAGGCATCTGTCATCAACATGCACTTTATGAAACAGGTCGCTCCTATGATGTATTTATGCTTACCGGGCAACTGGCCATACTCGATGATGGAGCGATTTTTTCCTGCGATCTTACGCCACATGGCAAGGACCGAAAGATCTTTACCAAACGCGAACCAGTCAAAGCCATTTCGGCCATCACCCCTTTCAATCACCCTCTGAATATGGTGGCACATAAAATTGCACCGTCTATCGCGACCAATAATTGCATGGTTTGCAAACCGACAGAGTTGACACCACTTACTGCCATCACGCTTGCAGATATTCTCTATGAAGCTGGATTGCCGCCCGAGATGTTCCAGATCGTTACCGGCATGCCTGCGGATATCGGTGATGAGATGGTGCTCAACGACAATATTGAAATCATCACGTTCACTGGTGGTGTTCCTGTGGGAAAGATCATCGCAAGCAAAGGTGCCTACAAACGTCAGGCATTGGAACTAGGCGGTAATGATCCGCTAATTGTTTTAAATGATCTAAGCGATGAGGATCTTGATAAGGCAGCAACCATCGCAGTGGCCGGGGCAACTGGCAACTCGGGACAGCGTTGTACTGCTGTCAAGCGCATTCTGGCACAAGAGTCGATTGCCGATAAACTGGTCGTCAGAATATTAGAAAAAGCCAAAGCACTTAAACATGGCGATCCGATGGACCCAGCCACACAACTTGGCTGTGTTGTGCATGCGCAAGCCGCGGAGTTGTTCGAAAACCGAGTGCACGATGCGGAAAAAATGGGTGCTAAGATTCTTTATCATCCCGGCAGGCAAGGAGCGCTGCTGCCGGCTATTACTGTTGATCATGTGCCACACGACAGTGAACTGGTGATGGAAGAAACGTTTGGCCCTATCGTGCCGATAGTGCGGGTGCCCGACGATGATGATGCAGTCATGGCCATCTCCAACTCCACGCAGTTTGGTTTGTCGTCTGGGGTTTGCACTAATAATTTGCACCGTGCAACTGCATTTATCGAAGGACTTGATGTCGGCACGGTAAATATCTGGGAGCAGCCAGGTTATCGTATTGAGATGTCTCCTTTTGGCGGTATAAAAGATTCGGGCAATGGTGTTAAGGAAGGGGCGCTGGAAGCGATGAAATACTTTACTAACGTAAAGACCTACTCTTTGCCTTGGCCCAGATGAGCCTCAAACCCATAGCGGGCGAGGGGGAGGTTAACTCTTCCACACGCCGTCAAGACTGGGCTGCTAAAAACCATAGTGCTAATACGCGGCGACTGCTTGAGGAGGATGCGCAGCATTTCTTGCATCAATCTGTTTCTACCCCTTGCTTGTCGACGATAGCCAAAGCGGAAGGCGCTTATATAGAAGATACGCAAGGCCGACGATTTCTTGATTTTCACGGCAACAATGTTCATCACATTGGTTATGGACATCCGCGGCTTAAAGCGGCAATTGCAAAGCAGATGGATGAGCTGCCATTTGCTCCGCGCAGATTTGCTTGCGCGCCTGCCACCGCCTTAGCCCGTAAGCTGGGTGAAATTGCTCCCGGTAATTTGAGCAAGACGCTGTTCACGACCGGTGGTTCCTCAGCGGTGGAAGTTGCCCTTAAGATCGCACGTGCGGCAACTGGACGCCATAAGACAATATCATTTTGGGATTCTTTTCATGGCGCAGGATTCGGAGCGTCATCAGTCGGTGGTGAGCAGATGTTTCGATCCCAAGTCATGGGACCGCTGTTATCTGGTACTGAGCATGTTGCACCGTTTGCCTGTTATCGCTGTCCTTATGGCTACCCTGATTTAAACGGTCAGCCTCAGCTTGATTTGTGCAAGATGACTTGTGCAAATTTTGTTCGTTATGTATTGGAGAAGGAAGGTGATGTGGCAGCCGTTGTTGCTGAGCCGGCCAGAGCGGTGCCGTATATTCCACCGCAAGGGTTCTGGAGCGAAGTAAAAAAGGCCTGTGAGCAACACGGTGCCTTGTTGATTTTTGACGAAATTCCAACCGGCTTGGGAAAAACAGGTCGGATGTTTGCGTGCGATCATGATGACGTAGTGCCAGACATACTGGTTATGGGTAAAGCGCTGGGTGGGGGTATATTGCCGCTGGCTGCGGTCGTGACAACCCCGGAACTGGATGTGGGCGGGGACTTTGCGTTCGGACACTACACACATGAAAAAAACCCTGTCAGTGCCATGGCCGGACTTACCACCATCAGCATTATTGAAGACGAGGCATTGGTTTCCAACGCGGCATCTCTGGGTGCTAAAGCTTTAGATCGTTTGCGGGCCATGCAAACGCGTTACCCGGTGATTGGTGATGTTCGAGGCCGCGGATTCCTGTTTGGCATTGAACTGGTTACCAACCCTGAAGACAAAACACCTGCCGATGATCTGGCCGAGGCAGTTTTATATCGCTGTCTGGATAAAGGGCTGTCTTTTAAACTGTCGCTGGGAAATACATTAACCTTCACTCCACCGCTTGTACTGACCGAGGCGCAGCTTGAGTTTGCGATGCAGGTTATTGAGGAGTCGCTGCATGAAGAGTGCGCATTGGCCGGTCTACTGTCATGAGTATCTGGCAGTAGCGCATGCCAGTTGAGTTTCCAATCGATCTTAGCGGTATGCGTGTTGTGCGCACGGATGCCGAGATTGAATGCACTGATATTGATGCTGCCCTGCGTCAGGCTGGTGCGCAATTGATTTTACTGCCAGAATCGATCGACGAATATCAACTAGCTGATACGCTTGTTGATGCTGATCTTCTATTGATGTGCTACACATCCATAACTGCTCGAGTATTGGCGGGTGCTACCCGATTAAAGGGTATCGTAAAATATGGTGTTGGCGTTGATGCGATAGATTTTGAAGCTGCTGCAAGGCAACAAATTCCCGTGGTTAACGTTCCTGATTATGCGGATAACACAGTAGCAGAGGCTGCGTTATGCATGACCTTGTGTCTGTTGCGAAAGATGATGCCTATCTCAACGGCTGTGCAGCAAAAAGGCTGGATAAACCCTGTGCCGGGTTGGTTAGGTCAGGACTTATCTAACAAGTGTGTGGCGCTTGTCGGTGCAGGACACATAGGTCAAGCTTTTGCCCGGATGGCGGGGAGTGGTTTTTGCGCAAGTGTCATAGCCTATGATCCGTATCTGTGTCATGCTGAATTAGACGCCCTTGGAATTGAGAAAGTCGAAGATCTGCATTCTTTGCTATCTCGTGCTGATGTTGTATCGGTGCACTGTGTGCTAAACGAGCAGACGCGTGGATTGATCGGTAGCGCTGAGTTTGCCGCCATGCAACGCCAGCCGGTATTTATCAATGTTTCGCGAGGGGCAATAGTAGATGAACAAGCTTTGATTCAGGCACTGGATACGCGCCAAATTAGTGCGGCAGGACTGGATGTGTTTTCCAGCGAACCGCTTGCCAGACATTCTCATCCACTGTCATCGTTGTTTGGCCGTGATAATGTGATTCTGTATCCTCACTTGGCATTTTATACGTGTGAAGCAATGGAGCGTCTTACCAGTCAAACATTGGCCCGTTGCCTGGAAATCATGGGCAATGAGCCGGTCCGGATCCGTTCCAATGATCCACGGCTGAGAGGGCAAATCGGGCATTTTGACTTTCATTCATGAGTTAAGGCGCAGGCGAAAAGCCTCTCTGAAAGTGATAAGTTCATTCATACCCTTGTATTGTTTGGTAGGTAGATAGTAATGTGCTCGTAGATTTGCAGGAAAGCTGCGTTGTTTGAAAGCCTATAAATGTCAATAAATCAGGAGATTAATTCGTGAAGCGATTGTTATTGTCCACTGGCCTGTGTTTTTTTGCAGGTTCGGTGTTGGCCGATTGTCCGGCCGTTACTGTTGCTGACCCTCAAGGTGTCGCGACTGGGGCCTATCCTCAGCAGTACGAACTATCAGAGTTTCAGGGTGCTGCCAGCTGTGAGCTGTCTTTTGCTGAAAATCCTGATATGGCTGCTCTAAACGCGCAGATCCGCGGTAACCCTGAGTTACCAGCTCTAGCCGATCGACTTCCTGCAGAGCCACTGGTAGTTGCTCCTTATGCAGCAATTGGTAGCTATGGCGGCACCATGCGGGCACTGTCAAATGCAACCGAAGCGGGCACCTCGGATTTCTTGTCTACTCGACACGTGAATCTCGTTCGTTACTCCGATGATCTGGCCACTATTGTTCCGAATGTGGCCAAAGGCTGGGAATGGAATGAAGATTTCACTAAACTGACGTTTTTCCTCCGAGCGGGTCATAAATGGTCTGATGGTGCGCCATTTACAGCTGAAGACGTCAAGTTCTGGTACGACAACCTCGCGCTGGATTCAAAGGTTATTGAAAAAGCCAAGGACTATGTACTTATAGGCGGTGAGCCGATGACTGTTGATGTGGTTGACCCTCAGACAGTTACGTTCAACTTACCGGCGCCAAAGCCTGGTTTGCTGACTCATTTCGCAACCTCGTTTGCACAGGGTTTTCAGCCCAAACACTTCCTTGGGCAATTTCACCCGGATATCAATCCTGAAGCTGATGCTCTGGCAACTGCAGCCGGGTATGAGAACGGACTAGCCGTGATTAAAGCGTATTTTGGTAATTCTGATTGGACAGATACACCATCACCGCTTTTAAACAGTCCTGACAAAGTGGCTCAACTGCCTGCCGATGTCATACCGACATTAGAGAGTCATATCTATACTTCTGATACAACCGAAGGACGTCATCTCGTTGCGAATCCTTACTTCTTTATGGTTGATACACAGGGCAATCAATTGCCCTACATCAGTGAGCAAGATGAAGTCTATATCAATGATGCTCAGGTACGTTTGTTAAAGCTGGTCAATGGCGAAGTTGATTACAAGACGCAATCTCTGCAGTTGTCGGATGTGCCTTTGTTGTTGGAAAACCAGGAAAAAGGCGACTACAAAATTGATATTCGACCAAAAATTGCCATGCATGCTTTTTCCTTCAACGTCACTTCAGATGATATGGAAAAACGAAAGGTTTTCGGTGATGTCAGATTCCGAAGAGCCATGTCTATCGCAATCAACAGAGACGATTTGAACGAAGCTGCGTATTTTGGTCAAGGTGAGCCTCGTCAGTACATCGGTTTTTCACCGGCACCTGATTTCGTAGATCCGAAGTGGGCAAGCTACGCAACTGAGTACGATCTTGATGGTGCTAAGGCATTACTTGATGAAGTCGGTATGGCTGACAAAGACGGTGACGGATTTCGTGAACTACCCAATGGCGATAAATTTGTTTTGAACATGCAATTTGCTACTCAGGGTATCGCCGGTCAGGTCGTAGAGCTCGTGGGACAGTACTGGTCAGAAGCCGGCATTCAAACCACAGTTAAAGAGATCACACCGGATGAATATCGATCAGCTCAGTCTTCGAATGCATTGGATGTGGGTATGTGGGAAAAAGGCCAACCGCTTGGAATCGTACTAGGCAATAACGAGTTATGGGTGGCACCTTTCGAGAACTACTTTGCTCACCGAACAGGCATGCTCTGGGGTGAATACTTAGAGTCTGATGGCACTAAGGGAGTAGAACCGCCTGACTATGTTAAGCAACTCAATGATGACATCAGTGCTTTCCAATCCACTCCCGTCGGATCAGCAGAATCGGATGAGCTTGGTGCGCGGCTTGTCGCCAATATGACAGAAAATCTGCTGTTTATCGGTACTGCCCTGACGCCGGATCCGATCTATTACCGCAATGCATTGAAAAACGTTGTGGAGTTCAAGACGGCATCATATGAGTATTATCGAACATATCCTTACCGTGCTCATCAGTGGTTTTTGAGTGAGTAGGTCTGACTTGAAAATGGCAGTGCCATTTGCCAACTAGTACAAAAATAAACCGGGTCTTGTGGGCCCGGTTTACTTCTAGAAATCTTTTTCTGAGTCAGCTGCACTAATATTAATGGCAAGATTTATTCAATTCGCGCTTATGCGTGCTGTGATGTCTCTGTTCACTTTGTTGACGGTGTCTTTGATCGTCTTCAGCTTGATGGAACTGGTTCCCGGTAATTGCGCTGAGAGATACCTGGCCTTCAAAAATACTCAGGGCTCGCAGATCACCATCGATGACATCAAGGCCGAAGAACGTCGCCTTGGGCTCGACCAACCTTTTCTGAAACGCTGGACAGATTGGGTTGGTAATGTATTTTTTAAAGGTGACTTTGGCGATAGTTGCATACTACGCCTCGACATTAACCAGTTACTCAGCGACAAATTCTGGATCAGCCTGGGTATTTGCCTGGCTGCCTTGGCGGTTGCCTACTTAATAGCTATCCCCGTGGGAATCTACTCTGCTACCACGCGAAGTGCTGTTGCAAATAATTCATTGCGTTTTGTCAGCTACCTGGGTTTAGCGCTTCCGAATTTTCTCTTAGCGTTGATCATCATGTTGATATCAACTGTCCTGTTTGGTGATTCTCTAACAGGCTTGTTCTCCGCGGAATACAGGGATGCTGCCTGGTCGGTGGACAAATTTCTGGATTTCCTATCCCGCGCATGGTTGCCTATTTTTATTCTCGGCTGGTCAGCCACGGCGTTTGCGCTACAAACCGTGCGTGCTTTGATGCTCGATGAGGTAGGCAAGCTTTATGTCACCGCTGCCTCGGCGCGTGGTATTTCCGGTTCCAAATTGTTATGGCGCTATCCTGCAAGGCATGCCATGGGTCCAGTGATCAACTCTTTAGGATTTGATCTCAATCGTATCTTTAATGAACTACCGGTCGTAGCGTTGATTTTAACCCTGACCGAGGCAGGTGCATTGCTAATCGAATCGCTAGCCCGCTCCAATGATCAGCAGTTGGCGGGAGCTATTATCTTTCTCCTGACGGCCAGCATCGTGTTGGTTAATTTTGTCACGGATATCATGCTGGCTCTGATGGATCCGCGCATTCGCAAAGGGCTTATAGGCGCATGAGTATACTGTCCCGAAAAAGCAAGGAAGACAAGAGCAGGGCTCTGAAGGAGGCATACTTCACAGCCTCACAAGGACAACTTATTCGTGCTCGCTTTCGTCAGAATCGTGCAGCCATGGTGGCGGCATGGGCATTGACTCTGATGATACTGATGGGGTTTTTTGCTCCGTTTCTATCCCCTTATTCACCCGATATAGCAGGGCGGGATAAAGCGTATGAGAACGGCCCTCCGCAAATTCCAAAGTTCTGGGATGAAAACGGTTTTTCTGCCCGACCATTCCTCTACACGCTTGAAAGAGAGCGATCAATCAAAACCAATTTTCGTTGGGTAACCACCGAAAATCGTGACAAACGACGCTATGTAGAACTGTTTGTGCGGGGCTGGGAGTACAGCTACATAGACTTGCAATGGGATTTGCCTGGTGAACTGCTTGATGTTGATGTAAAGGCATTAACTACTGACTTGCATTTGTTTGGTGTGAGTGAGGGTGGTTTGCATCTATTTGGCACTGACGGTTCTGGTAAGGACATTTTCTCTCGAACGCTACACGCCATTAATACTTCTTTGGCAGTGGGCACGCTCGGCGTTTTAATATCATTTGTTTTAGCGCTAATAATCGGTGGGGTTGCCGGCTACTTTGGTGGTTGGATAGATTCGGTGCTGCAAATGATTACTGATGCAATTCGAACGGTTCCACCGATTCCGCTGTTTATGGCTCTTGCTGCCTTTATGCCAGACTCATGGAGTTCGGAGACCCGCTTTTTCTTCATAGCCAGTATTCTCGGGCTCATAGGCTGGCCAACCCTTGCCAGGCGAATTCGCACTCATCTACTCACAGAACGGAGCCAGGAATATGTGCTGGCAGCCGAATTGTGTGGAGCATCCTCCGGGCATGTGATTCGTCGACATTTACTACCCAGTTTCACCAGTTACATAATTGTGGATTTAATGATCACATTCCCTTATGTGGTGCGATCGGAAACGGCTTTGAGTTTTATCGGGCTTGGACTGACAGACCCGGTTAACTCGCTAGGGTCTCTTATGCAGAATGTGTCGAAAGCTGACGTTATTCTTAATTATCAGTGGTACTTCATACCAGTACTGTTCTTCATTGCGTTTGTGCTGGCATTTGTCTTTGTGGGCGATGGTTTGCGTGATGCAGCGGACCCGTATTCGAATTCCAAAAAATGAGCCTGCTTAGCGTAAACAATTTAACGTTGCAGTTTGATACGGACGAAGGCCGTATTACTGCTGTCGATGACGTGTCTTTTGAAGTAAATGCCGGTGAGGTACTGGGACTTGTGGGGGAGTCCGGTTCCGGTAAATCTGTGACAGCCAAGTCACTCATGAAACTAAACCCTGAGAACGCCGTATACGGTTCTGACTCTGAGATAGCGTTAACACTTGATGATAAGAAAATAGATGTGCTGTCTTTGAAATCAGGCAAAGACTTGCAGTTAATTCGCGGTGGTGCGGTTTCAATGATATTTCAAGAACCGATGGCAAGCTTTGCACCTGCTATCTCCATCGGTGCGCAGATGGTCGAGCAATTGGTTCTGCATAAGAAAATCAGCACGCGTGAAGCTACCGAAATATCCATAGAAATGTTGGATCGGGTGGGTATTTCTGATGCCTCTAAGCGATTTGCTCAATATGCATTTGAGCTGTCCGGCGGTATGCGTCAACGTGCGATGATCGCGATGGCGCTTTCAACTCGCCCGAGTCTGCTAATAGCTGATGAGCCAACAACGGCGCTGGATGTGACAATCCAGGCGCAGGTTATAGATCTTATGAAAGATCTGATCAAAGAGTTTGGCATGGGCATTATTTTTATCACCCACGATCTGGGCGTCATTGCGCAAACGGCTGATCGTGTGGCTGTCATGTATCTTGGCAAGCTGGTAGAGCAAGGCACGGTTCGAGATGTCATTAAAAACCCAGCGCACCCATACACGCGTGGCTTGCTTAATGCGTTACCAAAACTTGATGATCTTGACACTCCACTGATGCCGATTCCTGGCGACATTCCCAGTCCATTGGAGAGACCATCAGGTTGTGTTTTCCATACCAGGTGTGCGTTGGCGCAAGCGCGTTGTCGTGAGTCTTTACCGGAATACACCACCTTTGCAGAGGGTCATGTAGCCGCTTGTTTTGTTACTGCTGAACAGCAGGTGCAGTCATGAACAAGCCATTGATTTCGGCCAATCATCTGACTGTGCAGTTCCCCATCGGCGGAGGGTTTCTGCGTAAAAAGCAGATGTTGAATGCTGTTAATGATATTAGTCTTGCGATACCCAAAGGCTCATTTTTTGGCCTGGTGGGTGAGAGCGGATCTGGGAAAACAACCTTGGGTCGGGCGATGCTACGGGCCGCTCCAATCTCCAGTGGCAGTATTCAATACTCAGATGGTGAGGTAGATTACAACCTGGTGGATCTTCCCAAGACACAACTGGTTGAGTATCGCAAACGAGCGCAATTGATTTTTCAGGATCCTTATGCTGCTCTTAGCCCTAGAATGACTGTGCGGGATATTATTGCCGAACCTCTGGAGGTTATGGGTATCACTAAGACTCGTGAGGAAACTGACGAGCGTGTGCGCACTATTGCTGCCAAGTGCAGGCTTAACCTTGAACACTTGCGTCGATTTCCGCACGCGTTTTCCGGCGGCCAGCGCCAAAGAATTTCCATAGCACGTGCACTGGTGTCGGATCCGCGTTTTGTGGTTGCTGACGAAAGTGTTGCAGCATTGGATGTATCCATCCAGGCCGATATTCTCAACCTGCTGAAAGGTCTGCAAGATGAATTACAGTTAACCTACCTCTTTATCAGTCATGATCTTTCCGTTGTTGCTCATATTTGTGATCATGTCGCGGTGATGTATCTGGGTCGATTGGTTGAAACTGCGCCCACTCGCGAGTTGTTTAATGCGCCTAGACACCCTTACACCAAGGCATTAATGTCGGCGATTCCATCTTTAGACCCTGACCAGCGAGGTAATGCGCAAAAACTGGAAGGAGAAATACCATCTCCCACTAATCCTCCCCCGGGATGCAAGTTTCACACTCGTTGTCCACATGCCATAGACATTTGCCGTGAGCAAGAACCCGCTCTCGATCATCTCGGGGCAGAGCATGATGTTGCCTGCCATCGCTGGCAGGAGTTGATTCACACTCCTTGATGCTAGGGTGGCTGCGAGCATGATTTTGTATATGCTCTTAACTCATCCGATCTAGCTCAACCTTAATTACGGTCCGTAGTCCACAGTTGTCGTAGAGTAGCTAAAAGGTATCAGATATGGCGCAAAAGGTACTGCTGATTGTAATTGATCAATTTCGTGCCGACTGCATTAGCACGAGCTTAGAACAAGGCTCCGTGAACTCTGATGCAAATGATCACGGCGACCAGCTTGCCAGGTTTGCCACTCTGCCTAACCTGCAAGCGCTTATGCGCGATAGCATGAGCTTCAATCAGCACTATACCGTTACAACACCCTGTGGTCCTTCGCGTGCAAGCTTGTTAACAGGTTTGTACGCGATGAATCATCGTTCTGTGCGCAATAGAACACCGTTGGCCGCGCATCATCAGACACTAGCCACCTATATGCGTGAGCTTGGTTACGACCCCATGCTATTTGGTTATACAGATGCGAGTGTTGACCCACGAGAGCGACACCCCAACGATCCGGATGTCCGGGACTACGAAGGCTTAGCTCCGGGATTCTCTGAGATGCTGAGAATGAGAATGGAATCAGCTGGCCCCTGGGTTGGATACCTTAAGCGTAAAGGCTATGACTTGCCTGAGAGTTTCTGGGATCTGTATAAACCTATTCTTGATGCATCTACTGCAAGCGGGCAACACCCTGAGGGTTCACCCATTCGTTCTCCCGCTCGCTACGCAGCTGCGGACAGTGATACGGCCTTTCTGACTGATCGTACTCTGGAGGCACTGTCAGCCTTTGCAGAGTCGGACTGGTTTTCACTGGTTACCTATATCAAGCCGCATCCGCCAATAGTTGCACCTGCACCCTATAATTCGCACTTTGAACCAGCCTCGATCCCCGATCCTCACAGGTCTCTGTCGATCAGCGAGCTCAGAACTACCCACCCGTTTTTTGATGCCTATTTTTCTGAACCATCCAATACTGGTCTATACATTGGTTTTGATGGTGATCATATGCAGCTCAGCGATGATCATGTGGCTGAACTAAGAGCTGTATACTTAGGCTTGGCTTTGGAGGTTGATCACCATATCGGCCGCCTGCTTGATCATCTGCGAGATTCCGGCCAGTACGATGACACTCTGATCATAGTGACTGCGGATCATGGTGAAATGCTTGGTGATCAGTATCAATGGGGTAAAAGCTGTCCGTTAGATCCGGCTGTGCACATCCCGCTAATTATTCGAGATCCAAACAGACCTCAGGGCCATGGAAACACTGTTGAACTGTTTACCGAGTCAGTTGATATTACGCCGACAATAGTGGAGTGGTGTGGTGGTCAACCCTCACCCTCACTGAATGGCGTTTCGCTAATCCCGCTGTTAGAAGGGCAGGCTCCCAAATCATGGCGTACACATGTATTTTCAGAAGCTGAGCTAGGCGAACCTGACAAGCCCACTACTTTTCAACGATCTTTGGGGCTAGTGGCTGAACAGGCCAACTATGCGGTGCTTCGTACTGCTCGATATAAGTATGTGCATTTCAATGGGGATGTACCACCTTTGCTGTTTGATATAGAAGCAGATCCTCATGAACACCATAATCTTGCCAAAGATTCTGCACTGGCAGATGTGCTTCTGCAGATGTCTACGACAATGCTGAACCATCGAATGACACATGCAGAGCATTCGCTGAGTCATATGAAATTGACAAAGGGCGGGTTGTACCCACCTTTGCAGTCACGCAACGGCAGCGGTCAATGATGGGTTCTTTACTCTCACCTTGAAGGAGAGTAAGTCATTTGACTGCTCGACAGAAGGGTCGTCGAAGATGGATTAAAACGTCGAGGGTGCGAAACAGGGCGTTACACACAATGCTAAGTGGCAGTTTCATGGCATTAACACTGACGGTAGCCATGTTGCGATTGCTGGGATGTATGAGACCAATAGTAGAATCAGGATGTTGGTGAACAGAAAAGGTAGTATGGCGCGCACCACCGGTGTTAACGGTAGTTTTGCGATGTTGGCACATACGAACAGACAAACGCCCAACGGAGGAGTTGTAAGACCAATCATTAGATTTAGAACGGCAAACGTTGCAAAGTGCAAGGGTTCTATACCTACTGATTGAGCTAAGGTCATCAGTGGTACAAATAGTATGATGAGTGCGGCAATAGTTTCCATGAACATTCCTACAACCAGCAAAAGCACGTTGATTATTAGAATGACGGCGAATTTGTTATCAGTGAATGATAGGACTGTATTGGCAATGAGCTGAGGAATCTGTTCTGAGACCAAAATCCAGCCAAACACGTTGGCAAACCCGACTAACACAAGAATGCCTGCCGACGATATTGCACTGTCAATCAGTATTGAGGGTACTTCGCGTAAAGGGAGTTCTCGATAGACGAATGCACCTACGACAAGCGCGTAGATACTTGCTACAACGGCTGTTTCGGTTGGTGTAGCTATCCCACTTAGAAGGCCGTAAAGGATAATGCCCGTCATGGCAAGTGCCCAGAAGGCACCAAGAAAGGCTCTGGCAATCTCGATGACACCTTGCCAATGTTGTTTAGGAAAATTGCGCCGTTTAGCAATGATATAGGTTGTTACCATCATCGCTAAGCCCATCAGGATGCCGGGAATAGCGCCTGCCAGGAACATCTTGCCGACCGAAATTCCGGACAAGGCACCAACGATGATCATGGGCACGCTCGGGGGAATGATCGGCCCAACGGTCGAAGAGGCTGCTGTAACCGCTGCCGAGAAATCAGCAGGATACCCTGATTTTTTCATACCGGGAATCATTACACCGCCTATGGATGCAGCATCGGCAACTGCTGTGCCGGTAATGCCTCCAAAGAGCATGGATGCACCGACGTTAGATAATGCGAGCCCACCCCTTATCCACCCGACGAGCGCATTGGCAAAGCGGATAATGCGCTCAGTAATGCCACCTCGGTTCATCAGGTTGCCCGCCAGTATGAATCCGGGAATACTTAACAGCACAAATACGTCTACTCCCGCATACA
Source organism: Granulosicoccus sp. (assembly GCA_045106475.1). Taxonomy (GTDB): domain Bacteria; phylum Pseudomonadota; class Gammaproteobacteria; order Granulosicoccales; family Granulosicoccaceae; genus Granulosicoccus. Next base: position 32,740 of record JBGCEO010000045.1, read on the forward strand.
TCTTCTGGGGCATGACAACTGCTGGTATATCCATGGTCAGCAAATACGCCAGAGAGGCCAGCCCTAGCGTTACAGCAACCGGGACTCCGATAGCAAGTGAGATTAAAAATACTGTTGCCAGTACAAAAAGTCCCATCAGTCTTTGTTTTGCCTGTTAATGGCTAAGCCTGAGTCATCGCCAAAGAGCATGAACACCACCCGCAAAAAAGAAAAAACGAAAAGTGTTGCCAGCAGGAGAAACACTGAAAAGTGCACATAGGTCATGCGTAGCGACATAGCAGGGGATGTCTGAAACGCGCCAATAGAAACGAATTTCCATGCTGGCAATAGAAGCCAGGCAGATAAAAATGATGTGAGTACTGCTGAAATCAGGCGTAGTCGTCTTGGCCAGAAACCCGGCGTATTTTCGCAAAGCACATCCACATTCACAAGATCGCCCGAACGCAGGGCGAGTCCGGCTCCGAACGCACAGAGGTATAGCAAAGCGTAGCGGGTTAGCTCTTCTGTCCAGATCGGGGAGGAGCCAATACTACGTCCTACCACTTGAATAAGAACGCTTGCAATCAAAGTGGCAAACGCAAGGCCAATACCAATGCGGCATGCTTGGACAAAGAGATTTTCAATCTGTCTCATAGTGATCGATGCACTGAGACTATCCAAGAGCTGTCGGCATACGGCCGATCAGCTCCCGGATCTTTTCAGCAAATGCCTGGATATAGTGCGACTAGTTTGCGAAAAGTGATTCAACGATAGGCTTGATTTCAGGCTTAACGTTTTTGAGCACGGCGTCTTTTGCCGCAGCTTGAAATGCAGGGCCATCTACTTTAACAAAGGTCATGCCTTTGGACTCAAGGTATGCCTGGTCGTCAGCCAGGCTACTCAGCAATAGTCCTCTTTCAAATTCCTGGGCAGTTGCGGCAGCTTCCATAACTGCTGTTTGATCCTCTTCTGATAACTTGCTCCAAGTGTTTTCAGCGATGGTCAGGTATATCCAGGAGCGAACATGCTCGGTTTGGTTAACATGACTCTGAACTTCATTGAAGTTAGCCGAGCGTATCAGTGCTAGAGGGTTCTCCTGTGCACCGATAACTCCATTTTGTAACGAAGTAAACACTTCAGAAAATGCCATTGGAGTGGGCGAGGCACCCAGTGAGTCCCAGACATCAACGAAAAGCGGCACATTGGGTACTCGCATTTTTAATCCATCCAACTCGGCAGGGCTTGTTATCGCACGATTGGAGGTGAGATTTCGAGGCCCTCGGGCGAAAAATGCGATGGGGCGAACCTTGGCCTTTTCGATAATTTCAGACTTGATGTCATCACCTATAGGTCCGCTAGCAACCTCGTCCATGTGTTCGAGTGATTTGTAAGCATACGGTACAGCCAGCAACGCAGCCATCGGTGCCCAGTTTTGCAAGCTTTCTCCGGTAATAGTCATGTCAACCGTGCCTAACTGCATACCATTTATAAGATCGATTTCTTTTCCTAAAGATTCATTAGGAAATACTTGAACCTCTATACGCCCATCGGTTTTTGCTTTTAACTCTTCACCAAATTTTACTGCTGCCAGATGCCACGCGTTCTGATCATTGGCCAGGTGTCCCAGTTTTAATGTCAAATCTGCACCTAACACCGCCGAGTTGCCAAGAGCAAAAAACACTCCTGCGCCAAGTGCAGCTGTGATTCTTTTTATACCTTTCATAAAAATTCTCCTTTTTAGTGATTTAGTGAGGCGATAGCCTCGAAGTTTTCAAAGTAGTCCGGGTAGCGATCTCGGACTTTTGGAAGTGAGTCGAGAATTTCTCTCAAATGATTGCGCATAGCAGTCTGAGCTCGTCTAGGGGATCCTTCTTCTATGCAGTCGACAATGAGCTCGTGTTGTTGAATTAATTTCTCGGTAGGAAACTCTTCAATGGTGATGAATCTGACCCTATCCATTTGGGATTTTGTTGTCTCAAGAAAATCCCAGGTTTTATGTAAACCTGCTGCATCGGATAGCGTGTGATGGAATTGTTCGTCAAGCTCTATAAAATTACTTGCAGCTCCTTTTGCGCAGGCATGTTGCGCCTTCAATTGTGATCGTAGTTTTTTTATAAGCGTCTTGTCATGCTTTTCGGCCAGAATTTTTACGATATCAGCCTCGACTGCTTCGCGAACGAAACGCCCGTTCAGTACTGATTCATAGTCAATGCGTTTCACATAGGTACCCCTTTGTGGACGAATTTCTACCAACCCTTCATTGACAAGGGTTATAAATGCTTCACGAACGGGCTGTCTGCTTACGTTATAGATATTGGCCTGTTCCGTCTCGGAGATGCTGCTCGCTGGTTTTAGATCGTTACAAATAATTCGGGAACGTAGTATTTGACGCAGCTGAGGGCTAACAGCCCTAAGTGGATCCAGAAACCATTTGTCAGAATTTTTAATTGTCAAAAGATTAAATCCTCACTATCAACGCTAGCATACTTGGATACTTCCATACAAGTATGTATTCTGTCACTGACTTGATTGGTGCATCAGTCAAAATCCATACATTCTGGGAGTAAATAGTGAGGCAAACGTGGCGATGGTTTGGACCTGAAGATAGTGTGTCTACCAATGACATGCGTCAGGCAGGGGTCGAAGGGGTGGTTAGTGCCTTGCACCATATACCTAATGGCGCGGTCTGGACAATTGATGAAATTGAGGCAAGGCAAGCTCAAATAGCTCAATTTCAATGTGGTAGACCCAGTAATCTAACCTGGGAGGTTGTTGAAAGTCTGCCTGTATCAGAGGACATAAAGCAGCAAAGCGGGCAATGGCGACAACACATCGAGAACTACAAGCTCAGCCTCGAAAATCTTGCCCAATGTGGATTAAAAGTCATTTGCTATAACTTCATGCCTCTACTCGACTGGACTCGTACCGACTTAGCATACACCTTAGCCAATGGCGCTAGATGTATGCGATTTGATTTAATCGACTTCGCAGCGTTTGATATCCATATTCTAAAACGTAAAAACGCAAGAGCAGATTTTTCAGAAGCGGTATGCGTACAGGCAGATCAACGTATTCGATCAATGAGCGAAGAGGCAAAGTTGAAGCTCTCACGAAATATAGTATGTGGTTTACCAGGTGCCGAGCAAGGTTACACCGTTGAAGATTTGCGAGCTCAAATCGCGCTTTATGATCGCATATCGGAAGATCAATTTCGTCAACATCAACTGGATTTTCTAAATGAAATTGTACCGCTTGCTGAACATCATGACTTGAGGATGTGTTGCCATCCTGATGATCCTCCCTTTTCTCTTCTTGGTTTGCATCGAATCATGTCTTCTGAAGAGGACTATAAACAATTGACGCAAGCTATAGATTCACCGGCTAATGGCATCACCTTGTGTTCCGGTTCGCTTGGCGTGAGTGCCGAAGTTGATCTGCCTGGTATGATGGAGCGCCTGGGTGACAAGGTGCACTTCATTCATCTTAGAAACGTAGTCCGTGAATCTGTGGGCGAACAATTGTCTTTTTATGAGGCGGCTCATCTTGAGGGAGAAACTAATATGGTTTCTTTAATCCAGGCTATATTGAACGAAGAAAATCGACGTAAGCTATTGAGCAGAGTAGATTGCTCCATACCTTTCAGACCCGATCACGGTCAAGATATTCTAAGTGACCTCACTGTCAATGGACAACCGGGCTACCCAGCGGTGGGTCGACTCAAAGGACTCGCTGAATTGCGAGGCATCATGACGGCCTTAGAAGTAAACGCTACTGCCGGATAACAGACAATTTCTGTTACCTATGCTGACTTCCAGAATTTGAGTGAGCGTTGCGAAAAAAATGAAAGTAGCTGCGGTTGAAATAATTGGATAACTGATGAAGCAATATACGTGATGTGTCCCTATCAATAGCTATATTACAGTTGATACATGATTAGACTATTGTCATCTATTTAAAAGCAGCGCGTCATTTACCTGCGTGCTCTCTCATAATCGCAAGTTAGCCTGTAAATAACACTGCTCTAATCCGATAGCTTAAGTATTCGGTCGGCGAAGGAGGGCGAGCGTGAGCCGAATGTTAATTAAACCAAGAGAGTTTTCAAACATGAAGCTAATTTATTCCAACACATTATCCAAGTTAGTAATGAGCGCTGTTCTGGTTACTGTTAGTACCGCCTCGGGAAGTTTACTCGCAGACAATGGGCACAATTCAAACCGCGTTACTTTATATTTTACTCGTCACGCTGAGAAGCAAACCGTTCTCAAAGAAACTGCGGAAGATTCTGGGATCTATACGGACAACTGCAACTCATCTCGCAGCCGCTGTGAAGAAGAGCTCAATCCACTGGGTAGCCGTCGTGCCGAGCTGCTAGCTGAGTGGCTTGAACAACGCGGTATTGCTCCTACCGTTACACATGTTGTATCAAGCGACAAACAGCGAACTCGCCAGACGGTTCAACCCTTAGCTGATCTTATTCAATCCGGTTATGGCGATGTATTGCCAGATGGTGATGCCATGCCTGATGGTGTATGGCAGGTGCCGTTTGCAGGAGATACCGCTAATGAGGTTAATGGTAACAGTGGCTCAGTTGATCCAACAGTGATGTTTATCCAGACAGAACTGCAAGCGGGTGATGTCGCTGTCATAGCAGCTCATAGCGGCACCATATATAAGATTCTGGGTGGAGCTTTAACCGACGGTACAGGTGGTCTTGGAATTGATACCACTCAAGCAGCAGACTCGGATGATTTCCCTAAAAATCCGGATGATGGAAAAGTCCCCGGCTTTGGGGATGTGTGGAAGGTGGTTATTCGGTCGAGCGGTGATGCTGTATTGAAGTGGCGTAGGGACGTAGACTTCAAGCGTTTGCAGGTAATCGATTAACAGGGGTAACCATACCCTGGGCCGATAAGTTGAATGGGTTGTGTGTATTCAGACAGAGCGGGGGAGCTTAGCTCCCCTTTTTAAACCAGCGAAGCCGGTAGATGTGCTATGAGCAAAGCCAATGACAAAGGTCATCATGAGAGCGAGCCTAATAACCCAGTAATGAAGTTGATTGGTCTGGAATTTATCTCAACTCTCCTGCTCTGGTATGCCGGCTACAATGTCTAACTGATCAAGCAAAAAACGTGTCGTGCGCATAAGCCGATCATCTCGTTCAAAAGATCCTACCAGTTGAACACCGAGCGGCATTTGTGCGCTTGAAGTCAGTAGTGGCAGCGATATGCTCGGCAGGCCACACAGTGTCCAGATTACACAACAAACCGGATCTCCCGTGCCGTTTCCTAAAGTGGGGGCAATACCAACGGCTGGCGGCGTGACTATCGCATCGTAGTCGTGAAAAAATGTTTTAAACCAAGCATCAGCTGCGGATTTAATGCCCATTGCCTCATCGTACTCAGCTTGCGAACGGCCTTCTGCGCGCCGCAACCCTGCAAGCATCGATTCACTCATCAGATCCGCATGCTGGCTGCGTTCGTTTTCGAGACATCTCAGAATCTCGTAGTCGTAAATAACTTGATGGCAGCCGACCAGCGCGTTAAGGGGTGCCGGCGCATCTATGCGTTCGAGATGAGCGCGAGTTTCCTCATCAATTACGGAGAGTAACTCTTTAAAGGCATCCCTGGTAGACGATTCGTATCGATCCGCATAGGGGAGATCTATCCAAACTAGATTGAGTTGTTCGGGTGGCTCTGCCTCATATCCAGCTAATGAGCTAGCTTGCGGTAAAGGCCTACTCATATCATCGTGTGGGTCATAACCTGCGATCGCGTCAACCAGTAAATTGATATCCGCGCAGTTCCTGCCAAAAACTCCAATTTGATCCAGTGTGCGCGAAGTTTGCAAAACACCGCGCCGCGAAATCAGACCTCGAGAGGGCTTGTACCCAAATACCCCATTAAAGGAAGCAGGTCGAATAACCGAGCCCCCGGTTTGAGTACCTATTGCTAGCGGGACATGTCCAGCCGCTACGGCTGCAGCAGAGCCACTGCTGGAGCCCCCCGGCGTGCGGCTTAAATCATGCGGATTAAGGGTTGGACTTTCATTCATCCAGGCCATTTCGCAAGTCACCGTCTTTCCTAAAATGATCGCCCCGGCTTCTTGCAGTTTCTCAATGACTGCCGCATCTTCATTGGGTTGGCGACCTTTGTACATTGGCGTGCCACGCTCAGTGGGCATTGAGGCTGTGTCTACTACATCCTTCACGCCTATGGGTATTCCGTGAAGAGGTCCAAGAGCAAATCCGTGTTGACGTCGTTCATCTAGAAGGCGTGCGCGTTCAAGTGCCCCCTCCCTGTCAATGTACGCCCAGGCGTTGATCTGCCCCTCGGTCTGATCTATGTTTTCCAGGCACTTCCGCACCAAGGCTTCGCTTGTAAGGCTGCCGTCACGAATGTATTCAACGCACTCAATAACAGACGGCTCTGATGATTCAATGCCCATGATTAATACCGCCAGCGTTATTGTACAAAGTTGCCAAACAACACCTCAGGAAACCAGAGAGCGATGCCTGGACACATGTACATGTGGAAAATCGTAGATATAACAATGCTTTGCGCCTATCGCGCTAGAGTGATTAATTTACGACACAGCTCGATTGCAAGCAAGAAATAGTTACTGAATATGCTCGATATTTACGTTCTTTTGCGTTGAATCCAACATGGATACGCTTTGGCTTTGCAATGGAGTCAATCCCGTCGATCAAGGGGAGTTCTTCCAGTGCATGGGGAGCTATAGATAAACCTACTCTGGTACTGTGACGCTTACTATTAACGATTCATACCATGCAGACAGATCTTTGATGTCTTTGTCATTAAGGTTTTGAACGATCAACGTCATCCTGCGATCCTCTCTGATGCCGGATCGATATTCCTTCAAACTCTTCTCAGTATAAAACGCTGATTGCCCGGCCAGATTAGGGACCTCCGGGTCATTGGCGACCCCTGTTTTGCCGTGACATACTGAACACTGTCTAGCAAGCAAGCGCCCATTGGCAGGATCTGCGGCTCTTGCTGAAGTACTCAACAGGCAGAAATGCAAAGCCAAGCAAGCGATGGATAGAGTGAGTAGAGAATTCATGGTAGCTATTGATGGTTTTGCCCAAATCATAATGCAAATCACCGGTGACCTGTCCGGTGTACTTGTCAGTAATTTTGGTTATACCTAAATCAGTAGGGAAGGTGGCGTAGGCCTGCGTTCATCAACTGAACAGGCGCATTACTTGCGCCTGTTCAATCAACTGCTCATGCCTGGGTTTGCTTACTGATCGGAGTACGATATTCGATAAACTGCATTTGCGAAATCATCCGATACCAATATTGATCCATCTTTCATTTGTGCAACGTCGACTGGTCGACCATCGTACTCACCATTTTCATCAATCCATCCTTCTGCAAATGGCTCTGTGGTGGCCATGCCCTCATCATCGATAAAGGTAACCATTACGCGTGCACCGATCGGTGTGGTGCGGTTCCAAGATCCATGCTGGGCAGAGAATATAGCGTTTTTGTATTTTGACGGAAACATCTTTCCTGAGTAAAAGGTCATGCCTAGATCAGCCGCATGTGCGATTGTTTCTGTGGCCGGCATGACTACATCAACCGGAATTTCCTGTCCAGCATACTCATTGGTTCTGGTTGAGCCGCCGCCGTACCAAGGGTGTCCGAAGTGTTGCCCCATTTCTGTTTGCCGATTGATCTCACCGGGTGGAATATCATCTCCCATACCATCCACCTGATTGTCGGTCCACCATAGTTCGCCGGTGACAGGATGAAAATCATGACCAACGGAGTTACGAACGCCGTAGGTGTATACCTCGCGATTTGAGCCGTCGCGATTCATCCTGATTATTCCGCCAATGCCAGTATCGTTATAGAGGTCCAGTTTCTCTTCTGGTGCAACATTGAACGGTTGCCCCAGAGAAATATAGAGCTTGTCATCAGGTCCAACCTTTACGACTCTAGCAGTGTGATTATAGCTTTCCTCCTCTACCGGTATTAAGGTTCCCTGAGGTACGATTGGTACAGCGACTACATCCGGGCTCTCGTGAAAAAACTCTGCAGCCGGATACATCATTACGCGATTACGTTCCGCAATAAATAGAAAACCATCTTTGGAAAAGGCCACACCGTTTGGAACATCGAATTCCAGTGACGGGGCGAAATCCTTAACTTCGTCCGCTACACGGTTTCTGTCTCGATCCATTACTGCCCATACTTTTGATTTCTTTGTACCGACGAACAATACAGTTCCCTGTGGCGCTACGGCCATGTGCCGAGCATCAGGAACGAGTGCGTATAAGTCAATTTTGAATCCCGGTGGCAAGCTAATACCTTCAAGCACCCTTTTGATTGATTCTGCGGACTCTCCATTTTGATCGACAAAGGTATGGTCCGTTGTACCAGTCACTTTGAATGCCCCGAGCTTTTCCAGATTGGTTTGCGCTGAGGCTGTGGTGCTCAGAGCTGCGCTAACCGCAAGCGCTGTGATTAGGTGTCTCATAAAGTTTGTTAATTCCCCTTTTTTAGATCGAAGTTTCGAATATTCGATCGTTATATTCTTATAAGAGTTGCAGATCTGAGGTTTTTCTCTTTAAGCTGCTTACTCATGGTTGGTAAGTAAATGCATCCCTGATTCTTGGAAGCTTGGTGAGGGCCTAGAAGGAACCGAGGGCCAATCAATGTTAATAGTCCTCGAAGGCTTCGGCAAGAAGACTGACAAAATGTCTCATAAAGACATTTTTAAACTACCCGCGGAGCTGTATCCTGTTTGTTTTTGGGTTCCTAGAGGTCTTTCTTGGGCCTACTAAAGTGTCATAAACCCCAAAAAGTTGGAAAGGCGACGTTAGCAGGCGAGCATCAAGTGGCAGCTGCTGGATAACGAAGGCTTGCCTTCAGTGTTTTCGGATGAGTTTGGAGAAATCAGCGAAGCTATGCCGGGAATAGAATTCGGTGTTTGATATATGGTCACCCTAAGCCATTGATTAAATATGCTTTATTGAGTGCTGTACAATAAATTTTTAGCAACTGGGACAAGGATGCCTGCGTAGGAGGCTGCATTTGATGGCGATTGCGTTTTTGGCCGCGAGATTCTCAAAAATCGACGGTCGTGGTGGAGGTTTGACTGTCGTCTGCTTAATTGCGTCCATATTTTCGTTAGCTTTCGCGATCGAACCACGTTTGATCAGAATAGGCACTGGCGGTAGCAGCGGCACCTATTTTCCGATTGGGACTCTGATCGCCGAATCCATAGGTCAAAGTCTCAATGACACCTCTGATCCGAGTTCAACATCCAGATTGATCGTTTTGCCCCAGCGATCCAGTGGTTCTGTAGCCAACGTCAAGGATATCGGCGATGGTTTGCTTGAATCAGGATTTGCTCAGGCGAACGTTGCGCATTGGGCCTACCATGGAATTGGACCATTCGAGCAACATGGGCCCATCACCGATATTCGAGCACTGGCGACACTTTATTTCGAGAGTCTGCATTTGGTTGCGCACGTTGATAGTGGCATCGCGGGCATCGCTGACCTGGTTGGTAATCGTGTTTCTGTGGATGAAATTGGGTCGGGAACCGAATTAGATGTTCAAGCCGTGTTGGACTCATTCGATGTTTCGAAAAATGATTTGGAGTTGGTGTATCTAAAACCTGCAGACTCGATTGATCGATTGCGCCAAAACAACCTCGATGCCTTCTTTATAGTAGCCGGCTATCCAATATCAGGCGTGTCTGAACTGATCGAAGAAGGTATAGCCACGCTTGTGCCTATTGTTGGTCCGGAAATAGATGTGCTTCTGACGGATCATCCTTTTTTTACAGCTGATGAAATTCCTGCGGATGCTTATTCTAATTCCAGTGCGGTGCGTACGCTAGCGGTAGCTGCCCAATGGATTATAAGTTCTGACATAGAAGATGATCTGGTGTTCGACATCACAAAGAATCTCTGGAGCCAAAACACTCATCAGACACTTGTTAAGAATCATCAAAAAGGAAAGGAACTCATTGAGTCAGCAGCTCTGAAAGGCATCGGTATACCACTGCACGCGGGAGCGTATAGATACTACGAACAAGCTGGCTTGGCAGTTAAAGATCTACCGTATTGATCCGCCCTTATGCGACCTTGGATAAGCTGAATTTTTGAACACCAACGGTAAAGTCTTTTGGTTTGCGGTATTAGCCGTATTATTTACGGGCGTGGTGCTTGCACTCTATGTACAAAGATCAACGACCCAGATTCAGGAAGCGCTGGCTGAGGAGGTATTGCAACAGCAGCATGATGTAGCTAATTTATTGCATGAATATGCGAGCGTTATGTTAGCGCTTGAGCAACTTCGCTCGGCGCCACAAGATACAGAGAGACTTCAGATCGAAAAGTCTTTGTTACAAGCGCAACAACAGCTAGTCGAGATGCGCTCAAACTACAGTTTTCAAAGGCTGGATGGGGCTGCAATAGCCTACTCATTTGTTCGACCAATCCTGGATGATGTCGGGCAGTGGTTATCGCAGGGAATACCTGGTTTTGACAAGAATCAGCCTATTGTCGCGGAACTGGCAGCGATGCGGTTGAGTGAGCGCTACGCCGAATTGAGAAAAATTGCTGCTGAGACCGATCTTGTGGCTACTCAGCTGATATCAGATCAAAGCAGTCACTTGGAACAATTCAGGTCTTCTTTGCTCATGCTTTTTGCTGGTTTTTCTTCGCTTATATTTGGTACTTCAGTGCTGCTTATCAGACAACGAAATCTTCAATCTAGTTTGGTAAAGGCACAAAAACAGCATGCGCAGCGCTTCAGAGACTTCGCAGATGCTGGCGCTGACCTATTCTGGGAGTCAGATTCTTCACTCACCCTCAAGATACTCTCAGGTGATTCTGACGCTATGCCGAAGTCTTTAGCCTTGAGAAGTAGCGTGCGGGAGAATGTTTGCCCGGACATGAATTCGGTCTTTAATGAGCAGACCGCGCGTAGCCCCTGGCCGGTGGAGTTAATGGAACGGCAAGAGAGCTTTTATGATGTTGAAACCGAGTGGATTACACCTGCAGGTGAAACGCACGTCATTTCCTTTAGCGGCAAACCAGTGCTTGATGCGCGGTCTAGGTATCTGGGTTACAGAGGGGTGGGGCGCAACATAACCGGTCGAAAGAAGATTGAGCGCGAATTGCAACGCGCCAATGCGCTTCTGGTGGAGGCAGAGTCACGCGGCAGAGAACAGGCTGAGCAAGCGCTTCGTGATTCTGAGCGATTTCACAGAACCATTCTGGATGCACTACCGCTTAACATAGTAATTGTCGATACGCAGGGGACTATAAAAGCCGTGAACTCTGCCTGGAGAGATCTTTTACTCCTTGGTGAATTGAATACCCCAAACGCTGGATTAGGACTTAATTATCGCACTGTGTATGAGTCTTTCTCTGAGCGCGAACAAGCGGGCATTCAGGCCGTTGTGCATAGAATCGAAGAAGTATTGAGGGGAGGGAGCAAAACGCTGGCTTACGACTTTGAATGCCAAGTGTCCGATAAAAAATACTGGTTTGCTGTTGCGACAACCTCATTTGAAGTAGCGCAAGCGCGATTTACCGTGTTGGTACATGAAGATATTACTGAGCAAAGACAGCTCCAAGAACGCGACAGACAATTGCGGGCTGATCTTGCACATGTTTCGAGATTGAACATTGCCGGGGAATTGGGCTCCGGTCTGGCGCACGAGCTTAATCAACCGCTCACTGCTATTAGCCATAACTGTGACGCACTGCTTTCGATTATCAAGGAATCTGATACCCCCGATCGCGAAATGACCGATATTGCCGCTGATATCTACGATCAATCACATCGGGCCGGGGACATTATCCGCAGTATGCGCCGATTGATTCGAAAAGAATCAGGGCTTCAGTCGCTCGTGGATATCAATGAGCTGGTAAGAGAAACGATAGGTTTGACTCAGGCCGATGCACGAGACAAAGGGATTACTATTACGCTCCAGTTGGCAGAGAATTTGCCTGATCCGATTGTTGATGCGGTGCAGTTGCAACAAGTGCTTGTCAATCTTGGGCGCAATGCCGTTGAAGCCATGGCCAGTGGGCAATCAGCTAATAGAGTCCTGACGATTACCACAGCACTGCAGGACCAGGAAACTCTTTTGGTCTCCGTTCAGGATACAGGCCCGGGATTTGACTCAAAGATCAAGAGCAACTTATTTTCCACATTTGTTAGCAATAAGAAGGGTGGTATGGGATTGGGATTATCCATTAGTCGCACTATAATAGAGGCGCAAGGGGGAGTGATCTGGCTTGATGAAACTTGTCAGGCCCAAACCACAATTAGATTCACGATTCCTGTGAACAGGACCTGATTCTCCATGAATGACGTAGCTGCAATTGTCTATATTGTTGATGATGAGCCTGATGTCAGAAGGGCACTGATTCGATCAATTGAAAAGAAGGGCTACATCGTGCAAGCCTTCGATAGTGCTTATGCGTTTCTTGAGAATTACCCGTCAGGACAAACTGGTTGTGTGATCCTGGATGTTCGCATGCCGGGAATGAGCGGGCTTGAGCTGCAGGAAGAGCTCCTGCGTCGAGAAATTATTTTGCCCATTATATTTATTTCCGGGCACGGTGACATCTCAATGTCTGTTCGTGCAATAAAAGACGGTGCCTTTGATTTTCTTGAGAAACCCTATCATGTGGATGCTTTGTTGGAACGAATCGATGGTGCCATCGAGGAAAGCCATAGGCGGCAATCGGTGTTCGAATTCGAATTCGCTATAAAGCAACGTTATGACACACTGACATCTCGCGAGCAGGATGTGATGAAACTCTTGGTTGCTGGAGCTGCAAATGTATCCAACAAGGAAATTGCCCGTGTTCTTTCAATCAGTCATCGAACGGTTGACACGCATAGATCGAGAATCATGGACAAAATGCAGGCTCGATCAGTGTCTGAGTTGGTAGAAATGGCAAAGGTCTGTTCGATTTATATAGCCTGAGTTTTTCGGCCTGATTAGAATTTTCCTGAAATCGGTAGTCTTACGGATATACAAGCCGTATGTTCTAAATCATGCTACCAATAGGTAACTGATTGCCCTTAACTAAAGCCCCGATTGCTAAATTTGGTGCGTAAAAAGTCGATTTTTGCTTAATTTTAAGGAGCGTTGTTTTAGTAATTAATGAGAGGAGATCGTAGTATCCTGTCAGGAGACATTGAGATTTGGCGACTATTCTGGTGGTAGATGACGATCCCGTCATTCTAAAGGTATTTAAAGAGACTTTAGAGTCGCAGGGGCACGTTGTGGTATCCGCTATGACATGTATGGAGGTGGAGACTATTTTCAATGAGAAGAGTCAGCCTATAGATTTGATGCTGACCGATTTCCATCTTCCCGATGCTAAGGGTTCAGTGAATATTAAGCGCGCAAGAAATAACGACAGTGGCACTAAGATTGTGTTGATGTCGTCAGACGCCAGGGCCAAAGAATATGCAGAGCCGGGTGTGCTTTTTATGCAAAAACCGTTTAGCCGTTTGATTTTAGAGGAGACTGTTCACTCCCTTCTCAAGTCCGTAAATGCCTGAAAAAATAAATGCGGTGGGCATTTAAACTACCTTGGATAAAGGGCAATCTAGAAACAATTAGTAGGCGTTTTTGTGTACCCAGCCCGTCAATACGGTTCTAACCAGTATTGAGATATCCTTAGCCAGACTCCAATTGCGCATGTACTTGCGATCGAGATTGATTCTGGCGATCATACTTTTATTGTCTCGGGTTTCACCTCTGAAGCCCATAATTTGCGCAAGCCCGGTAATGCCCGGCTTCATTCTGTATCGCGATGGTAGTGATCGGATCACGTACTTGAATTCATCGTCCAGTTTTAACGGGTGTGGTCGAGGTCCGACCAGGGACATCGACCCATTGAGCACGTTAATGAGCTGTGGAAGTTCGTCAAGGCTGGTGCGGCGTATAAAGGCACCTACCCGGGTAACTCGAGAGTCAGATTCCACGGCCTGACGAAACTGCTGATTTTTTGTGTGTTTCATCGAGCGGAACTTATAGACTGTTATGGGTTTTCTATTTAAGCCGGTACGAATCTGTTTAAACAACACAGGCCCCGATGAATCGATACGGACTGCCAGTGCAATGATAAGCATGAGTGGTAAAAATAGCAGTAGTGCGAAGGAGCCGAGGATCAAGTCTTCAGTGCGTTTTACAAACTGCCCTGTTTTTGATAGAGGACTAGCATATTGATCAGTAGAGTTAATAAAGCTGTCATTCGATGCTAACTCCTGTGTGGTAGGGAGCAGCAGCGGTGGGCGTGGCTCAACATTGTGGCTAGGAGAAGGCGTGAGAGTGGTATTGTTCATCGACCGAAGTATTACGCTGCTTCTGATGCACCGGGCATATAAGTGGCACCCTGGTGTGTCAGGTTGGTGTAAACGATTCTGTTTTCTGAGCTGGATTCAAAAGCGTTTTCGTAAGCAATCCCTATTAGCTCGGGTATCGTGGTGTTTACCTGATTGAATAGTACTGCTCCTACTGCAATCGTCCACTTTGAACGGGTCGCTGGTAGTTCAAGAAATAAGCTCTGAAAAGATTGGGTCGATATTCTAAGTTTTTCTTCACTGGTGGAGTGAAGGATCACAGCAAAGCTATCGTTGCTCAATTTTACAATCAGGTCGCTTTCTGAAATCTGGCAGCGCACCCTGTCGGAAAGATATGAGAAATTCCAACCCGCCTGATTATCAAGCTGAGCCTCTCCATCTATCATGCTGCCTTTGACGTAGACTATTCCATGAGTGCTATGCAGCGATGATTTGTCTGAGAGTCTGCAGAGTAGCTTGAACAGAAGGTAGTCACGATCATCAATCATTGGAGCATTCCACGGGTTTCTGATCAACGTTTATAAAGCCAATAACTATTGGCAGTTGCGCAGAATAATAATCCACCATTAGACCAGAGGGGGGCGGGAAAAAGTATGCGTACGGTAGCCTAGGTAGCATTACCTACTCATACAAACTGCTTGCTCCCAATACCTAGTTCAGAGTCTCCAGGCCTGCCAGGTAATTTTCCGCGACCTCGATGTGAGATTGCTGCTTGTCGCTGTCCATTTTTTGTGCGTTTCTAACCATCATTGCCCAGCGTGCGTTTCCAGCTAGCTCTTTCTGGTGTTTCAATATCCAGCGCCAAAACAGTCCATCCCAAACAATCGACCATTCTCCTTTCTTGTAGTTGCTCATTTTCAGCACATAGTTTGAGCCGGAAAAATACGGTTTGGTCGTTATCGCTCCGCCATCGGCGTGTTGGCTCATCGCATAGACGTTAGGGACCATAACCCAATCGTAGCTGTCCACAAACATTTCCATAAACCAACTGTAAATATCTTTAGGTGCTATTTCGCACAGGAACATAAAGCCACCCAACAGCATAAGGCGTTCTATGTGGTGGCAATAACCGGTACCGAGTACGCGTTCAATCACATCGTCGATGGGATCAATGCCGGTGGTCGCCGAATAAAAGGCCTGTGGCAATGGCCGATGATGTTGCCAGTTATTGCGTGTGCGCATTGTCACACCGAGGTCGTCGTAGGTTGCACGCATAAACTCTCGCCAGCCCAGGATTTGCCGGACAAAGCCTTCAACACTGTTTAGCGGGGTGTCGTGCTTTTCTGCATAAGAAAGTGCTCGTTCGATTACCTGTCCGGGTGTCAGCAGGCCGACGTTGAGTAATGGGCTGATGATGCTGTGATGAAGCCAGTTTTGCCCGGCAACCATAGCATCCTCGAAAGGTCCAAATTTGGCGAAACGTTGCTCCAGGAATAAATCCAGCCATTGTTCGGCTTGCCGGTGCGTATAGGGATAGTGCCAGTCTGTTAGAGATCCTGGGTGGTCAGGAAACTCTTGCTTAACAGATTCAACTGCTGAAAGCACGATGGGGTCTGGCTTGATAATCGGCAGCACTGGCAGTATCTCGATTTCTTTGCGGGGCAGTTTTTTGCGGTTGTGTTCGTCAAAACTCCACTGACCTCCCGTTGGCGCGTTGTTCTCGACCAGAATACTGTGGCGTTTGCGTTGCCATTGGTAGAAATCTGTCATGAACCAGCGTTTTCGTCCCTTACGCCATGTACGGTTTTCTTCTGGAGTGTTTATGAATCCCGGATCAGATAATTCAAGCCAGGTCAGTTCGGTTTTGAGTGCAGCATCCCTCAACCGTCGACTTAAGACGAAATCTGTTATCGAGACTGTGATCAGACGTGTAGCGCCCTCTTGTTTTAAGCGCTTGCAAAGTGTCGGTAGCTGATTGTCCTTGCAGTAGGGAATGTACTCTAAGTTTGTCACCCCCGCGCTAACCACTTCGTTAGCAAAATGCCGCATAGTCGCACGATGGTAGGCCAGCTTTTGTTTGTGAAACCGCAATGGATATTGGCTATCACCGAAAAAAAGGCTGTCTTCAAGCAGTAATACCTTTTCAACCGGTACCCGTAGAACAGGGTGATCTTTATACAATTGATTGGGGAACACCAGAGCGATCGAAGTCATAGCTAGTTTGTCGAAAACGGTTCAGTTTTTACGGTAACTTACAGGTTCCGATCACCTTAATGTTCGATGAGCGTACATCGACGCGAAGTGTAAGCTGTTGAGATTTAAACTATGAAGCGTAACAGCAGGGATACTAAACTATGCCCGGTATGCAATCGGTCCTTTGATAATAGAAAGAAATGGGAATCTAGAGGCCTATGGCCTAGCATCCGATTCTGTTCTGAGCGCTGTCGACGCAACGCAAGACGCAAGCCTGCATGAACAAACGGTTTAGCCGTGGGCTATGGTGGGTAAAACGTGATTTCCGACTCTGTGACAACGAAGCGCTATGTCATGCAATAGAGTTGTGTGACACAGTGGTAGCTCTTTTTATTATTGAGCCGGCGCTTTGTAAAGCGCCAGAGTCATCGTTTCTCCACTTCCTCGCATGGCAACAAGCGTGTGAGCACTTATCTGAACAATTGGATGCCAAAGGTGGGCGACTTATAACGCGCGTAGGAAATGCCGCAGATGTATTTGAAGATCTGTACAAACGCTATCAATTTGAAGCGCTTTTTAGCCACCAGGAGACAGGCTCAGAATTGACCTACAAGCGCGATTGTCAAATCGTTCGTTGGGCACACTCTCACAAAGTGCCTTGGTTCGAATCTTTCCAGAATGGAGTGGTGCGAGGTTTACAGAATCGTGATGATCGACAGCCAGTAATTCGAGAGCGTCTGTTCGAGTCACAATCACGAGCAACCCCATCTCAGTTCACTGCTTGGTCGGATACGCCTTCCTCCGATGCTTGGCCGAGCTTTGAAACGGTCTCTGGGCGATTAAGGGATGAGCGTATTCAAGTGAGAAAACTGCAACCCGTGACTGAGGCGGATGCGCAGAAGACTTTGCAGGCGTTTCTTTACGATCGAGGCGTTGCATACGCTGGTGGAATCTCGTCCCCCAATACTGCTTTTGCCGCAGGTTCCCGTTTGTCTGTCCATTTGGCGTGGGGGACAATAAGTCTTAGACAGGTCTTCACGGCTCTTAGAGTCCGCACTGAGGAACTGGCAAAGCAACCAAATGCCAAAAGCGCTCAGTGGCGTAAGAGTTTGAATGCGTTTCAGGCACGATTACACTGGCATGACCACTTCATGCAGCGGCTTGAATCCGCTCCTGATATGGAAAGAGCGGCAATTAACCCTGCCTACCGACACATAGAGTATGGCGATTGTAAACCTGTGCTGCAGGCCTGGATGCAGGGTACAACCGGCTTACCATTGGTTGATGCCTGCGTCAGGTGTCTGGCAGCAACCGGTTTTCTAAATTTTCGCATGCGAGCGATGCTGGTCACCACGGGTTGCTTTGGTCTGGCCCAAAGTTGGCAGGCACTGCAATATCCATTGGCGAGGTTGTTTTTAGACTATGAACCTGGCATTCATTTTTCTCAGATACAGATGCAAGCAGGGGTGGTCGGAATAAATACACTTCGCGTTTACAGTCCGCACAAGCAATTAGTAGATCATGATCCTCACGGTGCTTTCGTAAAAAAGTGGATACCTGAACTGCGCCCCTTTAGTGCTGATTCCATTAGAAATTACGAATCAGAGTCGTTAGGGGATTATCCTGAGCCGATAGTAGATATAAAATCCACGGCAAAAATTATAAAAGACCAGATATACGCGGTGCGCAAAAGCGAACAAGGGCAAGAGGAAGCTGCAAGGATGCTTGACTTACATGGCTCACGAAAAAGGGCAGCTAGTAATAAAAAAACTGCTGCTAAAAAAAATCAGATACCAGACGCACAATTAAAGCTTGATTTTGATTAGCTGCTGCTGTCGAACAAAAGTAGAGGCCGTTTCGTCACCGAAAAAAAACAATATGTACGCAGTTACCGATAGTGTAGGTTTTAGCTTTTTAATGGTAACGGAGGCCGATGCCTCCGTTACTTTCAGACTTGTTAAGTCCAAGCAAGGCTATCGAGCGATGTTATCAATCTTCAAACGAGCTGGTT
Organism: Granulosicoccus sp.; assembly: GCA_045106475.1. Lineage (GTDB taxonomy): Bacteria > Pseudomonadota > Gammaproteobacteria > Granulosicoccales > Granulosicoccaceae > Granulosicoccus. The sequence goes on from JBGCEO010000045.1 coordinate 51,235, forward strand.
GCTGCAGATTAAATCTGTAGCCAAAACGAACAGTGCCGTTTTTGGTGATGATGACTTTCCAGATATCTCCAAAGTCTCGAACTTTACCCTTGTCATCTTTTGGAAAGCGATTCAGGTCGCCAGGTACTTCAGGATTCGGATTAGTGTTGCCAGTGTTCAAGCCAAGCCCCGTTATAGCATTTTCATATTGGTCATAACAATCTGAAACGCCTGAACCCATGATGTCGTAGAGAGTGCCGCTGTGTCCCGCTATCAAAATTGTGTCATGACCCTCTGATCGTGCTGATTCTATTGCCTGAAGGGTTGAACATTCTGAAGGCGATGTACTTTCGGGGTTGAGTTCGCTAAATTCTGGATTAAGCAAGGTTACGTCGAGGTCTGCCAAGGTGGCTGTCGGCATAACTGTCTGCTGTGTGCGAGTTTTATGCGTAGCGTAAACGGCATCCAGGCGATCAGTCACGCCTCGATTGTAAAACCAACCCGCTAGCAGCAGCGCTCGCTCAGTTCCTTGTTTGCTAAGTTCTTCCGCACACTTATCTTCACCACAAATTTCATTCAATACAGTGCCCGCTTCTGTTTGAGTCGCGCCAGAAACAGTATTAAATTGAACGTTGCCATCTGTGTCTATTGAGCTAGTGTAAACCGGTCCGATATCCATGGTTTCCTGTGTGACCGTTTGTTTCTCGGCGTGCCGAGTGAAGTAGATAACCAAGCGATTATTGTTATGGCCTTCACTTGCATATGCCGCTGTGGGTGCAAAAGCACTTAGGAGGAGAGCGCTTATAGCTGTGCTGGCTAGTAGGTTGGTCCGTGTACTCATTAGCTTCATTAATTCTAATACTCAGGAGTTTAAGAAAGAGGGGATAGGCTCAGTGATTGAGCGTGCAGCGATTTTAGTGGTCTTGGCCTGCAAAAATCACGGCGCTCCTGCAGAATCGTTGACGTGGTTCTCAGTTCAGATGGATAGGATTGAACAAGCGTGAACTGTTTGGCTTGTTGGTATGGGTAGATGGTCTGAGTATGAGCGCTGATTGAATTAACAATGACGCTGACTATTCGTCCTTGTTACCTAGACTGAGCAGCGACGAATAAAGCCTGCAAAGGGCGTCATTCTCTGCTGGTTCCTGATCCAGTAATCTGTGTGTAAGTAGATTTTGTACTATACCCGTTACCATTGACATCACAAGAATTCGAGACGGCTTTTCCCCTGTTAGCGTCAATGGCTTGTTTATCATCAGCCAGGGTGAGCGACCAAATCGACCTGCATCATCAATCGAGCTGTCTGCCCAGAATACCCAGTTAAGTTGTGGGTGAACCAGTTGTGCTTGGTCTGCAAGCAAGAGGCTTAAATCGATTATCAGAGAATGCCAAACCTTGTGAGTAAAATGCTCCCCTCGCAGCTGCAGAAGATCTGCTTTGGTGGGGTTATCACCAAGTTTTGATAGAGTTATTTGGCTGGGCTCCACTAAGTCAAAGATCCATTTTTGAATCGCTTGCCAGCACTCATCGCTTGCATCTAACTCAATGCCAGCATCCTTCAACATCGATTTGATGATCTTCAGGCGAGTAGTCCGATTGCTCATCAAATGCTCAAACGCCTGCCGTCCAAACTCTTCGGGCAGATGTTGAATCAATAGAGGTTGGGAAGAGATGAAGGGTGGGTAGTCGTAACGCTCAGCTACTTGAGAGTGTGCGTCCAGCTCTTGCAAATCATCCCAATGAAAAAGAGTTGACCGAGCCGCAATCGCACGCGGGTTGGTCATTATGAATGGGTCTGCCAACTTTGCAGAAAAGCTAGCTCTTACTAACCGCCAGGTGTCTGTCAGACTATTGTATCGATATCGGGTCATAGCCCCCAATTTACCAGCCTAACCAGCCGCTGATTGCTTTTCCAACTGAACTGCCTGCAATAGCTCCGCCCACTGCACCAACAACTCCACCCACAACAGCCCCTACAGCAGCGCCAGCCGGCCCTCCTACAACAGCACCTACCACAGCTCCTCCCTTAGCCCCACCAATTCCGCCTGCAGTAGCGCCTGCCCAGGCACCTGCTGTTTCCGTCGCCACTGCTGCAGTTTCAGTACTAAACGTGCCGTGCTCGCTCGCAGTTGAATAGATGTTGTAGCCATCCATCACCGCAGCTGCCGGGCCTGCAATACGGCTTGCACCACGCAAAGCCACACTTGTATAGCTTGCGCTCTTAACCGCTGAAACTGTATTGGGACTCACTGCAACGTCGCTGACCACGCTGGTTAGATTTCCGCCAGTGCTAGCCCTTGCTGATTGCAGAGTTCCGCTAACACTCGCATTCGGACCGTGATTGCCCGTAATTGGATTGCCTGAGAATACGTAACTCACTGGTTGACCGGTGCGTGCAAGTTGAATATCAGTGGCGAGCTGAGTTGTGCTGATACTCTTGCCTGCTTTGTCCTCGAAAAAGGTGCCGTTAAAAGCACGATCGTAGGTTCTATTGGTGTTTGCAGCGGGTGATGGCACTTCAAATTGAGTATTGGCAAGCGTTGGGTCAAGAGCACGAGCGTTGTGCCAGGATGCCTGGCTGCTCACCATGGTGTTCATTGAGTAGTAACTGGCGCTGCCCGGTTGCGTAAACGTCTGCAGCGAGTAGCCACGATTTGGTGTGGTTGAATTTGGCGCAAATCGACCGAATTTCATACTATCCACTACATTGGTATTGCCAACCGACAATCCATTCAGATTAACGCTAGCACTGGTTATCGCTACACCAACGTTGGTTGCCTGATCAACCAATGACTGATCCGGAACTGCGTCATCTTCGCTGCTGCTCACCGCCCCGCTGTAGCGGGAGTTCTGCGCACTGCTCTGTGCCGCATCCAAGGAACCAATTCCACTTAACTCATCGGTTGTGCTTGGTTCTGAGGATAGGCTGTCAGTGGTTGAGGGAGCCGCAGCCAATGATTCCGTACTGGTTGAATCGTCATCAGAAGCTGTGCCACCATTTTGACTGCTGGCCTGAGCTGCATCATGAGATCCAACCCCTGAAAGACTCTCGGAGGTAGTCGGCTCCGATGCCAGTGATTCAGTTGAAGTTGCATCCGAATCATTACTACTGTGGTCCACACTTGAGGAGGAATCTTGTGTGCCTGAATCCGAGGAACCACCAACGCCACTAGTACTAGTCATGATGCCAACTTCCCAAATTAGTTGTCGCCGAGCATTCGGGCCTGAACGTAACACGGGCTTGTGCTCGTTGAAATTGGGGAAAACCCTAGTAAGCGGTTTTTACTGACAACATGGTAACCATGCTGACTGCAGTGAGCTTGGCTGCTTCGCAATCAAGCAACGCCTATTTGGTACTATCAAACCTCAAGATGGTTGAAATCGTTCTTTATAGGTTCGATTACCAAACAGGGGAATCAGGAGAGTATGGATACGCACATGTGTGCTCGATCGTGTTACGCAAGAATGTCGGTCATTCTTTTGGCGGCTGCGATTGCTCTGTCGGGGTGTACTACTCTCTACAAGCCTTCTCTTCCCGCGTCTTCTGCACCTTTGGTTGCTGAGAATCTAGTAGGGGTGCTTGAACAACTCGATCGCCTGCCGGTAGAAACCACCGTGCTCAACCTGTCGACCGATGCTTTCACAAAGGATGAGTTTGCTATCGCATTACGTCGTTCTTTGGAAGACGCTGGCTATGCTATTCGCATCTCAGGATTCGCCACTGGTGAACAGCCAGTTAGTTTTTCGGTAACCAAGAGATCCGATGCAACAGTAGGCCCTGTCATAACCTACACAGTTAGCGCCGGGGATATCAGCGTTCGCCGCAGCTATGCAACTGCTGAAGACGGCATGCTTAAACCCATCGCGGCAATGCAGGTGCGAGGGGCCGACGCATCGCAGGTAACCGTAAACGATGAGTTGTTTTCAAGACAGGATAAGCTTGTCTCGGGTGACTTGGCCATTCAAGGTAAAACGCTGCAGCCCCTTGTACTACCTACCAACCCCGAAACAACCAAAAGCCCGGCAGCTATCGAACCTGTTCAACCCGAAGTACCTGTAAACAATCCTCCTGCCGCGGACGTGTTAGCGCAGACGCCTGTGGACACCGAACAACTAGTTGCCACGTTACCCTCGGCCACCCTGCAAGAAGCACTGCCTGAACCACAAGTTCCATCCAGATCCCTGTTGGATATAGCTGCGCCTTCCATGGCCAAATCAGCACAAGCATCGGAAAAATTTGGCAGCATAGAAAGGTTGTCTGCGCTGCCGAAACAAAATGTACGTGACTTGGGTGAGTCCAATTTCGCCAGTGTTTTCGATGACTTCGGCATTGTTGATGAAGCTATCCTGCGCTTTGATAACGACTCAGTCCGCATGGGGCAAGGTAACAAGTATAGAGTTCAACGATTTGTTGAGCAGTTCAAAGTCGACAGCGACGTATTGTCGGTTATAGGCTGTTCAAATGGTCCAACCAGCCTTGCTATTGGTCAGGAAGGCTTAGCTTTGGGACGAGCGGCCCGCGTTAAGGAAGAGCTGCTATACGCAGGCGTGCCCGAGGCAAATATACTCGAAGAGGGGTGTTGGGCAGAGGACTATTTTGACAATCGGATGCCAAGACGAGGTGTCGTGTTGACCCTGAAGCGGCGTGTACCTGCCTCGTAAATTCAGAACTATGGTGATGCTTCCCAAAGCAACGCCTTGTCTCTGGAAGGGGGCGCCATTTTGAAGGACAGTCAATCCTGTCGCAGACTATCTACTGATCTGAAGTGGCTGTCTGATTCCGGTAGTACTTGAACGTACTTTGAGCACATAAACGGTACCAGACTCTAACCCGATAAACTCAACACTCTGTCGTTTGAACGAGCGAGTGGGGTAAAACCCAATCACATCCGAATCGATCTCGATATCACACCCCGGCAAATTTGATTGACCGGCTTTTAATTCTATTGGCTCAGGCATTAGCACAGCGCGTTCATAACCCGTACGCAAGTGCAGCAGTACGCCATTGCTACCATAGCGCGCCTGACGGAAATCAAACCACTGGCCCATTGGTTGGACATTATCTCGCGTGATCTCTGGTTGGGTCTGGGCTAACAATGGGCGATTAAGCAGCCCTTCGGCGGAGAAAACGAGAATGAGCGATAGCACGTAAATCAGCGGTGTGGGCATTGGAAATCGTGATGCTCGATGACTGTTGCGGTATATGTCGTTACTCTACCTAACTAGTCGACGTTACGCAGCAACACCGCTTAGCAAGCATATTTTTGTTAACTGGTTCACATAAAAATGCAAATGAAGCCCTGAGTAACGGGCTGTGCAATGTTCTCGGAAACAGACTTCAGCAGAGCTCATAAGAGCCCGATGGCTGCATCTTTAGTACATACTTTCCCTAATATGAATTGAATTGCGTCTCCGGTAATCTGTAGAAAATCGGGAAGGAGACGCTTTCATGCCTGTTAATGGTGTCAACTCGTCAAATGCGACAGAAAATCGACAGCAGGATAATTCCCAAGGCAGGGATCTTTCGTATGAGGTGGTTCACGGCGATAGCTTGAGCGATATAGCCCGTCGTCACGGCGTTTCTCTGGATGTCGTGATCTCCGCTAATCCTCAGATTACCAACCCTGATCTCATCTATCCGGGCGACAGCGTTTTAGTGCCTGCGTCTGCTACGGCAACCGTTCAAACGGGCGATACACTGACAGCCATTGCCCGGGAATATGGAATAACGGTACAGTCAATAGTCAGCGCAAACGATATAACAAACCCTGATCTAATTTATCCTGGAGATATTCTGCGTATCCCGGCACTGGGTAGTCAAAATACTGCAGGCGCTTTACCGGGCATTAATGGCGATCCAGTTAGCGTCTCTGATGACGCCCTACCCACAGTAACTCAAGTGCCTTTGTCCAGTGACTCACCGTTTGACTACAACCAGATACAAGGTTTGGCAAACAACCCTAACGTAACGCCTGCGTTTATTGAAGAAGTCGAAGCGATAGCCGCTCGGCTTGGCGCTCAACCAGAACATTTGCTGGCAGTGATGAGTTTTGAGACAGGGGGGTCTTTCTCACCGTCTGAAACCAACTTTATTGGTGCGACGGGTTTAATACAGTTCATACCCTCCACAGCACGAGGGTTAGGGACGTCTACTGCACAGCTCGCGCGCATGAGTGCGGTTGAACAACTTGAATTTGTCGAAAAGTATTTTGCTCAGCCTCAATACACCGGCAAACTAGGTACTTTGGAAGGTGTTTATTCAGCTGTGCTGTCAGGCACAGCCACTCCTGATCCGGATGACACCCTGCCCGGGTTTGTGCAAGGCTCAAGTGCATACAGATCTAACAGCCCGCTTGACTACAATCGTGATGGCCGCGTTACCTCTGGCGAAGCCACATCCCAGGTAGCAGCTCGAATGTTTGGCGGTGTTAATGCCGTGCAATCGCAGCTTGTTGAGCGTGGTGCTGTCCCGACGGGGCTGCAGCCGGGTTTTGTAGATGGTCGTCTTGGTGCGCAGACGACTGCCGCTATCGTTCGTTTTCAGCAGGCAAACGGATTGCAGCCAACCGGCTATCTTGATGACGTTACTGGAAGGGCCTTGTTTGGCAACGCTGCACAAGTGTCACCGGTAGGTCAAAACACAGCGGTTGCCGGAGGTGATCTGCAACTGAGTCAATTCATCCATGAAGGTCACACGCCTGGACGTCAAACCATCACATCGCCGGTAATCGGTGAGCTTACTATCACAGAGGGATTTATGGCCAGGGGTGGGCCGCACAGTAGTAAAAATCCGTCTTTGGCCATCTTTTCCAGTGATCCCACGGTTGCACAGGATGTCGCTGGTGGGGTGTACAACCTGGGTATCGATTATGTGACAGCTAACGGAAGAATTGACTCCTGGTTTTCCGGAACCGTTGTCGATATAACTTCCAGTTCCAGCGGGTATGGCAACCGACTGATTGCTGTCAGTGATCAGACGTTTACTTATCAGGGGCAGGAATACCCGGTTTATGCGCACTACGCTCATGCTGATAGCTTTACCGTTGGTGTGGGTGATCGTATTCTTGCGGGGCAGGATATCGGAGATCAGGGTAGTACCGGCCACAGTACGGGTGATCATGTGGACTTTCTGACCTGGATCCAGTTGGACAACGGATCACGCGTATTCGTTTCACCCAATCTTCTAGCGGGCGGGGCGCCCTGAATAGTTTTTAGTTAGTATGCTTCGATTAATCCAGTCAGAGCATATTGAATAAAAAGTGAAACTGATTAAACGCGCGCTGATTCAGGATCATAATAGGCTGCACTTGAAGAAGCTTGTCTTGCTGACTCTATCGCTATGTCTGTGCGCCTGCAGCCCAGGTACACCCTTCAAACCCGCGAGCAATTTCTCACGTGATACGACTGTTTTTGATTTTCGTCTATCGTCGTTTATCGGTAGTGCGGCAATACCTGAGTATCCGGATGCATTATTTGTAAAACAGGCTGTTTACGGAACCGGGTTTCCCGATACATTGCATGTGGGTATTCCTGTTAAAGGCCATTTTACGGTTACTAGCGAAATCCAGAGCGTCTATCTCATCACTCGTTCCGATATGCGCAGGGGCATGCTTGCAGTATTTTCTCATGCTCCCGACAACAATAAATTCAGTGATAAAAAAATTGGCAGAATATTGGGGCAATTTGTGCTTGATGAACCTTACCTGCGACTACTTGGGGCGCAGGATATCAATGGAGACGGTTTTGATGAATTGATTTTTTTACAAGACGCTTTCCAGATGGGTGTTCAATTGCAGTCCATCGATATAATGAGTATCGCCAATATGCAACGCACCCTCGTCGCACAGGAACAGTTTGTCCTAGAGAACAGCTGCGATAGTGCTCAACATGAAAACGTAATCAGGGCCAGTCGGCTTGAGTTCAGCCCCGGTAGTATCCAACGCGATAACTTTGTCGCAGATTGTGTGGATGACGATGATGCTGCAGAGCCATTTTTTAAACTGGTTGACTGAAAGACGGCGTCCGACAGTATTTATCGAAAACGAGTCGCGCTTATCACCTGTTTTGTCAGTTGTGACACCTTGTTAGACAACTGCCCCTAGCCATCCACGCTCGGCGGCACAAGTACAAAATTCCCGAAATGTTTCTTTTCCATGAATTCTTTCTGGGCTATCGCAATCTGCTCTAAAGGATATGTTTTTGCCACAAGCGGTTTAATTTCGCCTTTCTCTATGTAGGAAACCAGATCGCCGAAAATTGGTTCGTCCCATGCAGTGCTGCCAATGAGAGTGATGTCCTTTAAATACATATCACGCATGTCCAGCGAAACAATGGGGCCGGCAATGGCACCTGACGAAACGTATCTTCCACCGCGTTTCAATACCTTCAACATGCTTGGAAAACCCGGGCCTGCAACGTTATCAACAACAACGCTAACGGCGTTCTCACCCAGTATTGCTACTAAATCGCTTTCGCGTTGAAACACGGCATCAGCGCCCAATTGCTTTACTTGATCCCTCTTCGAAGATCCACAAATAGCGGTAACCTTTGCGCCGCGGCGTTTTACCAATTGAACAGTGGCCGATCCTACGCCACCCGATGCTCCAGTCACCAGCACATGATCGCGTTCATTGACAGACGCTCTGTGCAACATATTCTCCGCGGTTCCGTACGCACAGGGAATGGTCGCTAGCTCTTCATGAGTCCATGTGCAATTAACGGGAAACACCTCCGTGGCCGGCACTTTCACATATTGGGCGAACGCACCATCGAAGTCAGATGCCATCCAGATGTTGTCCATGGTGTCATAGCCATTGGGGCGCATACATGCTCGAACCAGAACTCGCTTATCTAACAGCGAACTGTGAGCAGTGTCTCCGACACCACAGACCCTGCCACAGCAATCGGTACCTTGAATAAACGGGAAGGGTGTCGCTTCGCCCCAACCGCCATCATCCTTTTGCTCAGCAGCTTGCGCTTGAATGTCGGCCGTCGAGTCAGTGCTCGCGGTGACACTTGATGAGTACCAACCCAATCGGGTGTTGATTTCAGTGTTGTTGACGCCAGCAGCCAGCACTTGCAAAAGAACTTCACCCGCTGCCGGCTGAGGAACGGGCACCACTTTGAATTCGAGTTTGTCATAACCACCGTTTCCAGTTGTCACGACTGCCAGCATGGTGGAAGCACCTTTGGAAATCTCAAAACGATTTGGCTGATCTTTCATGACACGGCTATGTTGTATCTGTCGCGCTTGATAGATTAGCCGAGCTGCTTCTTGTTTGCCAGACTGTTAAGACTCGTTAGTAGGGGTTTTTGATAATGAGAGTTACTTTCTCGCACAGTAGACTTCCCGGCAACTTCAAATGAGGTGTTTACCGGTAAACTACTCGGTGACCGGCTTGGGGTAGATCCCCGTGAGGTAGGTACTTGTATTATTCTAAAGACTAGTGAGACGCTGGTGCCTCAGGGTGGTCTGGTTGCGTTGTTCGGTAATATTGCTCCAGATCACAGACGATCATTTCATCTTCCCGCAGAATGCGGGATCCAAAAGTGTTCCCGGTATGCCAGAAGCCGGGTATCTGCCTAGTCCTGGGAGGCTTTGCGCTAAGGGTATGGTACAAATTTCCCATGCGCGAATGTCTGGTACTGCGTTTGGCACCATCGTACTGTATGCCTGCCCTGAGAGCGCTGCGGATGGCGCTGGTGCGAACATGTGAATTGATACAACCGTCTTTGGGCACAATGCGGATCGACTGACGGGTCGATGGCCCAGAATTAGAACAACATGGTGTGGCTTGGGCTCAACGATTGTGTCACTTGAGGGCAGACGGGGTTATGATCTGTTATCGCCAATGAAGTCAGTCAGGCAATTGAGGGTTGCGACTCACCGTTTTTCTGCAGGCTTAAAGAATACTATAAATTTCTCAGGGGAGACTCAGAATGAAGATCGGCACGCCCAAAGAACTTTACCGAGGGGAAAACCGGGTAGCGATGACACCGTCCTCGGCGGTGCAGCTGCTTAAGCTTGGACATGAATGCCTGCTTGAGAGCGGCGCTGGAGATGCAGCGGATTTTTCTGACGCCGATTATGCGGCGGTCGGTGTAGAAGTTGTCTCATCAGCAGCCACGCTTTGGGAGAACGCTGATGTGATTGCCAAAGTCCGACAACCAGAGGAGTCTGAGCTTAACCTGCTGTCGGCTGACAAAACACTGATATCTTTTTTTAATCCCGGCGGTAACGAGGCGGGCATGGCGCTGGCTAAGTCCTCAGGCGCCACGGTGCTTGCCATGGAGATGGTGCCGCGTATTTCACGTGCTCAGAAGATGGATGCGCTCTCCTCGATGGCCAATATAGCGGGCTACCGCGCAGTCATTGAGGCCAGCAACAATTTTGGGCGCTTCTTTACCGGCCAGATTACAGCGGCAGGCAAGGTACCACCTGCCAAAGTGCTGGTGGTCGGTGCGGGCGTAGCTGGTCTTGCTGCCATTGGAACAGCAACTTCGCTTGGTGCGCAGGTCTACGCCTTTGATGTGCGACCTGAGGTAGCAGAGCAGATTGAATCCATGGGCGCTGAGTTCGTTTTTCTTGCATTTGAGGAAGCCGCGCAGGATGGTGCCGCGACAGGTGGTTATGCAGCACCTTCTTCACCTGAGTTTCGCGAGAAGCAGCTTGAAAAATTTCTCGAGATAGCACCTGAGATGGATATCGTCATCACCACTGCATTGATTCCGAATCGCGATGCGCCAAAGCTCTGGATGGAAGACATGCTGGCAGCGATGAAGCGTGGCTCGGTGGTGGTTGATCTGGCTGCTGAACGCGGTGGTAACTGTGTCGCGACAGTTCCGGATGAAAAGATTGTGACAGACAATGGTGTCACCGTTATTGGTTACACCGACTTTCCAAGTCGCATGGCAACGCAAAGCTCTGAGCTATACGCCAGCAATATTCGTCATATGGTGCATGATCTAACGCCTGCAAAAGATGGCGCTATTGTCCACGATATGGAGGATGATGTGATTCGTGGCGCTACCGTTGCCTTTGAAGGAGAAATAACCTTCCCGCCGCCGCCGCCCAAGATTCAGGCAATCGCTGCGAAAAAACCAACAGCTCCTGAGAAGACAGAGGAAGAGCTGGCCGCTGAGACCGCTGCCGCAACCAAGCGGGCAGGGCGCAACCAGATAGCTCTATTGACCGCAGGTGCTGTGTTGATGTTCTTTGTCGGGCAATATGCACCGGCGAGTTTCATGAAGCACTTCATCGTATTTGTATTGTCAGTGTTTGTTGGTTTTCAAGTAATCTGGAATGTGTCGCATGCCTTGCATACGCCGTTAATGGCAGTGACCAACGCTATATCAGGCATCATTATATTGGGAGCGCTGCTGCAAATTGGTTCTTCCAACGCAATCGTAACTGTTCTTGCCAGCATCTCTGTTCTCATCGCAACCATCAACGTGGTCGGTGGTTTTATGGTCACGCGACGCATGTTGCAAATGTTTCAAAAGAGCTGAGGGGCGGTACATAATCATGTTTGAATTAAGTTCAGAAATGCAAACCGCGGCTTACATTACGTCGGCGGTGTTATTCATTTTGTCGCTCGGCAGTTTGTCCGATCAGGAAAACGCAAAACGCGGCGTATGGTTTGGTATTGTCGGTATGGCAATCGCGGTATACGCGACCATCTTTGGTCCGGGTGTGGAACTGGGGCCTGTGTTGGTCCTGATGTTGATTCTCGGTGCTGTCGCTGGGGTATATGTTGCGAAGAACGTCGAAATGACGGGCATGCCTGAACTGGTCGCGGCCCTGCATTCTTTTGTAGGACTGGCTGCTGTGTTCATCGGTATCAATTCTGATATCAATCCTCCGGCCTTAGCCGACAACGCTGAACGCATAATCCACGAAGTGGAAGTGTTTCTCGGGGTCTTTATTGGTGCGATAACGTTCACAGGTTCCATCGTCGCCTATGCAAAACTCTCGGGTAAGGTTGATGGTAAAGCGCTTATTCTTCCTGCTCGTCATGTACTGAACATCGTCCTTGTTGCTTTATGCCTGCTCTTGTTATTCATGTATATGAATCATGCGGGTAGTTGGACGCTTTATTTGATGACACTGTTGGCGTTTATCATCGGGGCGCATCTGGTGCTAGCCATTGGCGGTGCCGACATGCCAGTGGTTGTGTCCATGCTTAACTCATACTCAGGGTGGGCTGCAGCGGCTACCGGATTCTTGTTAGGAAACGATTTGTTGATTGTGACCGGCGCATTGGTTGGATCATCGGGTGCGATTCTGTCATACATCATGTGCAAGGCTATGAACCGTAAGTTCCTGTCAGTTATCCTGGGCGGTTTTGGCGGGCCGAGTGGTGCGGCCATGGAGATCGAAGGTGAGCAAATTGCGATAGATACTGAGGGTGTTGCATCAGCACTTGAAGACGCCGATCAGATCATAATAGTGCCAGGCTACGGAATGGCTGTTGCGCAAGCTCAGCAATCTGTTTCAGAGTTGACGCGCCGACTGCGCGCTGCTGGTAAAAAGGTACGTTTTGGTATTCATCCCGTCGCCGGTCGTCTTCCCGGACACATGAATGTGTTGCTTGCTGAATCCAAGGTGCCCTATGACATCGTATTGGAGATGGACGAAATCAATGATGATTTCCCACAGACTGATGTGGTGATTGTTATCGGTTCTAACGACATCGTGAATCCAGCAGCCCAGGAAGACCCAAACAGCCCTATCGCTGGCATGCCCGTATTGGAAGTATGGAAGGCCAAGCAAGTATTTGTGTCCAAGCGTGGACAAGGAACGGGATACTCAGGCATTGAGAACCCATTGTTCTTCAAAGAGAACACGCGGATGTTCTATGGTGACGCAAAGACTTCGGTGGACAATTTGTTGTCTCTGATCAAATGATCATTGCCAGTTGCCAGTGAGGGAAAGCTTGTCACTGTCAAAAATAGTCTTTGAATCGAGGTAATAAAACCAAAAAGGGCAGTCTTATTGCAACGACTGCCCTCCATTTAGAAATACTACGTTAGTATGATTACTGGCTTTTAGCTGCACTTGCCAAGTCTTCGCCAATTATCTTTAAGGCTGTATTTCATATGCAGAGCTATTTCTGTTCCTTTCTGGATGTGGCTAAGCACAATTGAATTAACTCGACACATTTTTGAAAAGAATAACGATGAAACTTTACGCGCTAATACTGTTATGTAGTTTTGCTGCCGGCTGCAGTTCTACAAACGAAGGCCTGTTGTCAGATGACGATGGTACAGAAGCAAGTGTTGGCGCGAATACTAATACCGACACCGACACCGACACCGACACCGACACTGATACTGATACTGATACTGATACTGATACTGATACTGATACTGATACTGATACTGATACAAGCGGCAGTGATGATACCGGGTCCGGCACTCAAACACCTACCGAGAACGTATCTACAATCTTTGATATAACGGTGCCTGAATATATTTCAAACGAATTGCTTGTTTTGGTCTACTCGGGCGAACAATCGTTGCAAGCCAGCTATGTATCGGGTCAAAAATGGACTGCAACGATGTCCTTACCCAATGACGGTAGTCGCGCAGACATCATATTCTTTGATCGTAATGGTGATCTATCGCTGGCCGCGTCGAGGCAACAATTTATTCCTCCATCCAGTCTGGCATCCAGGGAAGTGTTTTTTTCACCCAGTGATTTTACATTGCTTGACTATGACAATGACGGAACCAATAACATTGCGGAACTTCAACAGGGAACTGACCCGCTTTTTTCTGAAAACGGTTCTGCCCTGCCAACAGTAAGCCGGTTTAATAATGATGTACTGGATAGGTTGCGTTCAGTTACATCCCTTTATGAGATTGATATTCCTGCTGAACGTCCGTGGACCGAACGCATAGTAGAGGTACCAGGCGATCGCGAAGATAATGTAGCTGCTTCAAGATCGATTGTTGCTGATATCGATCTATCTGGAAATGGCCAGTATCAAATCATCTCATCAAGTGGTAATCAATCAAGTGATGTCAGATACAACGGCTCTGCGACGCGTGAGGTTCTAGGTGACGCTGTTTTCTGGGAGGGTGAATATTCGCGCGTCACGTTCCCTGAGGACAATACCAAAGCAACATTTAGATCAGAAACGCGGCGTTACAGCGATATCGATTTTGGCCAGGCAGGGAAATTCTCTAGCACCAATACGAATTTTTGTTGTTTACCGGGCGAAACAGAGGTGGAATACAGTGTCATAGGCAGTCAGCCGGACACTGATGGTTTTTGCAATGTGAGTTATGGCTCAATAACGGCCACTCGTTCAGGGGCTACGGGTGAAGTTTTTGGCGGCCCGCCCACTACTACCAGTTACACCAGAGCCAATGCTCTAAGCAGCTCTAAATGGCAAGTAAAAACCACGAGAAACGGTGTGGTGCTTTCAAACTATGAATTCGATAACTACGATGATGTTTCGGCTCAGTTCTATTGTGGGTTTGGAGATTTGTAAAGCAGCTCTGAGCAAGGTCAAGGTGCACTTGCTCCAAAGGTTCCGAATTCCCTATGGACTGAGGTAAGAAACCAATTATCTTGCACCTTGTCTGATTCAATCGCCCAACCGGGGGCTCGCAGTTAGTAATGGCTCGATCGTCGCGTTACGTTTAGCCTAAATGTCAGGTTATCGAGAAACACCAACCGGGTTGTAATCATCTGACCCCCAGATTGCCCTGAGATTGCCGCTTTCGTGTCTGTACAGCAGAGGCGAAATGACTCCTTGGGTAGCCACGGATGGATCGGCGGACAAAATAGCAGCCTCAGCTGTTACAGGCACAGCCGATAAATGTGGAATGGATGAAGCGCCTGGCACTAAAAGCAGGTCTGCACTGAAGTGTGGGTATGTGACAAAAATCCACTGGCTATCGGCTGACCATCCTCGAATGCCTAAATTGTTACCATATTGATTGTCGGCTAAGGGTAGGAGGTCCACGTCGGTTTCGCTGACCACAGGCTTGTTTAAATCAAGCGTGTTGAGATCCAGAATCATTGGAAATGAGCCGTCAACATAGCCATGCCTTTCGTAATCTATGAGCAATTTATTACCATCAGGGCTTAGCTGCATATCAGTAATTATTCCGGAATATTGCGCAGGCAGGTTTATTCTTCGAATCACATCTGAGATACCGGGTGCGGCGATGATTATCTGTGGGGGACTAGCCGCAGCGTTAGAATAAATCAACTCGTCATTAAGCCCCCATTCGACAGCCGGTGCGCCACTTCGGTTAGCACCAAATGTCTTATCAATAGTTAATGACAAACGCAGTTCTGTCTCGCCAGTTTGCGCATTGAATATTGTCATGAACGAGTTGTCACGGTCCAATGGCTGATACTCAACGGTGACAAATCGGTTTCCATTGCGCGACAGCTTTGCTCGTCTATGAACTTCTACACCATCCAGTACACCGACGCCGATATTCTGCAGCTGAGAGTCAAACGTTGCGAAACAACTGTCGTCAAAAAAGTTGGCAGCTCGTTTGTTGCATAGTGGGAATACTTGAAGGTATGAAGCGTTACTAGAATAGTTACTCGTCGTTAGGCTGCTGAATTCGTTTGCCAGGCTGAAAGCCTGATCACTCAGTAGCATGTTCTGCACGGCCTGGAGTGAGAGCGAAGTTCGTTGCCCAGTGCTCAAATTAATACTGACAGGTGTGTTGTCATCCAAGCCGTCAATACCAATAAGTCGGCCCTGTAGGCCACCATTTAAAGCGCCAGGTGGTTGTTGTTGGCCTGGAGTTGGTGCCCCGGAATCAGCCGCTGGCGATACAGCGGGCGAGTTACTCCCTCCGCAGGATGCTAAACAAGTAGTTAGCAGCAGGGGTAGTATTTTTTTGTTTACAAGTAACGCTGACTGAATCTTCAAAAACTTTTGTACATAGGCTTCGACCGATTGAATGCTAACACAACATTAAACGAATTGAATTGAGGTAAAAAAAACCAAAAAGGGCAGTCGTGTTGCAACGATTGCCCTCCAAATGGAACTATAAATCTTATGACTACTGCTTTCTAGCGATACTTGCCAAGCCTTCACCAATTGTTTTTAGGGCTGTAGCGCTTTGGTTAGCAAATAGATTGAACGATTGCATATTGGCAGTAAATTGAGCTTGAGCTTCCAGGAACGCCGTACTGGGTTTTCCTGAATTGTCTCCCTCACCGGCTGCGTTGCCGGAATCGGCTGACATCACGTCGGAAGCTGCGAGTGCTTTGTTCAGGAATTTAGCTTGGATCTCTGCGAGGTTTTCGGCCAGTATCTACAACCAGTTTTTTCCTTCGTTTTCACGTCATATAACTTCTTCAAAGTTCTGGTTAGCCTTACTAGCAGCGTCGACTGTTGAATTTCCACTTGCTCCTGTTCCTTCATAGGCCGCCTCTTCGGCAGATTGATTGACTGTTTCGGACTGATTAGTATTTGCCACGGCTTCGGAGGCCTCTACGGAACATGGGCAAGTGTCTCGCACACCCGCGCCATGTGCATCGAGCAGTGCGTTGGCCGCATCTTTAATCCCTTGTGGCAAGCCGCTGTTGTTGATTTGCTCGAGAAGACTTTCGATGAACTTGCCTATGTACTGTTGGGTAAGCGCGTTTCCTAGCTCTTGAGATCCAAAATCATCGAGCAGATCGTCTAAGTTCTTCAGAAACTCAACCGGGTTGTTCTGTGCTTGTTGAATCCAGTTAAGGCTGTGGCTGATACCGCTGATGCATCACTCATGGAATTTCTCCTAATTGATTAGGTTTCAGGGAACGTTGGCCCGGTCACTGTCCAGTGTTGGTGGTTGGTTGAGGCTCTTTATTCCGCTTACGAAATACTCCTCTAAGCAGCCAGTTAACTGTGATTGCTAGTGAGACTACGGACCGTGGGTAGAACCGTTCTTCTAAATGTGAGCTCTGGGTAGAATCTGGAAATGAATGTACGAACTATGGGGCGCCCAATCTCCGGGAGTCATGATTTCGCTATGCGCCTAGGCATCCTGCGCCATTACACTTGCTAGTTTCTCCGCGTGAATTTCTCGATAAGGCTCAAACATTTTTACCCAACCTACCGACAATGGTTCAGCAATTAGTTCCTCGAGCGGCTTATCACGCAGATTTAATTCATGCTGGCAACGCTCCAAAATCTGAATATACTGCTTTTGCGCTTTGATCAGCCCGCTACAATAGCCGCCTGCAGAAATGATGGTGGGATCGCCATGATTCGGCAGAATGTACTTTGCACCCAGTGAGGCAAGCCGATCTAAGTCAGAAAGATGGATGGCGAAATTTTGCGGCTCGCCAACATACGTGATTGTATCCTCCATCGTGTCGCCAGCAAGCAGGATGCCCAGTTCCTTTATCCAAACCACAGTCGCATCATCGCTGTGAATATTGGCCTCGATCAATTCAATAGTGAGTGAGCCGATTTTGAGTGTCTTTCGAGCTTCGAAAAGCATGTTCGGCAACACTAAAGGCGAGATTACAGGTGGTCCTTCCAGAGTACCCGCCTCTATGTCCGTACGCTTTTCAGAAAGATGCGCGAAAGTCTTCTTGTTGGCAATGATCTCGCAATCAGCAAATACGTCTGTACCTGCCACATGATCGAGATGCCAGTGGCTCAGAACGACAGTGAAATGTGTTACACCACGTGCTGTCAATGTTTCTTTAATGAAGCGTGCATGGGCAATCGACACATGCGTGTCATATACTAATGCTTGAGAACCGCTGATTACTGCATAAGAGGCGATGCCAAGCGTAATAGCGCCTCCATCAACCCAATTGGGTTTTTGCATAAAGCGGTAGTCTTTAACGCGGCCATCGTAGAAGGCAAGAATGCCTGGATGAGGTTCGAGAATACGTAGATGTTCTATCATAGATCTACTCTTGGAAAATCTGAAAACGGATATCGCGTCTCCGCGAGCATCGTGTTCCAGATCCCTCCCCTACGCTGTGATGTAATGTCACTGCCTGAATCAATCATGTGAGTATAGTCAAGCTGCTCCAAACTGTTCATGTTTTCACGTGTGCTTGGACCAGTCATGCTTTTGCTTCATGCGACCGATTAACGACGGGCAGCCAAAATTGCAATGCTTTTAACTATCGATGCATTCCTTAACTATGTCTATATTCAAAAATCAAATGCACCCTGTCTGTGTATTCAGGGACGTTGGTAGCCGGGAAGCTCAATGACGTAACTATCAACCGAGCCCGAGTCGTACCAATCAGAACCGAAAAGCAAGCGTGTACCACTGGGACTGATGGTAACGTGTGGTTCGCCAAAATAGGGCCTGTATTGGTCGCTCTGCGCAAGTTTGCCTGTTGAGCGGTGATGAGCCAAGCGACAGACTTCAGTATTGGATGGGTCTGTATTTACGAGATAAATCTCGCTGAAGAAGGTGGTGGCTTTTTTCTTCCCATCCAGAAATTTTAGTTGTTCCGGGTAGCCTACACTGGAGATGGCTACCCAACCCGGTTTTTTATAGGCCTGTGATGAAATGTGAGTGCTACTCGTTGTGTAAGGATAGCCTCCACTTTCGTTAATGATTGTTCGACACCTGCCAGTTTCGAGGTTGTACTCGGTAAGATGACCAACGCCGCGATCCGGGTCACCGTTGCACCCCTTGGGCGCAGAATCAAACGTAACTTGATATAGCGCATCCTGCCCATCCCACGTTTTCCCCAGATTGCCATGCTCATGAAACTTTTTCATATCGAGCTTGTGTACGACCGACTTCAAATCCGGTGTCAGTATTTTCCCCTGCAACCAAACGTACTTACTGGAAGCTGTAGGGATTGGTGCGCTCCACGAATCCCAGTCCGTTCCCGGCCCCATACGAATACTGTGAGTCTCTCCGGTGCTGATTCGATACGTCATGGCGAAGTAGTGCTTTTGCTTGGACGAACTGTCCCAGCAACGAAAACCGAAAAGGTCGTCGTCCAACGATTGCATGTGGACATCGCCACCGGGGTGAGTGACCGAGCCATCGCAGATGTCGGAAAAATCCTTGATGAGTGTCCTCTCTTTCAATTTAACGTTTACGCTGTAAAGCCTGCCGCCCTCACGATGAGCTTTGCTGGAGTAATACAGTATGTCCGGATCCGTGTGGCTCCAGAATACATCTTCGAGATCACTCGGATAAATGTCCAGTTCGCGTATGATTTCGTAGGAGTGGCCATCGAGAAGATAGTGTCCAGATTTACTGCCCGTGCGATACAGCACCATACGGCTTTCATCAGCATTCCACGCCTGTACCGTGCTGTAGACCGGCTTGAAGACATCTCCAGGTCGGCTATCAGTAATGCGAGTTACCCTGGTGCCGAACGCTGGTTCGCGGTAGGCCGCGAGATATGGAGGCTTGGCAACCTTCGGAATCACTACCGGGCTGTTGTGTGTGATCAAACCATCACATAAGCTGGCTAGAGCAAGGTTCGGAACAAGCAATAAGCCACCTATGAACGGTGCAATCCGCAGACGACGGACATTGAGGCCTTTGTCTGATCGGAATGCACAGCGTAGTTGATGGATCATGGACTTATGGTTTCCGGTGAGTGGTAATATAGCCGAGTGTCGTATTCAGCCGTTCCATACCATCTAAGCATCGGCTACAAGAGCGGGGAATTAAATTTTTGTAGTAGGAACAATGGGTGTCTGTAGTATCGAGAATGTCGAATTGTTCACATAAGCCGCTATGGTACTTGAAGTGGTTGTCAGTGAGCCGGATTAATTGAGTTAAACATCGGCAATGGCAATATTTGTGAGAGGTAGGATTTATTAGCAAAAGTCATGGAATTTGAACTAAATGTTGTCCCATACAGCGTCATATTCTTTATCAATTTAGAGCAATACCAAAAGCGGATAACAACTGCTATTGGTTGTGAGTTCAACCTATTGATGCAACACATAATTCAAAACGTTTTGCCTGTGTTTCATAGTCTAACGTGTGTCTCCAGCCCGGAAACACTTTCTCAAACCGCAATCCCATTATCGAGGCCACACAACGCTAATAATCTTGACTCTGACAAATCATTCGAACACGCTATGCAAATCAAACCCGTTTTAGCCCCTGCTGGTGCATCCGTTACCGACCAACGTCTGCCAACAACCTGAATAGTCTTTAACGTGTTATCAGAATGCATAACAAAACCTTTTGCCCTGACCAGCCCACACTCATTGCTTGCCAATTTTGCAGCCAAGACGTCAGCATCGACCGTTTTTTCAACCTTCAAATTGATAGAAGAGAAGACCGATGAAACATCGTGTACATGGGTAGATTTTGCAATTCTATCCATGGATTTTGCATCGCGTTTGATATCGAACAGGATGTTGGGATCAAGAGTGCTATATACCGCTTCAATTATCGGTGCATTGGCGTAACTCTGCGTGACCCATTGTCGAACTGACACAGCCTGAGTATCAGTTAACAGGTCCAACTTATTTAACACAATGATATCGGCATCACTGAGTTGTCTTGCGATGGTATCTCCGATGTACTTTTGCTGACTGAGTGATTGAACATTGGGAGCATCTGCCAGTACGATTATGCCTTCAAGCCGATAGGCGCGTAGTAACGACAATGACTTACCAATGGCCCCCGGCAACGCCACACCGCTGGATTCAATCAAAATATGATCAGGCGGTGAATCCTGCTCTTGTAGTTTATGCAGCGACAAAGACAAATCATCACCATAACTGCAACAGATACAGCCACCGCTAAGGCTGATCACGTCGTTATCTTGAGCTTCTATAAGGTCAGCATCGATCGGCAATTCACCAAAATCGTTGACCATCACAGCAAGGCGTACACCATTAGCGTGACGCAATAAGTGATTTACCAGTGATGTCTTGCCGCTACCGAGATAACCGCCAATGATTGTGACGGGTATTACGTTCTGCATTTAACACTCACAAACATATAGAACCGTTACCATTTACATGTCATTAGCCGAAAATATACGCCCACCCTGAACAGTGCCCCAAACGGTAATATCTTTAAGATTCAATGCAGGTACTGTCGTCGGATCTTCCTCGAGTATGGCAAAATCGGCATGCTTTCCAGCTTCTATTGAACCGATTTCATTATCCAAATCAAGCGTATAAGCGGCACCTAGGGTGATTGCATACAGCGCCTCCGCTACGGTTATTTTCTCGTACTCGCCCTGTGTTCGACCAGAATTGGTTAATCGATTAACAGCGCACCAGGCAGTAAACAACGGGCTTAATGGTGTGACAGGCGCATCTGAATGGATTGCGAGTGGAATACCATTATCTAACGCAGTCCTGCATGCGTTCATGCGCTCTGCCCGTTCAGGTCCGACAGTTAGTTGATAGTGTTCATCACCCCAATAGAAATGGTGATTAGCAAAATGATTTACACACATGTTTAATTTTGCCATACGTCGGTATTGCGCAGCATTGATAAGCTGCCCATGCTGAATGGTGAATCGGTGGTTGTTGTCAGGGTATTTCTTTAGCGCAGCTTCCAGCGTATCCAGAACAAGATCCGTGGCCTCATCGCCATTCGTGTGGGTGTGAATCTGAATGTCTTCTTGCAAGGCCATTTCATAAATCGCCAGCATTTGTTCTGGTGCAATGTACCAGAGCCCGTTCGGCGCACCGTTGTAGTAGCCAGGCCAATTCAGCCGAGCTGAAAAACCTTGAATAGATCCATCAGCGATGACCTTGATTTTGCCAAGCCGAAATCGGTCAGTGGATTGTTGCTTGAGTGAAACAACATGCTCGATTAACTCTTTTGGCGTGACACCATGATGAAACCTTAAGGACATAATGCGCACCGGAAAATCCTCGGCGCCTGTTACACGCGTTCCCATCGCGACGGTATCTTCGCCTAATTGCGCGGCAAGATCGGTTGCCGTTGTTACACCGGTACGAACACAAAGACGGGAAAAATCAATAAGCCCAGGTTCATCGAATTCAAGCATGTTGTCATCAAAGCCTGCTTTGCGCCCTGCCGGGAACATCACATCTGGCCCCTTCAATTCGCCTGTCGGTAACCCATCGTCACCCAATGGGACACCATCATGTTCAATACCTGGGCGTAAGTAATCTGCCAGTTCAAGCGCTTTTGAATTGACGTTCATGATATGCCCCGAGGCGTGCATGATGCCAACCGGCCGTGTTGTTGATACGCGATCCAAGTCTTGGCGAGTTATTTTTTTATTTGAATAATAAATAGGATCGATAGCCCATCCGGTGAGTGCTGCTGCAGGATCATCCAGCGTTCTCTCTTTTTCCCGCATTCTCGCTATGACCTCATCAATCGATGAAAGTCCGGACCAAACTGTGCCATGCGGGTCCATTCGTTCGTGAAAACCGCAGTAAACGTAGCGCCACCATTTACCTTCTACAGCATGGCAATGACCTTCGATCATACCGGGCATAAGCACTTTATCAGCAAAGCGTTCATCCAAGGTATAGTCACCAAAACCTGTTAATTCCTGCAGCGACCCTGCGCCAAGAATACGACCATCACGCACCGCTACATGCGATACCGATGGACGCGCAGGATTCATGGTAATTATTTTTTTTGCAGAATATATCGTTGTCATGGACAATCTCAATGGTCTCTTCGGCACGGTAAGCGCACTAACGTAAACGTCGGCCAGATCGTACGTTTGTTTGCGGCTTGAACGCCCAGAAAATAGAAGCCGATAAACGTTCAGGCAAGCTGGTTATGTTTTCGATGCGTATGTTTAGCCCTTCGGCCTCTTATCAATAACCCGCACGGCTTTTCCTTGAGAGCGTTCGACGCTGTTAGGATTGCCTGCCACAACTTTGGCTGTTATACCAATAGAGGCTTTGATTTTGTGTTCAAGTTCAGCGACCGCAGCATCGCGGACATCAGCGTTTACTTTTTCTGACGCTGCTTCAACGTTAACGGTCAGACGATCCATTCGCCCAGCTTGATCCAGAACAATCTGAAAATGCGGTGCTAATGAAGTTACTGTCATCAATTGTTCTTCTATTTGCGTGGGGAACACGTTTACGCCACGCAGAATAATCATGTCATCGGAACGACCTGTGACTTTCTCCATCCGGCGCATCGATCTTGCAGTGCCGGGCAAAAGGCGCGTTAAATCGCGGGTGCGATAACGAATGATCGGAAACGCCTCTTTCGTCAACGATGTAAAAACTAACTCACCCAATTCGCCATCGGGTAGTACTTCACCCGTTTGAGGGTCGATAATTTCGGGATAAAAGTGATCCTCCCATATGTGCAGTCCGTCCTTTGACTCAACACACTCCATCGATACACCCGGTCCGATAATTTCAGACAGACCATAGATATCCACCGCATGCATATCAAATGCCCCTTCAATCTCTGAACGCATAGCGTTCGTCCAGGGTTCGGCCCCAAAAATGCCCACCTGAAGACTGCAATCACTGGGATCAATACCTTGAGCATTAAATTCATCCAGTATCGACAGCATATAAGAAGGCGTAACCGTGATTCCTGTGGGTTTAAAATCGTTTATCAGACGGACTTGTCGTTCAGTCATGCCGCCAGAAACAGGAACCACCATCAAACCCATCTCCTCGGCTCCACCGTGTATACCAAGACCACCGGTAAACAAACCATAACCATAAGCGTTGTGTAAAACATCGCCACGCCGCAGCCCCGCAGCACGCATAGAACGACTAACGACTTGATTCCACATATCCAGATCATTGGTGGTATAGCCAACCACCGTAGGCTGACCCGTGGTACCCGACGACGCATGAATTCGATTAATCTGCTCGCGTGGAACAGCAAACATTCCGAACGGGTAGTTATCACGCAGATCCTGTTTTACGGTAAAGGGAAACCTGGCTAAATCGTCAAGGCTTGTGAGGTCGTCCGGATGGATCCCCGCCTCATCAAAAGCGTTTTTATAATGCGTCACATTATTATAGGCATGTGACAATGATTTTTTCATGCGATTCAGTTGCAAGTCGGTGATTTCATCACGCGATGCAGTTTCAATCGGGTCCAGCTCACCCGTATTCGGGGAAAGATCTTTCATCGTCGCTACCTGTCGGTCTCAGTTTGGCTCATGCGTCATCCTCGGGGAAATTAGTGCCCTTTATCTGCCGGGAGTTTCCACGAAACAGCGCTATAGTTTCGCCATGTTGATTAGTGATTAATACGTCGTAAATACCACTTCTTCCGCGCACAAGCACCTCAGTTGCTTTCGCTGTCAACGTATCACCCAGCATGCCCGCTGCTATAAAATTAATTGAACATTGCTGCGCAACCACTCGGTGGTTGTAGGAATTACACGCAAACGCGAATATCGTGTCAGCCAGATGAAATTGCGTGCCACCGTGACAAATATTCAAACCATTGACATGATGCTTTTCGACCACAATATGGCCGACAGCCGTTCCAGGGCCGACGGAATCCAGCGATATTCCGACGTATTTTGCAGCGCTATCTCCGGCCCACATCGCCGCACTTGATTTCTCGGCACGTTCTTGAGGAGTCATGATTGTGTATCCTTAAACCTGTCAGCTATTTTCGATTGCCGAATCATTTACCCATCATCCTCATTGAAATTTTGGGGAAGAGCGCTCCACAACATTCTCATTCCACAATAATAATTACAAGACCTCTCCTATTATCCTTTTGGCCTTGCAAATAGCATAGCGTAAAAAGGCAGCTCTCTCCGTAACGACACAACTTAAGGTTTCACTACATGAAATTGATGCAACTTCATAGCTTTGTTAATGGTGACTGGGTCGCGCCTTCCGGGAAGACTCGCCTGATCCGTTCCGCCGTTACCGGCGATGAAATTGCGGAGGCTGGTTCAAGCGCCGTTGATTTCAAGGCAGTACTGGACCATGCCTACACGGTCGGCGGACCGGCATTGCGTCAAATGACTTTCCATGATCGTGCTCGTTTACTCAAAGCTCTGGCGCTGCACCTGAACGAACACCGAGAGCAACTTTATACACTGTCCTATATGACAGGTGCGACCCTTGCGGATAGCAAAATAGACATTGACGGTGGGATTGGCACACTGCAGGTTTTCGCCTCAAAAGGACGTCGGGAATTGCCTGATGATCGGGTGTACACCGAGGGTGATATAGAGATGTTGTCTCGCAGTGGCAGCTTCCTGGGGCAACATATTTGCACGCCACTTCAGGGAGCAGCTGTGCATATCAACGCCTTTAACTTTCCTGTCTGGGGAATGCTGGAAAAACTGGCACCCACCTTGTTAGCCGGTGTTCCGGCGATCGTAAAACCCGCTACCGACACCAGCTATGTCACTGAGGCTTGTGTGCGAATCATGGTCGACAGTGGCATTTTCCCTGAAGGATCATTTCAGCTTATTATGGGTGGTACAGGAGACCTGCTGGATCGTCTTGGCTGCCAGGACGTAGTCAGCTTTACAGGCTCAGCTGATACCGCACTGCATCTTCGTTCAAACGCCAATATCCTGCGCAACTCAGTACGGTTTGTAGCAGAACAGGATAGTCTTAATGCCTCAGTTCTAGGGCCAGATGTGACACTTGAAGCCCCCGAATTTGACCTATTTGTTAATGAGGCCGTTCGTGAAATTACCACCAAAGCGGGGCAGAAATGTACCGCGATTCGGCGCATCATTGCACCCACCAATTTGATTGATCCGTTAGTGGCCGCTATTGCTGAACAGCTTGATAAAACAGTGATAGGCAATCCTTCTGACAAAAACACAAGCATGGGCGCACTGGCCTCCTCTGCCCAGGCTGCTGATGTGCTGGCAAAAGCTGCAATCCTGGAAACTGAAGCGATGCGAGTTTACGGTGACCCAAAGCTATGCAACGTTCATGGTGAAGGCATGGAAAACGGCTCTTTCGTTGCCCCGATGCTCTTTTATTGTAAAGATCCTGATTCGGCTAAATGTGTGCATGACACAGAAGCCTTCGGCCCCGTTGCCACCATAATGCCTTACCGCAATCTGGCTCATGCTGGCAAATTACTCAATCGCGGAGGAGGATCGTTGGTTGCCTCTGTCATTACCCATGACCCACAAGTGGCCCGCCAAATGGTCGAGGCCTCAGCGGCATTCCACGGCCGCTTGTATTTCAACAATCGTGATTCCATGGCAGAGTCAACAGGCCACGGCTCACCCCTGCCTCACTTGGTTCACGGAGGTCCAGGTAGAGCCGGTGGTGGCGAGGAGATGGGCGGCGTACGCGGCGTCATGCACTACATGCAACGAACCGCAATTCAGGGTAGCCCTGATATTCTTTCTGGTGTTGCAGGGACTTGGGTAAAAGGCTCTGTGCGTAAACACGAGGCAACTCACCCGTTCACTCGCTACTTTGAACAACTCAGCATAGGTGAAGCAATCACTGCGGGGCCTAAAACCATAACGCTTGATGACATCGAACATTTTGCTAATTTTACGGGCGACACTTTTTACGCTCATATGGACGACGAGGCAGCGGCAGCCAATCCATTTTTCCCAGGACGTGTGGCGCATGGTTATTTATTGCTGTCGTTCGCCGCTGGCCTTTTCGTAGAGCCCAGTCCTGGACCGGTGCTGGCTAATACAGGCCTTGAAGGCCTGTCATTTCAAAAGCCTGTGAGTCCAGGGGACGCTATATCGGTGACACTGACAGTCCAGAAAAAAACCAAACGCACAGAGACCTACGGTGAAGTACGCTGGAACGTTGTGCTGGACAATCAGGACGGTGACCAAGTTGCGGAGTACACACTATTGACGATGAACGAATACGTGCCTGACACTACCGCATGAGCAAACAACATCCCCTGATTCAACCACTGATGAGGGACCTTCGAGACGCTGGACGATTACGGGTCTGGTCACTGATCGTAACGATACTAGGGGACGTCGCCCATCCACGCGGTGATGTTTTGTCCATGGCGGATTTACTCACTCTGACCGATCATATGGAGATTGAGTCCGGTGCAGTTCGTACAGCACTTTCGCGTCTGTCCAAAGAGGAATGGGTGATCAGTACTAAGTCGGGGCGCACCAGTTCCTATGCGTTTAGTGCAGGTGGCCGAACAACGTTTGAATCCGTCGCGGCTCGCGTGTACAACGGCCGATATGCACCAGAACCAACACAATGGGTGGTCGCCATTTTACCGCCTGCACGAGCCAAAGACCGTCAGGCTATGCAACACGTCCTGGACGATGCATCCGCACTGCAAACCCAATCGGGTATTGCCATGTGGCCCTGCTCCACGGCTCCAAAACCAGGCTTCCTGGAACAACTTGGATGTCTGTGCTTTACCGGACAACTGGACCATATTCCGGAATGGGTAAAAAACGATTGTGCACCACCTGAGGCAGAGGCGCTGGCCTTGCATTTTCTTGATAAGTACAAGGATTTAGCTAATTTCAAAGGCGCACTGCCCGCTATCGACGCTCTGATAGCAAGGGTGTTGATCGTACATGATTGGCGCCGAATGCTACTACGCTACCCCATCGTTCCTATGGCACTTCAACCCGACCAATGGTCCATGCCGAAAGCCCATGCTCAAATGATGACTATTTACAGGGGTTTGATAAAACCATCAGAAGCACATTGGTCGTCGCCAGTATCTAAAAAAGGTCAATTGATCTTGGATAAGCGCTTTTATCCCGAATCGTAGGAAAAGCCCGTCGCCAATTTGCCGCTACCTGCGTACACGACTCCACGCTCATCACGCTAAGCTGAATCAATGTCGAATGTGATAGATAACCCTTACAACATATTACAGTATTTTATTGAATTTCTTATTTTTGTAACATATACTGTTTCTGTGATCAACTGGCGAGAATCTTATGTATTCACAAGGACTGATCGGTGTAGACAGCAGTTCCGAGGAAACTCCAGAGTTTCTGGCGGCCTTTCAGGCACGAATCGATCGCGAAGAAAAGATTGAACCCAATGACCCGATGCCATCGGGTTACCGCAAAACCCTGATCCGCCAAATTGGCCAGCACGCTCATTCCGAGATCGTAGGCATGTTACCCGAGGGGAACTGGATCACGCGGGCTCCGACTCTGCGCCGCAAGGTCGCTCTTCTGGCAAAGGTTCAGGACGAAGGCGGCCACGGACTCTATCTGTATTCAGCGGCTGAAACACTGGGTGTTTCACGCAAACAAATGACTGAAGAATTGCTGTCAGGCAAAGCTAAATATTCTTCTATATTCAATTACCCAACGCCCACCTGGGCTGATATAGGTGCGATTGGCTGGCTCGTTGACGGAGCAGCAATCATGAATCAGATTCCTCTGTGCCGCTGCTCCTATGGACCCTATGCCAGGGCGATGGTCAGAGTCTGTAAGGAAGAAAGTTTTCATCAGCGCCAAGGCTACGAGATCATGATTGGCCTGGCACATGGCGCTGTGGAACAAAAAGAGATGGCACAAGACGCATTGAATCGCTGGTGGTGGCCGTCTGTGATGATGTTCGGCCCACATGACAGTGACAGCACAAATTCAGACCAATCTATGGCTTGGAAAATCAAACGGTTTACCAACGACGAGCTACGCCAGAAATTCATCGACGCCACGGTTCCTCAAGCTGAATATCTTGGGCTGACTATCCCTGACCCAGACCTGAAATGGAACCCGGACAAGCACGACGGTAAAGGCGGTTATGAGTTCGGTGAAATCGATTGGGATGAATTCTGGACCGTAGTAAAGGGCGGAGGCAAAATGAATAAAGACCGCATTGCTGCTCGGCAAAAAGCCTGGAATGATGGTGAGTGGGTGCGAGAAGCGGCGCTTGCTCATGCCAGAAAGCTATCAACCAAACAAGCTAATGCAACGGTAACGGCGGCGTAAAAAATGTCTGATCAAAACGAAATTCCGCTTTGGGAAGTATTCATTCGTCCGCGCAATGGTTTAGCGCATCGTCATTGTGGATCATTGCATGCAGCAGATGCCACGATGGCCCTGAATGCCGCGCGTGATGTTTACACCCGTCGTGGAGAAGGACAATCGGTTTGGGTAGTTCCTTCAGTACAAATCACGGCTTCTGATCCGTTGGAAAAAGAAGAAAACTTTGAACCAGCCGAAAGCAAGATCTATCGCCATCCTACGTTCTATGAAGTACCAGAAGATGTAGGTCATATGTAATGGAGGATCGGCATTGTTTATTTGAAATCCTGCTGCGAATAGCCGACGATCATCTGATTCTTGGGCATCGTCTTTCGGAATGGTGTGGCCATGCGCCCATGCTTGAAGAAGATCTGGCGATGCCTAATATAGCGCTCGATCTGATAGGACAGGCTCGTGCGCTTTACGCGTACGCCGCGCAAATTGATGACAAGGACCGTACCGAAGATGACATAGCGTTCTTGCGCCTGGAAAAGGATTATCACAACATCCTGATGGTAGAACGGCCTAACGGTGATTTCGGGCACACCATGATGCGCCAGTATCTCTTTTCATCATTTATGGTTTTGTTCTGGGAGCAAGCCCGAAACAGTCGCGATGACACACTAGCAGCCATTGCTGGCAAAGCGCAGAAAGAGGCGCAATATCATGTTCGCCATTGTGCTGAATGGGTCATCCGGCTGGGCGATGGCACAGATAAAAGCCATGCAAGGATGGTCAGTGCGCATGACGCGCTATGCCCGTATATTGGCGAATTATTTGAGGTGGACAGCGTGGCAGAGGCAGGTATAGCTGCCGGAATAATTCCCAATGTGTCAGATCTGCGCAAAGCGTGGATAACCAACGTAAGCTCTGTATTTGAACAAGCAACATTAACCCCGGTATTCGATCACTTTCCACAGACCGGCGGTCGCATTGGTGAGCACACCGAGGATATGGGTTTTCTACTGGCTCAATTGCAATTCATGCAGCGTAGCTATCCGGGCATGTCATGGTAGACACAGTCTCCCAGGAGCAGCGCGCATGGAACGTGGCAGCATCAGTACTTGATCCTGAGGTGCCGGCCGTAACGGTCGCTGATCTTGGCATTTTACGGAGTATCGAATTAACCGGCGAAAACCGTGTGGTGGTTCGTGTGACACCTACCTACTCTGGCTGCCCCGCAGTGCTGGCTATTGAGAAGGCAATCGAAGCTGCTTTGCTTGACGCAGGATTTGATCCTTTGATAGAACGTGTCATGTCACCGGCGTGGACAACCGATTGGGTGACCGATGAAGGACGTGAAAAATTACGACAGTATGGTATTGCACCACCGGTTGCTGACTCAAAATCTGCACGCGCCTTGTTTGGCAAACCTCAGGTACCCTGCCCGCGTTGTGCGTCAACGGCAACCACACGAATTTCGGAATTTGGTTCTACGGCATGCAAAGCATTATATAAATGCGATGAATGCCACGAGCCTTTCGATTACTTCAAATGCATCTAACGGCGCTAACCCATGGCTGCTCCACGCTTTAACGAATTGGCTCTACGATCTGTTGTTGCTGAGACAGACGATGCAGTGGTTCTGAGTTTCGACATTCCGGAAGAGTTGGCCGCAGATTACCAATTTACACCTGGACAGTATTTGACCCTGCGCGACACTATTGATGGCGCTGATGTGCGCCGTTCGTATTCTATTTGTTCGCCTCTCGGTGCCGATACCTTGTCGGTTGGAGTAAAGCGGATCGATGGTGGCGTATTCTCTAATCATGCGCTAAAGCTTGAGGCAGGACATACCCTGCAGGTAATGACGCCCCAGGGACGATTCCTTGCTGAAATAGGTGGAGAACATGACTACCTGTTGCTCGCCGCAGGTTCAGGCATTACACCGATGATATCCATTGCGCGGTCGGTGTTAGAGAACGAGGCGAACAGTACAGTAACCCTATGCTATGCGAATCGCACGACCGATAGCGTTATGTTCCGTACAGCCTTTGATGACCTTAAAGATCAATACATGACCCGCTTTATGTTGACGCACATCATGGACCATGAAGTTCAAGACATTGAGCTGTTCAATGGACGTCTTGATGGCGAAAAGCTCGACACCATGGCAACGCGCGGTTTGATTACTCCAATGGACTACTCCGCCGTGTATATCTGTGGACCGCAACCGATGATAGAAGGTGCCTCGGCGGCACTCGAATCGATGGGTGTTGAAAAAGACAAGATCAAGTACGAATTGTTTACACCTGCTGGCGGTAACCCGATTGCCAGCACCCAGATGGTGGAACCAGAAGCTGACGCAACCGCCAGCAAAATCAGTGTAACGGTTGATGGTTCAACTCGTAGTTTCGCGTTGAAGCCTGGAGAGAAAATGGTCAACGCCGCTGCAAAATCAGGCGTTGAATTTCCCTACTCTTGCGACAATGGTATGTGTGCGACCTGCCGATGCAAACTGGTTAAAGGTGATGTGGAAATGACACAGAACTTCAGCCTTGAACAATGGGAAATGGATGCAGGATTTGTTTTAGCGTGTCAGATACAGGCAAAATCTGATGAAGTTATTCTGGATTTTGATGCCTTGTGATTTCCAGGCTTCGATTTACAGATTGGTTCAGTTGACCTGGACCTTCGATATTCTGCAGTAGCTATTTATGCAATCAGTCCTGCGCATTTAGCCATTTTGAGTTCGATCTAGCCCGTACTGCCTGCATTTTGCTGAGGTTGATTATGTTGAGGGAGCGGTCGAATCGGAAACTGCCATGGAAGTTGATGTGCTGCCATGCCAATGGTATGACCCGCTTTAATATTTCAATCGCAGACTCGTTCGAGTCAGAGTACAACTAACGCCGCAATACGATATTCCCTTATAATGAGGAGTTAATTGAAAATATATAGCCTGATCACTATCCGAGAACTCTGAAAATTCCCACAGTAGCTCATACTCCTCTACTGTAAGGGTTTAGACCAACTAAACCATACTGCAAACACAATACTACGCATCCATCGGCCTCCTGACCGGAAGAGGTAGTAGGGAGAACCAATAAGGATGGGAATATTTCCTCTTCACTATGCAGCCTTGCGCTCAGCTGTCCATTCACTGCTAGATAGCCAGCGAATCAGTTGATCAGCTGACAACGGTTTACAGACGTGATACCCCTGTACGTAGTCACAGTTAAATGATTTCAATTTATCGAGAGATGCCTGGTCCTCCACGCCTTCTGCTGTCACCACACACTCTAAGCTATGACCAAGCTTTATCATGGAATGAAGCAATAGGGCGTCCCGATCACTATCATCGATGTCCATCACAAATGCTCTATCTATTTTTAGGTTGGTGACTGGAAACTTTCGAAGATAGGTGAAAGAGGACAAGCCTGTCCCAAAATCATCGATAGCAATCGACACTCCCAGTTTGCTCAGAATCTTCATGGTGTCCAGTGCCTTGTCCGGATCTTCCATTACTGCATTCTCAGTCAATTCTAGCTCGAGCATGCCGCTGCCAAAACTGCCTTTCTCGACAAGATCCACTATCAGTGGGATCAGTTGGTTGTCGTGGAGATTTGTGGGCGACAGATTAACTGCAAAAGGAATAACATAGCCTCTGTCACGCCACTCTCGGCATTGGCATTCAGCAGAGATCATAACCCATCGGGTTAATTTATTAATCAGTCCTGTTTTCTCTGCCCAGGTGACAAACTCTACGGGAGAGACTGGACCATAGTGTGCATCTGTCCACCTCGCTAGCACCTCGACACCAACGAGGGCATTGTTGTGTATGTCGACTTTCGGCTGATAGACCAGCGTCAGCTCATCCTGTTCAATCGCTGTCCTCAAACGCGAGAGTAAGGATAGTTTCCTGATCGAATGGGTATCGAGTTCTTGCTGGTAAAACATATCTTTTACGCGTTGATGTTTGGCTTGTGCCAATGCAATATCAGCCAGCCTGACCAGCTCCTGAGGATCAGCTGAATCCATGGGGTAACAGGACACGCCCACTCTAGCCTGAATGGCGATGGGTATTCCGTTCAATTCATGTCTTTTTTTCAATTTGTCGTGCACGGCATTGGCAAGACGATTCGCCTCGATTCTATTTTGACCGACATTGCAGACAAGGCAGAATACGTCACCGCCCATTCTTACCACAGTCGCCTTGTCGTCCTCTAATTCACGTAAAAGATTGCCCACCGTGACGAGTAGTTCATCACCCATCACATGACCAAGCGTATCATTGACATCTCTAAACTCGATTAAATCGATTATCAGAAGAACCACGCAATTGTTATCTGTGTTTAATCTCTCCACATGGTCGACAATAACCGATTCGATCTTCAGTCTGTTTGGCAGACCTGTCAACGAATCGTGCAGTGAGCTGTTGTAAAGCTTCGTTGCATTATCCTCCACGTTGTCCATGAATTTACGAACAATGTAGGAAGAGCTCCAAATTGCCATCCATGACACAGCTAGTACTGTGATCAGGAATCTTGCCGTTATGAGTTGGTTGAACATTCCATGGTGACCAGGTGTTCGCCACACAGCAGTGATCCAGTGAGTACCATTACCGAGCTGCGTGGTCGACCAAAGGAAGCTATCGCCGTCTACAACTGTCATACCTCGTTTATAGGCGTTTCCAAGCAATTCGAACGATCCGATGTCTCCTCGTAGTGCATCAATGAGTGCGTATCTATGAACTCCTTTCTCAAAGGCTGCTGGGATGTGGGTAAGCTGGGCATCGTGCAATAGAAACATGTCCGTATCCACAAGCAGTTCTTGAATAACGGAGCTGGCAGGTTGGGCTTCAATCTTCCCGATCGTGTCTGACCCTATTACACTGCTGTTCTGCTGAATATGTATTGCTATTCTGGCTGCAGCATCCTGTCGATGACTTAGCTCCGTCAATTCGGATTGGTGATTATGTTGGAAGATGGTCCAACCAAAAAGTACGAGGAGTGCGATCGGTGGTAACACGACCGACAATAGGAGCTTTCGACGCATGGACGGGATATCGTTTGTCCGCCGTGACGTATCGATTGACGCGCAAGACTCTGCCAGGGCACTATTCTTTAACAAGCTATTTGCGGTGGATGCGTTAACTAGCAAGTAGGCCGGACAAATACCCAATAGTGCTGATATCAGATTCAAACATCCAAATACACCAACTGCTATGTTTAGAACGTTGTCTCCAATGATTCCAGCGTTGATGAAACCGAGATAAATAAGAGGAAAACTGATAGTGAATCGGATAACCCGATCTGCCGTTCCCATATTGTATGGTTTTTTCAGCATATAATAGCGCTACATCCGTTTGGTATAGTGATAACTTCTGAAGTCCATCGGTCTGATGAACACATACACTTCTGCTGATATCTTCATTTCGACAGAAAATCGAAGGGCTTAAAAGAATTGCGTGATGACGGCGTTACATCGTGATACTTGGGTATAACACCTAATCTGGCCTCTTGAATGCCTCACTGTAAAGCCCCGCTCTGCTATCTCCCTTGCTGGAAACATATCGCTCGGCCTAATCCGCACACGATTCCCTCTGCCCTCGCAAGCGGCATCACGCAGCCTTAGCGGGACCGATGTTCGGTCCGTGGTAAGCGCACCTGCCCCGTCCCGCCGCTTTGGCGCTGTACATCGCCTCGTCAGCCTTTTTGATCAACGCGTCAGCGGTCGTCATACTGTCTGGGATCAGCGCGACTCCGATGGTTGCACCCGGGATAATCGTCTTGCCACACAGCACCATCGGCT
The DNA here is from genome assembly GCA_045106475.1 of Granulosicoccus sp. Taxonomy (GTDB): domain Bacteria; phylum Pseudomonadota; class Gammaproteobacteria; order Granulosicoccales; family Granulosicoccaceae; genus Granulosicoccus. The sequence goes on from JBGCEO010000045.1 coordinate 85,802, forward strand.
GTTTTACTGTCTCGAGGAGTCGTTGCGCCACTGAATCGATGATGATGCGGTCCGCCTCGCCCATCACGACGGTGAACTCATCGCCACCGATACGAAACAGCCTGTCTTCCGCTCGGAGGCAAGCGCGCATGCGGTTCGAGAGCTCGACGAGGAGTTGATCGCCCGCTGCGTGACCAAGCATGTCGTTGACTTTCTTGAAGTAATCAAGATCGACGTACATGAGCGCACTACCACGCCCAACACCTTTCTTGCGACGAATCGCCGCCTTGAGGTACTCGGGGAAGCTTGCTCGGTTCGCGAGTCCGGTCAATGGATCATGCAGCGCCTGATGTTGGATCTGCGTCTCACGAGCCAAACGCTCGGATTCGAGTTGCGTCAGGTGGCGATCAGCTCGTCGAACCACCGTGAAAAGGAAGATATAAAGCAGCGCAAGCAGTCCGAGAACCAAGCCCGCGACCTGCCACTGGGCGGCGCGCTGGCGCGCTAGGAGCAGCGATACATCTGAGTACACCTCGAGGACGCCCTCGATCGACTGGGTGTCGGGGTTACGCAGTGGCACGTACGAGTAGACGAGATCCCGATCCGTAAGTATGCCCTCCATCGCATCAAATCGCTCGCGATAGGTGACAGCACCGACGGCGTCGCCGGCGAGTGCCGAAAGGAAGCCTGAGTTCTCCGACTTATCGTCTCCGATCTGCGAGGTATCGGTCGAAAATACGGTGTTACCGTCGAGCGCGTATACCTTGATCTTCTGTACTTGGAGGCCGCGCATCTGACGCCGAACATCGGTCATCAGGCGCTCGACCCCCGAGTCTGCCATTAGCTTCTCTCTCGATGTGCCTTCGGAACGCAGCACAAAGTCACGGTGGTCACTCCACACCCCGTTGACAAACAACTGTGCAAGTTCTGTGTTGGCTCGCGTCTCGTGTTCGATCAAGTGCCTTTCTGTCAACCCTCGGTAAACGAAGATCAGACTTACGGTAACCAGCACGACCCCGATCAGACAGGCGACTGAGAAGCGTTTCGTAAGCTCAAACTCAGAAGCGTGTGCGGGGGAAACTGCAGTCAGTGAAACGTCCATTTGGGTTCACGGAGTAAACTATTCACTTCATATCGACACAACCGTTCGTCTCATTGAATAAGCCATGTTAGTTCCGACAAGGAGGAGGTTCGTGTGTGGCATTCTTACTCGTTTGCTGATGTTTGCCCCCTATCTGACGCTGTGAGTTCAACGATTTGGTTTTCTATCACCATCTGCTTAACTGCTACATATTGGTGTTTCACAGGTTGTGCTTTCAGACGGATATCACTATCCAGCGTTATAAACTTGGCTATACGTCGCAGTTGCTAGCGAGCACAGCGGCTTGTGTGCGATCTGAGGTCTTTAGTTGACGCAAAATAGATGACACATGATTCTTCACCGTCCCGGTGCTGAGGTGTAATTCGAGACCAATTTGCGGATTGGTAGCACCTGTCGCCAAAAGCCTCAGAACGTCGCGCTCTCGAGATGTGAGTTGATCCACGAGCCATTGCACAGAGCTATCGTCAGGTTTTGTCTTAGACAACGGGAGCAGTGATGCGGCGACGCGCTGGCTTAGCTGAACGATGCCGGTTTCCGCAGATCGAATGGCCTGTGACAGATCCTCAGCGGTTATGTCTTTCGTCAGATAACCAATTGCGCCAGCCTCTAGCGCTGAGCGGATGAGATCATCCTGTTCAAATGTAGTTAGTACGAGCACATTGATGTCTGGATGCCGCCGCGTAATTTCGCGCGTCGCATCAATGCCATTCATACCCGGCATTTTGATATCCATCAGAATGACGTTCGGACGATATTCCTCAGCAAGTCTTATTGCATCGTTACCATTTGTGCCTGTTGCCACGACCTCGATGTCATCACTTATCCCTGCGAGGGTAGCAAGGCCATCGCGAATCATCCATTGGTCTTCAACGACAAGCACTTGAATGGGTCGGTTCATCGTGGTAACTCTACATTGATTGTTGTTGCCCCGGGAGTGGAATCGACACGTAGTTTTCCACCCAAGTCTTCAATCCGACGGGCGATATTGCGCAGCCCGCCAGTGAAGCCAATGTCACCAGGATCAAAACCGCAGCCATTATCACCAACGCGCAGTGTTGCTAGTCTATCGGTAATGATGCATGTGACCTCTGCTTGCGTCGCATCAGAATGTCGTACCAGATTAGAGAACCCTTCCTGAATAACCCTATAGAGCGTAATCTGCGTGATGTGTCCAAGGACACTAGGATCACCCTGAATGTTTATAGTGACTTGGAGCCCATCTGAAGACATTCGACGAACCATGCCACGTATAGACGCTTCTATATCGAACTGTGGCTGGTTAGCTCGTGTGGCATCAACTATGAGTCGTGTATCGGCGATGGATTCAGAAATCGCCTGCTGAGCCAGACTCACTGATCGGTAGGACTCGTGTGAATCTCTCGTGCGTAATGCAGTAGCTTTTTGCAGTTGAACAGACGCGGCCAGTAGATGGTGACCGACACTGTCGTGCAGTTCCTCAGCCAGGCGCATGCGTTCGCTAACCTTGGCTAACTCAGTACGAATGGCATACCCTTGGTCGAGCTGACGAAACGTATCACCGAGCATCGTAATGATCAAGAAGGCTATGCCAATACCAATCATCGCTTCGATTTCAGCAGTGATTCTCGGCGTGTCTTCTGTCAACAGCAGTATGGCTACAGCTACCAGAATTCCCGAAGTGAGTATCGTCCGAATCAACCTGTCGTCTCTTCTGCGTACATCCATTAACGATATCGCAATCAGCAAACAACTGTAAGTTGGATCCGCAATTAACGATGGGATCACACTGACAAACAGTAAACAACGACGAATGCTGTTGCGACGATCGGGGGCAGCACTGTCAGCGAGTGTGGCCAAGGCCGCTGTCACTATGCAAGCCGTGACGAAAGCCGCCAGGGCCGGCCCCGCACCAAGATCTATAACTCCTGATGGAGGTTGGCCTCGGTAAAAGTCATAGATACCTGCGGCACTAACGCCCAGGGCAACCCACCACGATATAGCGATGTCATTCCAGAACTGATATTTACTGTGGGTCACCGTTGGATTTTCACCGCTATTGGCACTTTCCACAAGTGCCAGTTGGCAGGTGTCAGTAGACATGGCATACGGTGGGGAAAATGGGTCAACCGGTACTGTTGGGATTGATCCAGAATCTGTATGGTCTGTACATTATCTGGGCGTACCCGCGCAGCGATATTCCTGACCGCCTTAAAGGCATTGGGCTGATAGTGACCAAAGTACTGTTTGTTGACAGGCAATATCGTGGCGTCAGACAACGGTCATCCAACTCAACTGCGCCGACAGCCACTTCGTGGAAAAGCCTCAAGACAAGAAAGCCATCTGTCAGGTGGATTGATTAATCAGCTCGATACTAAACATAGGAATTAATAATATGAATTCGAAAACGCTATTGGCTGGATTTCTTTGCGCCTGTACCTCCAGTCTGGTTGCGCAAGACGCGGTTTTTACAACAGGGCTTGCTACTGTGACTAATCCAGGTCTGGTCGATTGCGGGGATCGATCCCGGGTCAGCGCAGTTGGTGAAATTTCCTCGAAAGATGGCAGCGTGTGGACAGTACCAGCCGCAACACACTTTGAAACAGCCGTGAAGGCAGCCGATCTTTTCAACGGTTGCGGTGGTGAAACATTGTCATCGCTGGCTGAACTGGACATCACGAGTGTCCCCATGATGGATGCAGGAGGCAGTGAGGAGTTTGTATTATATCTGTTCGCCGACAACTATTTCGAACTCTATATCAATGGCAAGCTTCTAGCAGTAGACCCCGTTCCGTTTACACCGTTCAATTCAAACGTCGTACGCTTCAGCGCTGAGCGCCCATTGACTGTCGCCGTCATGATGGTGGACTGGGAAGAGAATCTAGGACTGGGGTCAGAAAACAATCGAGGCAAAGCCTTTCACCCTGGAGATGGTGGGTTTGTCGCGCATCTCCAGGATACTGAGGGAAAAACAGTAGCAATCACGGATAGTAGCTGGCGGGCGCAGACGTTCTATACAGCACCACTCAACGATCAGAATTGCCTCGTTGTAATGAACCAGATACGGGACACTTCAGCGTGTGATGAATCGGGCGTCGATGACGCTACTGGTTTTTACGGAGCGCACTGGGCAATACCTGATGATTGGATGTCACCTGTATTTGATGACAACAACTGGCCATTAGCAAAGACATTTTCCAATGAAACGGTCGGCGTTAACAACAAGAAAGCCTTTACCAACTTTGTGGACGTGTTTGACACACCGGATGCGGATGCACAGTTTATCTGGTCTTCGAACCTGGTACTTGATAATCTTGTATTACTGCGCACCGTTGTTGAGTAGAAAGGGTTTTGGACAACGGACTCAGTGACACCCACCGCTGCGATGACGCCAGACGCGCCACCAGGGTCGATCAATTCAAATTCCTCGAAGTGTGACAACGCTGCCGCCAGGGTCTCCGTCACTCCAGCTGCCAAGCCCTCAGCATCGCTGCTCGCGCCGATTTTTTTGAACGACGCCAGCAAGATCTTCGGTAACCGCCAGGTTGTCGTTGGTTCCGTTGGCGGTGCGTCGACTGGCGGAAGAAACTGCCCGGCTAGCCGACACTCGTACATATTTTTGCTTTGACTTTTAAAAGCCAGACTTCCGTGCAATATTTTCTGTACGGAAGTATCGTTCCCGAACGATCTTTTACGACAGGCATGAAGACGAAGTACTCTGTTAGTTGAGTATATAGTCTAGTAGAAGTTGGATTGTTCGAACGCAAGGGGGTAGTCAGCTATGAATGAAAGAGGACATTTACGTGCGTATATGGCCTCCGTCAGCAGTGGTCACTTCAGAGACAGTCGCCAAAGAAACATTCCTTTCAAACCTGCGTTCCAAACTCGGCTCTTGACTTGATCAGTCAGGTTCTTACCTGGACACTGGGGAATTGTGAATATAGACGAAACGGGAACTTTCTCTTCATAAAATACTGGTTCCAAGACTGACAGTATCTCTTCTGGCTTCAATGGTGAGTACCTGAATTTTTTTTCACTGACATTTAATCAATCAGGCACGTTCGTGTAAATGTAGTAGCTATCAGAGTTATCTTTGTCTAGGATATTAACGGGCATTCAAGTGGAGTGTTCCGGCCAGCGGTTCTTTCTAATTGCGTTCAGCGAGTGGGTGGCTTCGTCTTTCGTTACCGCATAATATCGGCGGTTTCAAGCAACTTAACAGACAACTGATTGCGCCAAACAGGAATAATGATTAGTTATCTGTAGTACGCCTCTACTTTTTAACTACGTTCAACACGCACCTAACCAGCCCCAGGTATCATTCATCCTAAATTGCCTGCAGCTTGTCAAGTTGTTGCTTGCCCTTGTCAGTCAGGCGGCTGAGGTTGACGGTCTTTGTGCGGTTTCCTGCAGAACCACGAGGCTTGCTGTGTTGAACTAATCCGTTATCGATAAGAAATTTCCAGTCATCATAGTCAGCCTGGTTGTCGCTAACATTTACGTTTCCGGCAAGCACTTCGATAAGTAGGTCATGCAGTCGATCATCGTTCATTGGTTTATCTCTCATGTTGTGGAGATTGTAGGCAGGTATAGCATATAGAAAGATGCTGGTTCTAAATTGAGATTGCCGATATTACACCGTTGCTTTTCGTGAAATTGCTACCTTGAACGGCGAGTTTGTGTGTGGTTACAATATCAAGGACGTTCTGGCGTTGTCCAAAATCTTCACCAATCGCGCTCGTGCGATAGCTACCATAGGCAATAAAACACAATGAATGTACAGCGCACAAAAAGCGACCCCTTATAGTGCCTAGTATCTAGCGCATAATTTTTCAATGCACCTGCATGTAGACTTTTACTAACGACTCCTTTTTAATGACTCCTTTCATTTTCGACACGCAGAACGAGCGTCAGTTGTTCGGCGCTTCAACACCTAATGATATCGTCGACTGATACGTAAACAGGGTAAAGCTCTAATCATTTTGCTCGGTAACAATAGATTAAATATTAATGCCTGAGGTCACCCCGCTCACTGGTAAGCTTTGGCTATGACGGGATTTCCTGGTTGGATGGAGTCTAGGAGGCGCGACGTGCCTGCTCGCTACTTCGTTGCTTGACCAGAAACCCCGTGATCTCATCCGCTGGCAGTGGACGACTGATCAAATAACCCTGTATCTCATCGCACCCCAACTGACTCATGATCTCCAGCTGCGCGTTCGTCTCCACACCTTCCCCGACCACCCGCAGATTCAGCGCGTGCGCCATGCTGATCACCGAACCCACTACCGCCCGCGAACGCTCACTCGACTCCACCGCATTGATAAACAAGCGGTCGATCTTGACGACGTCCAGCGGGAGATCAGCCAACAAAGACAAAGAGGTATAGCCGCTCCCGAAGTCATCAATCGCGATGCCCACGCCTTCTTCTCGCAGCCTTGCTAGCGCTAGACGCGTCTGCTCCGGGTTGTCCAGCACCGAGGTTTCCGTCAATTCGATCTCTAGCTGCCGTCCATCCACCCCAGCCTCCTTCAAGGATGCCAATGTTTCCGCCACCAGCGACTCTGCCTTGAGCTGCATCGGCGATATGTTGACCGAGACTCTCAGATCGTCAAAGCCCATGGATCGCCAGACGATGATCTGTTGCAGCGTGGTTTTGAGTACAAGCTGCGACAACCTGTCAATCAGTCCGTTGGCTTCAGCGACTGCGACAAACAATTGTGGGGACACGAACCCGCGTGTTTCATGCTTCCATCGTAGCAGCGCCTCCATGCCCGTAACCCTGCGTCGGGCCAGATCAAACTTCGGTTGGAACCACGTTTCTACGTCGTTCTTGTCCAACGCTTCGTGCAAGTCCGCCTCTAACCGGATGTAATCATCCGAGGCAGCATGCAGGCTGGTTGAGGCAAACACATGGGCCACCTTGTCCGATTTAAGCAACGCCGACTGACACGCCTCACTCGCCTCGCCAAACAGGCTTGCTGCCTCCTGCTCGCCCCCCGATGAAATCGCGATACCGATCGCTGCTCCCACGTACACCTTCTCCTCGCCCAGCAGAAATGGCTCTGAGAGTAATCGCTTCAGCCGCGTCACCGCGATCATCGCACTGGTGGTATCACTCAGCGACGAGAGCAGTAATCCATACTCGTTAGTGGTGATCCGCGACAAAGAGTGTTCTGTTGATAGCATCGATACGACGTCAGTAGATCGCAGTCCACTCTGCAACCGATCAACCACGGCCACAATCAGCTCATCGCATAACACATAGCCGAACGTTGATACCAGGCGCTCCAGATCGCGCAACGCGAACGAGATGACGCCAACCAGGTTGTCATCCCGGGTCGCCCTGATTAGTTCTGTATCGGTTCTTTGCAAAAAGATCGAGCGCAGCGGCATACCGGTCAACGAATCGAACTCGCTGATCACGCTCAATTCTTGATCACGTTGTTGCAGCAGTTTCTCCAATTCCAGCACCCGGGCTTGCGCCTGGTCCGAGACTGACGTGTCGATGGCCTCCTTAGCTGGTGTCACCGTCACTTTCTCTGCCGCTTGTTCTGCTTGTTCTGCTTGTTCTGCTTGTTCTGCTTGTTCTGCTTGTTCTGCTTGTTCTGCTTGTTCTGCTTGTTCTGCTTGTGCATTCGGATCGTGTATCACCACGCGGTTACGCCCACCCTGCTTGGCCTGATACAACCCCTGATCAGCCGCATCAACCAGCGCTGTTCCATCTTCGGCTCCGCTGGTCAGGTCTGACACACCAAAGCTGGACGACAAGCTCGGGACCGCCAGCCGGTCCCCGTAGGCCAGCGCAATAACGGCAATGCGCGCACGTTCAGCGACCTCTGCCGCCGCCTCAGCAGCCAGCCCGGGCAAAACAACGACGAACTCTTCTCCCCCGTAACGTCCCACGATATCTTCATCGCGACACAATCCCTGCAACACCTCAGCGGTGGCTTTGATCACATCGTCGCCCACCGCATGCCCGTAGTTATCGTTCACCTGCTTGAAATGATCTATATCGGTCATGATGCACGAGAGCGATGTTCCCTCCAGGGTCGCCCGCTTCATCTGTGCGTCCAACTCTTCCATCAGCGTACGACGGTTGGCAATGCCGGTTAACGGATCGGTAGTGGCTAACAATTTCAGCTCACGGTTCTTCTCGTTAATTACGTCCTGCGATCGACGAAGCTTTGTCACCATGCTGGTCAATTCCCGATTCTGCCTCTCCACCGTGGTCATGTCGTCCAACGTCACCAAAACCCCTTTTTGCCCATCGCCCTCATCGCCCTCATCACCAACAAACGCACAGCTCACCAGAAACGTGCGCTCATCACCCTCACCGGTTACCAGCGTTAATCGTTCGTCCGAGATAGCCAGACCACTGTGCAACGTGGTCTTCCAGGGAGCTTGCCAACCTTCGTTCTTTCGCCATAACCAATCATCCAGCAACTGGCCCGTGAGTTCATTAGCGTCGCGATTGGTAATGTCCGCCGCTGATTGATTCGCCATCACAATACGCAGCTTAGAGTCCAGAACAAGCACCCCTGCACTGAACAGATTCATTGCCGAGTCTACCCGTCCCGGTACCGCTCGCTTAGGATCCAACTGAACCAGGGCGCGGCTTAGGAAGGCTGTGAATGCCACAAGCGAGCAAACAGCAATAAACGCCAACGACACCATCTCTCGCCATCGATTGGCTTCAGGCGCAAATACCACGCGCACCTCTCCCCACAGCCGGCTGTCCTCATATATAGGCACGCGCAACTGCGTGGATGTAGAGCCCGAGACACTGGTATCAATCAGTGTCGTGTCACCCAGCTCTGCCAGTACAACGCCGGTATCGCGCACCAGGGCTGCGGCATGCACATCACCGTTTCTCAGTACAAAACGCGATACGGTGGTCTGTATATCATCACGATTCCCCTTGCCGGCCAGTGTGGAGAGTTGCACCGCCAATGCCTCGACCACCACTTTGCGTGAGTCTCGAGACACCTCCCCGGTATCGGTTCTCAGCCCGAGCAAATCGGCCATAAACAGCACACTCAGACTGAGCATCACCAGACTGCTGGCCAGAATCAGTGGGCGTACGAAGGGCGCGATGTAGCGCTTGTGCACACGTTGGATTAGCCGCTGACTAACCACGTTTCACATCCTGACCACCCGGTTCGTTCCTATCCGGATCGTTCGCCGCTGTGGTACCGTTCCTCAACGCATCCGATGTACCTTTTTCGTACCACGGCTCATCCTCATCGTCGTTCGATTGCGCCAGAATAGGCACTGGATCCAAAGGACGCCACAACGGCGTGGCGGTGATCGTGGCAGAGAGCAACAACCCGGATCGCAGAACCCAAGTCACGATACCGGCCGTTATGGAAGCACCAACGACCGATGGGGCAAAGGTGATCAAGGGGCTTGATTCACTCGGCTGATCAAACATCTGGTCAATCTGACCGCGTAACGCACGGATGGCATCCCGAAGTTCTATCGATGCAGATTGCTCGAAAATCTGAAGCTCGAAGCTTGCGTTCAGATCCGTGAATTCATGGTCTAGAAGCTGCTGCAGCAAGCCACTGATGATCGGACCATTGATACGCGTTGGGGGTTGTAGGTGTGCAGACCCTGACGTCTGCCCGCTTGTGGGAATGGATACTGAGGCCGTGAACTGATCCCCAGCGGCAACCGCGCTCGAAGGCGTTTCCTCACTCGTTGCAGCCGGCTCACTGGATCCCGTCGTTGTGTTTGGAGTTGCCTCTTGTGGGTAGGCTGATGCGATCTCTGTGCTCACGCCGGATTGGTTCGTTTCCGCGTTTTCCGGATTCAATACCGATGACTCGCTGACCTCGTTGTCTACCGGCTGTGCAGCTTGCAGAATGGGATCGCTAAACGCTCTGACATCAAGCCAGACGCGTGCACTGACCTGATTGCCGCCTGCATCCTCGACAACGTAATCAAATTGGTCCAATCCGACAAAGAAATCGTCAGGTTCGTACACCAGCATTCCCTGAGCATTAAGCACTAGTGTGCCGTGCTGCGGTTGGGTGAAACTGACCAGCGTAAGCAGATCCTGCTCCGGGTCAAAATCGTTGGACAGCAGAGAAGACACGGGGTCAATGACCAATTGCTGATTCTCATTAGCTTCCATAACGTCAGTTTGTGCCGTTGGCGACTCGTTGACATCCTGGACGTTGATCACCAGAGTTTGTACCGCTGTCAAGCCACCGCTGTCGGTGACGGTCACTTCAACCTGGTAGCGCTCTTTGACTTCGTGATCAGGCGGTGACACAAAATTAAGATCGCCTGTGCCTGAATCAATCGTGAATGCCGATTGATCTGTGCCACCGGTTAGGCTGTAGGTTCTTGTCTCCTGTGCATCAGCATCGGTTGCAGATACCTGAATTACCCGCATTTGATTTTCGTTCACAGTGATGGTCAGGCTCGTATCGCCATTACCCAGATCAACAACAACACCGCCATCGACGTCGCCACTGTCTATCACCGGAGCTTCATTTATGTTTGTCACCGTGACAGCGATGGCTTGGGTGTCGGTGCCGCCGTTGCCATCGGCGACCTGTATGGTCACGTCATAAACATTGTTGGTCCCCGCATCACTCGACGTTTCAAAGTCTGGCGCGGTATTAAACGTTAATGCACCACTGCTTCCATTGATACTGAACGAGGCTGCATCAGCACCGCCGATGATGCTGTAGGCTTGAGTATCGCCGTCATCCACGTCAGTGGCCGTGACGGTGGTGACAGTCGTCTGATTCTCATCCACAGACACCGCAGCCGCGGCAGCACCACCGTCACTGCTGATCACCGGCGCTTCGTTGACATCATCCACGGTCACGGTGATCAGCTGTGTGTCGGTCAAGCTACCGCTGTCGGTGACAGTGACCTCGACCACATACGTATCTTGCGTTTCGTGGTTAGGGGCAGTGTTGAAGGTTAATGCACCGGTACCTGCATTGACGGAAAACGCTGCCTGGTCTGCGCCGCCACTTAAGCTGTAAGTCTGGGTATCGCTGTCATCCACATCAGTGGCCGTGACGGTGGTGACGGTCGCTTGATTTTCATCAACGCTGATAGTCGCTGTCGCAGCACCACCATCACTGGTAATTACTGGTGCATCATTAGTCGCCGTAACATTAACCGTCGTGGTGGCCACAGGACTCACGTTAGTACCATCGCTTGCTACAAACGTAATGATCCGACCGGTAGCATCAGGTTCTTCTGACGCATTGTTATAGGTGACAGTTCTCAGGACCTGCTGGTAGTTTGCTACCGTGTCACTGCCAGACAAGGTAAGCACACCAGTCACCCCATCGTAGCTGGCCACCACCGATGTGCCGGTTGTGTCGGCGGCTAGGTACTCGTTTCCGCCATCCAGTAGATTGGTTAATGTGACCGTAACCTGTGTCGGGTTGGTGCTGTCTACATCTGAGAAAGTGGCATCACTATCCGCTATAAGAATTGGCCCAGAGCCTTCTGTCCAAGTCGCGGAAAAATCAGAGCCAGCAGCCGTAGAGTTGTCGGCATCCAGATCTAATAGCGGCGCATCATTCGTCGCCGTGATTATCACTGTTGTACTGTCTGTCGCAGTTTTAGCTGGGCCCGTGCCTTGTGCATCGGCACTGTTGCCATCACTGAACGTCCAGTCAATGATCACACTACCCGGTGGCGTATCGTTCGTATTCGAATAAGTCAGCTGCTGAACAATGGCATCCACATCAGCTGAGGTCGGTATCTGGTTTGTATCACTGAACGTGATCACCAACTGACCCGCTGTTGTGGTGGTATCGAACGTTCCTATCACCACACCGCCCTTAAGCAAGTCGCCCCCAACCAAGGTAAACCCGCCCACCTGGCTCATCGACAGAACATCATCCGCGTTCGCGCCACCGTTGCGAACCAGCGTCAGCGTTGATCCGGCGTAGTTACCATTGCCGCTGTTCAGGGCATCCAGCTCAAGATCCGATACCGCCACATCCGCATCCAGTACCACTGCAGAACCATCTTCTACGAACGTCTGGGTACTGCCTGCCAAATCGATGAATACCGGCGCCGTGTTCTCGTAACTGCGATAGGCGGCGTTGATATCATTGGCAGGATCATTATTGACACCATCCGGATCAGCGTAACTTGCACCGATCGAGGCGTGCTCATCTATGCCATCATTGTTGGCGTCACTGCCCGGCAAGCTAAGACCGCTTTCGGCAGCATCCAGTTGTGTATCACCATCGCTATCGGTATCAATGTAGTCTGCCAACGCGTCACTGTCGGTATTGACCGGTGCGCTAAAACTGCCCCCAAAAACACCTGTTGAAGCATCGTTACTGTCAAACGCTGCAATGATGCCATCGCCATCAGCGTCATCATCAGTGACATCACCATCGTTGCCCACATAGCTGCCATGATCCTGTGCTTCTATCCAGTCAGCGATCCCGTCACCGTCGCTGTCCAGATCTCGATAATCAGCAATACTGTCGCTATCGCTATTTGCTGCAGGGGTACCCGTGTCAGCGCCGTGTGCTGCCTCAATGGCATCGGACAGTCCATCGGTATCTGCATCAACAAATGCCGCCCCATTGATAAGGCCGTCGCCACCCGTATCAAGCACAGACACATCCGCACCACTTTCTTGAAGGTCACTGATGCCATCGTTATCGCTGTCTAGATCTTTGCGATCGCTGATGCCATCGGAGTCGGTATCGCTCCAGATTACCGCCGACTCTACATTGATCGCAAAATCGCCTGTCCCGCGCGTGGCAATGAACGAAAGCTCCGTGCGCCCTCCAAGGCCACTGAAGTAGATGCTCGCATCCTGATCATTTGCTGAGCCGTTCACCACACCTGCTGTCAATGTATACGGGGCATCAACCGACGATGGCATTAAACTGAACACGGAAAGACTCTCACCCAGATCCAGATCTCTGATAGACAATTCAAACGAATCAACCGGCTCGCCAAACGCGATCGTTATTCGAGATTCCTCACCACCACTCGTTGTGCCGATAGTCACGCCATCCGTCGTACTGATCAGATCGTGTGTCTCATCGGTCACCGTAAGTGCAACATTACCCACTTGGCCAGTTGCTTGAGTCCCTACTACGCTGTAACCGGTATTGTCTGAGGTCTCTGTACGCTTATCGACACTGTCCAGCATGCCGTCGTTGTCGTCATCCAGGTCATAGAAGTCACCGACGGTATCGTTATCGGTGTCCAGAATAGAATCACCTGTGAATGTCCAGTTGTGTGAATCTATTAAACTCTGTCGATCGTCGGCACCTTCGTCGTAGGTCAAACCAGAAGCACCGACAGCAACGTTGCTTTGAACGCTCTGTGTGCCCCAACCCGTAAGCGTTGAATCGTAGGTTTGTAGGGACACATCAGAGCCATTGAACATGTTCTGCATCGTCGTGACTAAAGACACATCCCAGTTTCCCAGGTTTTGATCAAACGTCGAGGCATTTTGAAACATGAAGTTCATATTGTTGACTAAACGAGTATCCCAACCTCCAATATCACTATTGAAAGCATTGGCATCCCTAAACATACTGAACATATCGGCCACACTGGCTGTGTCCCAGCTACCAATATCTTGATTAAATGCTCTGGCACCCCTAAACATACTGGCCATATCGGCCACACTGGCTGTGTCCCAGCTACCAATAT
>JBGCEO010000046.1:0-14703 GCA_045106475.1 Granulosicoccus sp.
TTATCTCAAGGCCTTTATCAAGCAGCACGGGCCCATAAAGGCTGTCCAGTTCGATGATCTACTGACCTTCGAGCATACCAACTGCAAGCCACTGACCGTGCCGTTGGCAGTCATTGATGGGGTACGAGTCCCGTTGTTCTTCCGGGTAGCATCCATCCCGGCCTTTGGCCGTCTGGCAGCGGTGTCACGCAAACGTTACGGTAAACGAGCTGATCACAGTTATGCAGCTCGGCATGAGGTGTTCGCTGAATTGCAGCGCTGCTTACCTGACGATGTGCACTTTAAAACCGATGGTCACCAGCAATACCCGTCGTTGATCAAACGCTACTTTCCAAACAGCACGCATACGGTGCATATCAGTGATAGAGGCTGCGTTGTGGGTCAGGGGGAGCTGAAGAAAACCCGCTTTGATTATCTGTTCAGCGTAAATCACTCGTTTGCCAACATCCGGGCAAAGGTGAATCGATTGAATCGGCGAACCTGGTGCACGACCAAGCTGCCCGAACGATTGGCCGATCACATCGATATCTACATCGATGTGTTGTGTGATCGATTAAAGCTGCTGTCGCTGCCGATGAAAAAGACTGCGACGGTTGGATGATGGGCGGTAGTTCAGTCGATCTTGTCCCCGCTATCACCACCCAACTGGGGCAGTTTAGAAGAACAAAAGCCACTGTCTCAGCACATATAGCTCAACCAGCAGACATAGCGCAAACAGGATACGTGGCAAATGGTGCGTAAATCGGCGAAACAAAACCAACAGCATCCCAAAGCACACTAGCCCCTCTAGCGGCGCAACCCAGTTTGCGTGAAATCGACTATCCCAATAACTCACAGGGCTAAAGAAACGCCAATCACTCAATGGCCAGAAATGTACCCGTGCGTCGTCGTTGTGCAACAGAAAATCCGTTGCTATGTGTAAGCAAGCAGCCCCGCCGAGTGCGATGAGCCAGGGCACACGACGAACCATACCCAAAATCAGCAATGCGCCCCAAAGCAAGAAGGAATTGTCGATACTAAACACTCTCTGCCAACCGCTCGAGTAGTACAGTTCGTCAAACACTACCTGCGGCTCTATTCCCAGGATCACTATGGAAACACCGGCTAGTAAATACAGAGAAAGATCAGGCAACAGTGCGCCAGCAATGGCAGCCGTGGTTAACAGGCGTTCTTTTGGCTTAGCGAAACACGCCAAACCAACAAGCAAGTGAGCAGTCGTGTTCATGGAGCCACAGCATCAGCCACGCAGAAATAGTTACAACGCCCAGGCCATCAGCTCAGAGCGTTACCCAGGCTGTCAAAAAAATGTGTTCTCGCGGGGTCGAAGTGTAAGCCGACTTCATCACCCGATTTCAGTTCTGTTTCTCCAGACAGTCTCGCTGAGAGTTTTCCAACTGACCCGCAATCGAATAGTACGAATGTATCTGCTCCCTGATATTCGACGACCTCGACTTTACCATCGCACTCACCTTCACCCTTTTGCATGATCTGTATATGCTCAGGACGAATACCTATCTGAGTGGCCAGTGCAGAATTGCGCTGATAGGCGCCTTGTCGAGCGCCGGGCAATTGGAAGCTTTGCCCATCGACTGCACAAGGCATTAAATTCATTTTGGGACTACCAATAAATTGCGCAACAAACGTATTAACCGGTTTGTTGTAAAGATCACGGGGTGTGCCCACCTGTATGACCAGACCTGCATTAAGCACGACAATGCGATCAGCAAGGGTCATGGCTTCGACCTGATCGTGTGTAACGTAAATCATCGTGGCTTCCAGAGACTCATGCAACTTTGAAATCTCATAGCGCATCTCAACGCGCAAGGCTGCATCAAGATTTGACAGTGGCTCGTCGAAGAGAAACGCGGTGGGTTCCCGCACTATTGATCGTCCGATTGCTACGCGTTGCCGCTGGCCCCCTGACAAGTCTTTTGGACGACGACTTAAGTATTCAGTCAGCCGTAAGGTCTGTGCGACCGCGTCGACCTTTTCACGAATAACATCAGCCGATGCACCGGCCGTCTTCAGCGAAAATCCCATATTGTCACGAACGGACATATGGGGGTACAGGGCATAGGATTGAAACACCATTGACAATCCCCGTCTGGACGGCGGCTGATCGGTCATATCGACATTGTCAATTTCGATAGAGCCACGCGAGATATCCTCCAACCCCCCAATCATGCGTAAAAGTGTGGACTTACCACAACCTGAGGGGCCTACAAAGACAATGAACTCGCCTTCTTCAATAGCTAGATCGACACCTTTGATTACCTGGGTATCACCAAACCATTTTTCTGCAGATTTAAGTGCTATTGCCCCCATTAGTAGCCACCAGCGCTCGGAGAAGCCCAGCCCAACCAGATCGCAGCGGTCCAGGTAAAGCTCTGACCGCCGGCTGGCGAACCATCCCGAGGATCGAAATACTCAGAAAACCCATGCTCGCTGATTAGCTGTGATGTAGAACGCTTAAGAGCTGCTCCTTCTTGCATTCCCATTTCTTCCATGCCGATTCCTATCATCATGTTCATGATTCCCCACACAGGACCACGCCAATAACGCTTTGCATCAAATCTATCACTGCGCGGATCGTGAGATGGTATGCCGTAGCGCATGCCCTGCATCACGTCATCGAGTAAGCCACGCATGGCCTGCTTGTCTATTCCGGCGTACCAGCACAAAAAAGATGCATTGGATATGCAATGAGACCATTGACCTGACTTGGCGTCTCTACAATCGTACGAGCCCAGAGTTTCATTCCAAAGTGTTTCAGCACCTTGCTCCAGTTGCTTTATGGCCAGATCGATTTCAGCTACATCTCGACCGATAGCACGGCCCAACTCTGCAAGATCGCGCTGGGCCCGCAGCAAGGTAAACGTCATGGTCGGATCTGCCACTCGAAAGGGGTTTTCGTTCAACCAGGCTTGATCATTCCATCCTAGTTCCCGACCCAGATTAACCAACCAAATATATCTGTCATAGTCATACTTTGTTGGACGCATGGAGCTGTCAACATGAGAGGTATCACGTCTCGTGTAGCTACCAACGCCAACAGGATCAATGCCTGCCATAGCGCCATCCCAATCGGGGGCGTTATCCCTGCCGGCTTCCCAGGGATGCGTGATGCAGACCGCGTTGTCATCCAACCGCCATTGCATGAACCAGCGGTGCCAGGCCAGCATTTTGTCGAACAAGGGTTCGAATCTTTGCGCACCTATGTCCGGGTTCTTGTCGAACACAAGCTTGGCCATGGTAGCTGCAATCGGAGGCTGGCTAATGCCTGACGACGCAATATCGCCTGTCCCACCCCAAACATCCGGTCCAGGAAAATAAGTAGGGTCTACCGTATGAAACAATATATGAGGCACCATACCACTGTCCCATTGGCCGGAAAATAGTGTTTCCAGCTCTATCCACGCCCTATCAAGATCAAACTGCGCAAAGCCAATAGCAGCAAAAGCACTGTCCCAGTTCCACTGATAAGGGTACAAACCTTTAGTCGGAATGGTGTAAGTGCCTTTATCGTTTGTGCGCAGGATCTCCTTGGCTGCATCATCGAGTGTATGTTGGGAAGTCATAGTTCAGATTAACCTTTCACCGAGCCTGCAGTGAGGCCTCGGGTCATGAAGCGTTCGAGCGAGAGAAACAGAACCATGATAGGAACAGTTGCTATAACAGCACCGGCCATTAGATGCTGCCGAGGAATCTCAGAAGAATTGAGCATGGTCACGCCACGCGTCAATGTAAATTTGGATGGATCATCCAGTAGCATGAATGCCAGCAGAAACTCATTCCATGCAATCATGAAGACATACAAAGACACAGAAACCATTGCAGGCAACGCTAATGGCAAGGTGATTTTCCAGATAACGGTAAGCCGAGACAAACCATCCATCAACCCTGCTTCTTCAACCTCTACTGGCAATCCTCGAAAGTAGCCCTGCAACATATACAAGGCTACAGGGATCGTAGTTACCGGGTAAATCATCACAATGCCAACGATAGTGTTACGTAAACCTGTTATCGAAAACGCTATGTAGATAGGAAGCGCAAGCACAATCAGCGGCACCATATAGATTAATAATATGGTTCGTGAAAACGCAGCACTTCCACGAAACCGCAAACGGGCCACTGCATAAGCCCCTGGAACCGAGAAGGCCAAGGTGATGATCACAGTCAGCACAGAAATATAGAAGCTGGTCCAGAGATAGCTGCCAAAATTGAACTGTTCAAATAGTTCTATATAGCTTCGAAATAGTTGTATCCCATTACCAAAATCAATCGAGAAATCCAAGGGATTCTTGAGCAAGGCTTGTTGCGACTTCAGGCTGGTCATCACCATTACATAAAATGGAATCAAAACAATGGCCGTGAATACAACATAGCCAAATCCTGTCAGAAAACGAATCACCGAGTCTTCAAAACTGTGCCTGCTTAGCGCTCCAGGTATTACCTGGCTCATCATGTTGTGCAACGGCACGACCGTACCCAGACCTAACAATAGCGCTGAGAACAGAACAAAGCCTGAACCAATATTGCCACCGATATACATTGGGCTCATGCTTGTGAAAACCAAAGCACAGGACAGCACACATACGATCGGAAAGAGCAAACGTCTATCTTTTATCAGTATGGACAATTCACCTGCCAATACACCCAGGATCACACTACCCATTAAAGTGGGTCGAAAACTACCACCCGTTGCAAACGATAAGGCCACGGATACACTCACCGCTACAATCATCGCCCACAGGGCTCCAATTATCGCAGCAGTTACTGCACCCCGCCTCAAGAAGTTCACAAGCCCTCCTCTCTGGACACGTATTTAAGGAACAAAATACTAAAGCACAGCAGGACCCCAAAAATAACAACCGCCACTGCGGCCCCTGCACCTATGTTAGAAATTGCAAATGCCTGCTCATAGACATTGACTGTTAACGTTCTGGTACCGGCGTTCCCACCCGTAAGCAAAAATATGTC
The DNA here is from genome assembly GCA_045106475.1 of Granulosicoccus sp. Lineage (GTDB taxonomy): Bacteria > Pseudomonadota > Gammaproteobacteria > Granulosicoccales > Granulosicoccaceae > Granulosicoccus. The sequence continues at coordinate 4,981 of JBGCEO010000046.1, forward strand.
GTCAAACTTATTGAATGTCCAAATGAATCTGAGAAGAAAGAGGACGCTGAGAATACCCAATAGCTGAGGGAGCGAGAGATACCAGAACTTCTGAAACGGACTAGCACCATCCATATCAGCGGCCTCATACATATCGCTGTCTATCGACTGCATTCTTGCCAGAATAAACAAGAACGATAAAGGGAAGTAACGCCATATTTCAAACACGGTCACCATCACAAGCGCCAGTGGTTTTTGTCCGAAAAAATTGATTGGTTCTTGCGCAACGCCCATTTGCAGGAGCAAGGCGTTGAACGATCCTGAAAACGGATCAAACAGAGTCACCCAGGTAAAAGCCACAGCGATAATGGGTGACACATACGGAAAAAGGTAAAGGCCACGAAGAATGCCTTGCCCTCTAAAACTCTTGTTCAGCAGCATAGCCGCAAACAGACCGACGACAAGTGCACCAATAGTGCCGACGACGGTATAGAAAACCGTGGCCCAGAGTACTGATAAAAATTCGCTACTACTGAAAATACGTTGGAAATTACTCAGCGTAAATTCGGAGTTGGTTAATACATTATCACCACGTCCGCTAACCAGCGGCACGCTTCCTTCCACAACTTCCTCAGTGGTGTCTTTATCAGTTACTCCGGTAATCGGGATTCGAATTCGCTCACTGAAACCCCCTTCAATAGTTCCGAATTCACACTGCAAGGTGCGTAGGCTTAGCGTGCAATACTCCGGTAAAGCTCCTAGTATCAGATCGGGGGGAACAACATCGCTGAAGCTTACGTTTTCGATGCTCTTAGACTGTGAGGAGTTTCGTACGCGATACTCGATGCGGTAGTTTTCCTGCCTGGCCCGCAGGCTCTCACGCACAATGGGCGTGACGGGCCTTAGATCGGCCAACCCAACAGGCTTAACACTAATCCAGAAAATTGCTGCCAAGGGCAGAAAGATAACCAGACTTACAATGGTTATCGTTGGCAGCAAAAGACCCCAGGCCAAACGTGCTTCACGTTTTGCCAGTGCCCCACGCGTTTTAGGCGGTTCAGCCAAGCTCATGGAAAGGATTCTAGCCTGTGACAACAAACGATGAGCACCGACGACGCTGGTCGCCAATGCTCATCACCAAGCTAGAGACTTTCTACTTAACGGCCGCAAGTTCCGTATTCAAGGCCTCTATCGCAGCAGCAGCATCCAGTTCACCATCGATAAACTGTCTGAATACACGATTGATGGGTTGTGCATTTATCATCTTGGAGGCGAGTGAAAGCTGCCCCTCTGCTACACCCCAGCGCTGTGCGACCTGCAAACCACCAACGATCTCATCAATCATTGCCTGGTCATACAGTTCGGCTAGTGGCGCTTTTCGATCTACACCCACTGGCAATTTGGCCCAGGCTTCATTGAATTTGTTGGGTGCATCGGCAGTGCCCGAACGCACAGGAAACTTGCCTTCCGGTGCAATCGACAGCGTTTGCATATAGCCATCGTCCATCGCGAACTTGATAAATTCCTGCGCCGTATCGGTATCCGCATCGCTGGTTATACCAAAGTATCGTACGTCGCCCCAGGCCGCCCCGTCAGGATTAGAAGGCCCGGCGAAATTTGTCACGATGCCCGTCATTGCAGCCAACTCTTTGGTAGTCGGATCATCATTGATGGTGGGTGGCGCACTATCACGTAAGCCAGCGAGTTCATCCAATATGAACGGGGACCAGATGATCATGGCCGCCTGACCGGCGAAGTACAGCTCACGTGATTGCTTCCAGTACAACTCACCAGGCGGTGATGCCTCAGCGATTGCTTTGTAGAAATCCAGTACTTCTGTTGTAGGTCCGGATTCCAGCGCTTTGAATCCATCAGCACCCACTGGCGATACCCCATTAGCAAGGAGTACATGCTCCAGCACTTGGCTCATGAAGTTTTCATCGACCTTAGTGGGAGCTACGAATCCATACATCTCCGGTGGGTTATGCAATGCAGCAAGCGCTGCTTCAACATTTGCATACGAATTAGGAGGCTCCAGGCCTTTTTCTGCAAAAAGGTCTGCTCTGTAGACCACCATCTGTGTCCAACCATCAACCGGCACTGAGGTGACCCCGCCATCATAGGCTGCCAAGTCCAACGGTCCTGCCTGAAAGGTATCCATTCCAAGCTCTTCAACCACTTCGGTAGCAGCCTCTGTGTCCAGGATCCCCGCCTCTGCCCAAGGTAGCGCGTACTGTAATGGGTGATAGATAACGTCCGGCAAGTCGCCGGCAGCGAAAGCCGCTGTCGTTCTAGTGCCGTAATCAGATTCTGTAACAGGGATAACTTCAACCTTGTTGCCGGTGGCAGCTTCAAACTGTTTTGCCATATCTTGCTGCTTAGCAAGTCGCTCAGGCTGCTCTTCGGTCGTCCAGAAACGGATATCGCCGGCATTGGCAGCACTGACCAGCATCGCAATACATAGCGCCGCTCCCAGCTTAGATGGCCCTGGCAGGCCCTTGGTAGTGCATTTCATTAATGTATCTCCTCAAGAAAACATATGGTTTGTGGTGATTAGCTCACCCTGTTTCTGTTGGCCTCACGAATGCCTTAGACACCGATCAAATCCTACAGACTGCGTGGAATCAGCTGCCAAAATTTATACTAAAATTAGATTTTATTCTTTATTTTCAATAACTAACATAAAGCTCTTTATTTAGTTGTAGGTTATTTTGTCTTATTTATTGCAACGTTGCAATTGGTGTTCTTTAGTTAAGCTGAGAATTTCTTAGTAGGCTTGGAAAGTGATACCGTTCGATCTGCCAGCTCACTTGCCAGTGATTAAACAATCCTATGTCATCTCCTGACAAACAAAGACCTACACTCAAAACTATTGCTGAGCTCACTGGCTACAGCCTTTCCACGGTTTCATTATCACTGCGCGATGGGAGTCAACTTAAAAAAACCACCCGGGACAAGGTAGCTGAAGCTGCCGAGCAGATTGGCTATGTACCCAATCGTGCCGGCGTACGCTTGCGCACAGGTAGAACCAATGTGCTAGCCCTGGTACTCGCTGCCGATGTGAACAATATGGATTTCACCAGGATCATGATCCAGGGCATCGGTGCGTATATTCATGGAACAAAGTATCACTTGAATGTGATACCTGAATTTGAACGTTCGGATCCCATGGACTGTGTGAGATATATTTTAAGTAATCGCTCCGCCGACGGTGTCATCCTGACCCACACGAGCGCTCGCGACCCCCGGGTCCAACTTCTGATGGACGAACAGTATCCGTTTGTTTCGCATGGACGGACAGAGTTTGTTTCACCACATGCTTATCATGACTTTCATGCAGAGCGATTCATTGAGCTTGCAGTGGGTCGTCACGTAGAAAAAGGAAGAACCAACTTGTTATTGGCAGCAGTGGATAACGGCACAACCAACTACTCAACAACAGTTAGTGCTTACAGCCGCCAAGTATCCAACATGCAAATGACTGGAAACATTGTCGACAGATCCAATGATCTTGAAAATCCAAGAAGCGCTAGAGAGCTGGGTATCAAGATCGCCAAGCAAACACAACGCCCCGATGGCATCATATGCAACAACGAACTCACAGCAGTTGCAATCATAAGTGCTCTACAGGGAGAAAACATGGTTCTAGGCAAAGACTATGATTTGATCTGCAAACAAACAACTGAAATTTTACCGATGCTGTACCCACGCATGGACACCATCGCTGAGGATCTATATCAGACGGGCCGTGAACTGGCTAAACTATTGATCAGCAGCATTAATGCAGTAGAACCTGAAGAATTACAGACTCTCCACTCACCTATTACTCATTGGCGAAATATTTAAACAGTTGAACAATGGAAATTACTGTCAACGATAGAGGAAGCCCCCTTGCTTCAACTGGCGAGATCATGCTTGTGCAGGAAACTATGCAAGTCATGGGGTTATACAGCGGGGCTATCGACGGCATTGCCGCCAGCGAAACCATGCATGCGATTAAGCAATACAAGAAGAAACACAATATGCCGGTCGATAATAAACTGACGGCAGAATTCATAGAACATATTAGAAACGAGACTTGAACCCGGATACCAGTACGCTGAACGTCTGACCGGTAAATCTGCGCACTGAATTTCTGAAACAGGAAAACTTGCGTGCCAATCGCTTGAGTCTGGAGTAGATGTCCATTGAACAGCTATACTGTCTGGCCAGTCAATACGTGGGTTTAGATCAAAAACATGCGCGGAGCAGGCGGAAGTCAGGGTGGAGAGTGGCAATTCCTAATCGGAATAGTCATGATGATTGCCGGTTTTTATTTACTGTTCAATTCCATTACCATCGATTCTCGCTTTGGACTTGGCATGCGGCTCTACGGCGTTGGGGGGCTGGGCATCACGTCTGGCATGTTGATGATCCCTTTCATAGCGGGCGTTATATTCATTTTTTACAATGCCAGAAATCCAATTGGCTGGTTGCTGTCAATCGGCTCTTTAGTTGCATTAATTGTCGGAGTTCTGGCCAATAGTCAGTTTAGTTTTCGTGGTATGAGTGCCTTTGATTTGATCGTTATACTGGTACTCTCATTCGGTGGGCTCGGCCTGTTTCTTCGCTCTCTTAAGCACAATCCCTTGAAGTAAAAAGGTGTCTAACATTGTATTGTTAATAACCCCATATGACTAAGTATCCTTTGCTAAGATCAGGGATAGGATCGTATCAAGTGCAAGGACGCCCCTAGCACATAAAACAGACTTTCAAGCATCAAGATCAGCTATGAGTTGCCAGCGTCCGGATTCCAAAGAGGCCACAACAGCTTCGAACACAGCGCATCCGTTGACTACCTCACTCAGCGGAACAGGATAGACAGCACGGGTTTGTATTGCAGTTGCAAATGCTTCTAGTTGTAAGCGCTCCATCGAAACAGGCTGGTGATGCCATGTCTTCCTGTTACCTTCCACCGGGCACCATGTCAGATCATTTTCACCGCGCAGCTCCAGCCAGCCTTTTTCGCCAAACACCTGCAAACGAAAATTCTGAGCGGTTGCAGTCATGGTAGCTAGACTTCCGGTGGCCCGCTTCTGAAAGCGGAACATCATGGTGGTGATGTCGTCGTGCTCAATCTCATGCACAAGCCGATCGCTTTGCGCGATCACCGATGCAATCGGTCCAAGCAGATGAATCATCAGATCGATGATATGAATACCCGCCGCAGCTAAGCCACCAGCAGGGCTTTCGCCCGGAGCAACACGCCACATATCGGACGAATAGACTTCACCAAATCCAACGTGGCTACTCATATTGCCTTCAACGTGCAGAATACGGCCGAGTTTGCCGCTATCTATCATTGCCTTCATTCTTGATACCGCTGGTAAAAAGCGACGGTTATGTCCAGGCGCAAAAATAACGCCTGCTTTCGTGATGGTTTCAACGACGGTCCTGGCACCTTGATACGTTAACGCGACAGGCTTTTCGCAAAAATGATCCTTTCTCGCACCGGCCAGCATAAGGATCTGTGTTTCATGTTGAGAGTGCGGTGTCGCCAGCACGAAACCATCGACGTCTGGATTGCTTAGAAGGGGTTGCAGATCACGACTTAAGGCAATGCCATGTTCTTTACACCACTCAGTTACTTTTGCCGGAGAACGCGCCACCGCATGAGTGAAAGTAACTGAGCTCGACACTCCTACAACGGACTCGACCAGGATGCGTCCCCAACGACCTGGTCCCACAAGCGCGAGTCGAACTCGACGCTGCCTTGTTTCTGCACTTCTACTCAACTAAAACGCGCCAGTGAAAAATCATCGAGGTCTTGTCTGGCGTGACCGTTTAGCGCAAGCCCTGCAGCTTCACGCCCCATAAACGGACCAAGCGTATAGCCATTTGCGGTCGCAGCAATCGAAACACCTTTATAACCTGGTAGAGGCCCAATCAAAGGCGCGCCATCAATGTCGATGTTCATTGCTGCCCAACTGCGAATCATATGAAGACTGCCCACTTGTGGCACGGTATGAGCAGCCACCCAAAGATTGCCTTCAAGACTCTTTGGTAAAACCTCTGCGTAACCTTTTTCTCCAGGGCTTGCAGGCCAGGCTCCGCCGATGATCACAGTACCTGAAGCACTCTGTTTCATGGTCAGGTGCCGTCCGGCATGTGCGAGCAAACAAGGAACAAGCGGCGGCGCGGGACTAGTGACAATCATTTGTAAGGGCGCGCCTCGGATAGGCAAATCCGCATTCAGCATCTGTGCGATCTGGGTACTCCAACCACCTGCCGCGATCAGTACGCGCGAAGCTTTGATGTTGCCACGGGAAGTCTTGATCGAATAGCCACTACCGTCACGTTCAATGCCTCTAACCGGGGTAAATTCTTCAATCATAGCGCCACTATCTCGCGCAGCTTGCGCCAATGCAGTTGTGGCAACGAGCGGATTGATCTTACCTTCTCCTGGGCACCAGGCGGCGCCCTTGATTCTATCGGATATGCCCGGAATAATGGCGCGCACACCTTTAGCATCAATCACCTCGGAACGAATACCGACCTGTTCTTCGGCGCGAACCTTGTCTTCTAAAAACTGCATATGCTCTGAACTTTCGGCCACCATCAATCCACCGGTCACGTCCATTTCGAAATCAGTGGCCAAGTCTTTTTGTAGATCATTCCAGAGCTGTATGGACTCTTCTTGCAGTGGCAAAGTGCGCAGTTGCAGGCTGCCATCACCAACGGCCTTACCACCAAAGTCCCAGGACAGAAGTTGCAAATGAAGGCTGCCAGCATTTCCGCCTGAGGCTTCGCCATTTACACAACCGCGATCAAGACAAACAACCGATGCACCTGCTCGCGCAGCATAGAGTGCAGCCGATATGCCGGTGATTCCTCCGCCGATAATGACCAGATCTGCCGCTCCAACGCTAAGCGGCTTTATCCTGGGTCGCTCGGGACGCACACTGGGAGAGCTTGCGCGATGCCCGCCCCATTCGGGCTGTTCCACTGCGATTGCACCAACAACCACAGGGCGTGCCGGGATCTGTGGAGCAAAGAGAGCTGCAGGCTCAACATCGTGCCCTGAATGCTCGAGCAATTTCAGCGCTTGGGGCAAGCAGTAGCGACCCTGACACCGTCCCATGCCAACCCGCGTTTCGCGTTTCAGGGCGGCCGGATCATCAACTCCATTATCTATGGCGACGCATGCCTCTGCCACTGAGACTTCTTCGCATCGGCACAGTATCGCGTTTGGCGGTGGTATAGCTCGATCGGGTGCTTGATATAGAGTCCATAGAGCGGATTGAAATTGCATTGCGCGTTTTAGTTTTCGCCTGACTCTTGTCAGATCCTCGCTCCCTTGCTTGCCCAGGTATGACAAAACACCTTTGGCACTCAGCTCTCCCTGACACGCAGCGATTTGCGCACCACCAAGTCCTCCTGCATCACCAGCAAGCCAAACCCCGTCAACCGGCGTGCGTCCATCGGAATCGCGTTTGGGTTTTATGATCCCCTTCCCTGTATCAATATCCGCTGGCACCCCCAGCAAACGTGCGAGTTCGAACTGCGGCGCAAAACCATCCCCTGCTATCACGCAATCAACGTCCAAATGCTGAGTTCGGCCACTTTTTAGCTGGGTCAGAACAGCGCTTTGTACCTCACCATTACCCCGAATCTCTGACAACTCCCAACCCCATAGAATCGGAGTCTTCGCGCGCTTAGTAGACAACCAGTAGGCCGCGCCAGTAGCAAGCAAACCAGGTGCGCTGATCAGCGCTTTAAGTGCAGCCGATACCAAAGCTGCAAGTCCTGGTCTTGCCAGATCGGATCTCGTCAGATCGGGTCTCGCTAGATCGGGGCTCGCTAGACCGGGTCTCGCTAGACCAGGTTTTGAAAAATTCATGTGAGGGTGTCCGCGCTCGGCCAAAGCCACAATGGGCGCGCCCAAGGCGCTCATCTCAGCAGCCAATTGCAATCCAAGTGGGCCATTACGCCCGATGTGCAGGTCGCGCTGGGGCATCGCTTTGGAGTCCTGGGAATCCCGCCACGCAAACAGTTTAATCTGCCCGAGCACCCTGAAATTTCAGTGCTGGGTAACTTGACTAACCCCGACGGCACACCAGCTGCGTTTTTCAATGAAATGGGTGAGGAATGGCACTCCGACAGTTCCGGTTACGAGAATCTTGACGGTGTGACATTTTTGTATTGCCTCGCCAGCCCACCTACTGGTGGCGAAACCCTGCTCTGCTCTATGGCTGCTGCCTGGGACGCGCTGGATAGGCAAACACAGCAGGATATGACAGGGCGAAAACTCCTGCATAGCTGGAATTATCATAACGACAAGGTACTGAAAGTCTCTAAGGCCAAGCCTCTGTCGTTGGAAGAGCGCGCCAAAATACCAGACCATTGGACAGATCTTGTCCAGGCACATCCCGTCAGTGGCCGAAAGCTCTACCACATCAGTCATAATCTAGTGAAACGGGTCGATGCGATGAGCGAGGCAGAAAGTATTGAGTACATCATGCCGCTTGTTGAACATGCGACGCAGCCTGATAGGGTCTATACCCATCAGTGGCAACCGGGTGATTTACTGATTTGGGACAACCGTGCGACTATGCATACCGCTACCGATGTCTCCGCCTATAGGAAGTATAAACGCCACATGCACAGGTCTTACGCGTTCACCGGCCCACGTGCTAGGCAGGGTGGCAGGCTTGCAGCTGTTGATAAGAACTCATAGATATATCAATCGCTTTTGGTTTTTCGTCCGGTTAATGCTATGGCAAACGCCACCTCTCCCTCATTTGCCTGATTCAGATCATAGACGCAAATAAAAAAATGCAGAAAAAAACCCGCTCAATCAAATGAAAGAGCGGGTCATAGTGGACATACATTTATGCTTGTGCGCTTTTGTTAAGTCAAGCGCTTCAGTCGTTTTCAAAAAAGACGGTTACGTTGTCTCTTTAGGCACAACGGTCTGCATTCCCGCCGCTTCGCGTTTACTATCGTTAAAAATTGCCTTGATTAACGCGATACACATAAGCGCCATAACCAAAGAAAAAGGCAACGCGCCTATCACCATAGCCGTTTGAATAGCTTTCAAACCGCCGACCAGCAATAGAGCGGCAACAACGGCACCCAAAGCAAAACCCCAAAAAACAATATGCGGGCGAGCTTTCGGACCTTCATCACCAGCTGCATTAATCGTATTAACAATCAGTACGGCAGAGTCGGCAGAAGTGACAAGATAGGTCATTAACAGCACGACTATCATCACTGACATTAGCCACGATATTATTTCTGAAATCGGAGCCAACATGAAATGAGTCATGGCAAAAATCTTGTCGCCATCTGGAGCGGACAATATGGCTCCATCAGCCCCGCCAGTCAGCTCTAGATCTATGGCGGTACCGCCAGCCCAGGTAAACCAGACAAAGCACATCAGGGACGGCACGATCATAGCGCCAAGTACAAATTCTCTAATTGAACGTCCCTTTGAGATTCGTGCCAGGAACAGACCAACAAATGGTGCAAATGCAACCCACCATGCCCAATAGAAAACAGACCAGGCACCCTGCCAACCTTCAAGCTTGGTGGCTACGCTTTCTGCATCGCCATCGCCTTTCCAAACTCGAAAGCTCATATCAGGCAGTGCAATGAGATAGTCCCAAACGCCTACAAACAACGCCTTGAGTCCGAAGAAAGTAGAGCCGAACAGTAAGAAGAACAGGAGCAACGCAATACTGAGCACCATGTTGATATTGGATA
>JBGCEO010000047.1:0-16822 GCA_045106475.1 Granulosicoccus sp.
CTGCGATGCGCCCAGAGCCCAATTCGAGCGCGATGGCTTATATTCTCGTGCCGACGATGGCAAATTTATTCAACGCCTCAAGTATCTGTTCAGCGTGAATCACTCGTTTGCCAACATCCGGGCAAAGGTGAATCGATTGAACCGGCGAACGTGGTGTACCTGGTGTACCAGCAAGCTTCCCGAGCACCTGGCCGATCACATCGATAACTACATCGATGTGTTGTGTGATCGACTGACGCTGCTGTCACTGCCGATGAAAAAGACTGCAGCGGTTGGATGATGCGCGGTAGTTCGGTCGATCACGTTCGCACTATCCCCATCCAACTGGGGCAGTTTAGTTTAGGCAGCTTCTGCGTCGTTACCACGATCCTGGATACGCGGGCTGACAACCCCACCCTTGATAACCGTAAGCTTAGGCTTACCCTTCTGAGGTACTTTATCAGGGCTCCAACTATGCTCTTCCAATAGCGTTGATGACCAGACGATACCGGTTTCGCCTTCAGTACTGATACGTCGGTAGAGATTGCCATTGAGTTGATTTCTCTGCACCAAATAGGCCCTGAAAGCCTGGAAGAAATTCCTGTCTACCTTCTTCTCACACTCCCAGAACTCATCTAGAGACTCTTGTGCTGTTAACCCAGGCAGGTCATATATCGCCTTGCCCATGGGTTTAACGGGTGTGCCATGAAACAAGGATGACATGCCAACAGTACTATTGATCAACACCGTACCTTGTGCATGCCTGAGCAGCGTGGGCAGGCAAACATCATGAACATAAAAGACCCTACCCTGTAGACCCAGTTCTGCAACCAGGTTTGCGAACAGAGTTGAATAATCGGTATAGCCGCGATCCATGGGATGATGCTTGAAGACGATCGCCTTGTTGCTGGGGGCATGTTGTCTGAACGAGGACAATACCTCACCAATGAAGTGTTCAATAGAATTGTAATCCGAGTGAACCACAACCTGCATGTCGCAATGCACCTGCAGTGGACATACGAAATAGTTTTCGGTGAACTGAGGTAACAGCTCATCAAGTACCTTTTTCTCTTTGGCGCGGTAAAGTACTTTTCGGATTCCGGAACGAAGCCAGCGTGTCCCCTCAGAAAACCATTCAAAAGGACGATGATGGCGATAGTCTGGAAATCGTTTTTGTTGCAATGCGGCGGTCCAGTAATAGACCATTGAATACAGGGCACTTAAGTGGAATACGCGCTTGGGTTGCTGAAACTCATCCGGCAAATCAGTTGCCTCGGTATCAATGAGTAAAGGCTCCTTCATCATCGATGAATGACCGTTAACACCGTCCTCTTCGAGGGTGATGAAATTGGGTCTGATATAGCCTTCTTCAAACACAAACACCCTTATATTCATGCGTTGTGCGACTTCTCGTGCAATTCGATGATAAGCACGGCAGTCGCCAAAGAGATAGATTCTTCCAATGCTACGATTAACCAACAAACGCTCGATCCAGGGCTTCCAATTCGCTAGATCACCACTGTAGTCAATCGCATCAGGACGCTGATAGAAAAAACTATCACCGCCGTTGAAATTGATTTTGGTAACCGTAAAACCTTGCTGTTCCAGATCATCCCCGAAGCGTGAGAAAAACGGGCCTATCGGACCTTGTAGCAGTAGTGCATTGCGCGATGCATCGTCACCAGAGACACCACTCTCAGGTGGGTCATCTGACCTTTCAGCCGAAGCCGATGAATTAAACGCACGTTGCTGCATGCTTATTATTCTCTATTGTTAAGTGCAGGCGATGGGGAGAGGCCATTGGCAGACTCCTTCTCTCATGCACTGCTATCGACCATTTGGCATTTTTCTGTATACCAGCAAGGCGCTGGTGAGATGACATTAAGGTCAGATAACCGGCCGGGCGCGTGCACACCCGGATAGCGGAAGAATCTTTTGGCCACTGATTTTGTGAAGTGGTATGCATCTTATGGCTTGTACATAAGGGCTGAACCCACGTTGCGTAACTTGCGTGCCCAACGGAACCGATTCACATTGACCTTCTCCGGCTGTGTTGCCGCTATCAATTGTTCAACCTGTTGCTCGGCAGTGACGAATTCTCCGCTGCTGACGTCCAGATATCGTGGGTAGGCAATCAGACTTAGAAACACCAATTCATCCAGTGTTCGAGTGCGATTACGTCTTTCACAAACAAGGTGGTCGTGGGTTAGACCCCAGCCAGCATAAAAAGGCATGCCATAGGTAAACACGGGCTTCTGTCGCATCAAGCCCTCAAAACCTGAGAGCGACGTCATAGTGTGCAGCTCGCTGCAAGCATTCAAGCAATCTGCGATGTGAAGGTTAGGCTCAACATGATCCACGCATTCACTGGAAACCGACCGATCCACCATGCCACGCCGATTGCCACTTTCTACATCAGGATGCGGTTTATAGACAATAAACGCATTGGGTCTTCGTTTACGTACTATTCTGCACAGATCTGAATTGCTGGTGACATCTGCGCAGCCTTTTTTGATGGACTGATCATCCTCTACTTGACCCACCACCAGCACTATCTGCTGGCCTTCCAGCTTCTGCTGCGACCATTGATTTACTGCAGCACTGTCCCCGACATTGTATTTGCTTATTCCTGCATCAAGAATCCGCTTGCGTAGCCTCGCAGCGCGCAAGGTCTCGTCTAATGAGCAATCGTATTCGTTGAGCAGATTCTCCAGATCACTGGGTGCCGCAGGGTCAAAGTACAAACCAGCACTATCGATAACCAGAGAACCCGGCGCAATAAAATCTGATCCCAGTCCCTGTGAGCGTAAAAAACCATCTTCGATCCTTGTGAAGTGCAGATCTTTAGTCCTGGGCTGGCGAAAACTCCAGCAAACTGCGCGCTCATCAGCCTCTGCGTCATTCTTATCGCTAAATCGTACGTCACCATCTGGCGATCGAAGGTACTGGGCAAGATAGCGTTTCTTCCAGCCGGTAATTCCAACGCAAACGAAGCGATGGGCATTCAGTGTGAATTGCCGCTTTTGCTCAATAACATGATCCAGGCATTCATCCAACTGCCACGGCTGTGCTGTTATCGGGTTGCAATAGCGAGCAAGATAAACATGAGTCGCATGAAAAAGCTGATCAAAGGTTCTGGACTGAGTACGCCGTTCTATGGTTTGTCTATCGTCGGTCAACCCCCACCCAGAGTAGAAAGGCTTACCCGCCACCACCACTTTGCAGCCACACATCAAGGCTTCAAATCCCAATTGGGACGTGCCTACATAAACACAGCTTGCTTTGTTTAACCACTGTATCGGGTTGTCGCCCTCGGCACTGATTTCAACCCCAAGCTTAGCCGCATACTCGCTCAGATAGCCTTTACGACGCCCAATCACTACGTCAGGATGAGTTCGTACGACCACCCTTGCATCAGGATTCTCATCAATTGCAGCGTCAAGCATGTTTCTGAAATCATCTGCCTGCAATCCGCCATAACGCACTGATGCATCATCGCAAGTCTGATCCACGACCAATACCAATGGCTTGTCCGCACACTTGTTTAGAGATTCATCCGAAGCCGCACGACAGAAATTATATTTACTGATTCCGTACTTCACCATGCGCGCCTGGCAGGCTTGAGAGTACGCCAGCTCCGCTGGTCCACAGTTTTGTGAAAACTGTTGATCGTCGCGATTCAGATAATTTTCCAGCTCGGATGGTTTCGTGCTGTCGTAGTAAACCCCTTCCCGATCGATCAGCAAGGAATAACAACGCCGCGAGTGCGCATTTCTGGCGCTACTCCTAATCCAGCCATCCTCGATGTACCAAACAGGAAGACTATGCCTGCTTGCAAACTCAATCGCGTGCTTTGCGTTTTGCTTGCGACCCCAGACCAGTACACAGCGCAGATCATGATTCTCACGTAACGCCGCACGTGGAGTCATTACTGCTTCGACATTCAGGAGTACGTCAATGTGTTTGATGGCGCGGATACCCGCAGAAAAAGCGACGGCAATGCCTGCTTTGGCCCCGTTAGCATAGGGCGTTGCGCCTTGCTGGTCGGAGGCTGCCATTCCAGATTGCTGCGCTGCGGCAGGAGACATGCTCAAGTGGTTCTCTTGAAAGGGGAAAACGTTCAAACCCAGCACAATTCAAGCCATGCAAAGCTCAACTAGATGGCCTGTGGATTGCATCGGTTATACACCCTTCACCTAACCATCAGAACACCCATCAGGCGCATGAAAATTCTGTTTCTTCACAGTTCGCGTTTTGCCGACGCACCCTGGAAAGACGGATCTACGCGCTACCGCTGCTATCATTTTGCTGAGGCCCTGCAATCACTGGGTCATCTGGCGGAGGTAGCGCCACTGCATGCGTTAAACCTATCCAAACTTAGCGACTTTGATGTAGTCAGCGTTCTTAGACCACAGGCTGGCAGGAAGCTGGAACGCTTACTGGCTCGTTGCCGGCAAATGGGCATTCGCACGGTCGCCGACGTAGACGACCTGATCTTTGATCCAGCGCTTGCCTGTTTATCACCCAGTGTCGTTAATGCCCAGGCCGCCGAACGCATTGTCAGACAACACTATCAACGCAACCTGGATGCCATGCTGGGGTTTGATGAAATTAGTGTAACAACCGAGCCACTGGCACGAGCCTGGCGAAACATCGGAGCCAACACACACGTCACGGTTCTCTCCAACGGTTTATCGGACAATTGGCTAAACAATCCAGCACAGTGTCACTCCGGCTGCACCCCTGATCGCCAGTTAATTACCTATCTACCGGGTACTCACAGTCACGACCATGATTTTGCCAAAATCAATCATCTGCTACTGGAGACATTGTCGGTACACCCGCGAGCAGACCTGTTAATCGTCGGGGAACTAGACTTTGATGCCGGTGGACTGCCGTCAAGGCGTGTCACCCGACAACCCTGGGTTGACTATGAATATCTGCCAGGCATCATCGCAGCAAGTCATGTAACACTTGCGCCACTGGTGCAAAACCCTTTTACGCAAGCCAAATCGCATATCAAGTTCACCGAATCCGCAGCGTTTGGAACACCCGCTATCTGCTCGCCCAATGATGATATATGCAAACATTCGGTAGACGGTTTATGGGTCGCCGGAGATGGGCAGGACTGGGAGCAGGCGCTCAATGCTGTACTCACAGAGCCTGAATACGACAAGTCTGACCTCAGCAGGCAAAAAAGCTCGCTGCACAATTCACTCATGCACTATGCAAGATCGCATTGTACGGCTCAGCTGGTAGCAAAAAAAATGGTTAGCCGTTGGGCTGAGCTCCCCTTTGATCATGACAGCATGAACGGCGTTACCCATGCAGCCTGATAACGCCAAGCAGCCGCTAAACTGGCAGTTGGATAGCATTTTTCGCTGCACACAAGAGAGTCTAGCCAAATTCACGATAAATCCGGTGAAATCCACCAGCGTCAGGGTTCAGATTGAAAACGCGCACTGCGTATTGATCGAATTCGCAAAGCACACCATCAGGCTCCAGCCAGCATTCCCAGGCTCAGTGCTGAACCCAGGAGTTAGCGTAGTTTTGAGTACTGTTGAAGACGAGCCCTCGTATGAAGCCAACACTGGCCGACTGGAACGCCGCGTTATCGAATGGCCTCATTTAGCCGCTGACTCGCATTACTCTCGGTTTCACCCCGTATCGGCAGTAAGCGTGAGGCCCTTTTATGAAGGCGCACATCCACGCATTGTCTTTTTCACATCGAAGCCACCTGCATTAGATAAAGCTCTAATAGAGGGGCTGACAGCCTGTTGGCAGAGTTGGTTAAAGTCAGGCGACACAAGTGATCTGAAAGTCTACTGGAGTCCGATCGCAGAGCTATCAAACGCGGCTGACCTTCAACCCGGGCATGTGCAGGTAGACCATATACAAGCGCGCCAAACATTCCAGGGTACTCGTGCCGCGCAGGCTGGCGAAAAAGAGCTAGCCTACGAAACCATCGGTACCCTAACGCTGCATGAACGAGCAGCGATAATCAATAAGTCTGATTTAGTAGTAACGGACAACATGGGTATAGCAGTTGATACGGTTCTCTCAGCCGTACCACTCGGCACCCCATCAATCGCACCGGAATTTAGCGCCGTTCGGTCAAGCTTTGTACGCTACCTGACACACAGAGACCGCATCATGGTAGTGAAAGAGCAGTCGCAAAATTTGGAGCACTACACCTCGGAGTGCAACAAGGGTTTATCTACCATCTCTTCAGAACAAGAACTATTCGATTTGCTGACTCGTCATTTAAAGCCCTCCGAAGCTCAAGTAAACACTGAATCGGACACCGAGCTGTATGTGCCTATCATAAAGCCATGCCGGCCCGAGGAATATAGAAAAAATCACGTTACTTCGCTGAATAGTCGACTGCACAATGGCCGAAGAAAATGGCGAAAATTCAGGGAATCTCCCAAGCGTTTTCTAAACGACAGTCAGCATTGGGCATTGAAATCCGTGAAGGGAATTGGTCGCTGATGCTACGCGTTCCTAACCTGCAAGCCGATTCGATACGTGAAGAATTCAAGGCCGGCAATTGGTGCCAGGAACTGGCTTCACGCGCTCTGACCATTGCACTGACATCCAACACCACCCGCGACTGGATCAGTTGGATTGATGTCTGTCATGCCACCAGGGGTGTCAGCAACCACGACCTCTTGCAGTTGCAGGAAAATTGCTCAGCCTGGCAAGTGCAAACAAATGGACTGAGATGGCGCCTCGAAAACTATACCCGTGCCTTACGCCCAGACGGTCAGCGCTTTATCGAAGCTAGATTTACAGACGATTTGATCAAGAAGCTGTGTCAGGATCGTTCCAGCGTTAATAGACTTGGACAGAAACTGGGTTTAAAACCCTTGGGTGCGCAGGCCGCGGATTACCCCATGCTTCTGGCCAACCTTGCATCGCTGACTGATGAAGATCTCTGCACACAGGTTCGTGAGTGTTCCGACTATAACCAGTGGCTTATCAAAACGGCTGCCTCCATAACGAATCGAATGCAGAGCTTTGAAAACACCATCAGTAAGCTGCTAGGCAATCGAACGTCAGGCGGCGGTGTTTGCTCGATTGCGGTTGTGGGCAACGCGCCTACCATTTTGAACAGTAAACAAGGCTCAGAGATCGATGAATGTGATCTTGTCATACGCTTTAATAACGCAAGTGTAGAGTCATCCAACATGACCCATAAAGGGATGCGAACCGATATCTGGGTGATGTCCCCTTCCACGCCGCTAAGCTACTGCCCGGCAGATGCTCAGACGGTGATCGTTTCTGGCGTACGTCCACTACTCCGCCCCTCTCGTTATTGGCCAACACTTGATCAGGCACCAGACTTGAGCGAATGCCCGGATGAAGTTTGGTACTCTCTGGTTGATCAGCTTAAAGCACCGCCTAGTGCCGGGCTTTTGATCCTAAGCAGTTTGAAAAGCCTGAATCTAAACCTGAATATCAAGCGTTTCGGATTTACCGAGTTTCAGGGTGTGCACGGATTACATAAAAATCACCATGCTGACGCGGCCCCCGTGTCTGGCCGACACAACTGGAGCCGCGAGGTTCAGTGGATGCAAGACAACTACTAGATCAGTCCAAGCTGGTCTAGGTTAATCCAAGTACAACCAAGTACAACCAAGTAGATCCAGTAGGTCCAGGTAGATCCAGGTACATCCAGCTAGGTCCAGGCAGGTCCCGGCTAGTTAGACTGGATAGACTGGATAGACTGGATAGACTGGATAGACTGGTTAGACTGGTTAGACTGGTTAGACTGGTTAGGCTGGTTAGGCTGGTTAGGCTCGTTAGGCTCGTTAGGCTCGTTAGGCAGCCAGGCTAAAGTCCTCGTGCTCACGAGTCAAAGCTGGATGATAGGCAGGATCTACACGGCTGCTCAGATTCCACCGTTGCTGCATGACTGCAAACTCGCTTCTAGCACGCAACACCTTTTGCTTTGTATCATCAGCTCCTCGACTAAAGCCCTCGTGATGATACAGCTCTGCATAGGGCGTCCAAATGTTTCGGTAACCAGCTGACTCAACTCTGAGGCAAAAATCGACATCGTTCCAGGCAACACCAAGCTCCTGCTCATCTAACCCGCCTAGCTGTTCGAAGACTGCACGACGAACAGCCAAGCAGGCAGCTGTTACCGCGCTGAAATTCTGGCTGAATTTTAAACGTCCACAATAGCCATCCGCATCACCGTCCTGATATCGATGCGCATGCCCGGCAATACCGGTAATGCCGGTAATCACGCCACCGTGTTGAATCATGCCATTTGAATAGTATAGTTTTGCACCCACGCAACCTATTCCGGGGCGAATAGCTTGCCGTATCAGTTCATCAAGCCAGCCCTCATTGATTACTTCAGTGTCATTGTTTAGCAGCACAACGATTTCTGCTTCAGTCTGCTTGATTGCAGCATTATTTATAGCTGAAAAGTTGAATCCGCCTGAGTGATGAAAAATTTTAACGCGATGATTCATCGCTAAGGAATCATAATAGCTAAAGGTGTCTGCTTCACTACTATCATTGTCAATCACGTTGATCTGGTAATTGGGATAGCCGGTTTTACCCAAAACGGATTCGATACAGGTGCGTAGTACACCCACTTTATCTTTAGTCGGGATAATGATATCAACGGTTGGTGCTTGTTTAGGCAGGGGCCAGGTTATTCTGGCGGATGATTGCAATAAACCTTGCCCAACGATGGCTTCGGGTTCAGACTCGTTAATAACCTGCTGAACTACCTGCTTCCAGTCGGCTGAGCATGGTTTAAAGCCATCGTCGGTTTGCACCGTAGCCAAAACTTGCGGTATGCGCACTACCTGCTGGTGCTGTAGCGTGAATGCTGCCTTGACTAATGCCAGTTGCGTTGCCTGTATGGTCGAGCCCTCACCCACCTGATGTTGAAGTAGCCAATCACATCGCAATATGAAAGGATGCTCAATATAGTTGGTGTTCAACAGCAGCTCAGGATTCCACTCAGGTTTTAACACCGGATGGTGGTAATTATCCGATTTATCTACGTGGTCATGATCAGCATAAACCAGCACAGAGGTATCACTCGCCTCTCTTAACAGGGTATCGATGGCATCGACTCTATAGCGTAAATGACGCTCTATCGGCATCACAAATGCGCGCTGCGAACAAACCTGTTGACTTATTCTTTCGAACAATTCACAGGCCCCGCTGGCGACTTCTCCCTTGTGAGCACTCAACCACTCAATCCGAACACCCAACTTCACAGCCCTATCAATTGTCAGGGTCAGTGATGAATGAAAGCCGTCTTTGTCCTCATCTCCAGCCAACAGGAAAAGTGTCCGTTCTAGAGGCGCACCCTGCACTGACTCAGTTATCAATGGCGAGCGCGGTATGTACTCAACACGCGAACAGTGCTTCTGAAAGTGTGCTTGATAGCGAGGATAGAGACCCGTCTTCTCCAGATCCGATGTGTCTTTTGTCGCGTGATAGGTCAAGCGTTGTTGCATTCGCGCCTGCGCAAATCGGGCTGACAGTCCAACCAGGCTCACTTTGTATAGATTGGGATTACTGGCTTCGACACGCAATTGTAAGCCCGAAACGTGTTCGGGTAGGAACACGATACGCTTGCACAGCCTTTTTGAGCTCAATAAGAGGTATTCGTCGCTCTTGTTATCGCTGTAACGTACTTGCAGTGTGAGTGCGCAGCCTACTGTCTGATTGGCATTATGCTCAACTTCAAGCATGTACCAACCCGGCCGTAAGCGGTGGGTGGGTAATCCCCAGCAGTAAGTTCTGTTTGTCTCAGCATCAACTGCGAGAGCGTTGCCGGGGTTTAAATCCTTAACTTCTAAATATCGACCAGCGAGCTGTAACAGTCGCCGGCCGATTGATTGCTTCACAAATCTCCCGCCCAACAGGACTGAGGATCATTTGCTGCGACCATATCAGGCTGCACCGATCGCCTGGTTAACCGTCTTGACATTGGAGGCACCCAGCAGGGCATCGAAATAGGCGATTGTTTTTTCCAATCCCTCTTCGAGCTTGACCTTTGGTTCCCAATCAAGCTCAGCACGAGCCTTTGAAATATCCGGGCGGCGCTGAGTCGGATCGTCACTTGGAAGGTCTTTGAACTCAAGTTTGGAATTTGATCCCGTCATTTGAATAACCTTTTCTGCCAACTGACGAATAGTGAATTCGTCCGGGTTACCAATATTGACAGGGCCAGTAAACTCATCGCCAGTAGCCATGATGCGAACAAACGCCTCAATCAGATCCAGGCAGTAACAGAAAGAACGTGTTTGATCACCTTCACCATAGATGGTGATAGGTTGCCCCGTTAGTGCCTGCACAATAAAGTTAGATACAACACGACCATCATTAGGATGCATCCGTGGCCCGTAGGTGTTAAAGATTCGTCCTACCTTGATTTGCAAGTTGTGCTGTCGGTAATAATCGAAAAACAGAGTTTCAGCGCAGCGTTTGCCTTCGTCATAGCACGATCGAAAGCCGATAGGGTTTACATGACCCCAGTAGGATTCTTCCTGTGGGTGCACTTTGGGATCGCCATACACCTCACTGGTGGATGCCTGAAATATTTTTGCACCAGTACGCTTAGCCAGCCCAAGCATGTTGATGGCACCGTGAACGCTGGTCTTGGTGGTTTGCACCGGATCATGCTGGTAGTGAACAGGCGAAGCCGGACATGCCAGATTATAAATCTCGTCAATTTCGAGATAAATCGGAAACGTGACATCGTGCCGCAGCAGTTCAAAAGCCGGATTGTCCATCAACGGCATAATGTTTTGCTTGGAACCGGTGAAATAGTTATCCATGCAGATAACCTCATTACCTTCGTTCAGCAAACGCTCGCAAAGATGGGATCCAAGAAAACCAGCTCCTCCCGTTACCAGGATGCGCTTTGTAACCAGATTAGTGTTTGTAGACGTTGCGTCTTTCATCTGTGTTTTTGTTCCGAAGTTAATGCTACAAAAAAATGTTGACCGGTATCTTGAGCGGCCGTATGTTCAAAGTATAGGTGCATGAGACGAAAACCGAAGCAGTTTGCCAACCCACTATGAACAAATGCTGTGTTTCCAATGAGGCAAGACTCAAGCCACTCCAGTTGGCTGCGCTCGATTCCCTGGCTAATGCCCGTTAGTCGCAAAGCATGCTACCTGCAATCGCCCCCTGGACCGTGTGAAATTTTGATAATCAATGAGCGATCAGCCTTGAAAAAGATCATCTTCAGATCATCAGACCGATGACGAGGGCCCCAATCAGCAAGCCCAGCAGTATATCAGTGACAAGTTGTTGACGACCATATAACTGTGCTTTATCCACTTTTCTGGGGATTTGCGGCAATACAGACGCAGGTTTTTGGGTCAAATCGCCCACAAGATCTTTAACTTGATCAGTTTGTATCCCACTGGCAATCACATACGACAAAAACGTATTCACCGCTTTAGCGCCACCATCCCCCGGATTTTCCTGGATCATCTTAGTCAGGATACCCAGCGCCTGGGAATCAAGTCCTTCGCCTCTGGCAATCGATCTTGCATGCGTCAGATCCCGCTCCAGGTTGACTATTGTAGCGACATGATTTTCAAGATCACTACGTTTTAGATTGCCCTCGCCCATTGTAGCTTCAGACTGATCCATGGCGCTATCTATGGCAGAAGCTTGTTGCTGAGGCTTATTCTGAATGCCGAATTCGACCATCATGCGCGTGGTACGAAGCGGCACGCCATGGGCGCGCAAAACCTCGCGGATATCATCCATCTCGTCAATCAAACAGCGAAATTCATCGATGGTGCGACGAACAGGATTATCCTGCGCAGGCTGCGTAGTCGGATTCTCAGCAGCAGAGCCGTACTGCGAATCATTCGCAGGGCTAGGATCACGCTTGGCAGCGGCTTCAGACACGATAACTAATGGGTTCCGGTGATCTCGATTCATGGCAGCAGTTACCATGCCACGGCTCTGAAGACACGCTACTAACCTGCTTTGGCAAAAGGCCAGGACCTGCTCTTTGATTGCGCAGGCACTAAGGACTGAAAATCGGCTTCAAAACGACCTGCTGCATAGCGATAGAGTTGCAGATCGAGGCAATTTCGCACACATAATTCATCAAACAGATCATTACCAATATCGCGATGCAGTCGATCCAGTTTCTGTTCGATCGTTGAGGAGGCAGACTCTGTTACGTTCTCACGGTGCTCACGCACAACCAGTTCAGGAAACCGCTTGTCGAGCGCGGATTCCATCAACATCAGGGAATCTGAGAATCTGTCCACCAACCCTACAAAGGGTAAGGAATCAATAAATCGACAGGCCGCCGGCAGCAGCTCGTGGTTATAGCGATGCAAACGCTGTTTTACATCATCATAGTGTGTATTACTCAGGCGTGACACCTGAAAGTTCGCAATGACACTGGTGTTTTGCTGTTTGAATTTCTCTTCAATATAAGCGGTGAGAGAACCCTTTGGTTCACTCAAGCCCAACTGTTTTTGCCACTCGAACAACCAGGCCGAGCGCACTCGAGACAAGGGCTCTCTCAAGAACACGACCGGTGTGATTGTGAAATCTCCAACAGGGCCCGGCGGAACCAACTGGTGAGAAGAAACTGCTTTGATTTTCGGATGGGCTTCTAGCCAGGACTGCATTTCTGCGCCGGAAATTTTAGCGCCGGGTTCTGGTTTGTCCCAGGATGCCCAGGCAGTGCCCAGTGAATCACTCAGAAGCCTTTCAATGGATGTGCCTGCGTTTTTAAACAAGTGATAATGAACAATTATGTCCCTTGCCTGCGAATGGCGCTTCATAGACCTACTACCTGTTGACCATGAACTGTCGTATCCAAGGATAGATAGTCGAACACCTTCGCCATTTGAGTCACTCCGTTCTCAAAAGAATAATGAGAATCTCTAATAGACGTAGAAGCATGGCTGATACGTTCCCACAGGGAGTCATCATCAAGTAGACGTTCTATGTGCGCGACCCACTGGTCCGGTGAGCTCGCAATCAATGTGCTTGACTCATGCACCAGACCCGTGGCTTCTGCAGCTGTGGGCGAGAGAACTGTAGGTACACCATAGGCAACACTATCCAGTACCTTGCCCTTGATCCCTGCACCAGCCAATAGCGGTGCGACAAAAACAGAGCACGAATTAAACACATCATCCAGACTCTGTGCATAGCCCTCGACCACCACACCGGGCGTTGTTGCCCAAACGTTATCCTCGGGGATACGACTACCCCAGATGTGAAATGTCAACTCCGGCCGTTTATCGTGCAACAGGGGCATCACATTTGATAAAAACCAATCCACCGCCTGCCGGTTGGGGGGGTGGCCAAAGCCGCCCAGAAACGCAAGACCCCGGCGTGTTGATCGCTCGACCTCGATAGCCTTCGGATACAAGACCCATGGGCACTTGAAAACGTGATCGTCTCGCATCAGATGTGAAGCTATGACCTCGTGCTCCAGCTCATTATAGGAAAGTACAGCATCTACTGACGCCATAACCTTAAGCTCTCGGCGTCGCGTATTTTCCGGACCACTTAAATCCGTTTCACCGTTTGCCCGGGCCGTGCGCATCTCACGTAGAAAATGCAAATCTGCATTATTAAAAATAATCTTTGCACTGCTATATTGCCGTACCAGGTCGATGATGTTTTCGGCAACCGTATAGCGTGTTACGTAAACTACATCGAACTCTTTTGCTCGACGCTCCAGAAACTTTGGCACAGATCGATGGAACGGTGCGTGAATGCATTCAACACCTAAACGTTGCAATGCTTCAACATGCACACCCATGTGAAGTAGATTGTGTGGTAGAAAGCTTACTTTGCATCCCAGGGCTAGCAGCAATTTTAGTTCTTGTATAGCGGCATAGCTTCCCGCATCCTGCCCCAAACGTGGAAATGCATTGTCAATCATTAGCACGCGCAATCCACGATTTCGATCCTTGTGACGCGTCAGATCAAGCCCTTCTGCGCCCTGCCCGGCAAACGACTCTTTCCAGGTCTTTTTAAACTGTTCAGCATTGCTGACTTGGTGTTGTTTTACACCGCTACCAAGATCAGTTCCATTGCTCCGCCCTTCATAATGAATCACTGTCGCTTGGGGGCAATACACTGTGCGATAGCCGTGTGACCTTAGCTTGAAGGCCAGGTCAGTGTCTTCGTAGTAAGCAGGTTTATAGGCTGTGCTAAAACCCTGCACGGTGTCCCAAGCAGATCGCGATACCATCAGCGCAGCACCGGTCAGATAATCAACTTCGCGTACATAATTGAATTCAGGATCTTGTGGATCACGACCATGCCCCACATTCCAGGGAACCCCGGTATCCCACACGATGCCACCCGCGTCTTGCAACCGTCCATCCGGGTAAACCAGCTTGGCTCCTACTGCCCCGACGTGCTCGAAACGATCAAACACGTCAAGCATCTCATCCAGCCAACCGGCTTCTACTTCAGTATCGTTGTTCAGAAAAACCAGGTATTCACCAGCCGCCATGGCCGCAGCCTTGTTGCAATTGCTAAGAAATCCCAGATTGGTATCGTTGCGGATGACCCGAAGATTTTGAACCCGACTCTCAATGTCGCTTGTAGCATCAGTCGACTTGTCATCAACCAGTAGTACTTCGAATGACGTTTTGTCGGCCGATAAAATCAGTGACGTCAGACACTGATAGGTTAGATGAAACTGGTTGTACACAGGAATGATCACACTCACCTTGGGATGATCAGCTTCCCAGTTTTCCTTGCCAGGTAAACAAAGCTCAGGCCACAAGCCGAGCTCGTTGGCAAGCGTTGCCTGCGCCTTATCCATGCGACTCAGTTTTGCTTGTACCCCAGGTAGCAGTGTGCGGTTTTTACTATTGGCTCGCTGCTTCAATTTTCTGATGGGCTTGACTACCGGGGCGGTCAAGGCATTGAGTCGCCGACGTCTTCGGCTTACACGTTTGGCTGCAAGTCCCTGCACACCATAGACATCAACCTCCATCGCTTGCAATGCATGTGGATCCCGGCAATTCAAGACAAAAGGGTTGGCGGCAATTGCTTCACCACTCTGTGCATTGTGTAACGCCAGCTCGACACGCTGCCCCGACACAAACGGTACCTCAATCTTTATGCGGAACCCACGAGCACCGCTGCCAAAACCCGCACGTTCAAGTCCCGGTCTAAATTCGTTTGCGATACCTCGGCCAAGTGTGATGCCAGAGGCTCGTACTTCTATCTCAAGTGCGTCTTCAGAGCGGGCCGTATCGTGTGCCCAACCTACAACACAGTCACCGTCTATTCGATCCACATGACCAATTGCAGTTGGCACACCCTGATGCCACTGTTGGATTGATAATTCTGATGCTGCCATGATCGTAAGGTCAGGCAGTTTTTAGCTGAGGCAGCTCTGAAAACGATTCGCGCTGATAAAAACCTTGCTTAAACCAGTAATCGAAGCGATCAGCAATGGCGATCTCTGCACGCTCGCACATGTATTCACTGTAGTGCGCCCGTTTAGATGAGTTCAAGTGATCGAGCTTTGGCATCTCGAAACCAAATTTTTCTGCGTAGTGACGCAAATCATCATTCATATGCTCAAAACGAATGATCTGTAGATTGGGAGGCTCAATGCCGTTTATCGTCATCCAGTTTCGCGGTGTCGTGACCCCAACCTTCTCGCAATAATTAACAAAGTCATTTTCCTTGGCAATGACGAAATTGACTCGCTCTTTGTTGGACTCATACCGCTCTCGCATAAAATGATAGTTGGAAACCATCAAGTCATACGGATTGCGAATACAACAGAAAATCGCCTTCATCGATAAGATATCGCCGCCTGCCTCCGCGATAATACGGGCAGAATCAGATAAATTTTCATGACCCCGACCCACCTGAATATTGGTCTTCTCCAGCTCGCAGTCAGCCAGCTCGTGTACCTGCCCAGGCGATATGAATCCAGATATGGGGTCGGACCACGCTTTTACAAAAAAACGCGTGAGCGTTTTACCTGCAGTCTTGGGATAGTGAACGAAGCAATATTCATCAGACCACAGCATTAGACTTATCTCCAGCAGGCATTTCGTACAAGACGGTTGTACCGGGTTAATTCAGGCAATGAAAACCGGCAGAATAGAGCTTACTTCTAGGCCGTTTTTCGTAAGCTTTGGTGCAAGGATTGATCCAAGAGCTCAACTATACGGGCCACTCTTGTATCCCATGCAATTGAATTCATGGTTGCTTGCCACTGCGCCCCGCTTGTATCAATCTGCTCACTCAATGATGCTCGAATGGCTCTGATGAAATCATCGGCATTTGCAGCTGTTCGCAATGCGCTGCCCAGAGTTTCAAGATTCGAGACCTCGGAGGAGACCATTGGCAAGCCAGCAGCAAAATAGTTATAAACCTTAAGCGGGTTCATTCGCTGCGTTAGCTGATTGTTCAAATGCGGTACCAGACCAACGTCAACATGCTGAAGATGAAAGGGTAATTCTGAGTAGGACACCACTCCCAGCATATGGACATTAGCGTGACGTGCCAGGCTATCGGCATTGGGATTATCGTTGGATGGTCCATAAAAAACGAAGGATACGTCCGGCAGTGCGGCAACCACCTCATGCAGGAGTGTCCAGTCAATTCGATCACGCAGGTTACCCACATAAGCCGCTATCGGACCTTCTATCCCCTGAAGAGCATCTGGCACATCGGATTTTTCCAGTTTGTCAAACCGCTCCGCACCGTTGGGCACAACATGGATGGGCGAGTTTGCAAAGGCCTGCATGGCTTGAGCCAGCGGTTCACAGTTGGCAAACACGACATCGGCTGCACCCAGGGTCTCACTATAACTGTGCTCAAGCTTCAC
>JBGCEO010000048.1:0-64778 GCA_045106475.1 Granulosicoccus sp.
TGCATACCCGATCAGCTACGCTAGCCATTTTTGCAGTCTTCTTTTTTGAGTCTGCTGTTATTGGTCAATGGATTCCGCGGATTCCTGATATCAAAACTGCGTTAGCGCTGTCAGATTCAGATCTGGGTCTGGCCCTGCTCAGTATGCCGTTGGGGACTCTGTTCGGATTTTCCATTGCAGGAAAAATCATCGGGCTGACAGGGCTGAGAATGGCTTGCCGAATTTTTCTACCGCTTTGGGCTGTCCTGTTTATAGGCCCTGCGCTTGCGAAAAATTTTACTCAATTAGTGGCAGCGCTGATCTTGAGTGGGGTGGCCATTGGCATGATCGAAACTGCCATGAACACCGAGGCCGCCAGAATAGAAAAGGTGGCAGGCAAGCGCTTGATGTCTCGATGCCATGGATTTTGGAGTTTTGGCACGATGGTGGGTGCCTTGATCGGGGGTAGCCTAGCCCAGTCGGGTATGTCTGTGTCGACTCATTTTCTGATTGCAATGCCGTTGATCGCCATCGGCGGATATTTTGCCGCAACTGCATTACCGGTTTTAGCTAAAGTTGTCGCTAACGAACCAGAATCGGAAGATAACAAAAACACGCAGTTATTCAGACTACCGGCAAAAGCCATATTGCTTCTCTGCATCATGCCATTGGGTATCATGATGGTTGAAGGCGCATTCATAGACTGGTCTGCTGTTTTCATGCGCGATGTTCTGGAGGCTGACCCGCTAATTATTGCCGTGACCTATTCATTCTTCTCTGTTGTCATGGCGCTGGTCCGGTTTTCTGGTGACGCAGTCGCAAATCGATATGGCGATGTCACTGTTGTGCGTGTATCAGGCCTTGCTGCGACAATTGGCATAGCCACATTCGCACTGGCTCCCACAATCGTCGTCGCATTCATAGCAGCAGCGATTGCTGGGGCAGGTGTGGCTATAGTTTTCCCGTTGGCTGTGAGCGCTGCGGCTAATAAGCCTGGTCGTTCATCTGCTGACAATGTTGCATCACTCAACATGATAGCGTTTACCGCGTTTTTGATTGCACCGCCGATCATCGGTTTCCTATCTGATCTATTTAGCCTAAGGCTGGCACTATTAGCGCTTGCTCCGCTTGCATTCCTGACTTTCATCCTGGCAGGTGAAGTTAAACAGAAAGGCGGTTCTTGAATTTTGCTTTCATGCGAAAATTTTGGCTTGTCTACTTTTTGCTATTAGCCAATTAAACTGCCGCCGCTGCGCGGGGATGCATATCCGATAACTTGGACAGCAAACCTTATACTTCAATCAAGTGATTGGGTAGCTCATCGGGACGACCATCCGGCGCCGGGAAATGTTCCCAAAGAACCTTTCTGCAATGTTCTATGGTGCTATCGAAACCTGCGGCGATTTCCCCACGCTTTATGTGATTTATAAATTCATCAACGGTGTCCCTCCACAACTCATCGTCAACTGCTTGGGCTATCCCATGATCGACAATGATCTCAACGTAGTGTTCTGCGACTGAGACGAAAACTAGAATGCCGGTTCTGCCGCTGGTTTGATGAAGGTTCTGAAGAAAAAACTGCTCACGAGCATGACGCGCAGCTCTTTGAGTTTTAACGCTCTTGGGAATGATCCACATACGCGCTTTTGGAATTTGAAAAAGCATACCCAGCCCCAAAAACACCAGCACTTGAAGCGGATACAACCAGCGCGCTGCGGCTAAGGCTTCGCTGGGTACAACCCAGCCGCCTGTGCTGACAGTGAGCCAGGCGAAATAGATCCCCGGTACACAGAGCGCAATCAGGGCTGACCAGAGTATCGGTATGTAACGATAGCCGTCGCTTTGTTGCGCAATGACCGTCACTATTTCTGCGTGCGTTTTGCTCTCTGCGTGATTGATTTTGGCAACTAGAGCTGCTTTCTCTGCTTCGTTTAGAAAGGCCATATCACCAACTCCCCGACGCGCCACCACCACCGAAACTTCCGCCGCCACCGCTGAATCCGCCACCGCCAAATCCACCGCCGTTGGAAAATCCACCCGTGCCGATATAACCTCCACGACTAGAGCCACCGGATCCACCACCGCTAGAGCCTTTGAAATACACAAATAGGAAAACAGCGATTGCTACGGCTAAACCGATTAGCAGATTTCCGCTAGCCAGTGTGGCAAACAGGCCCCCAAACCCTGCTGGAAAAGCGCCGTTGGCCGCTTTACGTTTACCACTACGACGCAGTACTTCAGGGATGCCGACCATGGCGATAAATATCAGCGGTATAAAGGAGCCAAGCTTTTCGGGCATTCGACCAGTGCCTCTGCTATTGCTGGGTGCCGTGTACTCTCCCTCTATGGCTTTGAGTATGGCGTCGACGCCTTTTTGCACGCCTGTGGCGTACTGTTTTTCGCGAAATGCTGGCAGGATTTCGCGTTGCACAATGATGCTTGATAAAGAATCGGTTAGTCCACCTTCGAGCCCGTAGCCCACCTCAATACGAACTTTGCGCTCATTGGGTGCGACAACCAGCAGAATCCCATTGTCCTCTTCTGAACTACCAATTTGCCAATGCCTGCCTAGTTGATTGGCAAAGTCAGCGATCTCATATCCATTGAGTGATGGCAGAGTTACGATAACAAGTTGATTACTGGTTTCCTGCTCGTGCGCTTCCAGCCGGGCATCAAGTGACTGCGTGGTGGCAGCGTCAAGCAAATTAGCTTGATCAACAACTCTGCCGGTTAATTCCGGGAAGAATTGCTCTTGTGCGAAAAGCAGACCGCCGGTAAGCAAAAGACACAACAGGGAGAACAGCATCCCTAGTTGTTTGCAGCACTTAAAGCTATGGGGGAGAGATCTGTTCAACTCATCGCTCTTGGAATAGAAAACGAAGGCAGTATTGTTTTGTAAACTCGCGTGTCTCAGTTATCAAAATTTACCGTAGGATTTTCTGTATCAGCCGCACTGACCGTGAAATTCTCCTTGGGTTGCATATCTGCATACATGAAACGGTGCCACCAGCGCCCAGGAATGGTTCGCAGCTCGGTATTGTATCGCTGCACTGCGCCAATATAGTCCCGTCTGGCAACACTAATCCGGTTTTCAGTACCCTCAAGTTGCTGTTGCAACGCGAGGAAGTTTTCATTTGATTTCAGATCCGGGTAGGCCTCCACAACCACCATCAAGCGCTGTAGTGCCGATGTAAGTGCCCCCTGGTTTTGCTGAAACTGCTCGAACGCAGCTGGATCGGTCAGCATTTCTGGAGAAATATTCATTTGCGAAACCCGTGTTCTGGCTTCTGTTACCTCGGTTAGAACATCTCGCTCTTGATCGGCGAATCCTTCAACAGTGCTTATCAAGTTGGGTACCAGATCAGCACGTCGTTTGTATTGATTCTGAACCTCACTCCATCGTCCATTGACGGCTTCGTCGAAGGTTGGGATGTTGTTGATACCACAGCTGCTGATCAACAATGCCGATATCAGTAAACAAGTGTATCTCGTGTATTTGCCTATCACTGGAAAATCCTCAGCTAATGATGCAGGGGATGATAGCAGAACCTTGTTTTTTCAATAACTCCTTGGCTAGCTTGCACGAATTGTTTGCATTAGGGCGTAAAATAATCTTTATGCTCAGTTTTAGTGATGTAGCGTGTAGGCGCGACGGAAAACAGCTTTTCAAAAGTGTCAGTTGTGTCATCCATGCCGGCCAGAAAGTCGGGTTGACGGGTGCTAATGGCACCGGTAAGTCGAGCCTGTTCGCAATGATACAAGGCACTTTGGAGCCTGATACCGGCACTATATCGTTGCAGCAACAAGTGGGCATCACCCATGTTGCACAGGAAACTCCCTCATCAGATCGTTCTGCATTGGATTATGTTATCGACGGTGACGTCAAAGTGCGTGCATTGCAGCATGACATAGCTCAGTGTGATGAAGCCCAAGGCGAACGGCTGGCCACCCTGTTAGCAGATCTGGATCAGGCCGGTGGCTATACCGTGCAGTCTCGAGCCGGTTCGCTACTTAACGGATTGGGTTTTGCAACCGAACAGCACAGTTGGCCAGTGGCACAATTCTCAGGAGGCTGGCGAATGCGTTTGAATCTTGGTCAGGCGCTTATTAGTCCGAATGAATTGTTGTTACTTGATGAGCCAACCAACCACCTTGATCTGGATGCAGTGCTATGGCTGGAAAGCTGGCTTCGTCAGCGTGATGGAACACTGATTCTTATTTCGCACGATCGCGAGTTTCTGGACTCGGTAACCGATACTACGTTGCATATCGAAGCTCAAACCGTAGCACTGGTCGCAGGCAACTACACGGCGTTTGAACGATGGCGTGCGGCTCGCTTGAGTAATCAACAGGCGCTGCACGAAAAGACCCAACAGCGACGCAAAGAATTGCAGGGCTTTGTAGATAGATTTCGTGCCAAAGCTACCAAGGCTCGGCAGGCGCAGAGTCGATTGAAGATGCTGGAGAGGTTAGGCGACACGGAAGCGGTGCGTGCCGATACGCCGTTTACTTTCAGTTTTCAAACGCCGGGCACGATGCCCAGTCCACTGGTTGTGCTGCAAGGCGCAGCTATTGGCTATGACGCAGAAGCTGTATTGAGCAAGGTTAACTTATCGGTACAAAGTGGTGATCGCATCGGGTTGCTGGGTGTCAATGGTGCAGGCAAGTCAACACTGGTCAAGGCACTCGTAGGTTCCTTGAGTTTGATGGCAGGAACTCGTGTGCCAGCCCAGAAGTTATCCATCGGGTATTTTGCGCAACATCAAGTTGACCAGCTCAGGGCAGATCAGTCGCCGCTGCAGGCTTTGCAGACCCATGATCCTGAGCTCAGTGATGCTCAGGCGCGCAATTTTTTAGGTGGTTTCGGGTTTCATGGCGATCAGGCACTGCAAAGTGCCGCTACCTTGTCAGGTGGTGAACGTGCCAGGCTCGCTTTGGCGTTGATCGTACAGTCTCGCCCTAATCTGCTGCTGCTCGATGAGCCGACTAACCATCTTGACATAGACATGAGACAGGCATTGGCCGATGCACTTGTCTCATTTGAAGGTGCTTTGCTGGTGATTTCACATGATCGGATCATGTTACGTACCGTGGTTGATTCTCTTTGGATCGTCGCTGATGGTGGCTTGGCACCTTTTGATGATGATCTGGATGGATATGCCCGATGGTTGGCTTCACGTCGTGGGCAATCTTCAGAACCGACGGTTACCAGTCAATCACAATCTGTCAAAAACACCAACGGCCCCTCATTTGATCAGTCTGAGAGTGATTCATTACCTAAACCCGCTGCTATTGATCGCCGCCAACAGAAACGCGATGAAGCACAGCGACGTGCTCGACTTGCACCGCTAACCAAACTGGTGACTAAACACGAGCGTGCATTGGAGAAAGCCACAGTGTTACTTGCCGGTTTGCGAGAGAAACTTGGCGAAGAGGAGTTGTACAATGAAGACCAGAAGGAGCGGCTGAGTGATTTGTTGAATCAGGAAGCGTTAGCCAGACAGGAAGTTGACGAGCTTGAAGAAACTCTGTTGAACAGTATGGAAGTACTGGAAAATGCCAGTCATGAGCCCGGGAGTAATTAAATGAAGCCTATAGCGTTTTTGTCGAGATTAATATTACTCGGGATGGGGCTGCCAGCCTTGGCAAGTGCAGAATCTTTGGGGTCAATTGGTGCATTGTCGCAGCAGCAGTTTATTGGTTTCGCCGAAAATCTCAGTGCTGCCACCGCTTACAAAAGTATCGCGCCAGCGGAAGCTCTGGGTAGCTTGGGCTTGGATATAGGCGTCGAGTTGTCTTCCACGGAAATAGACTCAACAGTGTTTGATCAAGCCAGCGATGGGTCATTTGGCAGCAGCGAATTGCTGGTGCCACGTTTGCATGCTCACAAAGGGTTGCCTTTTGGTCTGGATATCGGTGCATCCCTAAGCGCTGTACCTGATACTGATATTTCGATTATTGGAGGAGAGCTGCGCTATGCACTTATCGATGGTGGCGTGGTAACACCGGCCCTGGCAGTTCGAGCCAGTTACAGTCAGCTACAGGGAATAACAGATTTTGATCTTAATAACTCCGCGCTTGAACTCACGGTATCGAAAGGATTTCTCGTGCTGACGCCTTATGCAGGGGCCGGGTTAGTTCGAAGTGTCGCTGATCCACACGCGATAGCTAATCTGAATAAGGAGACTTTTGAGCAGAAAAAGTTCTATGTGGGTTTGGCGGTGAGTCTAGGCTTTGCACTAACGCTGGAGATAGATAGAACCGGGGACTATCGAACATATTCCGCCAAGGCAGGAATTCGCTTCTGATGTCGCGGCAAATCGATAGGGCAGATTCAAGCGGCAACGACAAAGCTGCTTCCGGTGATCTGGCGCCACCCACTCAGAGTAACGCCAGAACGGGTACAGGCTTCTGGAATGTCGTGCAAAGCGTGGCGGCAGCCATGATCGGAGTACAGTCACGCAAAAATCGCGAACGGGATTTCACCCACGGCAAACCGATACACTTTATTGTAGGCGGTTTAGTCGGAACCTTGATTTTTCTGTTACTCGTATGGACGCTGGTACAGTACCTGTTGCTTAGTGCTTAGTGCTTAGTGCTTAGTGCTTAGTGCTTAGTGCTTAGTGCTACATGGCGGCAATTTTGAGCTGCTGCTGCTCCATTTGAACGAGTGATGAGCGAGCATCATCCAGCTTTTTCTGCTCGGCTTCTACCACGGCGGGTGGTGCTTTTTCAGTAAACCCCGCATTAGCCAGCTTTCCACTGAGTCGCTTTACCTCTTTGGTTAAGCGCTCTGTTTCCTTATTAAGGCGGGCAAGTTCAGCATCTTTATCGATCAAGCCTGCCATCGGAATCATCAGTTTCAGTTGATCTACCAGTGCGACTGCTGATTCGGGGGCTTCCTCGTCATCCTGAAGTAGCGATATGCTCTCCAGGCGGGCAAGAAAAATAAGCAGGTCTTGATGGCAATTCAATTTTTCGTGATCTGACGAGCTGGCATCGGCAAGATTGAGTGCTAATCGTTTGCCTGGGTTTATATTCATTTCGGAGCGAATTCGTCGAACACCCATAACCACTTGCTTGACCCACTCGATCTCATCGAGCGACTGTTGATCAATGAGATCCTGATCAGCAACAGGGTAGGGCTGTAGTGAGATAGTTGGCCCCGACTTGCTTGCCAGCGGTGCGAGCTGTTGCCATAGTTCCTCTGTGATATAGGGCATGAAAGGATGAGCAAGGCGAAGCGTTGTCTCAAGGACTTCAACAAGTGTTATGCGAGTAGCTTGTTTTTCAGCGTCGCTCGACTCTCCTGTGAGAATGGGTTTTGCCAATTCCAGATACCAGTCACAGTACTCGTTCCAGATGAATTCATAGAGCGCAGTGGCTGCCAGATCAAAGCGGTATTCACCTATGTGCAATGCAACGGCAGCCTCTGTCTGTTGCAAACGGCTGATGATCCAACGATCAATGGGATTTCGAACATCAGGAACATCGCTAGGATCCAGATCCTCGGTGTTCATCAACACGTAGCGCGTAGCGTTAAAAAGTTTGTTGCAGAAATTTCGATAGCCCTCGACACGCTTGAGATCAAATCTGATGTCCCGGCCATTTGATGCAAGTGATGCAAAAGTAAAGCGCAGGGCATCGGTGCCGAAGCCCGGAATACCGTCAGCAAACTCCTTGCGAGTTTGTTTTTCGATCTCTGCCGCCTTGTGATCTTGCATCAAGTTGGCTGTGCGCTTTGCAACCAGTGCTTCTAGCTCGATACCATCAATTATGTCGAGCGGATCAAGCACATTGCCTTTGGATTTGGACATTTTCTGACCGGATGCATCACGAACCAAGCCGTGGATGTAAACATCTTTGAACGGAACCTCTCCGTCCATGAACCGAGTGCCAAACATGATCATTCGCGCGACCCAGAAAAAGATGATGTCAAAACCGGTTACCAGTACCGATCCAGGATAAAAAGTTTTAAGGTCATCCGTCTTTTCCGGCCAGCCCAGTGTGCTGAATGGCCAGAGGGCAGATGAAAACCATGTATCGAGAACATCTTCATCCTGGACAAGGTGAAGCTCGTCGGCTAACGCATATTTTTGCCGGACAGCAGCCTCATCTTTGGCAACATAGATGTTTCCCGCATCGTCGTACCAGGCAGGAATTCTGTGTCCCCACCAAATCTGGCGGCTGATGCACCAATCCTGAATGTTCTCCAGCCATTGATTGTAGGTGCGGCTCCAATTGTTCGGTACGAAATTGATTTTGCCGCTGGACACAGCATCCAGCGATGGTTGAATGATGGCACTATGACCGCCTGGACGCCCATCTTCCTGTACCTCACGGGTCAGATCGACATACCACTGATCGGTGAGATAAGGCTCAACTACCGCGCCCGAGCGATCGCCTCTTGGCACCATCAGCTTGTGAGGTTTAACTTCGACTAATAACCCCGCTGCATCCATATCCGCAACGATAAGTTTGCGAGCATCATAACGATCCAACCCTTGATACTTAGCCGGCACCTGATCATTCATGGCCGCATCATCTGTCATCACATTTATGACTTGGAGAGAGTGACGAAGACCTAGGGCATGGTCGTTAAAATCATGTGCCGGGGTGATTTTTACGCAACCAGAGCCAAATTCCGGATCAACATAATCATCAGCAACAATCGGAATTTCTCGGTTTACTAAAGGCAAGGTAATGCTCTTGCCTATGAGTGCCTTAAACCGTTCATCTTCTGGATGAACCGCGACTGCGCTATCGCCAAGCATGGTTTCGGGTCTGGTGGTGGCTATGACAACCGAGCCAGAACCGTCGCTCAGGGGATATCGAAAATGCCAAAGCGATCCGTTTTCTTCCTCACTGAGTACTTCCAGATCGGATAGGGCCGTATGCAGTACCGGGTCCCAGTTCACCAGTCGCTTGCCTCGATAAATCAGCCCGTCTTCATGCAGTTTGACAAATACTTCGCTAACGGCGTCAGACATGCCGTCATCCATGGTGAAGCGCTCTTTAGACCAGTCCGGTGATGCACCTAGGCGCCTTAGTTGTCGAGTGATGGTGCCACCCGATTCCTCCTTCCATTTCCAGACACGGTCAAGAAAGGCCTCGCGACCAAGGTCATGGCGCGTTTTACCTTCTTTGTTTAGTTGGCGTTCGACCAGCATTTGCGTAGCTATACCGGCATGGTCACAGCCTGGCTGCCAAAGCGTTCTGTCTCCAAGCATACGGTGATAACGAATCAGGGCATCCATAATGGTGTCCTGAAAGGCATGTCCCATATGCAAAGTGCCGGTGACATTTGGAGGCGGGATCATGATGCAGTAGGGTTTTCCGTCACCCTGCGGGGCAAAGTGACCGTTTTTTTCCCAGGTGTCGTACCAGCGTTCTTCGATGGCTTTGGGGTTGTATGTCTTTTCCATCTGCGTAGTGTACTTCAGGGCCGCACGTCAGGGCACAACTAGGGTAGTTTGCGTGCGCGCAGTAACAAGTTCCGCAAATCAGTGCGCAGTGTCACGATGTGTTTGTCGATGATTTCATCGATCAAAAGCTCCAGTTGATTGTCAACGAGATTTTCCGGGCCGGTGTTTTCTTTGGAATCGACAGGATGCCTTGTGCTCAACAGGCCATGAGACTCGGCAGGCTCACGCCAGAAGCTATCGTGTTCGTCGTTTTGATTAGCGAGTAATTTATCGAAGTAGGCGGTGCCGTGCTCATCCAGTTCTAGCGTTTCATCCAGATCGATATCGTAGGCTTGCGTATCCAATTGAAGATGGGCAGGCAGCTCGAAATGCAAAGGCGCGGTGGAATCTGAATCCAGCCTGTCTATTCCCACGCGTTCCAATCGAGTCGATTGAATAATGGATTCATCACCGGAACGGACAACATCGTTAAGTATCGGCAGATCATCTTCTTTCAAAGCCACGCTTGGTCTCCATGTACGGGCCAATTCTGAATGCAAATAAAAAAACAAGTCGATTTGCAATGCTTATCCAGAGTATAGGTCTACATTTTGTGATGTTGTAGTGGATAACCCCGTTGTTTATAGAAGCGATAACGGTTACGTCCGGGTGTTTGAATCGCGGGATCCTCGTTTACCACCTCCAGTGTTCGTTCGAACCGGCTGAAAAAAGAAGGAACATCGAGCTCAAGATTGATCAAAAGATTTCTGTCCATCCCAGGTTCGCCGCCGGAAAGATGAACTGGATCTGAATCAGTAGAACTTAATAATCTGCCTGGCTCGATAAGCTGATGGGCAACGAAGCTCATCGCGCGGAAATCCCATAATGATGTGTCCAGATCGCGCAGATCATCATCATTTTGGCTGTAGATGAAAACCTTTTGGCCTCGCCCGACGGCTTTTTCGGCCAATTTACAGATTAATAACAGTCGCTCCAGGCGATCATGACCTCTAAGAACGTAAAAATCGACTCGAGTCATCCTTTCAACCTGTTGAACACATATTGCATCAACAGTGGGACCGGTCTGCCAGTTGCGCCTTTTTCCTTACCGCTTTTCCAGGCTATTCCAGCTATATCAAGATGTGCCCAATGATAAGCACCGGCAAAGCGCGAAAGGAAACAGGCTGCGGTAATGGCACCGGCCGCCCTGCCACCAATATTGGCAATATCCGCAAAATTTGAGTCAAGTTGACTTTGATATTCGTCCCACAAAGGCAACTGCCACGTGCGATCGCCGCTTTGTTGGCCAGCCGCAAGCAATTCATCGATAGTGCCTTGATGATTGCCAAACACGGCACTTGTAACATTACCCAGGGCTACGACACACGCACCGGTCAAGGTTGCCATGTCTATAACTGCTGCTGGCTTAAAACGTTCAGCATAGGTCAGGGCGTCGCACAGCACTAGCCTGCCTTCAGCATCAGTGTTTAGAATTTCGACGCTTTGGCCGGACATGGTGGTGACAACATCGCCGGGTCTAGCTGCGTCACCATCTGGCATGTTCTCAGCAGCAGCTACTAGCCCGATTGCATTGACGTCTAGTTCGAGTTCAGCGATGGCCTGCATGGTTCCATAAACGCTGGCTGCACCACACATATCGTATTTCATTTCATCCATGCCATCTGAGGATTTGATCGAGATACCACCAGTGTCAAACGTTACACCCTTGCCAACAAACACAATCGGTGATCCTGCCCGTTTGCGACCCTGATAGTTCATAACAATCATTTTCCCGGGTTGCCTGCTTCCTTGCGAGACTGCGAGGAAAGCGCCCATCCCAAGTTCTTCCATATCTGTCTCGTCCAGAATCTGTGTGGAAAGCATCGGAAAACGATCATCCAGATCCTGTGCGGTTTTCGCCAGGTAGGCTGGCGTGCATATATTGGGTGCCAGATTGCCAAGATCACGCGCCGCGGCCATGCCATTGCCGATAGCAAGCCCCCGGTGGGTTGCTACCGATACAGCATCAATCTTTTTTCGCTCAGTGGTGAGAGCGAGAGTCTCGAGTTGAGGAGCGTTGGTCTGCTTCTTCTTCGGATGTAGCGTGAAATTGTAGGCATTGGCAACGATGGCTTGTGTCAGCTGCTTTGCCATGTCTTGCTCTGAAAGCGAATCAATCGTCGTGCTCACCAGACAATCGCTGATGGCAATCGTTGCCGGTGTGGCTAGCAGGGCCTTTGCAGCGGCATCACAGGCGCTTCTCCAGGTTTGCCCGTTGGCGGTTTTACGATCTCCCAGGCCCACTAGCAGAATGCGACCCGATTGCGCTCCCTTTACATCGTGCAGTACCAGCGTTTGATCTTTTTCTGCGTTGAAATCACCGTTGGCAAAGAGCTTTTTTATTAATCCTTCTGAATCCTGATCGATTTTTCGAGCTGCACCCTTGAGTTTGCCGTCCGCAAACAAGGTAAGCAGTTGGCAAGAATTTTCTGTTGTTGCCGGTATGCGGCTGAGAATTCGAATTTGCATGTAATTACAACCTTTGATGACAGAGTGGCGAATAGGCGCAGCCTGTTCTAGTGTTCCTGCTACAGAGTTAACCGTAGCTCTGGTGCACAGGATATTATGTTTGTACAAGCTCTAGTGTACTGTTTCGTCAAACTTGCTGCCGGACTGCACGTCGGTGAGCGGGTACCGCGCGGTACTGCTCATGGTGGGCTGCGACAGCATTATATAAAATGATCCACATGCGAATACTTGATCGTTATCTGATGAAGGAAATGCTGCTGACATGGTTGGCAGTACTTATCGTATTGCTGGTGATCATGATCGGCAATGTACTTGGACGCAGCCTGTCTCGCGTTACTGATGGCTCTATTCAAGCCGATATGCTACTGATCCTGGTTGGCGTCAAGTCAATCAGTTTATTGGTTACATTGATTCCGCTTGGTCTCTACTTGGGCATCCTTTTGGCGCACGGGCGTTTTTATCGTGATAACGAGATGTCCGTTATGCAGGCTTGCGGCGTCGGTTGGTTCGATCTACTCAGGCCGACAGCGGTTATTGGACTACTAGGTGTTCTAACCATCACGGCATTAACCATTTTCGCGTCGCCATGGGCGGCCCGATATGAACAAAATCTGAAGCAATCAATCCGTGATCAATCAGCGCTGAGCCTGGTGACGCCCGGCAAATTCATCGAGTCTGCAGATGGCAACACGGTATTTTTCGCACGGCAAAGTAATGCTGAACGCACCCAGTTCAATGATGTATTCATGTATCGGCAGAAGCAGGACTCGATACCGGCAATCGACTCAGCGCGCATCGCAACCTATCAGATCGATCCGGAAAGCGGAGACGAATATCTGATTTTCACAGATGGGCAAACCACTGTAGGCAGACCTGGTGATGAACAATACACGGTCACTGAGTTCAAACGTCAGGGCGTGCTGCGACCTCGCGAAGCCGCCGGTGAACCAAGATTGATTGTCAAAGGCAAGCATTTGTCACAATTGTGGGGCACTGGAGATCCTGCTGATCAGGCAGAGCTTCAGTGGCGGGTTTCAATACCCTTGGCCGCTCTTCTTTTGGCGTTGCTGGCGGTCCCCTTGAGCTATACATCTCCTCGCCAAGGGCGCTTTGGCAAGATCGCCATAGCCATTCTTATCTATATTCCCTACGCCAATCTGCTGGTCTTGATGCGCAAGTGGATAGCGGCTGAGACTATTCCTGCATGGGTCGGACTGTGGCCGGTACACCTGCTTGTTGCGTTACTTATTGTGCTGCTACTGGCGAAACGGATGGGGTGGCAGACACTGCTGGGAGGTCTTGGTCGGACTCCCCAAACCGCAGAGATGAGGGCTGCATGATGTTTGGAATACTTGATCGCTACATCGGCCGGTCTATTTTGCTGACAAGTTTGCTGGTATTGATGACTCTAGTTGCCTTGGCAAGTATTTTTGCGTTTATCAGTGAGCTTGATGATGTTGGTAAGGGTAATTACACCGTAGCCAGTGCGGCGCAATATGTTTTTTTAACGATTCCTGGTAAGGCGTACTTGCTGTTCGCACCAGCGGTGCTGTTGGGTAGTCTTCTGGGTTTAGGTGCATTGGCTTCCAATAGTGAATTGACCGTTATGCGCGCCGCTGGAGTGTCCGGAGCACGCATCATTCGAGCAGTGGTCATAACAGGCGTAGGCCTAATGCTGTTGATAGCACTTCTGGGTGAGACCATCATGCCTCGTGCTGAGCAAATCGCTGAAGAATTGCGTTTAACAGCATTGGAAAAACGTTTGTCGGTTAAAGGAAGCCGCGGTTTGTGGCTTAAATCTGCAGATCATTTTGTCAATATTGGCACTGTAATGCCCGATTTTACCTTGCTTGATGTGACTGTTCATCGCTTTGAAAACAACGTATTGAAAATGGCTTTAAGTGCTGCTCGAGCTCGTTTACTGAACGATGATTGGCTACTTGAGGACATCGGGATTACAAATTTGACTGGTTCTGGTGTTGTTACTGAAAGAGTTGAGACAGTGTTATGGAAGGAATATGTACGTCGGAATTCCGTCACTTCAAATAAATCTGCAACAGATTTTGATGTTCCTGAACTTGTTAGCGCAGATGTTTTGAAGAGTATTTCGGTGTCTCCTGAGAGTCTTTCGGCAAAAAATCTTTATGATCAAGTGCGTTACTTGAATGACAATCAACTTGATAGCAGGCGTATTGAGTTGGCTTTTTGGGTAAAGATCGCAAGTCCTCTATCAACGCTTGTGATGTTGATGTTATCGCTGCCTTTCGTCTTTGCATCGCAACGTTCGGGAGGAGCAGGTCAGAAGATCTTTATAGGTATCATGTTGGG
Source organism: Granulosicoccus sp. (assembly GCA_045106475.1). Classification (GTDB taxonomy): domain Bacteria; phylum Pseudomonadota; class Gammaproteobacteria; order Granulosicoccales; family Granulosicoccaceae; genus Granulosicoccus. The sequence continues at coordinate 14,241 of JBGCEO010000048.1, forward strand.
TATCGTATACGTGCTTTTGAACAAGCTGCTAACTCAATTAGCGCTTGCAAACGGTCTTACTCCGGCATTGAGTGCACTGCTGCCGCTTATTTGCTTTTTAGGTGTTGCAATTGTCGGTATAAAGCGCACAAGCTAGTGTTCTAACACTGATTCTCTGCTACTGCTGCAAAACACAATTAATACTCTAACTATTTGTTATAAAAGACTATTTTTGTGTTGCTAAATGTGTCATGTAACGCTTCACTGCGTTTTGATATCGGTAGGTAGAGCAGTGTGATTCCAAACAGAATTACGCCCCAAAAATAGCGCTTCATAGACTGTTTTCGAGTAAGTACAGCTGTGTTTTTTCCTTCAACTCGAATACGCCAAGCACGCATACCCAACGTTTGTCCTCCATGACGCCAAAACCAGTCAAAGAATATAAATCCAACAAGAAATAGAAACACTTTGTACAAGAAATGTTGGATCGCTTGTCCATCATTAAGAGCAATGACAGCGGCAGTGATAACAAAGAAAAGTGCTATCAGTAAAAAGCAATCATAAAGAAATGCAGCGCTTCGTCGAAATAGCATAGAGAGGCTTGATGAACTGTTTTGCATGTTGATAGGCTTGTTATCGTTATTACACTGTATACGCAGATGAAATTAAAACAGGCACGACACGTGCGATACGTTTGATTGTTCTTTTTACGTACAATTTGCATAGCATTAGCTATAGTTTCGCAAGAAGTTTTTTAAATCATTTACAACTTGCAGTTGAAATGTTTATGCACTATGTGGACAATGCGCAAAAGTTTATTGCATGCTATGTAAACTTTGTAAGAGAATTTGTTTGCCTGATTTTAACTTTTGAAGTCAGGTGTTTGGTCCGATAGCAGTGATTAGTTGTTCAAGATTTGATGATTTGACGGTTGATCTTGTTATCGAATATAGGTAGCAGTCTGTTCGACTGATTGGGAGTCCGGCGTCATGGCTCCTGTTTTTTTGTTTATCAACTCATAGTCAGGAGTTAAACCATGGCTCGTATCAGTAAGCCAGCAGCAGCGAAACCTGCAAAAGCTGGAAAGAAGAAGGCTCGCGGTAAGAAGCGCGCTACCAAGAAGAAGGCAGCTGGAAAGAAGAAGGCCGCTAGCAAGAAGAAACGCAGTACCAAAAAGAAGGCAGCTGGAAAGAAGAAGGCTGCTAGCAAGAAGAAACGCAGTACCAAGAAGAAGGCAGCGGGCAAGAAAAAGGCACGCGGCAAGAAGAAAGCTGCTGGCAAAAAGAAGGCTCGCGGTAAGAAAAAGGCCGCTGGCAAGAAAAAAGCTTCCAAGAAAAAGGCTTCTAAGAAGAAAGCCTCTGGAAAGAAGCGAGCCAGTAAGAAAAAAGCTCGCGCTAAGAAGAAGTAACGTTGTTGGACTAATGTCCGCAATGCGAGGAAGGGCGGCTTTTGCTGCCCTTCCTTGGAAATGATGCAGTTTATCTCTGTCTAATCACCCGATTCGAGCATAGGTGTTCGAACCTTGCTCTAAAGCTTCGGCTCAGCAAAGTGCGTGAAAGGGTAAACCTGAACAAGATCCCCATCGCTGGCTCCCATGGAATCGGTTGGCAGCTCTATCAGGCAGTTTGCCAGATGTAATGAGCTCAGCACATGCGAGTCCTGCAGTCCTGTCGTTGCTACATACCAAAAGCCTTCCTCGCTGATGCTCATAAATGCGCGCTGATATTCGGTTCGCCCCGGGTTTTTTATCAACTGACCCTTTAAAGGCAATTGCATTGGCGGTGGTAGTACCTCTGATAGCCCTAAAAGATGGTTGATGGCGGGCTTGACGAACAGCAGGCAGGTTATAGCTGCAGATACCGGGTTTCCAGGCAGGCCAAAATAGGGTTGCTGTTCGCGGTAAAAGCCAAAGGTTAATGGTCGACCAGGCTTCATTGCAATTTTCCATAGGGCAACGCTGCCATGCGATTCAAGCACTGAGCGGACGTGGTCCGCTTCACCCACCGAGACTCCTCCACTTGATATGAGCAAATCGGCGTTTTCCGATCTTGCAAAGATCTCTTCCAACGCCTGCCTAGAGTCAGCACAGATGCCAAGATCAATGACATTGACCGCGCTGCTTGCCAACAGGGCATTGATCAGAGGTCGGTTTGCATCGAATATCTGTCCTTTGTTCAGGCTAGTCCCCGGTGTGCAGAGTTCATCACCTGTTGAAAAAATTGCAACACTGAGAGGTCGCTTAACCTCTATGCTGCTGATACCGTGCGCAGCGGCGAGTGCGATTTCGGCTGCGCCAATTCTGCAGGGGCTTTTTATCAGTGGTGAACCGACTTTGCTATCAGTACCTGGTTCGCGGATGTGTAACCCTACTGTGGGTGCCTGATTGATCTTAATCTGATCACCAACGACTGTGACGTTTTCCTGTTGCACTACAGCATCTGCTTGATCAGGAACTCGTGCGCCGGTGGTTATGCGTTGGCAACTTGATACGTCCAGCATATCGCTGCCAGGGTGTCCAGCCAATGATTTTCCGCGCACTGTAAGCACCGAATTGCACTCTGCGACACGCACAGCGTATCCATCCATTGCTGATGCCCGGAATGATGGCACTGACATGGGCGACACGACATCGACTGCACAAATTCGGCCTTTGGCATTCTCGATTGCGATGATTTCAGTATCCAGATCAAGCTGGATAGATTTGGTTATTCGCGAACGTGCCTCTTCGATTGTAATTGCATTGGGGTCAGAGTCGCTTTGGATACGCGCCGGCTGTTTCATGTGTATCCTTGTCTAATGGTTAAACCCTATGCTAACGCCAAGTCACAGAAAACGCGTGCTAAAAAAGTAAAACCTGCGGTAGATTTATCGAAAGAAGATAAATCCCTACTGCAACGATTTGCCGATAGCCAATTGGTAGAGCAGGGCTTGAGCGATAACACGATAAGCGCATACGGTAGTGATCTCAGGGCATTTGCCTTATCTCTGCAAACCCCTGACAAAGGACTATTACAAGTCGAACGCAGCGATATCATGACCTGTTTGGCAGGGCGGGTAAGCAACGGTAGTAGCGCCCGCAGTGCGGCTAGACTCCTGTCCTCTTTGCGGCGCTTCTACGCATGGAGCATACGCGAAGGACTGATCAAGGAGAATCCGACCGCGCTGATTCGATCACCTGCTATTGGGCGTCCGCTGCCAAAAGTGTTGACCGAATCAGAGGTTAAAGCTCTCTTAAGCGCGCCTGTACTGAGCGATGATCTTGGTATGCGTGATCGCGCGATGCTCGAACTGCTGTACGGATGTGGTCTGCGGGTTTCTGAGTTGGTCAGTCTGAGTGTCGATCAGATCAATCTGCAACAGGGGGTTATCAGAGTTTGGGGTAAGGGAAACAAGGAGCGTCTGATACCGATGGGTGATGTTGCCTGCGATTGGCTGAGTAAGTACATGAAGCTAACCAGACCTGCACTTGTGCGTACCCGTACTGATGATCTATTTTTGTCAATACGGGGCTCAGCGATGACCCGGCAAGCCTTTTGGCACCGCATTCGCGCTCATGGTCTCAATGCAGGCATTCGAATAACATTGTCGCCACATATATTGCGTCATGCTTTCGCTACCCATTTGGTTAACCATGACGCTGATTTGCGCGTGGTGCAACTTTTGCTGGGTCATAGTAGCCTCTCGACAACCCAAATCTACACGCATGTGGCACGCGAAAGACTAAAGTCTTTGCATCGTAGCCATCACCCGAGGGGATAGTATGTTACAACTCTCTAAAAATACCTGAAAATTGAACTTTACAACATGAATTCAGCCATAGTGGCTTGGTTCCTGCGGATTTAAACCATGAATAGACTTTTGAATCGTTTCCCTTTGTTCGCGGTGCTCTCTGTGCTGCTTGCTGGTTTAGGCTCAGCAGCCAATGCTGAATCAACACTTGACGAGGTGGGAGAGCGTCTATCAGACGTTCTACCAGGTATAAGCGTCACCAGCCTTACTGAAACTCCGCTGCCGGGCTTATATGAGCTGATAACGGATGGCCAGATATACTATCTTGATGAATCCGCAGAATATCTGATAGACGGCAGCCTCATTCAACTTAGAGATCGAGTGAACCTGACAGATGCTCGCCTGGGGGGCATCCACATGTCCTTGATCAAGGAGATGGGTGAAGAAAATATGCTCATCTACGAACCAGAGCAACCGTCGACGCGTTCGATTACGGTGTTTACCGATATCAGCTGCGGGTATTGCCGCAGATTGCATGCTGAACTTGACACACTTCTAGACGAAGGCGTTCGTGTTCGTTATTTGCTTTTCCCGCGAGCAGGCTTAGGTTCGCAAGCACACAAAGATCTTGAAAGTGTCTGGTGTGCAGAAAACCCGCAAGAAGCAATGACCAACGCCAAAGCAGGAGGCAAGATTGATCCAAAGACTTGTGCTAATCCTATTGAACTGCACGTTGCATTGGCGGAGCAGGTTGGATTGCGTGGCACTCCACTCATCTACACAGACAGCGGCGAAAAGATTCCGGGTTATCGCGAAGCGAGTGCTCTTGCTGGAATGGTCAACGGTTCAGACCCTATGTGAGGATGCGCGTAACAGCTCGTGCTTGGATAGCGTCGTAGTATACGTATAGACTACTGGTAACTGAGGCGAAGAGGCACTCCGATGAATGTCTTTAGAAATCTTGCGATGGCAGCCACTAATCAGCGACTAGCTGCTGCTTCTCTGGCACATTACCAGCAAAGGTTGCGTCTCTCATTCCTGTTGATTGTCAGCTCCATTGTTTTGATGTGCTCAGTGCAGTTAAGTGCAGACCAGAGGGCTGAAGAGTTACCCGAACTTTTCGATCAACTGTTGGTTGCAACGAGTGCAGCCCAGGCAAGTGAGATCGAGTCTCAGATTTGGCAGCATTGGCTAGATGCGCCAGATGATTCTTCTGAATTTCTGATCTCTCAGGTTAGCCGTGCGATGGAAGTTGGGCAAATGGAATTAGCCCTTAAACTCTCGACACAGCTGATCGACGGTACTCCAAACTATGCTGAAGCATGGAACAAACGCGCTACCATCTACTATTTGATGGGTAATAATGATTTGTCTGTTGCCGATATAAGAGAAACATTGGCTTTAGAGCCGCGGCATTTCGGTGCTATCTCGGGTCTTGGACTTATCTTCATGCGCGAGCAAAATCTGGAAGCGGCCCTACAAGCTTTTGAACAGGTTTTGGCTATAAGTCCTGCATCAGCCAACGCCCGTAACAGCGCTGAAAGAGTTAAAACTGAATTGGGTCGCGAGATATAGGTTGATGGTAGGCTTGCAGATGATCTCACACCGCTTCTCGCTTTCAACAAGGGCCGGCTGTCTGCTTAGATTTGGCGTTATCTTGAGAACACTGGCTCAGCCGGGTTGCTAGACTGCGAGCACGCTGTTTAAACATGAATTGGGTCGATTGTTGTCGCTGTGTACAACCGTATGCTGTCGCTTTGTTGCTGCTGACAAGCGGCGCACATGCGGGGCAAGGTGATGAATCAGCCTTTTTCCAACACAAATCACAGCATGCCTACAACGCTGTGTTCGGATTGCCTGCTGTAGCTTCCAGGCCCGTAGAAACACATGAGTGGCAATTGTCGTTAGAGCATTCCAATCAGTTTATGGGAGGTTCAAGTGGTGATGAAGTCTTGTTGCTGGATGGCGAATCGACTGAACTCGGCTTTCGCTATAAACAGCGTATATCAGCTTGTTGGCAGGCGGAAGCGCTTATCCCTTTCATTGCCCACAATGGAGGTGAGTTTGATCGCGCAATTGATGACTGGCATCGTTTTTTTGGTCTTCCTGATGCAAGCCGAGGTGATGCGCCTTACTCCAGATTGAGTTACAGCTACGAGAATTTGCAGGGTAAACAGCATGACATCAGTTCCCCTCAAAGTGGTTTAGGCGATGTGCAGTTGTCGTTACAAAGATCATTGGCATGCTCACCGGATGCACGCTCTGAATATGCACGGAGCATTGTTCGATTGGGCATTAAGTTGCCCACCGGAAGCGCTGAAGAACTTAGTGGTAGCGGTGAGTCAGACCTGTATCTGGATATTCAGACACCCGTTTACAGCAACGGAGGCAGATGGCGAACCGCCGCTGCAATCGGTGCTTTATATGTAGGTAAAAGTGAGAAATTTGCTCGCCAGAAACAATGGGTCGCTTATGGTTCCCTGGGCGCTCAGTTTGTGTACTCTCATCGTTGGCGGGCTTTAACGCAACTGGATTGGCATACGCCGTTTTACGTCAGTGCCCTGAGAGAGCTTGGAGATCCAGCCATCAGCTTGACGGTAGGTATTCGTTATCTTACGGCAGGCGATCAGACTGTTGAGCTGTCAATCAGTGAGGACATTGAGATTGATACCACTCCTGATATTGTTGCTCGCCTCGCATGGACCTATCGTCCACGAGCGGGGCGATAGGTCGAACACTGTTGAGGTTTACTTTCGTTTTGACTTGAACAGCAGCGCAAACACATCATCGTATTGACTGGCGTGGTGAATCTTGAGGCCGGTCAATATGTGTTTGGGTAGTTCAGTGACATCGCGTCGATTGCCTTCGGGCAGTATAACCTCCCTGATTCCTAGCCGCCTTGCCGCTATCAGTTTTTCGCGCACACCACCGATGGGCAATACTTCACCCGTCAGCGTGATTTCTCCTGTCATTGCAAAAGATTTTTTTACAGGTTTGTTCAACGCTAGTGAAAGAAGCGCACTGGTCATGCTGATGCCGGCACTTGGCCCATCTTTGGGTGTTGCACCTTCAGGCACATGCAGATGCAGAAAGTTAGACATGAACCAATCTTCGCTTACACCAAATTTCTCACTGTTGGTGGTGACATAACTGTGAGCGATCTGCGCAGACTCGTTCATGACTTTGCCCAACTGACCAGTGAGTTTTAACCCTCGGTCACGTGAGTGAACCCTAGTTGCTTCGATAGGTAAGGTTGCGCCGCCCATCGCTGTCCAGGCCAACCCGGTTATCACGCCAACTCCGCCCAATTGTTTTTCAACCCGAAAAGGCGGCTCACCCACGAATTCGACCAGATTTCGGCCGCTAACGCTGACAGATTTAGTTTTGCCAAGAAGCTTCACAACCGACTTTCGCAACACACGATGCAATAGCTTTTCCAAGCTCCTGACACCTGCTTCTCGTGCGTAACCTTCAATCAGTGCTTTAACAGCCGAATCTGAAATCTTTACCTGACTCGGTTTTACGTTGTTTCGTTCTAGCAGGCGCGGCCATAGGTGTTTTTTAGCGATTTCGAGTTTTTCACTAGCTATATAGCCACCCAAACGTATGACGTCCATGCGATCAAGTAGTGGGCGAGGAATGGTATCCAGCTGATTAGCCGTGCAAACAAACAGGACTTTGGAAAGATCCACCCTCAAGTCCAGGTAGTGGTCAAGAAATTCGCTGTTTTGCTCCGGGTCTAGCACCTCAAGCATGGCTGATGCCGGGTCACCCTGATATGAGCTACCCATCTTGTCAATTTCATCGAGCATGATGACTGGGTTGGATACGTCTACATCCTTTAAAGCTTGTATCAGCTTTCCGGGCATTGCTCCAATGTAGGTGCGCCGATGACCCTTGATTTCTGCCTCATCACGCATGCCGCCCACACTAAAGCGATAGAACTTTCGACCAAGGCATTCTGCTATGGATTTGCCAATGGATGTTTTTCCAACACCGGGTGGGCCAACGAAGAGCAGGATGGAGCCACTGATTTCGCCTCTGAACGAGCCCATGGCGAGGAATTCGAGTATACGTTCTTTGATATCTTCAAGCCCGGCATGATCACGATTCAGGATCGTCTTGGCGCTGCGCAGTGATAGCTTGTCCTTGGAGTAGTTGCCCCATGGCACTGAGCTTAACCAATCCACGTAGTTACGCGTGACTCCGTATTCCGGCGAGCCGGTTTCGAGAATCGACATCTTGTTTATTTCTTCATCAAATCGTTTTTTCGCATGCTCCGGAGGGTTACGCTTTTCCATACGTTTGCGAAACTCATCGATATCTGATGTGCGATCATCTTTTGCGATACCCAATTCGCGCTGTATGACCTTGAGTTCTTCGCGTAGAAAGAACTCGCGCTGATGTTTAGACATCTTTTGTTCAACTTCTGAACGAATCTCTGCCTGCAGGCGCGCGACTTCCAGTTCCTTGTGCAGCAATACAAGTACACGCTCCATCCGCTTTTGCAGAGGAATGGTATCCAAAATAAGCTGTAGATCGGGTCCGGGCGCTGTTGTAATAGCTGCCGCGAAGTCAGCAAGAGGTGATGGATCATTCAGGTTAAAGTGGTTGAGAAAGTTCTTGAGTTCCTCGTTGTATAACGGATTAAGCGGAATGAGTTCCTTGATAGCCTGAATTAGCGCCATTGCATAGGCTTTGATTTCGGGAGTGTTGCGTAGCTTTTCTTCGGGATAAGATACTTCCGCAGCAAACGGTGCTTTCTTGCTTATCCATCCATCAATACGAAACCGCTGCATACCTTGCGCAATGAATTGTATTTTACCGTTGCCGCGTACAACGTTGTGCAATCGCACGGCACAACCGGTATCGGCAAAATCTGCAGGAGATGCGTTTGCCTGCTCATCCTGTTCGCCCGCGTAGCATAGCCCCAATAGATGGTGATCCATTTTTGCAAGCCTGGAAAAGGTTTCTTCCCAAGGGTCCTCGTCTATAACCAGAGGTTGAACCTGGGCCGGAAAGAAAGGTCTTTCGAATATTGGCAGCAGTAGCAGTTTATTAGGCAGGCTCTGATCAGGTATCACCAGTCCGGTACCGGGAGAGTCATCACTGCTCTTATCACTCGTTTCTGATTCTACGATGACCGAATCTTCGACTTTTCTTTGCGCCATAGTGTGTTTTTTTGCTGATTATCAGTAACTAACGCAATTGTGCCGAAGTGCTGACACAACCGAAACAATTTGCTGGGCGAATTAACGTTCAGACGCAGAACATATGCCATCCTTTGCAATTTTCAAGCTGCAGCCCTAAATTCGTGTAGCGGCACCAAGCGCACTAATACGTGGTTTCATGTGTCTATCGCATTACGTATTGGTGCAAAACCATGAATCAATGCAAAACAATCCAATCACCTTTTGGACTCAATCATTAGCCAAAAGATCCATTAGACCTTTTAGTGCATCTTTGCCGGTTGCCCGGGTTTGTTCTGCGCTGGCAGTATTGAGTTCTCCCATGAAAATAACGTCCTCCTGAGGAAGGTCATCGAGAAAGCGGCTTGCTTCACAGGCAGAGGTTTCTCCAAACTGCTGGCGGGCACGAGAACGCGTGAAGGTCAGGGTGTGTCTGGCTCTTGTCATCCCCACATAGGCGAGCCTGCGTTCTTCTTCAATCGTGTCTGCTTCAATACTATTGCGATGAGGTAGGAGGTCTTCTTCCATCCCCACCATGAATACATGAGGGTATTCGAGTCCTTTTGCCGAGTGCAAAGTCATCATCTGAACCTGATTGTCATCGGATTCATCGTCTTGGCGCGAGAGCATGTCATGCAGGCATAACGAGCGTACTACTTCGGATAGAGGTTGCTCTTTCTGATTTTCATCGGTGAGCAAACGCTCGATCCATGCCATTAGTTCCTGCGTGTTTTCCAATGCCCGCTGCCATTTTGGCGGAGCATCGTGTTGTTTTTCTACCCAGTCGGCATAGTCGATATCGTCAAAGAGACCCTTGATGACAGCCAGAGTGTCACCCCGTTCTGCATTGTCGGCAGTCAGCGTCAACCAGTTAGCAAATCGTTGTAAACGATGTAACGGTCGACCGCTAAGTTGGGTTTCCAGGCCGATATCATGGCAAGCCGCGAACAGGCTGATCGTTCTGTTGCGGGCGTGTTCTCCTAATCTGGCAAGAGTAGTCGGGCCAATCTCTCGCCGGGGCGTATTGATGCAGCGAAGAAAAGCTGTGTCATCGTCAGGATTGACGAGCAATTTAAGGTAGGCCAGCATGTCCTTGATTTCTACTTTGTCAAAAAAGGAACTGCCGCCACTGATTTTGTAAGGAATCTGCTTTTCGCGCAGAGCTTGTTCGAAAGGTCTGGACTGAAAATTACTGCGATACAGGATGGCGAAATCTCCCCAGCGAGTATCTTTTTGAAAATGTCGGGTCAAAATTTCGGCGGCAACCCATTCGGCCTCATCGAGTGTGTGCTTGCACACCGAGACCCGTAGCGGATCCCCGAGGCCGAGATCGCTCCACAATTTTTTTTCGAATACATGCGGGTTGTGGCTGATAACAGCATTTGCGCTTCGAAGAATACGTTGGCTGGAGCGATAGTTCTGCTCAAGCTTGATCACCCGAAGATTAGGGTAGTCCTCTTTCAAAGCAAGCAGGTTTTCAGGCCTGGCACCGCGCCAGGAGTATATCGACTGGTCGTCGTCACCAACTGCTGTCAGAGCACCAAATTTATCGACCAGCAGCCGCACCAATTCATACTGAGCTGCATTAGTATCCTGGTACTCGTCGACCAGTAAATGTCGTACACGACCACGCCATTTGTCCCTTACGGGTTGGTGATCGCGAAGCAGTGCAACAGGCAGACTGATCAAATCGTCAAAGTCAACAGAATTGCAAGCCCTTAACAATTCGTCATATTTTTTATACAAAATCGCTGCAATGCGCTCTGCGTCGTCTGCGGCTTTTTGCGCCGCCGTCTCAGGCGTGATGAATTCGTTTTTCCAATGAGAAATCATGTTTTGCAGCACGCGCTCTTCGATGGGGCTGTTGGCTTCTCGAATTATTTCGCGCAGTGCGGTGAGGGAATCGCCTTGGTCAAGTATCGTGAATCCTTTTCGTAAACCTATCGCCTCTCCATCTTTGTGGAGTATATCCATGCCCAGTCTGTGAAAGGTGGCGATGGTCAGGCCACGCATCTGCTTCGGTTCAAGTTGTTTTTTTAGCCTGGCCCTCATTTCATTGGAGGCTTTGTTGGTAAATGTCACAGCGATGATTGATGAAGGAGCGAAGTGCTTCTTCTCAATTAGCCAGGCAATTTTCTGAGTTATAACGCCAGTCTTGCCACTGCCTGCCCCGGCTAAAACCAGCAACGGGGTTTCGTAGTGCGTTACAGCAGCAAGTTGTTGCGGGTTCAGACCCATGAGCAGACAGATTGATATGGATAGCGGGCGCTAAGTCTACTGATTTCTGAGTTGAATGTTCAGTCTTGACAGTCGCTTAAATTGCACAGTCATCAGCGGGGCACCGTATACTATGCAGCAGGTTAATTGCTCTTATCGGGGTTTGTGTGGATCTGGACCTATCGGCGGCTTGTGCTGCTGCAGAAAACGCTGCAACTGCGGCAGCAGATGTCATCAGCGAATTCGTTGAAAGTGGACAATGGACTGTCTCGACTAAATCTGACGACTCACCGGTTACCGAGGTGGACGTGGCCGCTGAGCATGCCATCAAATCTGTCCTGTTGCAGGCATTTCCTGAGGCAGCGTTTTTTGGAGAAGAAACCGGGCATAGCGAGGCGATGGCTAAGTCTGAATCTTCACAATCCCTACCTGGACTACGCTGGCTGGTAGACCCGATCGACGGTACCAAGAGTTTTATAAGGGGCATGCCTTTTTACTCCACTCAGATAGCGCTTGAACACGAAGGCGCCTTGATTGTTGGAGTGTCGAACGCCCCTGCCTACGGCGAACGTCTCGTAGCGATTGCCGATAAACACACCCGCATGAATGATCGAGATGTAAAAGTACGATCAAATATCGTCAACATTGAAGACGCTTTTCTTTCCTCAGGCAATTTGACTACGCTTGCATTAGACCCGAAGCGCTGGGCTAGCTATGGGGAGCTGGTCTCTCGAGTAAAACGGGTTCGAGGTTATGGAGATTTTTGTCATTACCATCAGCTTTGCGCAGGCCAAACGGACCTCATCGTTGAGTCTGATGTAAACATTCTGGATATTGCCGCTTTGACTGTGGGGATACGTGCAGCTGGTGGCATCATCACTGATCTGGAAGGTAATGCGATAAACGAGAAAACAACATCGGTACTGGCGGCAGGTAGTCGCGCTTTGCATGCAATGGTGCTCGAGTTGTTGAGCCCTGGATGAAGCTTCCTTACTACAATCCCAGCCGTCGAAGTCTGACGTTTGCCTTATTCCTATTGCTTGTTTTGACCTTGCTGGTGCTAACCGGCCTTGGGGTTTTCAGGTTGTACTTCGGGTTTGACTGGACGGCTGGTGAAAATGAAGCCGGGCAGTTATTCTCGCTAAAGATTCGCGGTGGTAATTCATTTAACTTATTTGAGGCACCGTCCTTTGGACGTATATTCTGGCTCTCGCAAGCGGTGCTCGTATTACTAGCTTTGTTGATGCCGCTGTTTCGTCTGATCGGTGGCTCAGTGTTGGCTTTGCTTGCCGCCATCTCATTGGTAGTTCTGCACCTGAAAGCAGATCCGGCTGAGACACAGATTCCGCTGGAATTCGAATTACTGATAGTGCTGCTGTTGTATGGAATCTATGTGTTGTTATCTTATATAGCTGAGGTCCGAGATCGCGAACATTTTCGTCGGCTGCTTAGCCAGTACGTACCAGAAGAACTGGCCAATGAATATCGCCGAGATCCGGCTGCGATGCAACTCAGTGGCGAGGTACGTGACATCAGTGTTCTTTTTTGCGATGTAGTCGGATTCTCCGCTGTTAGCGAGCAATTGCAGCCTTCGCAACTGGCCGAGTGGCTGAACATGTTTTTTACCCACGTTAGTCGAGTTGTTGTTCGCTACAGGGGTTCAATTGACAAGTACATGGGTGATAGCGTCATGGCCGTTTGGGGTGCGCCCGCCCGCAGCGAAACCCATGCTTACGATGCGTTATGTGCAGCCATGGATATTCAGGCTGAAATAACGTCTCTGAATGAGAAATATCGCGATCGCGGGTTTCCTGAGATCTTACTGGGTGTTGGTATCAGTACGGGTCCTGCGATGGTTGGCCCATTAGGCTCAGAGTACCGCATGGACTATACCGTCGTCGGAGATACGGTCAATGTGGCGCAAAGGCTGGAAGCGCAGACTCGCAAATACCAGGTTGCTGTAATAGTTGGAGACAAAACCGCCGAATCATTACCAGATATGTTGTTCCGTGAGCTTGATACGGTAACCGTAAAGGGGCGTAAACAAGCGGTGACGATGTATGAACCGCTGGTGCTATCGAGTGAGGCCAGTGAAATGACCTTGCAAAGATTGGCAATGCACGATGAGGCGATGTCTGCCAGTAAAGAGCAGAATTGGGATAAAGCAGCTGAACTGTTTTCCCGGTTGCAAGATGAATGGGGGCCTTCGGGTATGTACGAGTTGTACATCAATGGCATCAATAGAGCCCGATCTCTGTAGCTCTTAACGGCCGATTGCTTGACCTTTATCTAAGGCAATCCAGTTGTGTCCGTCGAAATGTTCCTGTGGACGAAAGTCAGTCTTGTACTGCATTTTCTGGCAACCATCGACCCAGTAGCCTAGGTATAGATAAGGGAAGGCCATCGCGGTGCAGAGCTCGATTTGTTGAAGAATACAAAACCGCCCCAGCCCGCGGCTACCAAAGGATGGGTCAAAAAAGGTGTAAACCGCTGATAAGCCATCAGTTGTTGCATCTGTCACCGCAACCGCAATTAGTGTCGATTCAAGGCGAACTTCGACAAATAAGGTTTCCCCCCAAGGGTTAAGCAGGAAGCGCTCAAAGTCTTCAGGGTCAGGATCATCCATGCCGCCATTGGCATGTCTTGCTTCGAGATAGATTTTGTAGAGCTCGAAATACTCGTCAGTGTATTGAGCTTTCTGGAAGTCCACGTCCAAGTCGCGATTGTTGGTCAGATTACGCTTGTCGGTGCGCCGTGGCTCAAAGTCCTTGCTGCGAATTCGCACTGGCACACAGGCAGAACAATCGGTGCAGCCCGGTCGGTAAACGTACTCTCCGGATCGACGAAATCCTCGTTTTATCAATTGGTTATAGACGGCGCGGGGGTGAGGATGGTGCGGATCTGCGTAAATGTTGACGGCTTGACGATCCTCCAGATAACTACATTCGTTTACTGATCCCTGATAAAGCTTTATTCGTTGTTGCGACATTAATCCTAGTTTAGCAAAACCGATGGGAAGGTCTAATTATGAGAATTTGGTCACAAAACTATTCTACGAGACAGTTCGTCACATTGTGCCTCTGGAGGGGTGTTAACATCTCGTCCTATTGGAGCGCGGATTTAAGGAAGATGGAAGTGCGCTGAACACTAATCGCACACCTTCTATGACGCCATGCGAATTCAAAGCCCGGAAAGCAGTACCAGTGATGTGCCCACGCAAGGCTTTGCTAGCGCCTTCGCATCTATGTTTCTCAGGCAACTTCGATTTCCCACGTTTGCACGCGCAGTCACAGAAGCTTTTATCTTTTGCTGTGTGTTTTTGGCTGCAGGTTTCGTTAGCCTCGGCCACTCTGTGAGTGAGATGTTGGTGCCGATGGTGCCAGTTGTTTTCATCATGATGATTTCCATGGTTATGAGTGGTGTTTACCGGCAGGAAATCACCCATTCGATTGTAAATCTATACATTCACACGGCCTACGGTTTTTTGATCGCATCGCTGCTATTCGTTCTTACGGCAAATTGGATTGTGCCTGACTACGCCAATTTCAAATTCGAGTTTTTCTTTTTGTTTTTCGCCTTTTTCGTGACCAATACCCTACGACCACTGATCAGTGGCACCGATTTTATGGATGGCGGAGGCCGAAGAACTAACTGAGCCTTAGCTCGAGCTCACTTGCTGTTGTATAGAGCTTACGTAGTCCGCCAGGGATTGCCTGACATCTGTCTCGGTGTTCTTCCAGTTTGTCTCTGTCATAACCCTTTCAAATTCTGCAAAACCCAGCCAGGGTGCTGATTCGTCCGACAGTTTGTCTTTGCAATGCTCAAACCATTGCTCTGATTGTTCGGCTGAGAGACTTTCAGGGTAGTTGCGCGCCTGATAACGCCAAAGCATTTCATCAAGTCGCTCATCATCAAAAAACCCCGCATGCTCTGAGAGCATTTGTGGGTTGCATTGTCTAATGAGCGTCAGACGTTGTTTGTCAGCCTGTGATAAAAATGTGCCCGCGTAGAGGCTTCCATCGACATCTACCGGCTCATCAGGCCACCTTCGACTCATCGCTGTTTTGATGTTCTCCATGGGTATCCCGTCCAAGAGGCTTTGCGCGATTTCCAAATGTTCTGAGATCTTCGCTTGATCGATTTCCAGTCGCTCGGCGTCCACCTGTCGCAGCGTTGCCATCGGCACAATGACCGGGCATTTGTTGATTTGAACGGTTCGCAGCCCGGGTCTGGGAAAGGAGTCGTGGGTATCTGAATCGGCGCTTTGATAAACTCTGCGCGAGATTTCATCAGCAGACAATTTCCCAAGCTCTGTTGGATTGGTATGTAAATCCAACACGATGACACTATTGGCATTATCAGGATGTTGCGCCAATGGCAAAATAGGGGCTATGTGGTGTCGTCGTCCTGGAATCATCCCTGATACTTGCAAACAGGCTTTGCGTTCTCGAGTGTTGAGCAACTGGCTGACTGCATGCTTACTGCGATGGTTAAATGCATACTCAAATAAACGCGGTTGCGTATCTTTAATTAGCCTGGCCATGCCGATGGTTGCCCATACATCTGACATCGCATCATGGGCTTGACTGTGTTCGATACCATTGGCAACACTCAAGTGCTCCAGCCTGTTACTGGCAGAGCCGTCTTCGTTTATTGGCCAATTGATGCCCTTGGGTCGCAAGGCGCGGGTCAGGCGCACGATATCGAGTAAATCCCATCTGGAATTACCATCCTTCCACTCGTGCTCATAGGGGTCGAGGAAGTTTCTGAACAGAGTGTGACGAGTGAATTCGTCATCGAACCTGATACTGTTATAGCCAACCGAGCACGTACCCGGTTTGCCAATCTGCTCTAGTATCTGCTTGATGAAGTCTGCTTCGATGTATCCTTTTTCATTAGCAAGGGCAGGGGTAATACCGGTGACCTTGCAGGCAGCAGGATGCGGCAAATAGTCTAGAGCTTGTTTGCAGTATATAACCAGCGGATCGCCGATGACATTGAGATCCATGTCTGTACGGATGCCGGCAAATTGGCAGGGGCGATCCCAGGCCGGGTGCGTACCAAAAGTCTCATAGTCGAACCAGTAAAAAGTGGAATCGCTGTTCATCGTTGAGCTCTAATGCGCTCTGTTATTACCACTGAAGATCGTCAGGGACTGGAAATGCATCGTAATCGTCTGAGTGGTCAGTACTGGCGTCTGCTGGCACCACCACCGCCCAGTCGGGGTTAAGTGTTTTTATCTCCATTGCAGTTTGTGTCGGAACTATAAATGTGCTCCCGTTGAGACGGGTGATTGCCAGCTCATCGGCTACTAGCCTGTTTTGAACGGTGTCGCTGATGTGCAATTCGCGGATTCGGTTTTGCAAGGTAAAACGATAGACGACCTCTCCTTTGAAATCCTTGATTGCGGTTGCTTCGATTAGGGTTTTGATTTTTTGTTTGATGGCTTTGCGTTGCGCGATTGCTTGTTCAGCCTCGGCTTGCTTAGTCGTTTGCTCAACAGTTCCCTGATGCTGCACAGGCGTCGCAGGCGCAGATTTTTTTTGAGCGGGACGCTGACGTTTTGAATGCGGAGATTTGCGTTGTCTGGATTTAGCAGGTTCAGCTTTTGGTTTGCTGAAGCCTGCCTTTAACAACTGATCGCGTAAAGAATCAGACATGGAGTGATAGTGGGAGTGCTTAACAGAATTAGTTGAATCGAATCGGTTTACACAGTATCACGAGTCAGTTAATTGTTTGTGCCTGACGAGTTATCGGTCACCAAAAACTCTTGGCAGATGCGGGTAAATTGAGCCGGTTTTTCTGCATGCGGCCAATGTCCTGCTCCGTCTATCACTTTGAGTGATGGTTGGGCAAACTTAGCCTTAATATCTGATTCGTCCGAGGCGATAAGGTATTCACTGAGACTGCCCTTGATGAACAGAGTGGGTGCTGTGATAGCGCTACCCAGTTCTGGTGCCTGACAAATCAAGTGGTAGTCGCGTGCCAGTGTATTTAGATCGAAACGCCAGCGAAAACGCCCCGACTCACTGCGATAAAGGCCTTTAAGTAAAAATGCTCTGACCCCGGCTTCCGGTATGGATTCACGCAGCTTTGTGTCGGCCTCGCGACGATCAGTCAGCTCCTTAAGATCAAGATCAAGCAGGGCATCAAAAATCGGCTGATGGTGTGGAGGGTATACTTTAGGCCCAATGTCGACGATGCAGAGTTTTTTCAAGCCGGTGCAATCCGCATGACCTGCCATTGCCATAGCGACCTTACCACCTAGCGAATGTCCCAGTAGACTAAATTGTTTGATTCCCAGATTAGCAAGCTCTGTCAGTACAGCATTTGCCATTTTCTCGATAGAAAGTTCTGGTATTGACGGAGATTCTCCGTGCCCAGGTAAATCCAAACGCACAACCGATAGAGATCTCTCCATGTGTAAAGATGCAGATCTGAAGTTGTCCAGGCTGCCAAACAAACCATGCAACATGACCAAAGTAGGGCCCTTGCCGGCAATATGCGAGTTCAGTCTGCTCATAGACACAGCGTCTGGGTTACACTTCCGCCTTGAAACTGTGGGGCTTTCATTGTGTACTCTGAGGTTAAACTAAGAGCCGATCGCCTGCTGGCTGCACGTGACTTGAATGTGCTGGCCGGCCGCAAGGTTGGCCTTGAAAAAGAATCGTTGCGCGTAAGTGCTGCTGGCGGTATTGCTCAAACTGATCATCCTGTTGAATTGGGTTGTGCATTGACGCATCCATCGATTACAACCGACTTCTCTGAAGCCTTGCTCGAGATGGTAACACCACCTTGCGATTCCGCTAAGCAGGCTGTTGATTATCTCACGGGAATTCACCAGTTCATAGTCGATCGATTACCCGAGGGCGAGAACATCTGGAATACCAGCATGCCCTGTATTTTGCGCGGTGGAGAGAGTGTGCGCATAGGTGAATACGGTTCTTCTTTTACCGGACAGATGAAGCATGCCTACCGACGAGGTCTGGGTTTGCGATATGGCAGACGCATGCAGGCTATCGCTGGCGTACATTTCAATTTTTCGCTTCCTGAACAAAGCTGGTTTGTTCGCGATTCTCTTTTGAACAATCTGCAATGGGCTGACAGTGTCGATTTACCCGCGATGCAGCACACACTGGCATCCGGTGACATCATTCGGCATCGTACCGAGGGTTACTTTCAAACCATGCAGAACCTGCTTCGCATTGGCTGGATGGTTCCTTATTTGTTCGGCGCTTCTCCAGCTATCTGTACCAGTTTTTTGTCAGAGGGAGAACAGGATGATTTTGATGTCTGGAACGAAAGCACCCGCTATGCTCCGCATGGTACGTCATTACGCATGGGGGAAATCGGCTATCGTTATCGTGCAGACGCGCCGATCGATTTAAGCGTAAGGCACACGGATATCGATTCTTATATCAGCGATATTATTGGACACGTGACTAGCGAGCATCCGCCGTATGCAGCGTTGGGCGTGCGTGATGCACAGAATCAATTTCAGCAGCTCAGCGCGTCTCGCTTACAAATTGAAAATGAATTTTATAGTACGGTGCGTCCCAAGCAAATTGCCAGAAGCGGGGAACTACCGATTCATGCATTGCGAGAACGAGGTATACGTTATTTAGAATTGCGCTCGGTTGATGTTAATTTGTTTGATCCTGCCGGCGTCTGCCTTGAACAGATAGCCATGTTGGAATTGATGATGATGTTTGCCTGGTTGGCAGACCCGGAACCGTTGAGCGCAGAAGCAATGCAAGCGTGCACACGTAATGTTCAAGCTGTGGCTCATAGAGGTAGAGAACCGGGCTTAGTCCTGGAAGGTCCGGAAGGGGAGCAGAGTCTGGAATCCTGGGGTATAGCCATTCTTGATGCAATAGAGCCATTGGCTCAGCATTTGGATGAATCCCTTGATTCTCCCATTTACATGGCCTCATTATCGGCACAGCGATTGAAATTTAACAATCCTGACTTAACCCCCTCTGCCAAAATGATAGCTGGAATAAAAAGCACAGGATCTTTTTTTGAGCATGCGCAAACGCTATCCAAGCAACATCACGAATGGTTTAAAGGCCTAGCCCGTGATGAAGTTCTTATGCAGGATTTATCCAGAAAAGTGGTTCAATCCCGCGAGAAACAAGCCCAGTTGGAGGCAGAAAATCCAGGAGAGTTTGAAGATTTTCTGGCCGACTATCTCGGGCAGATAAATCCTGTATTGACCAACTCTTGATGCGATGACTGTTAATGGCTGGTAGAACATGAATCAAAGAAGGAGTGTTCATAAGCTATTGCACGCCAGTGATCAGCGCATCGGCGCCGTTGTGCTCGCTGGCGGTCTCGCGCGACGCATGGGAGGCCAGGACAAAGGCCTGATAAGCCTGGCTGGCAAACCGATGTTCCTATATGCACTAACCACTGTTTCTGGCATGGTCGATCAGTGCGTGGTTAATGCTAATCGTAATGCTGAGCAGTATGAAATTTTAGCCCACCCGTTTGGCGCCTTGGTAATTCCCGACGCGCTTGAAGGGCATCTCGGTCCCCTGGCCGGGTTGAGTGCAGCCATTGATTCTATGGACACGGATTTCATCGTCATGTGCCCTTGCGATTCGCCTTTTCTACAGGCTGAACTCATCAGCGCCTTAATACAGGGGTGCTTGCAAGAGGACGCAGATATTGCAGTAGCCAATGATGGCGAGCGACTGCAACCCGTTTTTTGCGTAGTAAATCGCCGAATCAAATCTTCCCTGGATACTTTCTTGAACTCAGGGCAACGCAAGATAGATCGCTGGTTCGAAGAGTGTAAAGTTGTTCAGGTACCCGCTGCGTGTTTTGCAGAATCGTTTCGTAACATCAATACCGAACAGGAACGTTTGCTTGCTGAACTGGAGTTACAGGATGATTGAAAAACAACCCTCCTGCGATGATGTGGTTGAACCAGAACTACTGCCTGTCGATGAAGCTAAGCGTCGTTTGTTCGATGCCTTAAAGGTGGTTCGGGAAACACAAACGGTAGCTTTGGCGCAGGCACTCAACCGTGTATTAGCAGACGATGTGGTGTCGCCAATGGATGTGCCCGCAGAGGCAAATTCAGCCATGGATGGTTACGCTCTGCATCGCGAATGCATACCCGCTAACGGAGAGGCCCGGCTCAAGGTTCGAGGTAGCGCGTTTGCAGGAAAACCATTCACTGATACGCTGCAAACCGGAGAAGCGGTGCGCATTTTTACAGGCGCGATTATGCCTGCAGGAACCGATACGGTTGTTATACAGGAACACGTGCGAGTCAGTGACGAGTGGGTAGATATCGACAGTGATGTGGTTGCTGGCAAGAACGTTAGGCAGGCGGGTGAAGATGTGGCCAAATCTCAAACTGTATTGCGTAAAGGGCGTCGTCTAACGGCCGCGGATATTGGTGTTTTGGCATCTTTGGGCATTGCTTCTGTCACTGTCAATAGACTACTGAAGGTAGCCTTCTTTACGACCGGTGATGAATTGCAATCTCTGGATGAACACGTTGCGGGCAGTGTGTTGCCAGATGGGATGTTGTTTGATAGCAATCGATACACCATTGCCGCTTTACTAGCTGGTTTGGGTGTAGAAGCGATTGATCTTGGAGTTGTAAGAGATGATATAGACGCAACGCGTGAGGCCTTGGAGCTTGCTGCCGCTCAGGCTGACGTGGTTATAACGTCGGGTGGTGTATCCGCTGGAGAAGCCGATTTTGTGACGCGTGCCTTTCATGATCTAGGTACTGTCAGCTTCTGGAAACTGGCCATGCGACCAGGTAGGCCATTGGCCTTTGGTCATGTTAAAGATGCGGCATTTTTCGGTCTGCCGGGTAATCCCGTAGCGGTTGTCGTTACCTTTCTGCAGTTTGTGCAGCCAGCGTTGAAGTTCATCTCAGGCATGAATGATTTAGAGCCTCTGCAGATTCCTGCAATTTGCCTGTCCAAATTACGAAAATCACCCGGTCGTATTGAGTATCAACGAGGTGTTATGCGCCTTGACGAACAAGGGCGCCTGGTGGTTGAGTCAACTGGCAAACAGGGTGCAGGCCGCCTGAGTTCAGTGAGTGCCGCCAACTGTCTGATCGTTATAGATGCAGAGGTGGATGGCATCGAATCGGGAGACCTGGTTTCAGTGCAGCCGTTCCAGGGTCTTTTTCCAGGTTAAATATATCCCCAGCACAATCGGCTCACCAGGATACCCACAAGGTTTCAAGACCGTGGAAGTGATATATATTCTGATACCTTGCATCTGCGCAGAGTCGCAAATCAGGCAAGCGTTTGAACAGCACCTGAAGCGCGATACGTAGTTCGAGTTTGGCAAGCTGTGCGCCGACGCAGAAATGTATCCCCGCACCGAGTGATAAGCTGGCTCCATCGGTTCGATCAGGGTTAAATCTGTTGGATTCTTGAAATCGAATCGGGCACCGGTTTGCTGCTGCCAACAACAAGCCGATTTGTTCACCCGCTGCTAACGATACCCCACCTTCCAGTTCCAGGTCCTCTTGCGCGTAACGTGTGAACAAGTGAAGTGGTGCCGCAAAGCGAAGCGATTCAGCCACCAGTGCATTTGCCCCCTGATCAGTTGCAAGCAAATCAAGTAGTGTTGCTCGATGATTGTCAGGGTAATGATTCAGGAGGGTAGCTATTGTGTTTCCGAGTTGGTGAACAGTTGCCTCATGTCCAGCATTAAGTAGAAGAATCACAACCGAAATGATCTCTTCTTCGCTTAAGGGTTTCTCATCATCTTCTTGCGTCAGCAAATGAGATATCAAGTTACCGTCGGGTGCCAGTCGTTTTCTGGAAATCAGTTTGCGTAGATAGGCCTGGAATTCGATCGCTGCGGTATTGGCCTCTATCTCTTCTGCCCGGGTTTGCGTCAGTGTGTATACACGCACCATTGCGTGTGACCAGGCCAGTAGCTGTTTGCCAGCGGATTCTGGAACTCCCAGTAATTTGCTGATGACGACGACAGGTATGGTTGTCGCGTAGTGTTCGAGTAGCTCTACCGTTCCATCGTGAGCGAAACGATCTATGCAGTGATTGGCAATATTGGCTATGTCATCTGCCATTTGGTCAACTTGTCGGGAAACGAATGCACCATTGACCAACTTTCGCAGCCTGGTGTGGGCAGGGGGTTCCAAAGCGAGCAGGGAGTATTTCTCAGCTTCGGCGAAATCTTTCAAATGCGCCGGCAATGGTGGTTTTTCATACCCTGCCGGAGGAAGCCTGGCAAAGCGTCTATCCCGTAATACCTGATTGACTGAGGCAAAACCGGATAAACACCAGAAACCGTAGTCTTCCCAGAACACGGGTTTGCCGGTTTGATGTAACTGGCTGTAGAGCCTGTAAGGGTTTTGGACAAAGCTCTCGTCCCGCGGGTCTTGGGTGATGGAGTTTTTTGTTCTGATTGAGTTACTCATACGGCATGATAGAGCTAAAATGTGAGTTGGGTCACATGCATGACTACGAATCCAATAGTGAACAGCGGTAACCTAGTGCATATCTTGCAATCCTATTAGTTTCAAGCCTAACCGAGCGTCAGTTCTTGTATATACCTATACTCTCATCACAGGTGAAAAGCTGTAGATGGACGACTAAGACCTGGCTATGACTAACCGATTGTTGTTGGTGGAACCTTCCGCCACCATGCGTTATGTGCTTGAAAAGCACGCTGAATCTCTGGGATTCACTGTTGAAGCCACGCAAAGTTATGCCGATGCGGCTGAATTGCTCGAACATCAGTATCAACAGTTTGGTGCAGAATTCGCAGGCTTGCTCTTTGGCTGGCCGTCTACTGCTCAGGAACCTGCTGCTGCACTGGCATTCCAGCTTGAGCAGGCCGAATACAAGGATTTGCCGGTTGTTGTGATGTCGACAGATATGCGAGCGGAGACGCGCGCCTGGGTTGCTGGTCGAGACAACACGGCGGTTCTGTCATGGAAAGAGTATCAGGGGCTGGAATCGCTGCTGCAACGTCTAATCGATATCGCCCCTGACGACGGCGATGCTTTTAGCGCAAAGTTTGACAATAGCGATATTCACCTGCTCATTGTGGATGATTCTGCAACCATTCGTTATTCCCTGCGTGATCTTTTTCAGATGCAAGGCTATCGCGTAACGCTTGCGTCCACGCAAGAAGAAGCTATGGGGTTTGCCGTTAAAAATTCATACGACATTGCCATACTGGATTTTTACCTGGCGGAGACAACAGGGGATTTGCTGTGTCGTGAATTGATGAAAAGTGAAGACGCTGGTGACGTGGTCTGTACTATTTTGACGGGCACCTACAGTGACCACATCATCAAACGAAGCTTGCGTGCTGGAGCGGTCGAATGCATGTTCAAGAATGAATCCAGCGAGCTCCTGTTAAGTCGTATCGATGCTATCAGTCGCTTTGTTCGACAAAGACGCGCATTGATGCATGACAGTCAACTACTTGAAAACGTGATTGAATCAGTAGCAGGCGCTGTATTGCTCATTGATGCTGATCACCGAATCGTCTACATAAGTAAATCCGGCCTGGAAGAACTAAATCTGGATAGCGCCACCTCATTGCTTGGCCAGCCAAGTGAAACCCTGCTCGAGATCGATGGTCCGCAACCAGCCGGGGAACAACTGCATACAGCAAGTTGGCGTCTGCCGGATGGCGACACTATAGAGATAGATTATGAACATAGGCTCATAGAGGATACTGATCGCAGTCTTATCCGGTTTGCACAGAAAAAAATAGGGCTAAAAGATGTGGCTTCTCCCGAGGCTGCGTCCGAGCTTGTCGCCGGGCCAGTAAGCGAAACTGAGTTGATCGAACAACTGGGTTTAGAGCAGAGTAGTGGCCTGTTCCTGAATCAGATGATGGACTATCAACGCGATGCACAATCCTTGCGAGTCAGCTTGTTGATGCTCGAGGTATTTACTCAGGATGAAGCAGGTGAGCTACTGTCCATATGTGCAAATGAGCAACTGGAACTGCGCGTAAGAGAGTCGCTTCAGGCAATCTATAAACGGCCTGCGCATGTAGCTGGCCTGACAGGAAGTCGTTATGGATTCTTGCTTCGCCATCGTGAAGAGGCTCAGGCTTATCTGCTGGTAAGAAAAATTATGCAGTTATGTTTGGAAATCGGCGCAGAGGATCTGTTGCCGGAGGGCAACCGCCTGGTCTGCTCAGGCAGTTTACTCAGTTTGGTTGATAATGCTCATCAGCCTACCAAGCTATTATTGCAGCATGCGTTTAAGGGCCTGGATCTTGTTAACTCACGGGGAATCAATCAAGCGTTGCTGCTAGATCTGAGGCGTATGCTCAGTGTATACCCTCAACAGGTTAGTGTGAAAGACTAAGACTAAGACTAAGACTAAGACTAAGACTAAGACTAAGCACTAAGCACTAAGCACTAAGCACTAAGCACTCGACCTATTTCACTGAAGCAGCAGCAAGCCGTTAGACAGCTTGTAGGATTGTCCGGAAGCACTGCTTTGGGCAGATAGCAACAACGTACGGGCATCGGCTGAAACGACCACATTACCGGCGAAACTGCGCTTTGCGAGTGTGGGAATCGCCTCTGGAAGCTCTAGCGCAGTTAACCATCGGCGTGACTCTTCGTGATATCGGTAAGTCAGCAGGCTCGCATCCTGAAGGTCGCCAACGCGGGTGCTTACAGGTGATTGCCACCCTATGGCTATCATATTCAGATTCTTGCTGCCGGCAAACTTCAAACTAGGTAGGAACAACCCCGGGGTGGGTGCGAGTCTGAGTGAATCAACGACGCTAAGCAGAAGCCCAGGCAGGTTTTGTTCCGGCAGAAAGTTTGTATCCGGCAGTGTTACTTGGTAACGCCACATAACCGGTGTGTGGGTATCCATGGATGAGAGCTCCCAACCGGCAATGATAATCCTGTTGCCACTCTCATCACTTTTTATTTGAACATCGTGGCTAGGTCTTAAACCACTAACTAAAACAGTCTGACTTTGCTGCCAAACGTCCGCTTCTGATAGTTGTTGCCAATGAGTGAGCCATAACTGATCATTCTTCTCATGCAAGGTGAAAAGTCTGTCAAGTAACGCTGAGCCATTAATATCGAGGAGTTGCATACCGTCGCTTGTATCAATCAGCAATTCGTTGAGCGATGGGTTTGCAGTATCTATGTCAACAGAAGCTGTGTTTGTAAGCTCCTGGTCTGCGCTCCACCCTGTTGATCCATATGAAAACGTCGAAACGGCATTGTCTATTCGTGCAAGTAGACGATTTCCGTTTGCCGATAGCTGCAGTGAAACTCTATCTGAAAGTGATGAATGATCTTCTGACTGTAGTGTTGCCAGGTTGGAGGCATCAGGATTATTGTGCGCTGGAGTTAGCTGAGCTGTCTCCAACCATGCTTCGCCAAGACGCTGCAGAATTCTAATCTGCGTGTCTTGTTCTTTTGCCGGATCAATGAGCAGGGCAGCGATGATGTCCGCATTGGCCGATGTCGTCAGGTATATCTGTCTTGTTAGTGAGAGATCAAGACCGCTGAAGTTGATTTGCTGAGTCAGTAGCCATTGTTGATCAGGTTGAATATAAATATCAACGGATCCCTGTGTCGGGCGGCTTATAGCAAGCACCGATGCAGTATCGTTGATTGCGATATCCTGTGCGTATCGCTCATTTTCAATAAACACAGCAGGCTTTATTTGCGTGATGGTCTGACTCGCCAGCCCGTTGATTGTTACACGCTGAGAGCTCGTGCACTTGTTGTTAGCGCAAAACTCCAGGCGAAATTGTTCTCGATGCCAGGCGCGCAAATGTGTTTTGCTCGGTAGCAGCAGCTCTGTAGACAATGGGTCTATATCTACATCCACTGTTTGCTCAACTTGCGTGGTTAAATCATAGCTGTAGAGAGTGATTTCATCGGTGCCCTCCGGCGTGGACCAATTTAGCAGCAAGTTGCCGGGTATTGCACTTACTTGCAGTTGAGGCGCGGCGGGTGGAATCAAGGCATCATCAGTCAGATTGCTTAGCAGCGACGCGTCGCTTTCATTCTGGGCTAGAACAGCATCAGTATTAGCAGGTGCTGGCGCTGACAATGACTCAGGCAGCGGGCCGCTTGAGCAAGCAATAAGTGCAAGTAGGCTGAAACCTGAAATCAGGATTTCACAGATAAAGCGCTTATACTTTGAGGGGATGAACGTCATCAAAGCCCGTTGCTTGATTTAGCTGGAGAGCGAACGGGTTGATGGACTTCGGCTAAAGCAAGTATTCGGTTTGAGCCGTCTGTAGGATTTGTCCGAAGCGTTATCAACACCGCCCGCACAGATATCTGTGCAATTTCCGGTCCTACTTGGGGCGTTTCAGAGCGGGTTCTGCTGCACGTTACTTATGGGAGTTTTCAGTGTGCTAATCGCCTGTTGCAAACCATCAACGCTCAGGGGGAACATCCGCTGCTGCATAAGCTCCTGTGTCATGCGAACCGACGGGGTGCTGCTCCACCATTGCGGCGTTTCAGGGTTCAGCCAGACGCAGTGCGGGAAATGTGCTTGCATGCGTTTTAGCCAGACAGCACCGGCCTCTTCGTTCCAGTGTTCCACACTGCCTCCGGGTACCGCTATCTCATAGGGGCTCATGGTTGCGTCACCGACAATGATCAATCTGTAGTCAGAGCCATAGGTTCTCATGAGCTCCAGAGTCGGTGTTGTCGATGTATGTCTGCGCGCATTGTCTTGCCAAACTCGCTCGTAAACAAAATTGTGAAACCAGTACGTATCCAACCGCTTGAATTCAGTTCTAGCCGCTGAAAACAGTGTTTCGCAGAGTTCTGCGTGGTAGTCCATCGAACCACCAATATCGATCAGCAGTAGTATCTTGATCGCGTTTTGCCTTTCGGCACGCATATGAATATCAAGTAATCCGGCATTGTTTGCCGTGGCTCGGATGGTAGTGTCTAGATCCAGAGTATCTGCTCGCCCGTCACGCGCCAGTTTACGCAGCTTGCGTAAAGCCATCTTGAAGTTGCGAGTTCCGATTTCACGATCACCATCAAGATCCTTATAACGCCTCTGTTCCCATACTTTGACAGCTCGCCCCTGGCGTATATCGCCTTTGCCGATGCGCACCCCCTCAGGATTGTATCCGCTGTGTCCAAAAGGTGAGGTGCCACCGGTACCAATCCACCGATTACCACCGTGATGTTCTTCGCTCTGTTCCTCGAGTCGCTTTGCCAGATTCTCCATGAGTTTGTCCCAACCACCCATGGCTTCGACCTGTGCTCTCTGCTCCTCTGTGAGAGCCTCGCGATCAAGCGCCTTTAGCCAGGCTTCGGGAATGGGCGTGTCAAGGGAGTCGACGAGCTTGTCAAAGCGTTGAGCTTTGCCTTCCCAATAGTCGTTAAACACTTGATCAAAACGATCATACAAGGCTTCGTTTTTAACCAGACTCAATCGTGCAAAGGAATAGAAGCCGTTGATATCCAGAGTGCCAATACCTTGTGACAAACCTTGCATTAGCGTCAGCCACTCTCCCATGGATACCTTGAAATCGGCTTTGCGCAAGCGCTCATGCAGATCCAGCAGCATCAGCGGCTCGAACTCAGTGCACTCACACCGCGACAGTCTGTCATCGAACGTTACCCACGCTTGTTCTGCTGTTGTTTGTGCAGAAAAATCAGACGCTCAAACAAGTGTATGTCTTGTTCGTTTTTTAACAGCGCTCCGTGCATGGTGGGCAACACTGTACGTATATCATCAGCGCCTAGCGCCTCTGCTGGCAGTTCATCCGCAATGAGTAGTTTTAACCAATCCAGTAGCTCAGAGGTAGAGGGCTTTTTTTTCAAACCCGGTACTTCTCGAAGATCAAAAAACACATCCATAGCGGCCTTCAACAAATCCTGTTTGATAGACGGGAAGTGTGATTCAACAATGCGTTGCATTGTGGTTCTGTCTGGAAAACTGATGTAATGGAAAAAGCAGCGGCGCAGGAATGCGTCGGGAAGTTCTTTTTCATTGTTGCTTGTGATAATCACCAGCGGCCTTTTGTTAGCCGAAATAGTTTCGCGTGTTTCGTATACTTCGAATGCCATGCGATCTATTTCTTGTAGAAGATCGTTGGGAAATTCAATGTCAGCCTTATCGATCTCATCGATCAGCACAACGCAACGTTTTTCGCTGACAAAAGCATCCCACAAAACTCCGCGAACAATGTAATTGCTTATATCAGCCACTCGCTCGTCACCCAACTGGGAATCACGAAGCCGAGACACTGCATCGTATTCGTAAAGGCCCTGTTGCGCACGAGTGGTGGACTTGATGTGCCAGGCATGCAAAGGTGCATCAAGTCTTCTTGCAACTTCTCGCGCCAATTCGGTTTTACCTGTACCTGGTTCGCCTTTGACCAACAAAGGTCGTTCCAGTGTCAATGCGGCATCGATAGCGAGCTGCAAATCGTCCGTGGTGATATAGGTGCTGCTGTTAGAATTGCTCGGTGACACGCTGCTTAATCCTTGCGACTGATCATGGGGCCGACATCTTCACCGCCGAGCAAGTGCATATGGATGTGCTGAACCTCCTGCCTGCCGTGTTCTCCGCAGTTGATAATCAGCCGATATCCCGATTCGTCTATAGCTTCAGCCTGCGCGATTTTTTGCGCGACGCTCAGCATTCGTCCCATGGCCGCTTCATCTTCAGCACCAACCTCGTTGACGCTGGGTATGTGCTTATTGGGCACAATGAGAATGTGGGTGGGTCGACGTGGGTTGATGTCTCGAAAGGCCGTTACCAATTCATCCTGGTAAACCAGATCAGAAGGTATCTCCTTGCGGATAATTTTACTGAAAATAGTCTCTTCAATCACGCAAATGGTCTCAGGGGTGTGAGTAAAAGATTATACTGCCTGCTCGACAGCGTGCGCGACAGAAACCTGCCTGGTTTTTATCTCGAATTGCTAACTCTCCGGGTGCTGGAAACATTGCCTGGGTGAAATATTCTCTAACCGTGAAGGGAGCTAATGGGTAACAGACTGTCCAAAATCTATACACGAACGGGTGATGACGGCACTACCGGGCTCGGAGACGGTAGCCGTACCGAAAAAGATTGCGCGCGCGTTGCGGCCTACGGAACCACGGACGAATTGAACTCGATAATTGGCATGGTGCTCTCTTTGCCCGTCCCTGATAATGTACGGCGGGTCTTGCACGAGGTTCAGCATCATTTGTTCGATCTGGGTGGTGAACTGTGTATCCCGGGACATCAGGCTATCAATGAGCCGCATATCGATTGGCTGGAAAAAACACTGGATCATTTCAATGACGATCTACCAGCGCTCAAGGACTTCATATTACCCGGCGGCAGTCAGGCTGCCTCGAGCTGTCATTTGGCGAGAACTGTTTGTCGACGAGCTGAGAGGCTGGTGGTCAGTTTACAGCGCATTGAGCCTGTTCCGGAGTTCAGTATGAAATACCTGAATCGACTGTCTGATCTTTTGTTTGTGCTGGCCAGAGTTCTGGCTCGCCACGATGGTGGTAGTGAAGTGCTTTGGCAAAAAGATCGAGATCCTATCGAGCTAAGCTGACACAGACCAGTATTCAGCGCTGAGATCGGTCGGTTAACATACAAAAATACAGGAAGAAGTACTCATCGTAATCAGGAGTTTACTAAAGAAGCGTGAGCTATTTCTTGCTCTGGCGTCACGAGCACAATTAAGCCTAATCGCTAGGAGATGGCAGCCGTTAACAATGTCATGCGATCATTTTTTTTCAGATTTCAACCCAGGATTTAAACAGCTGTAAGCGCTTGAGCTACTTTCATCAAAATCGGCAGAAGACTGGCACACTTAGTGTGGCCCGTGTAACCATGCTATGTATGGCGACCACTTTGATTGTGGGATTTTCAGCTCCCAAAACGGTTGTACCTGAAAACTCTCAGGTTTCTGTGGTGCAGAACGACGGGCCGGTGATGTCCGCTGCGAGGCCGGTATTACCCAATACTGTAAAGAAGATCAGGGTGCCAAACACCAGGCCATCAAGCCTTGCCAGTCATGTCAAACTCGATAGCGTGCTGGGGCGGGTCAGCAGTCGGCGTTGGTCCAAACCGTCTGCGTATTCCCCGGATCGAGCTATTGCGGATCTCCGCAGCCGAAGCTCCCGGTTTCATGGTGTCGGATTTCCTGAAATTCAGACCCATAAAACTGCGGCAGCGAATCGTCCATTATCCAAGTCGACTACGGGGCAGTGGGCTCGCATGATTTCATGGCGAAACTCCGAGGGTGCTCTGAATATCGCTGAACCGATTGCTCACGTGCGTTGTATGGGGCTCTCGCCTCAAGCAGTGGCCAGGCGAGCGGACAAATACAATGAGCTCATTCTAAGGCTTGCCATGGAGCACGATATCAGTGCTAGCTTGATAAAAGCGGTTATCACCGAGGAGTCTTGTTTCAACAGAAAGGCACTCTCCCCGGTGGGTGCGCAGGGTCTGATGCAGTTAATGCCGGATACAGCCAGTTGGCTCAAGGTGCGTGACCCGCTCGACCCCGAAGACAACATACGCGCAGGCGTGAAATATCTGGCGTCACTAAGCAAACAGTTCGACAGCCTTGAACTAGCACTCGCGGCATACAATGCAGGTCCGGGTAATGTGCGTAAATATGGGGGAGTTCCACCCTTTGCCGAAACCCAAGCCTATGTTCGCAAGGTTAAGGCGCATTATCGGCGTTATGTAGCTGCCAGTCGACTCGCCAGTCGCTAGACATTGTCATCCGCGGTGATGCTGATGCGGCTTCACCTATCCTGAGTGGTAGGTAAAACTGTTAAACTACCCGTCTTTGACTTTCTAGTTTGCCCCCCATGAATGCCCTATCCATCGCAGGTCTAACCAAGACCTATGGTCTAGATGTGCATGCTCTCAGGGGTATCGATCTGATGGTACCCCAAGGCGATTTCTTTGCTCTGTTAGGCCCCAATGGTGCTGGCAAATCTACTGCCATTGGTATCATTTGTTCGCTTGTTAATAAGACATCCGGATCGGTATCGGTTTTTGGTCATGATATCGATCGTGAGAAGGAAGCAGCCAAGGCAAGCATCGGCCTGGTGCCTCAGGAATTCAATTTCAATGGTTTCGAACCTGTACTGGCAACCATCTTGAATGTGGCTGGGTACAACGGCATCAGGCGCGAGGAGGCTTTACGCAGGGCTGAGTACTATTTACGGAAGCTGGATTTATGGGATAAGCGCAAGACGCCAGCGCGTGAATTGTCAGGCGGGATGAAAAGACGGTTGATGATTGCAAGGGCGTTGGTTCATGAGCCTAAGCTGCTAATTCTCGACGAACCAACGGCAGGTGTTGATTTAGAGATAAGGCGCTCGATGTGGGAATTTCTGACAGAGCTCAACCAACAGCATGGCACTACCATCATTCTAACGACCCATTATCTGGAAGAGGCCGAGGCACTATGCCGAAATGTTGCCATCATTGATGGGGGCGAAATTATAGAGCAGGGCGCTGTCTCACAATTGCTTAGTCGAACAATGATGGAAACTTTCGTATTGGACGCTAAGGGGCACAGCGGCGATTTACCTGTGCTCAGTCCCTACCAGCTTCGATTTATTGATCAGGAGCGCTTAGAGGCTGATGTGCCACAAGGCCACACAATTAATGTCTTGTTTGAGCAACTGACCGCGGCTGGTATCGATGTAAGTAGTATGCGCAACAAGACCAATCGTCTCGAAGAATTTTTCTTGCGCTTGGTGCAGGGTGGATCAAAGGACAATACATGAGTGCCAAAAATGTGAGTCCACTATCTCAGGCTTCAACAAAGTCAGGCGAGCAAACTGAGCCCGAAAAGCTTGATTTGGTTGCCATCAATCGGGTGGCTTGCCAGACCATAGTCAGAAAGGAAATACGCCGTTTTGCACGTATCTGGGTGCAAACCATCGTGCCACCATCGATCAATGCAGTTCTATATATGCTGATCTTCGGTAGCTTGATTGGTTCGAAGATTAGCGATATGGGTGGTTTTCGTTACATCGACTTCATCGTACCCGGGATTATCATGATGGCCGTTATCATCAATTCATATTCGAATGTTGTCAGCTCATTCTTCAGTTCGAAGATGCAAAACTACATTGAGGAGTTGCTTGTTTCGCCGGTCAGTAACCTGACTATTGTCATTGGTTATGTAACAGGCGGGATGGCTCGTGGACTACTAGTTGGATCCTTGGTTGCCACGGTATCGCTGTTCTTTTCTGATATACGCCCTGTTCATCCGTTTGTGACAATTGCTGTGGCGGTGCTGACTTCCATGATGTTCTCCCTTGGAGGGTTAATCAATGCCGTTTTCGCAAAGTCTTTTGACGATATATCCATTGTCCCAAATTTTATTCTCACGCCACTCACCTACCTTGGTGGCGTATTCTATTCCATAAGTATGTTGCCTCCATTCTGGCAGGTCGTGTCTCAGTTAAATCCAGTGCTATATATGATCAACGGTTTTCGATACGGCATTCTGGGTGCCAGTGACATATCTATATGGATTAGTTTTGGCGTTATTATATTTTTTATAGTGTTATTGGGTACTATTGCCATGACATTGCTTAATCGAGGCATTGGCATCAAGCATTAATGGTTGCCTGCTCGAAACTAACCTATATTTCGGTTGCAACTTACGACTAACGGGCGACAAATATGTCAACGGCACAGAAAATTCAGAAACTCACAATGGCAGAGCAGGCAGATCGTCATTTGCTGTATCAGGCCTCTGTTCAGAACCCCGATTTCGAACTTGACTTCATCGACGATACATTCAAGAGTATTCGAGGAAGAAAACCGGCATCGATGCGAGAGGATTTTGCCGGTACCTCCATATCGTCGTGTCGTTGGGTAAAAAGACGCCGAACCAACACCGCAGTGGCTGTTGATTTTGATCCGGAAGTGCTGGCGTGGAGTAAGGCCAATAATATTCCCAAACTTACCACGGAGCAGCAACAGCGTATCGAGCTGATTGAAGACGACGTCCTGAATGTAAGCACCGAGAAGGTTGAAGTATTGCAAGCCTATAACTTCAGCTACTGGTTTTTTCAGGAGAGAGCCACCATGCTGCGTTATTTTAAACGATGTCGCGAAGCTCTACTGGATGATGGTCTGTTGTTTCTTGATGTTTTTGGCGGGTCGGAATGCTACCAAACCCAGAAAGAGAAACGTAAGGTTGATGGCTTCAAGTACATTTGGGAACAAGCCGAATTCAATGCAATTACCAACGAGCTAAAGTGCCACATTCATTTTCACTTTCCTGACAAATCCAAAATCAAAAAAGCGTTCAGCTACACCTGGAGAGTATGGGGTGCGCGTGAGTTACGCGAGATTTTGGCAGAGGCCGGTTTTAGCGAATCTATCGTCTACCGACAGAAGTTTGATCCTAAAACTGACGAAGCGCTGGATGATTACATCGCGACTGATGAAGCTGAAGATTATGCATGTTGGCTTGGTTACATTATCGCCAAGCCTTGAGTTAAAGCTAGCTTAAGCGAAAATCAAAAGCACTCGCGCGCCTCCTTCCGGGGCGTGTTGCAGCTTCAATTGCCCGCCATAGCTCTCCATCAGTTGTTGGCTTGCCGCCAATCCCATGCCGGTGCCGGGTGCCTGACTGTCAGCTCGCACACCGCGTTGAGTGAGTTGGCTTAGTTGACCTGCAGGAAATCCGGGACCATCATCATCGATGGATAAGCATTGCTTATCTGAATCGACGCTGACGATAATGTTTTGCGCTCCATATTTGCAGGAGTTTTCCAGGACGTTGCCCAATACTTCATACAGATCCGCCTCATCAACACGAACCTGGAATGATCGGTCTACTTCGCTGCTAAACGATACGTTTGGAGAGTTGTATAGCTTTCTCAAGGATGTCGCTATTCTTTCGATGATGGGGCTAACTGTGATAGCAGGGGCCAGATAGCGAGGACTGCGGATAGTGGCTCTTTGAGAATGGCGATCAATCGTGGTTCGCATCAGTCTGGTTTGCGCCAGAATAGTTGCCTCGTGTTCTGAGTTGCTTTGGCCGGCGAGGTTTTGTAGCACCGATAAAGGCGTTTTTAGACTGTGAGCAAGATCATCGAGCAGATGTCGGTATTGAGCATGGCGTTCTCTCTCGGAGCGTAACAACGCGTTCAAGCCCATTGTCATAGCTGATAGTTCTTTGGGTACCTCATCGCTGACAATGTCTCTCTCTCCTCTCTCAATGGCTGCCACTTGCTCGCCTATTTGATGCAGTGGTTTGAGCGAATACCTTAAAACGAACAATTGTACGATCAGTAGCAGGACTGCTGATCCAAGTAACGTGGCCCAAAGACTTTGATCAAAACGGCGCAGCTGTTTGATCAGTGCGTCTGCCTCGTCGACGACATGAACTATGAAGGGTAACTCCTCTCCGTTATCGAACTGCCAGGCTGTGGCTAGCTGTAATCGGTGCAAAGGTTGTTTACCACCTTCATCCGTGGTTTCAAATAACCAATCGCCAATAGGGCGTAGTTTGATGTCGGGTAGCCAGTTTGACGTCGACTTGCTCTGCCAGAGACGCGTGCCATCGCTGGCGACCAGTTCGGCATACAGACCTGCGGTGCTTTGATTTAAACGTTGATCAGGCAACTCGAGAGTATTGACTAACAGG
Source organism: Granulosicoccus sp. (assembly GCA_045106475.1). Taxonomy (GTDB): domain Bacteria; phylum Pseudomonadota; class Gammaproteobacteria; order Granulosicoccales; family Granulosicoccaceae; genus Granulosicoccus. The sequence goes on from JBGCEO010000048.1 coordinate 48,977, forward strand.
CTTGCGTCATCAGTTATTTCAGTCGCTCCCAAGATGCCGTATATGAGGCCTTGCATGCGATCAAACCGCGCTGTGTTTGCACGTTGATGTACAGAGTAGGACACGGATAGTGCCACTAGAACAACGAAAATGGCCAGCACAATGGATGAACCGATGGTTAGCCTTGACTTAATCGACTGCACGACAAGCTAACTCGATTCGGGGTCGGTTTTATGATGCGAATCTATATGCTCGTTGTCAGTAGTACTGTCTTGAAGCCTGTCCAGAGCCAGTCGATAGCCTCTTCCTCGCAGAGTCTCAATGGGCTGAAGGGTTTTGTCGGCATCGAGCTTTTGCCGAAGTCTTCGAATGAATACCTCAAGCACGTTAGGGTCGCGATCCGTATCCTCATCATAGAGATGATCGAGCAGGGTTGATTTACTGATCACTTGCCCGCCCTGTGTGGCAAGGTATACCAGCAGGCGATATTCATAAGCTGTCAGTTCTATTGCTTTGTCATCGACGCGTACTTGCTGCGCCCGGGTATCAATACTCATGCGATCAAACTGCATGACCGAATCTGTCCATCCGCCGGTTCTACGCAGCAATGCCCGAATTCGTGCCTGTAGTTCTTCCAGATGAAACGGTTTGGTTAGATAGTCATCAGCGCCAGCTTCCAGCCCATCTACCTTGTCTTGCCATCGATCTCTGGCCGTGAGAATCAGAACCGGATAGCTTTTGTCCCGCTTGCGTAGTTCCTTGATCAGTGACAAGCCGTCCAGACCAGGTAAACCCAGATCTATTATTGCCAGATCCAACGGCATGTTAAGCGCGAGATACAAACCTTCTGTGCCATCGGTTGCTTCATCTATGGCATAGCCTTGCTCACGCATAGCGCCAACTAGTTGTTGTCTTAGGGCTGGATCATCCTCGACGATTAGAGTGCGCATCTTAACGGCGTTGTTTTACGCGGATGACACGAACCCGACCTTCGCTCAACACTTTCACCGCGTAGACAGTTTGCCCATCCTTGTTTTTTACGGTTTTCACGCCAAGCACTTTGCCTGTCGCACCGCTTTGTTGTAGAGCGATTTCTATGGCCTGCTCCCGGTTGGCGGCGTCGATGGCATAAGCGGTGTTGGACACGAGAGAGAGAACGAGCATTACCAGTAATATCAGCCCCGGCAAGCGGATGCAGTTCTGGGCACTCACAGTGCTAGGGCGATATTCTGGTAATTTCATTTTTTTATCGGCGAGCTGGTGCTACGGATACTTGGAGTTCCAGTCGATTCCCTGGATCACGAGGGAGTCGGGTAGTGAAGATGCGACCTTTGTATCGGTACGTGACATTGTAGTGCTGCAGTCGTTGTTCGCTTCGAGATTCAACAACACGCTTGCAGCGCTCCACCGGTCGAGTTTCATAGATGGGGCGCGATTGCGTATGACGGGTGGATCGTTCGGCACGACGGTGCCGTTTTATATCACCTCGTGCTTCACTGCCAATTGCGCCTCCAATAATAGCGCCAGCGACGGTGGCACCTGCTCTCGAACTGCGGCTATGGCCACGACCAAGCTGATTACCGATCACACCGCCAATGACGCTGCCTACCAGTGCGCTCCCGTTTGAACCGCCATTGCGGCGGTGGCCTCCGTAGGTGTTGTGGCCACTGGTCTCGTAGCCAACGATATGTTCTTGTTGTTCCGTCCAGCACTCCTGTCGGGGTTCGCGAAGCCGAATTTCCTTGTAAACGGGTTTTACGTCAATCACCTTTGCATATTCAGTGAATCGTTCTGTGGCCACTCTTCTATCCGAGGCCGTTGCCATACTGCTTGTTCCCAAGATGATACCTATCAAGCTGGCGACGGTGACTACCTTTCTGATTTTCAATTGCTGTTTCATGTTTACTCCCGCTGGATTCCGAGTGACATTGCCGTCACGTTGGAAGCTACCGTAAACCCGTGGCGCTGAACCTTGACTGAATAGCGGGTCCATACTGTTGATCTCGCCTATTTATCAAGCGTTTTGCAGGGTATTTCACAATCTCGATGTATGGGTACAGTCGAGTATGTGAGCTATTGCGAAACAGCAGCGTTACCTGATTCAATTGTAGAACTTTGTTTGTCCTCAAGAGGCAGGATGCGAGTCAATAAACCAAATCGCGGATTGTCTATGTAATGTAATTCACGGCTACGCATTTTGCGGCTTTGTGATAATCGATAGCTTTGCTGCGTATCTGCATCGGTGAACACCAGAGATGCTTCCATGTGCAAGAATCGGCCTAGACGAACTTTGATACTGCCATTGACTGTAGTTGTATTGATCATTCTGGGGCGATCCGGTGTGGCTTCAGCGGAGGCCGGGATGAAATTGTCATAGGGTTTAATGTCATCAGGTAGATACAATGGCATGCTGGCACCTAGGCTGATTTGAATCGGAATGGCTGTGTTTTCGTCAAGACCTGGTTGGCGCCAGGCAAAATGTCTGAGCACGCGGTAACGGCCAGACTTAGCGATTGATGTAGCGTTGTCACTCAGGGTCAAGCCATCGCTAACCGTTTTAAATCCAGCAGCCAGAGCAGCTTCGCTATCCAAACGCAGTGGGCGCCCCTGCTTTGGATAATAGAGGCCGCCGCTATTACTCTCCTTTCCGGCTATGGTTTCGAACAACACCACTTCGATCAAGTAGTCACGCGCATGAGCTGATCCTGTTAGTCCAACAAGCAACAGCGCGACAAACCAGGTAATTCTGTGTGTTAGTGGGTTGATCATAGGTATCTCATGTTGGTTTAGAACGCCTGCACCAGCAACTTAGCGCTGGAAACAGGGTAGCTAATTGCGGCCCTTTGGCAAAGCATCAGGCAGCCTGGGGTAATGCCAGCGAATCAAGTAACTGGTCAACAAAATCCTGAGCGTCGCTGGTTTGCTCGAAGTTCTTTATGATTCTAAGAACCTGCTTGCCATCAAAGCGATAGATCTTGCTATCGCGTTGCAGTATCTGTATCAAAGCCATGGGATCGATCTTCGGTTCAGTTGCAAACACAATTCTTCCGCCGCCCGCATTTAGCTCCAGACGCTCTATCCCCAAGGCTTCACAGCGCATGCGCAGCCGCATGACATCGAATAGCCTATCTGTTTGAGGGGGTAACAGCCCAAATCTGTCAATCAGCTCTATTTTAAGTTCACGTAAAGCTTCATTGCTTTGGGCGTTTGCGATTCGCTTGTAGAGAATCAGCCTTTGATGCACATCGGGCACGTAATCTTCAGGCAGCAGGGCAGGCACACCCAGATCGACTTCGGTACCGTGTGCCAGTGGTTTGTCATAGTCAGGTATTTTGCCTTCTTTGAGCGCCTGGACCGCCCGCGTTAGCAACTCACTGTAGAGCGTGAAACCGATCTCCTGTATCTGGCCGCTCTGACCCTCACCAAGCAGTTCGCCTGCGCCGCGAATTTCCAGATCGTGCGTCGCCAGGGTAAATCCGACACCAAGGTCCTCTAGAGATTCGATAGCTTGAAGGCGTTTCTCGGCATCGCCCGTCATGGACCCTTTGGGCGGCGTTATCAAGTAGGCATAGGCGCGGTGGTGGGAACGTCCGACGCGACCTCGCAGCTGATGCAATTGAGCCAGACCCAGTTTGTCAGCACGGTTAATTAATATCGTGTTAGCGCTTGGGATGTCGATACCACTTTCAATGATGGTAGTGCTTACCAGGATGTTGAAGCGCTGGTGGTAGAAATCGCTCATTACCTGCTCAAGATCACTTTCGCGCATCTGTCCGTGAGCAAAGTTGACTCGAGCGCCTGGCACTATTCGCTCAAGATCTTCGACGATGCGTTCAATGGTCTGAACCTCATTATGTAGAAAATAGACTTGCCCACCACGAGCTAATTCTCGTTCACATGCCTCGCGTATCTGCACATCAGACCATTCCCCGACGAAGGTTTTGATGGCATGACGATGCTGAGGTGGCGTAGCGATGATCGACAGGTCGCGCATACCCGCCAGGCCCATGTTCAATGTTCGGGGAATAGGTGTGGCGGTAAGAGTAACAATGTCCACTTCTGCACGCAGTGCTTTCATATGCTCCTTGTGCCGCACGCCAAATCGATGCTCCTCATCAATGATAACCAGTCCCAGGTTGTGGTACTTGATATCCTTGCTCAACAGCTTGTGCGTACCGATGACAATATCAATGCCACCGGATGCAAGACGGGCCAGAATATCTTTTTGCTCCTTGGCTGTTTCAAAGCGGGACAGCGCTTCTATTTGCACGGGCCAGTCAGCAAAACGATCGAGGAAATTCTGATGATGCTGCTTGGCCAGTAGCGTTGTTGGTACCAATACAGCAACCTGCTTGCCTGCGTCGACGGCAACGAACGCTGCTCGCATCGCCACCTCGGTTTTGCCAAATCCGACATCGCCGCAAACGACTCGATCAGTGGGGCGCTCTGAGCGAAGATCTTCTACAACTGCATCTATGGCAGAGAGTTGGTCGGGAGTTTCTTCGAATGGAAAGGCTGCGCTGAAAAGCGAGTAATTGTCTGAATCTGCAGGAAACGCAAAACCCTTACGTGCAGCACGACGGGCGTGTATCTCCAACAATTCCGCAGCAACATCATAGGCTTTTTCCGCAGCTTTTCTGCGTACTTTCTGCCAGGTATCGGTACCCAGTTTGTGCAAGGGAGCGCTCTCTTCGCTGGCCCCGGCGTATCGACTTATCAGGTGAAGTGACGCTACAGGTACGTAAAGTTTGTCATCACCGGCGTAGTGGATTGTCAGGTATTCATTGTTGACTTCACCAACTGCCAGGGTGGTTAGCCCCTGGTAGCGACCAACCCCATGATCGATATGGACAACAGGCGCACCCATACTCAGATCGGTGAGGTTCGAAATGATCGCTTCCGAATCACGGGTGGGTCTGCGTCTTTCACGGCGTTTGATGCGACCTGAGCCCAGCTGGTTTTCGGTGATCATCGCCACGCGAGCTTCAGGTAAGTGCAGCCCACGGTCCAGTGATGCTGTGGTTAGGCACAAAGCCCGGTCGCTGGCCAAAAACTCCTGCCAGCTATCAACCGTTTCGGGGGTGAGACGGTTACCAACAAGTTGATCAAGTAAGGCTTCTCGGCGCCCGGTAGACTCCGCAACAAACAGTACGCGACCTGGAAACTTGCCTAGAAAATCCTGCACAGCTCCCATAGGACGTTCGCTACGGGCGTCAATGGGAAAAAGTCCCGGTGTCTCTGTATTCAGGTTTAATGCAGCGGTTTCTGGTTTCTCGATTTCATAACGCTGTGTGCGAATTGTGCTCTTCAGCGCGAGCTGCTCAGCTATCTCATCAGCGCTTAAATAGATTTCATTCGGGCTCAGGATTGGTCTTTCGACATCATGGCGCCTTTGTTCATAACGCTCGCCAGTGTTCATTTCGAATTGCTGCATGGCTTGATCTGCGCTATCGAGCATGACGAAATTGGCAGAATCGGGTAGGTAGTCGAACAGCTGGCTGGTTTGCTCGAAGAACAGGGGCATGTAATATTCGATGCCTGACGGTGCACGGCCTTCACTGACTTCTCTATAGATGGGAGTATTCTTGCTCTCCGCTGCAAAGCTATTGCGGTATTGTCGACGAAACAGACCTATGCCTTGCTCATTGAGCGGGAACTCATGGGCTGGCAATAACTCTATTTGTTTTGCCTTGTCCAATCCGCGTTGCGTATCCGCATCAAAGCTGCGAATTGTCTCTATTTCATCATCGAAAAATTCGACTCGGTAAGGGTGGCCACTGCTCATTGGAAACAAATCGAGGATCGAACCACGAACTGCAAATTCTCCGTGCTCTTCGACCTGGCTGACCAGCCTATAGCCAGCCTCTACCAGCCTTGACCTGAAGTCATCCAGCGCGAGTGTATCTCCGAGCTTGATGATCAGTGCGTGTTGATCCAGAAAACTGCGTGGTGGCAGCCTCTGCATCAGTGCCGCAGCCGTGAGCAGAAGAACTCCGCGTTTTGAGTCAGACAGGGAATACAGCGTACGAATTCGCTGGGATATTATGTCTTGGTGAGGAGACACGCGGTCATAGGGGAGCGTTTCCCAGTCGCCGAGTACATGAATGGGCGTATCGGCGCTTGCAAAGAATCTCAATTCAACTTCAAGCTGAAGCAGTTCGCTCGTGCTTGGCGCTACAACGACCAGCAGCCCTGCGTGCTGCGAGGCATACTCAGTAATTGCTAAAGACTCTGAGGCACCATACAGTTGCCCCCAACGATAGACTGAAGACGCCTTTTCCGGTAGCAGCAGCCTGGATGCTTCAGTGATGCTCATAAACCCTTGGGGTGTTGGTGTGTCGATGAAATTTATGGGACTGAATTGTCCCATATTTAACCGTTTGTGGATTGGATGATGAAGAATCAACAAAGAGTCGGTCGCTCCTTGTGCAATTCACTACACTATTAGGCTGAGCGGTAGTCAATCTACCCGGCCCCAGTTGGCCGGGAACTTCTGCAAAGCCTGCTCACCCTAATCGTCTCGCAAAAATTTGCGAACCTTGTCATCCAGTGCGGTCTGAAGGTACATGTTTCAACCATATGAATTGTTCGTCGGCCTGCGCTATACCCGGGCAAAGCGACGTAATCACTTTATTTCCTTTATTTCTCTGGTATCGATTCTGGGAATCATGCTCGGTGTAACAGCATTGATAACCGTAACATCAGTGATGAATGGATTTGAGAAGGAGATGCGTGAGCGCATCGTAGGCGCGTCTTCGCACGCCACTGTGACTGGTCTGGGTGAATCAATCAAGGATTGGCAATCAGTCGCCAGCGTGGCTCGCCTGCATCCGGAAGTCGTCGGTGCAGCGCCCTATGTCGAAGGCCAGGTTATGCTGGTTCACGCTGGCAGATCCACCGGCGCTTTGGTTCGTGGCGTCTTGCCCGAAGCGGAAAGCGAAGTGTCGGAGATTGCAGGAAAATTGGAACAAACTGAGTCTATCGACGTCGCGTTACAGCCTGGTGAGTTTGGTTTATTGCTTGGCGCAGATCTCGCGGCCTACCTGGGTGCAATTGCTGGAGACAGGATCATGGTGATTACACCTGAGGCCAGTGTCACGCCTATGGGGTTTGTGCCTCGGGTTAAACGCTTTACCGTAACCGGTGTTTTTCGTTTTGGTATGTATCAGTTTGATCGAAACCTTGCAGTCATGCATGCAGCAGATGGTGCTCGTTTGTTCAAACTTGGCGATAGCTATTCGGGTATCCGTCTGAAACTGAGCGATACCGGCCGCGCACCTATAATCGCTAGAGAGCTTAGGCAAGAGTTAGGTTTTGACCACTACATCAGTGACTGGACACAACAGAATGCTAATTACTTCCTCGCGGTCAAGATGGAAAAAACCATGATGTTTATTATTTTGTCCATGATCGTTGCGGTAGCTGCCTTTAATATAATTTCGACCCTGGTTATGCTGGTACAGGATAAGCAGGCAGATATTGCCATCCTGCGAACTCAGGGCGCATCGCCAAAGAGCATCTTGTCCATTTTCGTCGTGCAGGGCACGTTGATTGGTGTGGTGGGAACCGTTGCCGGCTTGATTGGTGGAGTGCTACTGGCCAGCAATATCGATGTCGTTGTCCCGTTTATAGAGCGCTTTACCGGCCCTGTACTCAACCCGGAAGTTTATTACATCGATAAAATGCCCTCTGATTTGCGTTCATCTGATGTCATTAAGGTGGGCATCATGGCATTTGGATTATCGCTACTGGCAACCATTTATCCTGCCTGGCGAGCATCCCGAACCGATCCGGCGGAGGCTCTCGCTTATGAATAGTGAAAGCGTTAACAAGGTGCCAAGCAGCAATGAAACCGTTTTGCAGGCCCGTAATCTGGGGCGACGTTACGAGCAGGGAGATTTATCGGTTGAAGTCCTGCGCGATGTAACACTTGAGGTTAACAGAGCTGAAAGGGTGGCCATCATTGGCAGTTCAGGTAGTGGCAAGAGTACTCTGCTGCATTTGTTAGGCGGACTCGATACGCCGAGCTCTGGCAGTGTTGAGCTCTCCGGTAGAAATCTGGCTGAGCTGAAGCAGGCTGAGCGTGGACGTTTGCGTAATAAGTCGGTTGGTTTCGTGTACCAGTTTCATCACCTACTGCCAGAATTCAGTGCGCTTGAGAACGTTAGCATGCCGTTGCTCATTGGTGGAGCCTCCAAGAGATCAGCTGCTGAAAAGGCGAGTGAGTTGTTAAGTCGCGTCGGGCTTGGAGAAAGGCTGCGTCACAAACCTGCGGAGTTATCGGGTGGGGAAAGGCAACGAGCTGCGATCGCCCGAGCATTGGTCAATCGCCCGGATGTAGTCTTAGCGGATGAGCCCACCGGTAATCTGGATGAGGATACCGCTGGACGGGTTTATGAGTTGATGCTGGAGCTTAATCTTGAACTGGGGACCAGTTTTCTGGTGGTGACCCACGACACTCGACTGGCTGCCCGCATGGATCGAGTTCTGCACTTGTCTCATGGCGAATTGCACGACCAGACAAGTTCCGACTGAACTATTTGAGCAGACGTTGCCTGCGCTGTCGCCAGCGCCTTATGGCATGAATGCGCCAGACAACCAGGGTGGTACAAAACCCCAGCACTGCTGAGACACTGGCGCAGAAAATCATACCCGTTAACAGAGTGGGCCAGGCGTGTCCGGCATTGGTAAGAATGCTCTGGGTGCTAAAGCTGAGAGGCTCTGCTAGCACAGGCTGCCCCAGAATCATTGACCCGCTGTGCCAAGCTGCATAGAGTAGGGGGGCAAAGGTCAAAGGATTGGTGAACCACACCATGACCACGGAGACAGGCACATGGACGCGCAAGACAGCAGCCAGCACGGCTGCCAGAAGCATTTGCAAGGGTATCGGTATCCAGCTGACAAACAGTCCGACCGCTACCCCACCGGCTACAGATCGTCGATTGAGATGCCAGACCATGGGTTGGGCAAAGGTTCTGCGTACCCAGGTGCCAAACACGCCCGGCTTGTCATCAGGCGCGCACAGCTGCCCATGCAGTTTGCTGCGCAGCGTGTTTGTATCAGGCAGATTGTCTCTCAACCAGTTACTGGTCATTGTCAGAGCATCTGTCGCATAAGAAGGATATGTATTGGATGTAGCGACTTATCCTGCAGTTTATTGAATTTATCAATTCGGGCTGTTGCCTGCGATTCTGGCTGTTGACTGACTCATGAGGGTTTTCGCATTGAGCTGGCTGGCAACTGTCGTACTGTTACTTAGCCAAGCTAGCATACCGCCAAATTCAATGTTGTTAGGACTGGCCATTGCATTTGTTTGTCTGATCTGGCGCTGCCCTTGGCTGCGGTTCTCAATCGCGGGCATTGTCATGGGGCTGACAACCAGTTTGTTCCATCTACAACAAATAGGTTCTGCTCAGCTGGATAGTGACTCTATTTCCACAGATCTGCGACTTCGGGTTCGAGTGGTCAGTGTGCCTGATTCCAACCATAACAAACTTAGCTTTGAAGCACGTGTGCTCGACTGCCTAACATGTTCGCGCAGATTTGGCCCTGAGCGCATTCAGTTGAGTTGGTATGGTGCTGATCAAATGCTACAGGCTGGTGAAATCTGGAGTTTGACCGTGCGCTTGAAGCCTTTGGGCAGTCTCCGGAATCCGCATGGATTCGATGCCATCCGCTGGGGATTTGCTAAAGGGCTGCATGCCAGGGGATACATACGCAAAAATCCGGTGCCTGTTCGTGAACAGCTTGCCAGTCAACTTGATCTGTCGGCTCTCAGGGCAACAATAGCTGAGCATCTCGAATATTGGTCCTCAAATGAGCGTCACATTGGACTGGTGCAAGCGTTGACTGTCGGGGTCAAAAACAATGTGTCTTCAGGCACATGGGAGTTATTACGAAACACCGGAACAGCCCATTTATTAGCTATATCAGGCCTGCATATCAGCCTAGTCGCTGCCTGGGCTTTTTTGCTGGGAGGTGGTTTGCTCAATTGGCTGTACAAAACTACGCGTTTTCATAGCCAGATGCGGCTCATGCCCGAATCACGGTCTGTGGCCTTGGCACTGAGCGTTGTGGTGACTTTTTGCTACGCCATGCTGTCAGGCTTTGAACTGCCTGTGCAAAGAGCAATGATGATGATGCTGGTTTGGGTGTTTGCCAGTTGGTATTGCAGGTTCCTGGCACCAGCCGGCGCACTGGCCCTGGCATTGATTGTCGTCTTGCTCAGCAATGCCCTAAACCCTTTATCCGTGGGATTTTGGCTTTCATTTGGTACGGTCTGGATACTGTTTCTGCTACATCGTGGCAGGCAGGTAGCGCAAATTAGTGACCTGATGCCCTGGTGGGATCCAAAACATCGCTTATTGCAGGTGGGGTCCGCATTCAAGACTCAGATCATGCTTGGTTTAATTTTGTTACCCATTGGAGCCTGGTTCTTTCAGGCAGGATCTGTGGCTGCGCCACTGGCTAATTTACTGGCAGTACCGTTGGTAGGCCTTGTAATTGTCCCATTGTGTTTTGTTTCATTGCTGCTTGGCGTATGGCTGCCTGCTGCCGCGACGATGGTCTTGTCTTTGATTGAAAAAGTCATAGACGGTTTGCTGCTGGCGTTGTCTTTTCTATCCAAATTGCAGTCTGGTGCTATTACCCTGACGCTACCGGATACAGCTGCCTTCGTGCTGTGTTTGCTTGGATTTATCTGTGCTTTTGCGCCGCGTGGATTGTATCTGCGATGGCTGGTAGTGCCGCTCCTGATGCCCGCGTTGTTGTTTAACGTTCAGCGCCCGTCAATGTCCGGATTCGAAGTGCACGCTCTGGACGTGGGTCAAGGGCTGGCCGTACTGGTGCTCAGTGACAATCAGACACTGCTCTACGACACAGGCGGTAGGATATCTAAAACTCTGACTATGTTTGAGGCTGTTGTAATGCCTTATTTGCACGGGCTGGGTCGCCGCCGAATCGATACACTGGTGGTTTCTCACGCAGATTCAGATCACTCCGCCGGCGTTGCTGATGTTGTGCGCCGGTTTCCTGACGCCAAGGTGTATCTTAGCTCCCCCTTGGACGCGTTGACGGGTACTTCGGCATCGCGCTGTACAGCCGGTCAGCATTGGCAGGACGATGATATTCATTTTGGGTTTATCTATCCGGGTGCTTCAGATTCGGGATCAAGGAACGATCTGTCTTGCGTGCTATTAATCCATCAGGGACGCAGCCGGGTCTTGCTTCCGGGCGATCTTGAAAAAAAGGGGGAATCACTGCTGGCAGAGCGTTTGGCTAGTAGCAGTGCCACTTTTCCTGTGTCGCTACTTCTGGCACCGCACCATGGCAGCAGGACCTCATCCACAGAAAAACTGCTGCGTATTGTGCAGCCAGAGAACGTAGTTTTTCCTGCCGGAAGGGGCAACCTGTATGGATTTCCTCACGCCGATGTACAATTGCGCTATAAATTACTGGGTGCAAAGTCGTACGTGACTGGAATTCAGGGGGCAGTATCATTTGTTTTCGGTCCAGATGGGCTGCGCCAACCACCAGATACCTGGTGGCAATCGAACCGTCGCTTCTGGCACGGCATTGTTAATCCAGCCTGTTCACCGCAAAAAGGTGCACAGACTCATTGGTTACGCCTGCTTTGGCTGGCGCAAAAAGGGCAAACACAGTGTGGGAAATAGTTACAGCGGGCGGCTGGTTGATGCTGCCCATCGTTGCATGTTCAATCGTTGCTTTAGCGATCGTTGGAGAGCGGTTTTTTACACTTCGCTCAGAAAAAGTGCTGCCCAACAATCTGGTCGCAGATGTATGGAGAATGGCCAGTACGCGGCAATTAACCGACGACAAGGTGCGTGAGATTCAGCAAGGATCGCCATTGGGTCGGGTGCTCGGAGCAGGTTTGCTCAATCGCAGCCAAGACAGAGAAGTCATGAAGGCATCTATTGAAGAGGTTGGCGGACATGTTGCGCATGAGCTGGGTCGTTATCTTAATGCTCTGGGTACTATTGCGGCTGTTACCCCATTGTTGGGCTTGCTTGGCACGGTGGTCGGCATGATTAGCGTGTTTACCAACATTACAACCGTTGGCGTGGGAAACCCTGCTCAATTGGCCGGTGGTATTTCTCAGGCATTGATTACCACGGCTGGTGGCTTGATGGTCGCAATCCCTGCCTTGATGTTCCATCGCTATTTTCGTGGCAAGGTAGATGGGCTGGTGGTTGATATGGAGAAAGAATCGCTCAAACTCGTGGATGTTCTGCAAAAGCGACAGTCGCAGGCCAGGGTAGCTCGCTCATGAAGTTCAAGCGTGCCCCGCGTGAGGAGTTGGAGCTCAATCTCACGCCGCTGATCGATGTGGTTTTTCTATTGCTGATTTTTTTCATGGTATCCACGACCTTCCAGAAGGAATCGGAAATATCGCTTCAGTTACCACGAGCCACCGACTCTGAAGTCAGTACTCCGCAGGATAGAATTGAAGTCGTTATCAACGCGGCAGGGCGCTATTTTATTAATGATCAGGAACTGGTGAAGTCGGACGTTGCAAGTTTACAAAATGCGCTATACAAGGTATCCGGTGGAAAACGCGATATTCCACTTACCATACGGGCCGATGCGCAAGCGCCACATCAGTCTGTAGTCACGGCCATGGATGCAGCCGGTCAGTTAGGGATGCTAAAAATGTCCATTGCCACCTCAAGAAGCACGGAATAGCTTTTGAAGGCTGTCAAAACAACGGGTGCTGATCAAACTGTTTCATCCGACAGTACAAAGTCCGAGGCGACGCGTATGTCATTAGCGTCTGATGCAGCAGCCGAAGCTGCTGAGCAGATTTCGGGCAAGGAGACCTACAAGCGGCTGTTAAGTTATGTAAAGCCGTATCGTCGTCAGTTTATTATCGCGGTTCTGGGTATGGTCGGATATGCGCTGACCGATACAGCATTTGCCGCCTTGATGAAACCCATGCTTGACGGCAGTTTTGTTGAGCAAGACAAGAACGCTATTCTGCTGGTTCCCTTGATGATTATCGGGATATTCCTGCTGCGAGGTGTCGCAGGTTTTGCATCCACCTATTACATATCATGGATCGGTTGGCGAGTAATCAAACAATTGCGTGCAGAAATATTTGGCAAGTATCTGACTCTGCCCACGGCATTTTATGACAAGGCCTCTTCCGGTGAATTGATTTCCCGTATTACGTTTAACAGTCAAATGGTAGCCAACGCCGCCAGCAGTTCCTTGACTGTTCTAGTGCGCGACACCCTCACCGCGATCGGGCTGTTTGCATTGATGTTTTACCAGAGTTGGCAGCTGTCACTGTCGTTTCTGATCATTGGCCCGATTATCGGCATTATTGTGGGGCGGGTGAGTCGTCAGTTCCGGGCTATAAGCCGTAGCATTCAAGGTTCCATGGGTGATGTCAGTCACGTTATTCAAGAAGCGGTAGAAGGTGCGAGAGTTATAAAGATATTTGGTGGACATGACGAAGAGGTCGCCGAATTCGAACTGGCAAACGAACGCAATCGTGCGTTTAACATGAAAGAAACGATGATCAAAGCGATGAACGAACCGATCGTGCAGCTGCTGGTAGCTCTGGCATTGGCCGTCATCGTTTACATTGCATCAAGCGGTGAAGTAGCCGATCGAATATCAGTAGGTAGCTTTATGTCGTTTATCACGGCTATGTTATTGCTGTTTGCGCCGCTTAAGCGAATGACAACGCTTAATAGCCAGATTCAGAAGGGGATTGCTGCCGGCGAGAGTCTATTTGCGATTCTTGATCTTGAGTCTGAACGTGATCATGGCACTCAGGAATTGACTAAACAAATTGACTCAATTGACTATCGAGCGGTCCAGCTTCGTTATCAGGCAGATAAGCCTGCTGTACTGAAAAACATTGATCTGAGCATTAAGAGCGGAGAAACAATTGCCTTTGTGGGTGAGTCTGGCAGTGGCAAGACCTCGTTAGTCAATTTGCTACCGCGCTTGTATGAACTGGATGGCGGCGAAGTGCTGGTAAATGGTCAGAATGTTGAGAACTACACACTGCAGTCCTTGAGAAGCAGGATTGCCACTGTGAGTCAGGATGTCATGTTGTTCAACGATACTATTGCTAGCAACATCGCTTATGGTAGCCGGGATTCTATTGATGAGAAAACGTTGCATGACGCTTGTATAGCTGCGCATGCCCACGACTTTATTTCGCGCTTGCAAGAGGGGTATGAGACTCTGGTGGGTGAAAACGGTGTGATGTTATCTGGTGGCCAAAAACAACGCGTTGCCATAGCAAGAGCACTACTCAAGAACGCGCCGATTCTAATTCTTGATGAGGCCACTTCCGCTCTGGACACGGAATCGGAACGCAAAGTACAACAAGGCCTGGATGCATTGATGGCCGGTCGTACGACACTGGTCATTGCGCATCGTCTTTCGACGATAGAAAAAGCGGATCGTATCGTGGTCATGGATCATGGCGAAATAGTCGAAGTTGGCACGCACAAGGAACTACTTGAACGCAAAAAGCTGTACTTCAAGCTGCACCAGCTGCAGTTTCGGTAGTAGCTGAACCGCACACTGCTATGAGTATAATCGAGCGAAGCTGGCAATCACGAGGCCCGCTTGCGTGTTTGTTGTGGCCTGTGTCATTGGTGTTCAGAGCCATTTTGTGGTGTCGCCGACTCGCCTTTACTGCAGGAATAATTAAAGTCGAGACCGTCTCTTTACCGGTGGTGGTGGTAGGCAACCTTTCAGTGGGTGGCACAGGCAAAACACCTTTGTGTGCCTATCTGGTTAGTCATTTTAAAAAAATGGGTTGGCGCCCCGCAGTTGTGAGTAGAGGCTATGGCGGTAACAGGCACGAGCAGCCGTATCTCGTCGGTGATCAAGATAGCGCCAATGATGTGGGTGATGAGCCACTGATGTTGCATCAACAAACTGGCGTACCGGTTTGTGTGTGTATACATCGAGCTGCGGCAGTTCGGCATATCTCAGAACACTGCAATGCGGATATCGTTTTTTCCGATGATGGCTTGCAGCATTGGAAAATGCCACGTGTTGCAGAAATAGTGGTGATAGATAGCGCCAGGGGGTTAGGCAATCGCTGGCTTTTGCCGGCTGGGCCATTGCGGGACCTGCCTTCGGTATTAAAGAACGTTGATCTACTTGTATTTCAAAAATCAACTATCGGTGATGAAGTAGATTCTACGGCAGCTGTTTTATCGCCTTCTGCTGTTCATTCTTCACTATTGCCTGCTGCGATGAAATTCTCACTTGGACCCTCGCTGCAACATAGCTTCTGCTTGCAACTTACTCATGCCGTCAACATCGTGTCGGGAGAACGGGTTGAATTGGCGCATCTTGTATCCAAAGGTGTACATGCTGTTGCGGGCATCGGCAATCCCGAGCGATTCTTCGCAAGCTTAAGGGCGATAGGTTTTTCAATAAATCCCCATCCCATGCCCGATCATCATGTCTACACTCTGGGGGATATTACTTTTGATGATAATTTGCCGGTTTTGGTTACTGCCAAGGACGCTGTCAAGTTGCGATCTTTCTCTAAGATGCCCGTCAGCGTTTATGAAGTGTGTACCTGTGTGGTTCCGAGTGCAGAGCTGGAAAAGCAAATAGAGAACCTGGAAAAATCAATGCAATCGCATAGAAGCTCATGAGTAAACAGTCTTATGTCATCGTCATCCCGGCGCGATATGCATCAAACAGGTTTCCGGGCAAACCACTGCATTTGATCAATGCTCAGCCGATGATCCTGCACACGGCAATGCGAGCGCAGGAGTCCAACGCGAGTTTGATAGTTGTGGCGACAGATGATGAGCGAATT
>JBGCEO010000049.1:0-49475 GCA_045106475.1 Granulosicoccus sp.
GGAGGTGGTGAGCTTAGCCTTTGGAGTTTAGCCCAAAGGCTAGCTTAAATGCTTTTGGGATTTATATAAGGGATTGCTGCTTAGTCTTTGTAAGATTCCGCAGTTCGTCCAGTTCGTCCAGTTCGTCAAATGCATCTGAAACATTTATTTTAAGGTTTTGTTCAGTAGGGCCATCATCAACTGGAACGGCTGGATTAGGTAGTGTTTGATCCAACTCTACAATTTTTGTTATGGCTTCGCTCGCTAATTCTTCACGTGGGGCAGTAAAGTCCTGATCGACTTTTTGATTGTCGAAGGTCTGTTCTGGCGTTGCGGCCTCTAACGATTTATCGAAGGGACTCGATTCGTCTTCATCGTTAAACCACTCATCAAAACGGTCTGTTTGATTAGGGTCGTGAGAGGCATTTGCCTGAGTGATTAAATCAGCTGGCTGGACATCTGAATCAATGGCGGCCGTTGTTAATGCAGTTGCCATTCTGTGGTTAGGCGGCAGATATCGGCTTTTTCCTGAATGTAGAGTCTGTTCCATGGAGCTATCCGATGCCTTGTTTTTGCTATCACGTTTTCTCTTGAGCAAGATAAGGACGATGCCTAGAACAACGAAGAACAACAAGGCAACAATAGCAAGCGGTATAAAACGCATTAAGCTTGCGTTATCCGTTTGCCCGATTTGATCAGTGCCGTCGGAGGAAATAGTCTGCTCGCTGACGATTGCCTGATCGGTGGTTGTAGTGGATAAATTCTGCGGTATCTGAGCGCTGCTTGACTCGGAACTAACCGGAATTGGTGGCAATTCGCTTTGCTGAACGACACTGGCTGTTGAGTCTTGTGGGATCTGCTCCAAATCGATGCTGGCGGTTGTTGGAAGCGTGATTAGTTCCGTTGCGGGATTTGTTTCGACACCAGCGGGTTGATTGTTAAGCGCTTCAGCCAGGTTTTCGGTCTGGGTTAATCCGGCAACCTCTATTGCGCTGCTAATTGGGAATGGAAGAAGCTCTGAGAGTTGTGCGATTGCATTAGCGGTGTCGCTATAGCTAACAACACGGTTGTCAGGATGTTGCAGAAATATAGAATCGAGGGATGAAAGCTGCGTTGCCTGCGAGCTTGCTAGAACAATAGAAATGGATTTGCTGGCTGCATCAGGTAGCAATATAAGTTGTAGCCAGTCACGATACTTGTTGGCCGCTTCAGTGTCCGCTAGGAGAATGTCGTTGTTGCCAAACACTAGGAGCACGCCCCCTTCAGCACTGAGTTCGCTGATACCTTTTTCTATACCGACGGCAATATTGCTCGATTCACTCGGCGCGATGCTGCTAAACAGCTCCCCAATAGTTTGTAAGTCGGATTCGTCAGCCAGCTTGATTTCTGAGCTTCGCTGGAACACTTCATCGTAAACCACCACACCAACCGAACTTTGATTGGCAGCAGCACGCACTATATTGAGTGTTACGTTTTCTGCGGTTTGTAGGGAATTCTGATCAAGCGCTGCGTCCACGACCACTTGAACGGAGCTAGCGTTCACGTTGGAAGGAAGTACCAGTCCACCCATCACAAGGTAGAGGAATAGCGCCCTGATATCTGTCGTGAGTCTCATTTTAAAACTCCGGTTTCACGTTCAAGCTATGATTTTTGATGTAATGATATTGGCATTAGACAGGCTGTCAGTATGCTTTTTATCAAAGGAGTGCACCATAAGTTAGTCATTAGGCTAGTTTTAGCTGTCAATCGACTTGGCTTATTAGCTAACTAGACTTCCGAAAGTTAGCCGATTGGTATGAACCTCTGATATGTTGCTAGTCAAATATAGTACGTGATAAGTCCATGAGAGGTCAGATAGAATGTTGAGTATGAGTACTTGTTTGCGTTGCCGGAAAGTACTTGAAGCTCTCTATAAGAGCGTCGTGATATGCATCACGTCAGCAACGCTCTTTCTAGTGGGATGTGCCACGACCCCGGTAGCGCCGGAGTCCGGCGCTCCGTCGAGAGATGCGGATAGATTGCTAATAGTCGATTGTCTCCTGCCAGGCCAATTGCGCAGACTCGGGCGCTCCATCACTTATTTAACACCTCGACGACCAGTCAAGATTCCGACTTCTGAGTGTGAAATACGCGGTGGTGAGTATGTTGCCTATGATCGCGCTAATTTCTCCACATCTCTGAAAATCTGGCTGCCCAAAGCCGAAGCGGGTGATGCAGAAGCTCAAACCTATGTCGGAGAAATATTCGAGAAAGGCCTGGGTCTGCAAGCAGATCCACTTGTGGCTGCAAGCTGGTATCAGAAGGCCGCCGATCAAGATTTTTCACGGGCTCAAGTGAATCTAGGTTACCTATACGAAAGTGGAGTCGGTGTACCTCAAGATCTTGTCAAAGCGATGAATTTCTACCGTTTGGCGGCGGGATTCGACGAGGGCACACTCGAATATACAACAGCTCTGGAGGTTGCCAATCGTAAACAGCAACAACTGGATCTGGTGGCCAAGGAACAGGATATTGATCGTCTCAACCAGTTGGTTGCTGATTTGGAGAGAAAAAATGCTGAGTTGCGCAGTCGCCAAGCTGCTCTTCGCGCGCAGCAGGCTGAAACTGAAGCCCTTGCCAGTCAGGCAGCTGAACAACGAAAACTGGTACTTGAATTAGGTACTGATACAGCGGATTCTGCAAACGCGAATGAAACCAGCAAACAACTGGTTGAGACGCTGGCACAGCTGGATGCACTTGATCAACAACTTGCCGATTCCGAATCCGAGAAAGCTGAGCTCATCATCAGTTTGCGCGAGCAGCAGGAAAGTACAGAAAAATTACGCCAGGCTTTCAATGTCAGCAACAGAGAGCTGATTGAAGCTAATGAAAATCTCTCAGCACAACAACAAAAAATCGTGCGCCTTGAATCCTCTGCAGTTGCAGGTTATGACGATTCGGCTCAAGTGCTTCAGCTGCAAACTAGACTCGGGCAAGCGCAACGTCTGTTTGATGACGAAGCTTCGAAAACTGATGCTCTACAGCGCGCGCTTGCTCAGAAAACCGCGTTGTTACAAAGCCAGATTGCCAGCGCTGAAGCGCGCGAACTTAATTTAAAGAGTGAATTCTCACGCTTGTCAGAGAATGTGGTTGATGCTCAGCTAAGCAGTGCAGAATTGAAAAATCAACTTCTGGCAAACGTCAATGCTCACAAAACAGAGGTTGAGCAGCTGCGTCGGCAACTCAACAAGACTGCGCGTGAACTATCAATAACACAATCGAATCTGGAAACTGCCCAATCCAGCCTGAGTGAACCAAGTGCTGAACTTGCACAGGCCGATACTGTGTTGCAGCAGCAAAGAGCGAAGTTTGATGAGCAGATTGCCGTGGCCAAACAGGTGGAAGAGTCGCTCAAGGAAGAGTTGGGTCGACTGAATTCGAGCTTAGCGAGCGAACAGATTGACAAGGCCAGATTGCAGCAGCAAATCACTCTGCAGTTGCAAGAGCAAGCTCAGCAAACGCAACAAATAAAGGCGCAGCTCGAACGTTCCAATGCTGAATTGGATCTGGCAAGATCTCAAATAGGGCAGGGTATCGAAAAGAATGCCTCCCAGGAAACGCAATTTGCACAACTTCAGCAACAGATAGAGCAACAACAATCCACGCTGGCGTTACAGATCGAAGGTGCAGAGCAGCAAGAAAAGCAGCTACTCTCTGAATTGGAACTGATGCGTGTACGCGCAGTTGACTCAGAAGCACAAAACGATCTATTGCAGCAAGAGATCGCTGAACAGTCCGCATTTATAGCGTCTTTATCTGCGCAATATGAGGAGACTGTTAGTGCTTTGTCCGGTCGGGACGCTGAATTGGGCACGCAACAAAACCAAATAGCGCAGCTTCAGAGCGAGCTGCAGCGGGTACAGGAAAACGCGGTCAATTCAGCGCTTTCCGCACGGGCTGATAATCTGGAACTTCAGCAAGAGTTGCAGCAGGAACGACAAGTTCTTTCAGCGCTTCAGCAAGAAGTAACTTCTCTACGGAACCAGCAAACAGGTGAGTCGCGTGCTCTGGAAGATCAGCTGGCAACTGCGAGCCAATCAGAAGAGCAGTTGAAGCGGCAACTTGATAGCAGCAGAAATATTGCTGAACGACTCGAACTGCAGATGGTGGGAGAGCAGCAACGCTATCAGGCGCAGCTCAAGAGTGCTGAAGCTGAGCTCGAGGGTGTCAAGGGCGAGTTGAGTAGAGTGCAGGATGATCGCATTGATGCTCAGCTTAAACTAGCGAAACTTGAATCCAATCTGGCGGACCAGCAAGTGAGGATTTCGACACAGGAAACAGAGATAAACAGGTTGCAATCGGAAGTTACCAAGGCCGAGGCTCAGGCTGAAAAGCCTGCAATCGAGCGTGTGCCGCAAATAGTGAATGCAGGGCCTGTCATCGAGATTATTGAACCTGAAATCACCGTAACTCGAGGTGGCCCCACATTGAGAGTTCTAAGTGGTTCCGCTTCCAGGTTTGATGTGGTGGGTAAGGTATCTCCATCTAACGATATTCTCAGCTTCAAAGTCGATAGCAAGGCGGTGGAACTTAACGAAAACGGCGTGTTTAAATATTCAGCTGAGAATTCGGCAGCGGCACTACGAATGGTCGCCGTCAATGACTTGGGTGAGCGAACCGACCTTGAGTTACAGCTATCGCAGACAAGAGGTGTTAGTACTAGCACTGAGCCGCAATCAGCAGATGATGTCTCAGGCATCAAATTTGGTAATTTCCACGCGTTGATTATCGGTAACAATCAATTTGAATATATGCAGAATTTGAAAACTGCTGAAAATGACGCTATCGCCATTGATTCTCTTTTACGAGAAAAATATGGGTTCAAAACAAAACTGTTATTAAATGCCACGCGTTATGACATGTTGAGTGCCCTTAACGAATTGCGGGCTACGCTGACGTCCGATGACAATTTACTTATCTACTACGCCGGGCATGGTGAGCTTGCCAATGAGACGGGCTATTGGTTGCCTGTGGATGCTGAGCCAGACAGTGATGTAAATTGGATCGCTAACTCAACCATTACAAAGTATGTGGAAACGATTAATGCCAAACACATAATCGTTATTGCTGATTCTTGCTATTCGGGTACGCTGTCGCGCACATCACTGGCCAGGTTGCAAAGAGGTTTAACCAAAAAACAAAAACGCAAATGGTACGAAACAATTGCCAGTGCCCGGGTCAGAACCGTATTTACATCCGGAGGCTTGAAACCTGTGTTGGATAGTGTCGGGAACTCATCCAGACATTCCATTTTTTCAGCGGCATTTATAGAAGAGCTAGACACTACGGAAGAGCCGGTTGTGTCTACCTATAAATTGTTTTTAAAGGTTCAGGAAAAAGTGAAAAGTGAAGCTGCCAGGCTCGGTCTTGACCAAAACCCGCAGTATTCACCCATGCAGTTTGCAGGACACGAATCAGGCGAATTCCTTTTTCTTGCGAACGAGGACTATGTGACTGGTAAGCTGGATTCTAAAGTTGAATCTGACACGAGGCTGGCACAACGCTAATTTCTCCGCTGCACCAAAATGACTAAGGTGGTCGAGGCGCATTGTCTTGACCTTGGGATTGCTGAAAAAACATACTTACCGGCTTCTATCGGGGGATAGCCAGGTGTGCTTTCAAACCTTTGGATGCTGAGTAGAGTCCGCCATCATCCCCATCAATAAAATGTAGATGTTGGCTGGAATCAAGGTCAAATAAAAGACACGTCATGAGGGCTTGTTCGGTTTCAAACAAGCCGAAGTCAATATCACCTGCAGTGTGCATCTGATCAAGTAGAGTGCGAATTTTAACTACTTGTTCTGGTGTGCAGTCTATTACCATTTTCAGCACATCATCAAATTTGCAGTAGTCACTGTTGATTCTCAATTCTTCACGGTAGAGCGGTGCATTGTATGCCCCGGCCGTGAGATTAAATCGTTCCAGCACCCAGTGAAATAAGCTCTCAAAGTGGAGCTCTATAAGTCTATGTAGATAGGACTTACCGGCCCTCGTTGCCTTGGCTTCAGCAGCAAGGCCTTTCGGTGGCCAGCTAAGTTGTAAAGCTTGTTTTGTTAACGGACTCGCCTGGCTAAGCTGCGAACCTGTGGCGTCGGCAAATAGTGTTAGAAAAGTGGACAGAATGGTTTGTCTTTGTTGGAAATTGTTTGCTTGCGGTTTGATGAGTAAGCAGAGTATTTTTCCTTTTTGAGAGCGTAAGGCTTCCCATCGGCAAGACAGACCCGTGAGGTCGGGCAGCCCTTCCAGTGTGCGCTCAGGGATGGCGTATGAATTGGGTGCCTCATCAGCTTTAAGCATGGTGTCAGCCAGTTCCACACCACCACCTCCAAATTGGGCCAGGCAGTTTCCTGGTGAAACCTCATAGCGAGCTACCAGTACGTCTGTATCAAGTTTGCGAACGGTGCTTATTGGAACAATACCGATCCTCAGATCGAGGTCGAAATCTTCCCTTGCCATTGTTCGAGTTCTGACAAGTGCTGCTTCAACACTGGATCTTGCAGCGGGGTTGATGAGCAAGGTGGCACCATCACCACCGAACACAAATGGCCAGTCACGCGTGCCTGTGGCGTTTTGTACTGCACAAATCACGGCCCCGCCTATCATGTTGACGTCTTTGTACCGGCCATCTTTGACAGCCTGTGTTGACCCGCGGATGTCGGCAATCACGATTAGCCAGTCGTTTGGTGCAGGAGTGAAATTCTGCTCGTCGATTACGCCGATAAACTGTGTGATCTTGGGAATGCTGTTGAAAAAATCAGAGGTCAATGTTTTTTCCTGTTTTAAGCTTGCGAGCCAATATTTCGCTCGTCATTCCTGCGTCAGTCTTGCTTATGTAGTACGGGTGTTCTAGAGGATTGAACTCAAAACATCGTAATGGTTTCATATTATTCGAATAGGGCGGACCTGCTAACTAATGTAATCTGGAGATCACCTGGGTGCGATTGATCTATTTGGCTATCTTTACACATCTGACTTGATGTTGATGATTCCACCACAAAAAGCGTGCAATAAATTAGACTCTGCTGTTCGCGGTTTAACCTTGTTTAAAAATATCTATGACTATCGCTGAACAAATCAATGACATCATAGTCGAGTCTCTATCTCCGATAAGGCTGGACGTCATCAATGAGAGTCACCAGCACAATGTGCCCAAGGGCTCAGAGAGTCATTTCAAGTTAGTGGTAATCAGTGATGAATTCATTGGGAAAAATTTAATCGCTCGTCATCGAAGCGTTAACAAATTACTCGCAGATCTACTTAAGAATGAAATTCATGCGTTGAG
Source organism: Granulosicoccus sp. (assembly GCA_045106475.1). Classification (GTDB taxonomy): domain Bacteria; phylum Pseudomonadota; class Gammaproteobacteria; order Granulosicoccales; family Granulosicoccaceae; genus Granulosicoccus. Next base: position 7,301 of record JBGCEO010000049.1, read on the forward strand.
TATGCACACCCATACCCCCCAGGAGTGGCTGGAAAAAGGTGAGACTGTGCCTGAGTCACCACCGTGTATGGGTGGCAAGGCCAGGGAGTCCTGAAAGAGTCAGGCATGCCTCGTCGCAGGTTGTCTAGTGCGCTAAATCGACTGTTTCCAGATTGCTATAGCCCCGGGAGCTGCTAGCTCTGTGTATTGATAACTCGAGCTCTTTGATAAACAGGTAGAAAAACAAGGCCAGTGTGTTGTCTGGCCTTGGTTCCCTGCGACCAAGAATAATCGTCAGGAATTCGTAGAGCTTCATTTTTTTTGTGCCAATGAAGCGCGGAGCCTGATTTCCAGCATGTTTTAAGCAATACCAGTCAGTTATAAAAGTCAGCATGGAACATTCGATTAGCTCCTTGAAAGAAAGATCGTGCTGGCTTAACTGTAAATCCAATATCGCTTGCAAGTCAGATTGGATGACAGCCTGTCTTGATTGAGGTATCGAGCCAAACTTTGTGATCTCCACACCCTTGCTACTACACATCATGAAATTGACAAGGTCTGCCGTATTGGTATGAACGATTTCATCCCTGACTGCTACCGGCCATTCATTGGGTAAATAATGGTGCAACACGCGTGAATACATTCTTTTATAAAGAAAATCACCATAGCTCAAAGCACTGAGTGCCGGTTCTACTTCGGTGCCTAATAAGATGGATTCTTGCCGGTAGTGATCTAGAATTTCATGATCCAGGGGTATTTCAGAGAGTGAGTGTGTTTCTATCTCACAGTGTTGTTGTGCAGGATGAACAACTTTGTAACAGGGGGGGAATCCAACCAGTGAGGGTACTGCAACGTCGGTTATAGTTCGGCCATTGATGGTGCGCTGCGTTAACCCATTGATATGCAGGTGCCCTCCGAAGTGTATCTGTACTCCAGCAGTTGACAGGATTTCGGCTACTTCGCTCAAGGGGGCCCGTTTGCTGGCTTCGTTTTCACCAAATAGTGTTGATGGGTTTTGCTGTGATTTGTCATCAAGATTGATTATTGGATAATGTGAAAAAGTAAACAGGTTTTTATTCTGTGCCTGGGCACGCATACAGACATCCGTAATCCAGTCAATCAGAAATGTCTTGTTTCGCAGTAGTGAATTCCACCCCGCATTGGAACTATTGAGGAAGGCCTTTTTTTGCGTTATCTTCCATTTTCCGTTGCGTGGTTCAAATACATTGGCATCTAGCATCAGAAGCCAAAGACCTTCCTCAGGCTCAACCAGATAGGAGGCATCCACAAGTTTATGTGATACCTGGCCATCGACTGAGACGCTGTTGTACAAGCGGGTGTCGGTGGAATCGTTGAAACCAAACGGGGTTTCCCAATGTAGATAATGGTTTTGGTGAAACAATCCGAATTCAGCCATCGGACGCAAGCCGGCAGGCGTGCCTTGGCAATACATCTTATCGGTTAACACTGAAGCAGCACTTTCTGTTGCTGCAACCTCAGAGCTACTGGTCACCAAAACAGATGCGCCGGGTGCTGTGACAAATCGAGTTGATTGATGCTTTCCGACGGGGCCATGTACATCGTGATTGCCAGGGATTGCATAGAAATTCAGTTTAAACTTCTGGCGATAGTGCTGCAGAATTTTAACCAGTCTATCGGTTGATTCTATTTGCCCATCGTCAGTGTAATCACCTAGCAAAACAACGTGTTTTATACCGCGCCTGCCGATGTCGTTGAGCGTGCTTTCCAGTGCGGCTTTACTTTCGTTGAATACTCGAGAGGAGCGACGTGTGTCGGCCCAACTTCTAAGGGTTAACAGCCTGTCGCCAATAGCTACCCCGGGTAAATCATAATCACTGTCTATATCGTGCAGGTGAGCATCCGCAATAATCGCAAAGCTGGGTAGTGCAATTGGTGACATAAATTCAGTTGGTGCCCTATGTAGTGTGTAGTGCCTGCATGAATTACAATTTATCTGAAAACCGAGATAGTTAACCGTATACGATAGCTACCTTATCGACAAAAATCACGAGAGTTTTCTTTATCAAAGTCGCTTTTTATTCACCGTTAAAACCCGCTAACCATCCTGTTCCCTCAGGAGATCGATTGATGGCGCGTATGCTGATCGACTGTATGGTGTCAGCAGGTTATCAGGTTGAAGTAGCATCACAGCTTCGAGTTTTTTTCAGGGAATCTGAAAATGAATCCTACAAAACCGAAATCCTGCAGCAGGCCAGGGTGGAGGTTGAACGATTAGGTGAGATATGGAGCACCAACGGTGCGCCAGATCTCTGGTTTTGCTATCACCCGTATTTCAAATCACCAGATTTGATAGGCCCCGAACTGTGTGGAGCGTTTGAAATACCCTATTTTTCAGCCGAAGCTAGTTACTCCGCCCGGCGAAACAAGGGTGTTTGGCGCGATATGCAAGCACGGGTTTTAGCATCCGTTGAGCGGGCAGCCGTCAATATCTGTTTTACTGCTAGAGATATGTCCGGTCTGCGAGCTGCTTCTCCAACTGTTTACCTGGAAAGGCTTCAGCCTTTTATAGACGCTGATACAGGTGGTGAGCTTCCCCGGCAGTTGACCCCCTGTCAACTGGTTACGGCGGCCATGATGCGTTCTGGTGATAAATTGGAAAGTTACGCAAGACTCGCCGCTTCGCTGGAATTGTTGCTGCATCTGCCCTGGAATCTGTCGATCATTGGTCATGGTCCAATGCATGACACAGTGGTTGAGCTATTCAAGCGCATTCCTTCTGAGCGGCTATCGTGGCACGGTCAGCAAGATAGTGATGGGGTGGCAGCACTATTCAGGCAGAGTTCTCTCTACCTATGGCCGGGTTGCGGTGAGGCTTATGGTTTAGCTTATTTGGAGGCGCAAGCAGCCGGTTTACCGGTTGTTGCCTACGATACTGCGGGTGTGCCTGAGGTAGTCGCTAGCGGAGTCGGAGGGGTGCTGACCCCTCTCAATGATGATGTTGCGTATGCCAAGGCTATTGAAGATCTAATCATTGATGAACAGAAATACACTCGCTTGTCCCTGGGTGCACGCGCATGCGTTCGCGAAAGACATTCACTTGATCAGGCGAGTCGACGGCTTAAATCCATTATTCAGCGGTACGTTGGTTAACCAAAATGATACATGAGTCATTGCTTGAACAATTGATCAGTGCGCTTGAAGAACGTAGCCATGGAGATTGCCCGGTGCAGTTCTGGCTGCGGGATGATGATGCTATTGAACCTAGTGCTGCGCTTGATCACTTGCTTCTACTCAGTCGGAAATTTAATGTGCCAATCACTTTGGCCGTCATCCCGGCGTTAAGCAGTAGATCACTTGCCCAGCGCTTGGATAAAGCGCCGTTGGTGACAGTCGCCGTGCACGGATGGTCGCATACCAACCATGCAGCAGATGCGGAAAAAAAACAGGAGCTAGGGCTTCACCGATCCATCGAAACCATTACCTCAGAGCTGGAGCGTGGGTTTGCACATCTGGCTGAGCTGCACGAGCAAAGATTCGTGCCCCTTCTGGTGCCACCGTGGAATCGTATATCGTCTGACGTTATCGATTGCCTTCATTCTGTCGGCTTTAGGGGGTTGTCTACCTTTGCTGATAATGATGCAGCGTCAATAGCTGTGGTTAATACGCATGTGGATCTCATCGACTGGAAAGGCACGCGAGGCGGAAGAGATCACGATTCTCTGGCTGCAGAGATTCTCCAATGTGTGAAAAATGGTTTAAATCCCATCGGAATCCTGACTCATCATCTTGATCATGATGATAGAGCCTGGGATTTTCTTGAACAGTTGTTTTGCGTCACAGCGAATCACCCCGCCTGCGAATGGGTGTCTGTCGATGCATTATTGCCTGCTACCTCCCCTTAACGCCATATCCACGATTTCCAGGCAAGCAGCAGACCTTCGTCGTTGTTTTTTGCTTGCTTACACCAGGTCTTGACAGCAGGTAATGAAGTGCTCTGTGGAAGGGTGCCGGCGACAATATCTGCATCGGCAAGTGTTAAGGATCCGCTGCGACTTATGAGGGTGAAAATCAGAGGCCCTGTAGTCCACCAGGCCGGTTCATCGGGTAGTAGGTCTATGACCTCTTCGATTGAGGCGAGAAGACGGGTAAAAACCGGATGCCCCCTGGGAGCCGCTATCATCGAATTAGCCAGTAGTAAGCCTCCCTTGCCGGTGTTACGTGGAATAGGTTCTGCCATCGCAGACAACCCTAGCATTGGCAGAAGGTCGTGGAAGCTAATGTCATTTCGGGTGGGGTACCAATCGCAGTCAAGATATATACCTCCCTGTTGTTTCAAGATGACGTATCTAGCCACATCGACTGCGCCGGGATAGTCTCCTTTTGCCAGCATATGCTTATAGGCCTGCAGATCGGTTATACCCAGGCTGTCAAGGTCTTCTTCGCGCCACAGACAATATGCATAGCCCTGCTCGTTTGCATGCGCCCGCCAGGCATCTGTGCCGAGTGGCGCCTTGTCAGGTCCCACCCAGATCTGGTGGATTGTGCGGGGAACCGGTTCGCGATTAGCGCTGCTGATAGCGATGCGCTCAGCTGTTGCTACCTTTGAATAGTCACTCAGAAGAGCGGGCGGGGGCACGAGATTGTATTGATAGCCAAGACTGGACACTGCATTCTTTTTTGCTTTTTCCAGTTTTAACTGAGCTGAGTGAAGCTGCCGCGGTAAGCCCAGTGCCGTTTTATGCCCCAAAACGTCGATGTCCGGATCGTTTTTCAGGTTCGCCAGCAACTGCTGAGCTTCTGTGAACTGCCCCTCATTAGCCAGCGAAATCGCTGTTTTCAATCTCGCTTTCAATCGTTTTTTTGCAGACATCTGACCACGCTAATTTAGCTGTATCAACACACCATGTACATGGTACCGTGATGCAATTACTTAGCATATGTTGTAACGTTTGCCTTAAACATTGCATCCAATGTTATCTAGGCAGATTCTCAAGCTCAGATTTCGATCCGGCTGGCGGGAAATACTGCAACATGAGCTTGCTGATCAATATAATTTAGAACACTATGCCGGATCATTTGAACGTCGATACCGACCTGCTGAGGGTCGAAGACCTGCATGTATCGTTTCCTTTGCTGGGCGGTCGAATTGATGCCGTAAAAGGGGCGAGCCTGCGAGTGCTCCCCGGCAAGGTAACTGCTCTGGTGGGTGAGTCGGGTTCTGGTAAATCTGTGATCAGTCAAGTGATCATGGGTTTACAACCTAAGATCGCCGATGTCAAAGGGCGGGTTCTGTTTACAGATCCTCTTGGCCATGACGGACCATGCGACATGGTTAAGCTGCCTCATGACGGGCCGCAAATTCGTTCTATCAGGGGAAGTCGTATCGGCATGATATTTCAGGAGCCGATGACCTCTTTTTCACCACTGCACACTATAGGAAACCAGATTGCCGAACTGTTAAAACAGCATACGCTGTTAAAGCCGCGCGAGCAGCGCGAACGTTGTGAGGAAATGCTCGGATTGGTGGGGTTTGAACACCCGGGTAAGGTGTTCGATATGTACTCTTTCGAACTCTCAGGTGGTATGCGGCAGCGCGCAATGATTGCGATGGCATTAGTCTGCGAACCCGCCCTGCTGATTGCAGATGAGCCGACAACCGCACTCGATGTCACGATACAGGCTCAGATATTAAAGCTCCTACGTGATCTGCAATCTCGATTGAAGATGGCTGTTTTACTGATTACCCATGATCTGGGGGTAGTGGCCAATATGGCCGATGAGGTTTCGGTTATTTATCGTGGTGAAATCATGGAAGCAGGACCGGTCGATGCGATCTTTCGTTCTCCGGCTCACCCCTATCTAAAAGGCTTAATGGCGGCGATCCCAAATTTCGGCATGTCTCGTGATGTTCGCCTCACACCGTTGCGAGATATCGAAACCAATGTTGATCATTTGCTCGATAAGCTCTCTGCACCAGCGCGTCAAGAAGGCAAAAAGCCGGATATCTTGTTGTCCGTAAACAATCTGAGCAAAACTTACGTCACCCGCAAGCAGGATTGGCAGGTGCGCGATAGCAGCAAGCCTGTCCCTGTTGTTGACGATGTGAGTTTCGATATCAGGCGTGGCGAATGCCTTGGTTTGGTGGGCGAGAGTGGGTGCGGCAAGACAACGCTTAGCAAGATTTTGATGCATGCGGTTACACCGGATACCGGTACCGTCGAATTTGACGATGGCAGCGGACCGGTTGATGTACTGGAGGCAAGCGGCGATAAGCTGCATGCATTGCGTGCAAAAATTCAGATGGTCTTTCAAGATCCGATTTCATCTTTGTCGCCCCGCATGACGGTGGGCAATATTCTGCGCGAACCATTCGAAATCCATCAGCGCGGTGACAAAGAGCAACGCAATATCGCTATCAGTGCATTGCTCAATGCAGTTGGGCTGGGTAATAATGCATTGCAGAGATACCCCCATAGTTTCTCGGGCGGCCAGCGTCAGCGCATAGGCATAGCGCGATCGCTAGCGGTTGCTCCGAGCTTGATCATTTGTGACGAACCGGTATCTGCTCTTGATGTCTCTGTGCAAGCGCAAATTCTTAACCTGCTTAAAGATTTGCAAAAGGACATGGGACTGACGTACCTGTTCATTTCTCATAACCTGGCAGTGATTGACTACATGGCCGATAGGGTGGCCGTGATGTGGGCAGGAAAAATCGTGGAGCTGGCACCTCGAGACGTGATCATGCGTGATCCTGTGCACCCGTACACAAAGTCACTGATGGATGCTGTGCCGTTTCCCGATCTTGATAGGCCCTTGGATTTCGCTGCAGCGGGTCAAGCCAGTTCAACCTCTTCGCAGTCATGGGCGCCGGTGTTTCTGGAGGGCAGCGAAAGCGGTTCGATGAGTGCAATTGATCTGGGTGATGATCATTTCGTACTAGCCCGAAATTCAGCTGATATCAGGGAAATACGACCATGATTACTCGTCGTGCGATGTTGGGTTTGTTAGCCTGCGCTGCGCTGCCAATGAGGTTGAGGGCAGACACGGCTGATTCAGCGTTTCTGTCAGCACGTGTTGCATCTGGAGAGTTGCCCGATCTTGCTCAGCGTCTACCGGACAATCCTCGAGTGATTGATCTAGAGGCACTGGGGCGCGAGCCGGGACAACACGGTGGCAGTTTGCGAATACTGATAGGTCGTCAGAAGGATATTCGCTTTATACCCATCAACAGTTATTCAAGGCTTATTGGTTACAACGAACAATTAGAATTGGTACCCGATATTCTTGAATCTTTCACTATCGATGAAGGCCGCATCTTTACCTTTCATTTGCGGGTGGGGCATAAATGGTCCGATGGTAGTGATTTTACTGCCGATGATTTTCAGTACTTCTGGAATGATGTAGTCCTGAACACTGACATCCTTCGGGGTGGGCCACCCGTCAGTTTAAAAGTCAACGGAAACGTTGCAAAGTTCGAGGTCATCGACCGTTATACGGTTCGATATTCCTGGGACTTACCCAACCCATTGTTCTTGAGCAAGCTGGCATCGCCTATCCCGCAAACACTCGCGTTGCCTGCTGCATATATGCGCCAGTTTCATGCAAGTTATCAGGACGAATCCACACTGGCAGACTACATCAAACAGTATCGCGTCGATGATTGGGTGGGTTTGCACCGCAAGATGTCTCGCCAAAACAGACCGGAAAACCCTGATCTACCTACCTTGGAAGCATGGCGTCCTATCACTGCGCCACCGGCCGAACAATTTGTATTTGAGCGTAATCCCTACTTCCATCGGGTAGATAGGAGTGGCAAGCAGTTGCCCTACGTTGATCGAATTGTTTTGAATGTGAGTTCGGCAGAGATTATCTCCGCTAAAACAGCCACAGGTGAGAGCGATCTGCAAGCGACCGGTATCGGTTTGCCGGACTATACGTTGATCAAAGAAGCTGAAAGCCGTTTCCCATTAAAAGTTTCATTGTGGAGGCGCACAAGAGGCTCAAGCGTTGCGTTGTTTCCAAACCTGAATTACAAAGACGAGCTTTGGCGTAGTCTGTTTCAGGATGTGCGCGTACGCCGCGCCATGTCACTGGCTATCAACCGGCGCGAGATAAATCAGGTTATCTACTATGGGTTGGCTAACGAAAGTGCTGATACAGTGTTGCCGGAAAGCCCTTTATACAAGGCGGAATATTCTTCTGCCTGGTCTTCATATGATCCTCAGCAGGCCAACCGCCTGTTGGATGAAGTTGGTTTGGTAGATCGGAATAAAGCGGGTATAAGGCTATTGCCGGATGGTCGGATGGCCAATATTACGATCGAATCTGCTGGTGAAAGCACGCTGGAAACCGATGTACTCGAGTTGATTACCGATCACTTTCGTCAGATCGGAATTGCATTGTTCATACGTAGTTCCCAGCGCGACATCTTTCGCAGTCGTGTCATCGGTGGTGAAGTCATGATGTCTGTTTGGCCAGGGCTCGACAATGGTTTGCCATCAGCCGATATGCCACCCACTGAATTAGCCCCAACCACTAATGATCAACTGCATTGGCCGGTTTGGGGTCAATATCATATGTCGGGTCATTCGCAGGGCAGGCCTGCCGATATCGCTGAGGTTCAAAAACTCGGTCAACTGCTTGATGAGTGGATGTTGACGACCACTAGCGAGCAACGTGAGAAAATCTGGGGGCAAATGCTCTCAATCCATGCCGATCAGGTATTTACTATTGGCACGGTCAATGGGGCTCTACAGCCGGTTGCGCGATCCTCGCGGCTGCGCAACGTTCCTGAAGACGGGCTTATTGGCTTTGCACCTACCAGCTATCTGGGTGTCTATATGCCGGATACGTTTTGGCTTGAGGAGAAAGGGTAGCCATGTTGCGTTACATCTTTTGGCGGATCATTACCATGATCCCCACGCTGCTTATTATATCGGCGTTGGTTTTTATCATTATCGAACTGCCTCCTGGTGACTACTTCGAGAGTTATGTTGCCGAGCTTCGTTCGCTGGGTGAAACCGCAGATCTTGCCGAAATAGAGTTGCTAAAGGAGAGGTATGGATTCGATCAGCCAATGGTTGTGCGCTATTTCCATTGGCTAAGTGGCATGTTTGTCGGCGATTTTGGCTATTCGTTTGAGTACCGTTTGCCGGTTAATGAAGTGGTTGGTGACAGGCTTTGGTTAACTATTCTGGTCTCAGTGGTCACTATTACGTTTACATGGTTGATAGCGTTTCCTATTGGTATCTACTCGGCAACGCATCAATACAGCTGGGGAGATTACGGATTAACCTTTATTGGAATGATTGGTATTGCCGTACCTAATTTTATCCTGGCATTGGTAATGATGTACCTGGCTAATGTTTGGTTTGGCACATCGATCGGGCATTTAATGGATTTGCAGTACCTTAATCAGCCTATGTCCTGGGCAAAGTTCAAATCTATTCTTGAACACTTGTGGATTCCGGTTTTGATTATAGGCACGGCGGGCACTGCGGCTATGATTCGTCGCCTGAGAGCTAATTTGCTGGATGAATTGAAGAAGCAATACGTAGTAACTGCCAGAGCCAAGGGGCTGCATCCCAATAAAGTATTGTTGAAGTATCCCCTGCGCATGGCACTGAACTTTTTCATATCGGATATTGGTTCAATCCTGCCTGCGGTTATTTCTGGTGCAGAAGTAACCGCTATTGTGTTATCGCTTGAAACAACCGGCCCAATGCTCATAAAAGCATTGCAAAGTCAGGATATGTATCTGGCTGGATCCTTCCTGATGTTTCTGGCATTTTTAACTGTCGTGGGTGTTCTGGTGTCGGATATAGCTCTGGCTATACTGGATCCAAGAATCAGATTTGGCGCGGGGCGACCTTCATGAGCTCACCGCTGGCAAAACCAGGTGCACCGTTGCAACACTATGTGTCGGATGCTCCTTATGACCCCTATGACGTAGAGCGGGACAATGAGCTCGTGGGCCCCGCTGCGCACGCATCGCAAATGCGATTGATGTGGTGGTACTTCAAGCAACATCGTTTGGCGCTGGCATCTGGAATATTCCTGATACTGATCTATATCTCAATTTTGTTTAGTGAGTTTTTAGCGCCCTACAACTTGCATACGCGCAATACTGAATTCATTTACGCGTCCCCTGTATCAGTACATTTCTTTCATGATGGGCAATTGGTTCGACCCTATACCTATGGGCAAACCATGACTCTGGACATGAACACTTTGCGTCGCAATTATTCGGACAATCTTGATGATGTTCAACCCTTGAGGTTTTTCTGTCGAGGTGATTCTTATAAATTCTGGGGGTTTATCGACACTGATTTACATCTGGTTTGCCCGGCTGAGGGGGGGCATCTGTTTTTGCTGGGTACCGACCGACTTGGGCGGGATGTGTTATCCCGTACTATTTACGGCGCTCGAATATCATTGACCATAGGGATCTTTGGCGTCCTCATGAGCTTTGTGCTGGGCATTGTTATCGGTGGTATTGCCGGCTATCGTGGAGGTATCTTCGATATGCTGGTGCAACGAATCACAGAAGTCTTGCAGTCGATCCCCAGTATTCCTCTTTGGATGGCATTAGCGACTATCATCCCGTTAACATGGAGCCCACTGTTGGTTTACATGGGGATTACCGTAATACTGGGTTTGCTGGATTGGACAGGTCTTGCAAGAGCGGTGAGATCCAAGCTGTTGTCTCTACGCGAGGAAGACTATGTGGTCGCCGCTCAGCTGCTTGGTGCGCGCAGCGGTCGAATTATCCGTCGCCACCTGGTGCCCGGGTTTATGTCTCATCTGATAGCAAGCGCAACCTTAACGGTACCCAGCATGATTCTGGGAGAAACTGCGTTAAGCTTTCTGGGCATTGGTCTGCGACCGCCTATTACCAGCTGGGGAATATTGCTCACTGAGGCTAGAAGTATAAATATCATTGCTCTCTACCCTTGGCTGTTGTTTCCGGTCGTGCCGGTTATTCTCGTGATATTGGCTTTCAATTTCCTGGGCGATGGTCTGCGTGATGCGGCGGACCCATATAAATAAATTAAGTGGGCTGTGAACCGAATGAGTGTACGGTGTCCAAATAGTTTCTTGATTCTTACAGGTATACCTACGTGAGTCAGTTAAATGGTGCGCGTATTCTCATGTACAGCCATGATACGTTTGGATTAGGCCATCTTCGCCGATGCAGAGCGATAGCGCACTCTTTGGTTGAAAACTATAGTGGTTTAAGCATATTGATCATCTCAGGCTCGGCTATTGCCGGTGCTTTTGATTTTCGAGCGCGTGTTGATTTCGTTAAGATTCCCAGCGTAATAAAACTTCGTAATGGCGAATATACATCTCTGGATAAGCATATCGATATAAGAGATACCATCAGAATGCGAGAGTCAATCATTCGCCACACCGCTGAGTCTTTCAAACCGGATATTTTTATTGTTGATAAGGAACCCATGGGGTTACAGGGTGAGATTAGCGAGACGCTGGATTACCTGAAAACTCTAAAAACCACGCTTATTCTGGGTTTGCGAGACGTGATGGATGCACCCCGTCTGTTGGCAGCGGAGTGGAAACGAAAAGACCTTATCCGCAAGATCAATCGTGTTTATGATCATATCTGGGTTTATGGGCCTGAGCATTTTTATGACCCTATGATTGGTTTAAAGGTGCCGCAAAGTATGCGTGAGCGGATCACTTTTGTAGGATTCCTTAAAAGACAAGCCCTGCACGACGATCTCTCAACTCATAAACAGGAGGGAGACTATATTCTAGTTACCACCGGTGGTGGTGGGGACGGGGTTGCGTTGATCAGGGGGGTGTTGGCTGCCTACGAATCTGATCCTTCTCTGACCTATAAGGCTCTTATCGTGTTGGGACCTTATATGCCGGGTAAGCAAAGAAACGAGTTTATACGCAGAGGCGATAAGCTCTCGCATGTTGAGGTCATTGATTTTGATTCCAGAATGGAGGAATTGATTTCCAGTTCCAAGGCCGTTGTATCGATGGGCGGTTACAATACCTTTTGCGAGATCTTGTCATTTGATAAACCTGCGCTAATCGTACCTCGTACTGTTCCGCGTGAAGAACAATTGATTCGTACCAAACGCGCGGCTGAACTTGGGATGGTTGATATACTATTACCGGAGGATGCCGATCAGCCGTTGAAGATGGCCAATGCTCTGAAAGCACTCCCACATAGACCTTTGCCGTCAGAACGTGCGTCGAGTTTCGAACTGGATGGGCTTACCAATCTATCAGTCATTGTGGGTGACATTTTCCAAACTCGAAATAGTGCCAAGCAACGCAGTGCTGATCGTGTTCCTGCGGCTTGATGAGGCCATGCCTGCGGCTGGGTTAGAGTGACTCCTGACAGACCAAAAGTGCTGGTGGTTTTAAAAGGCTACCCCAGGCTCTCAGAAACTTTTATTGCTCAAGAGATTCTTGGCTTGGAGCAAGCCGGCCTTGATCTGGTTATTGTGTCACTGCGGCAGCCTACCGATACCTATCGGCATGCCGTGCATGATGAAATTAAAGCACCGGTTTTGTATTTGCCGGAATATCTTCATGAGTCACCGTTGCGGGTGTTGCGTGCATTTCTGATTGCAGTAAGAAAACCTGGTTTTTTTAAGGCGTGCAGGCATTTTGTTGCGGACTTTACACGAGACTTATCACGTAATCGAATCCGTCGCTTTGGACAGGCAGCGGTTTTGTCAGCTGAATGGCCAACTGGTGCGCAATGGCTATACGCTCATTTTATTCATACTCCTGCCTCGGTTGCTTCTTATACCAGTACTATCTGTGGTATCCCCTGGAGTGTCTCAGCACATGCCAAGGATATCTGGACATCACCAGACTGGGAGCTACGCGCTAAATTGGACAATGCTAGCTGGGCAGTAACATGTACGGGAGTTGGTCATCAATACCTACAGTCCTTAGCAAGGGACTCGTCACGCATTCATCTTAGTTATCACGGCTTGGATCTTGATAGGTTCCCGCACTTTGATCGCACAATCTCGGATTCCCGGGGGCAAGAATCCGCCGAGCCTGTCATCATTCTAAGCGTTGGTAGAGCAGTAAAAAAGAAAGGGTATGATCTGCTGTTGCAAGCACTTGCTCTTCTGCCGCAAGAGTTGCAGTGGCGCTTTGTACACGTTGGTGATGGAACTGAACTGAACGCGCTGAAATTGTTGGCAGTAGAGTTGAATATCGATAATAGAATTAGCTGGTTGGGTGCGATCGATCAAACTGCGGTGCTAAATCATTATCGCAATGCGGATATGTTTGTGTTGCCTTGCAGAGTTACTGATGATGGTGATCGCGATGGATTGCCCAATGTTCTGGTTGAAGCTGCAAGCCAGGGGCTGGCGTGTTTGTCCACGGCTATATCTGCCATTCCTGAATTGTTTGTTGATGATGAAAATGGGCTATTGGTTGCGCCGGAGAGTCCTGACGAACTGTCGAATGCTATTGAAAGATTAGTGAGTGACCCCGATCTTCGTTTCCGTTTGGGTTCGGCAGCACAGCAACAAGTCAGAAGTACACTGAACTTTCGAGTCAGTATCACCCAGCTACTGGCTTTGTTTGAACAACAACTCTCTGTGCATTCAGCACTAGATCATGTCTGAGTCGACATCAAGGGTATTTTTATACGTTCAACATTTGCTTGGCATTGGTCACTTGATGCGTGCCACAAGAATTGCAAGTGCACTACTTGAAAATGGATTTGAGATAACGCTGGTTACCGGTGGCATGCCTGTAGAAGGCTTAAATACAGCAGGCATGGACCACGTTGTGCTACCTCCCATAGGCGTTAGTAACGGAGATTTTTCACAACTGCTCGATGCACAGGGTGAGCTTGTGACTGATCAATACCGGGATCAGCGCTGTCAACAGTTACTGGATGCTTACTATCGCAGTAAAGCTGACATTGTAATTCTTGAGGCATTTCCCTTCGGCAGACGACAAGTAAGATTTGAACTGCTGCCGCTGATCGACGCAGTTGAGGCATCCAGACCGAGACCCTTGCTGCTTAGCTCCATAAGAGACGTGTTGCAAAGACGCAGTAAGCCCGGTCGAGATGAACAAACTGTTCAATTGGTGAAGCAACATTTTGACAAGGTGCTAGTACATGGCGACTCTTCTTTGATTACGCTCGATCAGAGTTTTCCTTATGCAAAGCAGATGGTCGATAAGATTATCTATACTGGTTTAGTCTGTGGTTCTCGTCCTGTCGAGCCTTCACAGCAGTTTGATATAGTGGTGTCGGCTGGGGGAGGTGCTGTAGGTGGCGTGCTTGTAAATACAGCCATTGATGCGTCAGTGCTCTTGCCGGATTTTTATTCCTGGTGTGTGATAACTGGACCAAATTTGTCAATCGATGAGTTTGATTCTATTTCAAAAAAAGCGCCTGGTAACGTAACGGTTGAACGTTTTCGTAGCGATTTTTCCAGTCTTCTTACTGTTGCGAGACTTTCAATTTCCCAAGCGGGCTACAATACAGTGAACGATGTACTACAAGCCCGATGTCGTTCAATTCTTGTCCCATACAGTGCACAAGGTGAAACGGAACAAGCCGACAGGGCCGCCTTGCTGCAAAAGCTTGAGTTGGCTAGTGTGATCAATAGTGACTCAATAGGTGCTGTCGAGTTTTCGAAAGTGGTTCGCTCTGTACTCGCTCAAGATCCGCCCCCTGAGCTGGATTCTATAGAAACGCAAGGAGCTCAAAACACAGCGATTATTCTTCAAAATTTGCTAAGAGAACGTTAGCACAGTGATTTGCGGCGACTGGAAATACCTAGATCCAAATGAGTTTCAGTTAAAGAAACTACTCATGCAGTTTTTTGTCTGTAATTCACCTGCAAGTTTTACGAAGTGCGGTTGATACTCTGCGGCAAAACAAACACTTCTGCGTAACATTAAATACTCAGCTGAACAAATGAGAGAGCAAAGAAGAGTGCATGATTGTGATATCGTCGAAAAAACTTTATATGCTGAACCTGTAGTGGATGATCCCTGGTCCGAATTAGATTCTGAGTTTGATGCCTGGCGCTCAAGCGATAGGGTTGCTGAATTATGGTGGCGAGATGATGATGCAATTGCGTCTGGTGCCAAGCTTGATCAACTGGTAGAGATCACTTCAAAATCCGGCCTTTTACTAGCGGCCATACCCGCAAGAGTAGAAAAATCTCTTGTGTCCTCACTCAACAACGTCTCTCACGTGTTGGTTGCGCAGCATGGTTATGCACACGTTAACCACGCGCAAAGAGGGCTCGGGCTGGGTGCATGGGAGTTGGGGCTGCACCGCGGCCTTGAAGCGGTCATGGCAGATCTCGACGAGGGTAGGGTGAGGATCAAGAATTTTTTTGGGGAGCACTTCATTCCCGTCATCGTTCCACCCTGGAATCGCATTGCCCCTGAGCTAATGCATCCTCTGGCAGAGTGTGGTTATGTGGGAGTTTCAGCCTTTGGAGCTCGCAGCGAGAAATCTCCGGCACCTGGGTTGATAGCGGTCAATTCACATTGCGATCCTATTCGCTGGAAAACAGGGGCCTGTTTTGCTGGAGAGCGCAAAACGATTGCCCAGCTAGTACAGCATTTGCGTGGCAGGCGCACCGGATTGCTCGATGCTGAGGAACCGACAGGATTTCTCACGCATCATATTGATCTCGACTCTGATGGATGGAGATTTTGCAGGCGCTTGGCACTCGCTGTTGAGCAGCACCCGGGAGCGCGTTGGGTGTCTCCCATGGATGTGTTTGAGGTTAAATCCTGATGGCAGTGGTTCGTCGCGCACATGAAGAGGACATTGAAGCAATTTGTACTCTTCTTCACACCAAAATGAATTCCAGAATTCCCATCGAACGGTGGCGGCAGTTAATGACCTACACGTGGCTGGAACCAAAACCGGATTTTGGTCGTGTTGTCGTGTCGAAAGGACAAATACTGGGTTTTTGCGGCATGGTTTACTCTGATCGTCTGATCGGTGATGCCGTTCAGGGGTACCGAAAAGAACGTATGGTAAGCATGAGTTCCTGGTATCTGGACAAGTCTCTAAGAGGGCAGGGCCTGGGAAGGGAAATGCTTTTGTCTTCCATTGAAGATCCAGCACTTACCTATGCGACGTTGACCAATTCAAAGAAACCACTGGCAATTGTGGAAGGACTCGGATTCAAGAAGCTAGAGGATCATCGTTACGTTTGGAGTAGGAGTAACCACTATGATTTTGAGTTGCCCATTTATGATGATCCAGCGGATATTCGAGAGCAGCTAGCGCCAGAACTGGTTCAAATAGTCGACGATATGCAAAATATGCCGGTAATGCCATTGCTGGTAGGAGCAAGCGACAGGCAGGCGCTGATTTTCTTATCGATAAAACGCAAAAAGGACGATGTACTCTGGTTCGACCTGATGTATTCCAGTGATCTGGAAATGTTCTCTAATAATGCGCAATCTCTTGCAAACTCACTGTTACCTAACGCTGGCAAGTCGGCTGTTTTAGCTGCTGATGGACGATTTGTAAGGCAGCCATCACGAGGAGCTGTTCGAGAATCCTTGCCGGTAGCCCGTTACTATGTGAGTCAACGTGTGGAACCGTACGAAATTGACCATCTGTACAGTGAGCTGCAGTTGCTGGATTTAAAATTGGATTGAGCGATGCGAGTCTCGCAATACAAGTCTCGTTATAAAAGAGGGCTGAAATCTATTTGCCCAAGTAGGTAATTTCTGCGGCGTACAGAAAAAGATAACGCCCGTTGAACAAACGGTAATTGACCTACACTAGGCTTGAGAGCGAGCAATTTTATACATTTTGCTTTGAAAAGCTTTGGTTAGCAGGTCAGTTGCGTGGTAGCTACTAATGGACTTTATGCTTATTGGTGGGTATCTGATCTGTTTCCTGCTAGTTGGTTTTTCTTAAGAAGACCCGTAAAACGCAACAGAAATTCTAGTTATTTATTATTATCAACCACTTATGGTGGTCCGACCCGGGAGTGACTCCGGGAGTGACTGATGTTTAGCAGCGATCTGAATTTTCTTCGTTGATCATGCACAGAAATTAGCTAACGAACTGCTCCCCGGAGCATCGGTCCTGTTGGCAGCAGATGGACGATTTGTAAGACAAGCTCCCGCAGATATCGAGCGTGAGTCCTTACCTGTTGCGCGTTATTATGTAGGCCAGCGTGTCGCACCTTATGAAATAGATCATCTCTGTAGCGAATTGCAGCTACTTGATTTGAAACTGGACTGAATGGCGAGGCTGCAGCAACTAATTTCGGTGCCAGTGATCGGTGAAAATCTCGGTTTCCGCTGCATCATGCGGGAGTTAGCGCTTAAATTATCACTCGGCAAGTGAAACAAGAGCTTACTGCGTCGAGATTAATCTAAACTGGTCGTTTGAGGTTTGTAATCTTCTAGTAGCGTGCGTCAGATTGAATGAAGAAGCACTGTGCCAGCTACAGAATAGTATGTTCGTTTGTCGCTCAAACAAATCAAATCGTTAAACTGTATTTTTTACGTCGAAACGTGTGTAGAAGGCCTTAAATCAGGCTTTTTTTATACATTTATTTATTATCAACTACTTATGATGGTCCGACCCGGGGGGTTAGTGTGATTCGAGGTTTATTGGTGGGGTGTTTGGTTTTAGGGGTTGCAGGCTGCAGCTTTGATGGCGAGCCTATATTCAAGGACGGGGAAGGGCCTTCAATTGATGTGCTCGGAAAGGTTGAGGACTCAGCGCCTTTGACTGTTCGCGTGAAAAAAGCGCTACGAAATAATGCACAAACCTCACTGGCGCGGATTCAAATAAGTTCGCCCAGTGATGACACAATCAAGTTGTCAGGTTTTGTGGACAACGATGCCACCAGATACGAAGCTGAGCGTGTGGCGGGCAACGTCAGCGGAGTCAGGCATGTTGTGAACAACATTGACGTGATCAGATAGATTTACTTTCCGTTGCCGTAACGGTAGAGCGTTTCCGGTTCAAATCGTCTTGGCTTGAATTTGATTCGCACTCATCACAAAATGAAGACAAAAAAAAGCCCTTCATAGAAGGGCTTTTTTAATACTTAAGTTAAGAAATCTTAGAAAGATTTGCTCAACTTGATGCGCCAGCTAGTTAGATCTTCGCTGCCTGGAGCGTCATCAGATTCTGCTGTTATACGTGAGCTGATGTCCATGCCACCACCAAGGCCGTAGCCGAGATCAAGGCGAATGGCTTCTCGGTCAGATGCGCCCTCGGCTGAAAGTGTAGAGAAAGTCAGCGCTGCAGTAACACCACCGAAGCCATATCCGGCTTTAACAGACATTGATTCAGGATCACCTGCACTGTCTTGAGTCCAGAAGTGAGCAGCGATAGAAGCGCCTGCAGCTGCGAAACTAACGCCAACCGCTGTGCTTGCTACTTCAGCGCGATCATCCGCACCAAGACCAATGCTGAAGCCACCGATACCGAATTTTGCGCCGATACCAACAACGTCCTGGTTTTGCTCTGGTGAGAAGTTAGCGATCAGGCCAACAGGACCAAAAGTACCGGTGTAGCTCACACCACCGTTGATTTCGCCAGAAACATCAAAGATGTCGTTAGCAACTTGACCATACTCAACCGCATTCGGGATCTCACCGAAACGAACGTCACCGAAACCACCTTTGATTCCGACGTAAACTGAGTCAGCAGAACCTACAGAAGCAATTTCAGTATCGTCATCATCGTTACCAGGTGTGCCTGGATCAACAGTTTGACGGCCAGCATTCGACAGGCGGTTCATATCAACACGCAAGCTACCGTATCCAGTTAGGCCGCTGTTCAGTTCGTGCTCTGTAGCAATACCGAAAAGAACGTCATCGGCGTTGATGGTAGGGTCAGCAGCATCGCCGTCGGCATCAGTACCATTGAGCTGAATTTGTACTGCGCCAGACAAAGTTGTGTCTGCGGAAGCAATCATGGGAGCTGCAGCAATACCTGCGATTGCTAACGCGACAGCTGTCTTAGTGAATTTCATAATGTTTTTCTCCAATCAGATATATGCTGTAAAAGCTGTTTAAAACTAACAAAGTGTGTTTCAGCGAAGCAACTCTAGTCAGCGTGTCTGAATAATGCAACAACAGATTGCGTTTTTGCAAGACAGAGACAGAGACAGCGGCGCCGCACGAAACAAAGTGTAGAACAGAAACAACAGTTGGCTAGTTAGAATGTTAAGAATAACGCAGAAATAGGTGTCCGTGGTTTTTTTGCAACACTTTCTTGCGCATGTGTGTCATTTAGTTGGCTGGATAGTGCAGAAAAGCAAATATCGTTTTCAAAGAAAGGCGTAGTCGCCGCTTGCATAGACTTTTTTGCAGGTGCATTACAACGATCGATGATATCCATCGCCGATATCCCGATTGAATTCGGCAATGCTACGGATATAAGGATGATCTTGCCCCATACGCAGGCTGATTCTAAGAAAAGCACACTTCAAAGTAGGCTATCTGCTTGAGAGAAGCCCAAGCGGCAGAGCATGTGATTTGCCGTTAGTAGGCGGCGATGTGCATGCTGAATAAGGCAGGCGATCGAGAAATTGTTGAAAACAGTACTTTCGTTCTACCGGTTAACGTCATACGCAGCAGTACGCCTACGCCCTGAGGTGATGTCACTCAGTTGCACGTACTCAGCACCTCCCGCGCTCGATTTTTAGCCGGGATGGTGTCTAAACAAAGACGGTAACGTCGATCAGGTTACCTTTGCAGCGGCCTGGCGACGCTCCATGGCTCGACGTTTAGCGTCAGCAGAAGGCTGGTTAGAGGGTGCACTGTCCTCAGGAAGCGTTATGTTCAGTTCCAGAACATCGCAATCGTCACCGGTTTCAAGCTGTACTGACAAAGCATCATCGCCTACAGATACATATTTTTTTATGACATCAAGGATGTCCTGCTTGAGCATCGGCAGATAGTCAGGGCCGTCGCGGCCCGTTCTTTCGTGCGCAATAAGTACCTGCAAGCGGTCTTTAGCAACTTTTGCGGTTGTATCGTCGTTTCGTGATCTGAAAAATCTGAAAAAGCCCATAAGAATCTACCCGAATAGACGCGATAGAAAGCCTTTTTTGGGGGCTTCCATAAAGCGATGTGGCTTGGACTCTCCGAGCAAGCGATCGATGGCATCTGAATATGCCTGACCGGCTTCGCTTTCATCGTCGAGTATGACCGGTTTCCCCGCGTTGGATGATTCCAATACTGAGGGGGATTCCGGAATAATGCCGAGTAGCGGTATTGCTAGCAGATCAACGATGTCGTCGACGCTCAGCATCTGGCCGTCCCTGACGCGGGATGGATTGTATCGAGTGATCAGCAGGTGCTCCTTGACCGGCTCCTCGTTCATTTTTGATCGTTTTGATTCGCTTTGCAATATACCCAGTATGCGATCTGAATCTCTTACTGAGGATACTTCCGGATTCGTGGTAACTACTGCTTCATCGGCGAAGTACAAGGCCATCTTTGCGCCCTTTTCGATACCAGCGGGTGAATCGCAGATGATGTAATCAAAATCGCTCTTCTTGAGTTTGTGCATGACCCGGGCAATGCCCTCGATGGTCAGAGCATCTTTATCGCGCGTTTGCGATGCAGGGAGAATATAGAGATTTTCGATTCTCTTATCCTTAATGAGCGTTTGATGCAGGCTGGCTTCCTGGTTCACGAGGTTAACCAGGTCATAAACCACGCGCCGCTCGCAGCCCATGATCAGATCCAGGTTACGCAGACCGACATCAAAGTCGATGACTACGGTTTTGTACCCTCGTCTTGCAAGCCCAGTGGCTATAGATGCGCTGGTGGTAGTCTTACCAACCCCACCTTTGCCCGAAGTTACGACTATTGTCTTGGCCAAGCTTCCACTCCCAAAAAATATAGATCTACAGCGGCTCTATATTGAGCCTGTCATTGTCAAGCCAAATCTGTGCGGGCTTACCGCGCAGCTCTTCCGGTATCGTTTCAAGCATTCGATAATTGCCTGCTACCGAGACCAGCTCTGCTTCCAGAGACTGGCAAAAAATTCGTGTCGATGTATTGCCCGATACACCGCAGAGGGCTCTGCCTCTCAACGGACCATAAATATGGATATTGTTGTCCGCAATAACCTCTGCCCCAGGGCCGATTTGTCCCATGACAATTAGATCTGTGTCTCTTGCATAAACCTGTTGTCCGGATCTAACCGGTTTTTCTATCAGCATGGGGGCCTTGATGACATATTCGACCTCTCGAGATAATGCAAGGTTTACATCCGGTGTCACATGGGCAGCTGTACTGACCGCTGTGTCACCATCAGAGGACTCTGCATCAGCAGCCACTGAGGAAGTCGACTGTGACTTTGTCAAGTTGGGTCTTCTTGCCCCTCCATCTACCAATGGTATCGCGATTGACTGAGCCAACGGTGAAGATTTGTTTCCAATGCTTGCAACAATAGGAACAAGATTATGTCGTCGGATGCAATCCAGCAGTGCCTTTCCATCCAGACTGCTATCGAGTTCCTCGAGTACACTGAGATCGACTACAACCGGCGTATCCTTGAAAAACCCCGGCGCTTGCTGCACTTTGTCTGCTAGTTTTTCATCAATGACCGCCATGTCACTGGTGTGGAGCTTGAGCGACATAAAGGTGTACATGCCACCTTTGAGTTCCACTCCGATGTTGCTCGACACGATTACACTCCGTGTGTGCTGCTTTATACAGCAGGTTGCTAAAATCAATGACAAACAGACTCTCAAATCGCCGGAGGTTGACCGGTTTAAATAAACCGGAAAAAAACACCTGTTGAGCGGGATGCGAGACACTTGCCTGCGTAGCCTAATTCTAAAGCAATTATGCCCTTCACATAAAGATGTCATCCACATCGACACAGAAAGATACGAATACTCAAGAAGCGAACAACGTGGTGAACGATACTGACGATTGCCTGGAGGACGGTACTCGAAAAATTATTCATGTCGATATGGACGCTTTCTACGCGTCTGTGGAGCAACGTGATAATCCGAAATTACAGGGGCGTCCAGTGATCGTCGGTGGAAAACCCGATGGCAGGGGCGTGGTAGCCGCCTGTAGTTATGAAGCCAGGCAGTATGGTGTGCACTCGGCCATGCCCAGTGCCGAGGCGGGTCGACTTTGCCCGCACGCTGAATTCCTAAAACCGCGCTTCGAGGCCTATAAGCAGGCCTCACAGCAGATTCATGCTGTATTCAAGGAATTTACCAGCGCTATCGAGCCACTATCGCTCGACGAAGCCTATCTTGATGTAACTGATAACACGTTATTCGAGGGCTCAGCGGTCATGTTGGCTCGTGAAATAAAGTCGTTGATCTGGGAGCGCACCAGATTGGTAGCATCGGCCGGCGTTTCCTACAACAAATTTTTGGCAAAAATAGCTTCAGATCATGAAAAGCCGGATGGTCTTTTTTGCATCTTGCCGCAAGATGGAGAAACGTTTGTCGCAAGCTTACCCATAGGTCGGTTTCATGGTGTTGGCAAAGTCACCGAGGCCAGGATGCATGAATTGGGCATTCACAGCGGAGCAGATCTTCGCTCATGGAGCGAGCAGGAACTGGCTCGCGAGTTCGGAAAAAGCAGCACGTACTACTACCAGGTTGCACGAGGTATCGATCATCGTCCGGTGCGTTCATCCAGAGTACGAAAATCAATGGGTAGTGAGCGCACTTTTGGAGAAAACATTCAGCACAGGGTGCAGATGCTGGAAATTCTGTGTCAATTAGCGGATGAACTGCAGGCGATGCTGGCCGAACGAAAATTGTGTAGTTCCACACTGACAATCAAGGTTCGTTTTGCAGACTTTGAGACCTTGACTCGAGCACACTCCCATCGGCAAGGGGCGCTGGATGCGTTTTCTGTGCGTCAAACGCTGCCATTTTTACTTGATCGTGCTCTGGCTGACAGGCAAGAATCAGAGCGAGTCGAACAACGAGTCGAACAACGAGTTGGAAAGCGATCAGGTGTGCGCCTGCTTGGCGTATCGTTTAGCGCGCTGTCGCCAGATGTTGGCAACCGCCTGCAGCAATTAGAGATGACCTTCTAGTCAGGCACTCAAAACCACATCCGGAAAGCTGGTTGCGTCCATTGGATGGCAAAGGTAGTAGCCTTGCGCGCGGTCACAGCCCAACTCCGCGACCATATCAAATTGCTGTTGATTTTCGATGCCTTCGGCAACCACACCTGCGCCAAGGCTCTGTGAAATATCAACCACCGCTGCCACAATATCCTGACTGTGTGCATCGGTAGCAATATTGGTTATGAAGGCCCGGTCTATCTTGACCTCGGCAATTGGGAAATCTCTTAGTTCGAGCAAGGATGAGTAACCAACACCAAAATCATCAATAGCTAGGCTAACACCCAGTGATGTCAGATCAAGTAGTTGCTGGCGCAGTTTGTCCGTGTCTTTAGCCAATGCAGTTTCGGTAATTTCCAGGCACAGTTTGCTAGGATCAAATCCTGTGCTGGCCAGCAGTCTTTCTACATCCGCTACGATCTGACCGCCTTCAAACTGTTTACGAGACAAATTTACGGAGAGTGTGGCGGGAGACATGCCAAAGGTTGCCAGTCTCTGATAATCCTTAACAGCCTTGTGTAATACCCAGTTGCCCAGCTGATTGATAATCCCGGTCTCCTCAGCTACCGGTATGAAATCAGCCGGTGAGACGGGACCAAATTCACCATTTTTCCAGCGGATCAATGCTTCCATACCGCAGGTCATCTTGCTGCGTATATCCACTTGCGGCTGATACTGCAGCGTCAGCTCTTTCTTTTCGATGGCCTGTTGCAAACCGATTTCCAACTGATGACGTCTTTTGGCCTGTTGCTGCTGCGAGGAGTTGTAAACAACAAGGGTATTGTCACTGACATGTTTGGCCTGAGCACATGCACTGTCTGCGGACTTCAAGAGGTTGGAAACCGTATTTCCATGCTCTGGTGCGTAGGCTATACCCACACTTGCGCGAACCGGGACATTCATATCGTTGACATTGAGCCCCATGCGCAGCGTCTTCAAAACATCTGTCACAAGTGATTCTATGGCCGATCGCCCCAGATCAGATTCAAGCAGCACAGCAAATTCGTCACCGGCTGTTCGAGCAATCAGAGCGTCTTCAGGCATGGCATGTTGCAAACAAATAGCGGTTTGCTTCAGCAGCTCGTCACCCGCCTCGCGGCCGTAGCTATCGTTGATTTGTCTGAAGCTGCGTAAATCCACGATAATCAGCGACAATTCGTTCTTGGTTCGGCTGCAGCGCTGCGCCAGCTCCTGAACCAGTCGGGTGCGATTAGCCAGGGCGGTCAGCGGATCACTCATTCGTATGCTTGAACTGTGGGCCGCGCCGTAAACCGATACGCTGGTGCCTCCATCACCGGTTGTCCGTTCCTTGACCAGCAAGGACTTACGACCGTAGCTCGGTAATTCGAAACTGATTGTTGAATCTGCATTAGGGGCTGACTCGCGAGCCCGATTGCGCGCCCGTTCGATCGCCAGATTGTCGGGCGAAATTTGCGCATACAGATCGGTTGCGCTCGTGTTTGAATACAGGGGTTGTTCCAGTTTGAGCGGCATCAACTTGCTCAACTTTTCGTTGAGCGCAACCAACTGACCCTTCTGATTAAAAAGAGCAACCGCGTCCGGGAGGGCATCGAGTGTGTTTTGTATGGACGAATACTGGGTAGATGGAGATTTAGATATTCGTCGCGCCAGAATAAGACCAAGCGCAAGTGCAAGTCCTGCAAGAGATAATTGAAGCGGCCATTGCGTCCATGCCTCAGCGAGTCTGTTGGAGTAATCACTGGCAAGGTCGAGAGCGCTGGAGATATCGATCGGGGCTACGTTTGTGCCCGGCGACTGAAACTCAGAGATACTCTCCATTAGTTCGATTTTTAGGCTCATCGATTTGATCGGATTTTATCCGTTGAGCAGGAAGCACTACTTTGCTGTGATAAATACCTGCTTGAAAAAACCGTCGCGATCCTCGCTATGTACGTAAGTGGTTGGGAAATCTAGCTATTGAGCCGCAAAGATCCCCGATACACCACTTAAAATAGCAGAAGAAAGTGATAACTAATCGAGATTGTTGGGAAGTATCGTGTTTGTTTACAGTTAGACACTACTTAGAGCCCGTTGACATGTTACATCCGTTCAAAACAGGACTTTTCTGAGCAGTTGGCAACAATTATTTGACAATTGATGTCAAAAAATAGCGCTCATTCGATTAGGTTTTTTGGTCAGAATGAAACCAGGAATGATTAGCGCGGGCTCGACGAGTCGACGATCAGCTGAATGCTTAGACTCAACACAGGTTGTCATCAGCTGCTGGCTTGAGCTTGGCCAGCAGCTGTTCAGGTATACGCTAAACCTAGCTTCTGGCAGTCACTTCAACGACGTGATAGCCGAATTGGGTTTTGATGGGTCCCTGAACATCGCCCACCTCTCCTTCGAAGCAGGCCGTTTCGAATTCGGGGACCATCTGGCCTTTGCCGAAGCTGCCCAGGTTTCCACCATCCCGACTGGAAGGACAGCTGGAATGTTCTTTGGCAACGGCGGCAAAATCAGCACCGCCCTTGATTTCGTCGATCAGTGACTGGCATTTGGTTTCGCTATCTACCAGGATGTGGCGAGCAGTTGCTTGACTCATGTTTTCGGTTTCCAGATGCCAAAGGCTTCTTGTTGAGGGGGAGAAGGGGGAGCCGCCGCCTGTTGCTTTTGGCTGTCAACATCATCTGCCACGTGTTTCATAAAAGCCGCCAGCTGTTCTAGCACTTCAGCTTTCTGATCGCCGGGCATATCTTGCTGACCAAGAAGAAAACCCACAACGGCACAAAGATATTGGGAGGTTACACCCGGGTCTGCCGAGGCGGCATCGTGCTCCTGCAACAGTGACTGTATGTCGCTAACAAGCTTGGCAGATAATTGTAATTCACTCATAAGGAGAGGTAGGCGTTACCCGATTGATGTTCGAACTCACTAGGATACCCGCCATCGTCATCCGTGTGTGCAACTTGAGCTAACTGCGCTAGAGCTCCATTGGTCTCTTCGCTGGTTAGTCGAACCTGTTTGCACAAAGGGCAATGATGCCAGCAGGTGGTTGCGTATTGGCTGGATTCGCAATGGTCGACAACCATTCCTGTGTTGCAGGTTCTACATTTCATGGTTGGGATCGCTTGCTGGCTGAGGCATGAGCACTAATGTTGATTGGGGGTAGAAATCGCGACAAGTTTACCCCAGAGCTGCTCAGGAGTTGTCCAAGAGCAGAGATTTTCGGGTGTATTTCTTAGCGGGGTCAGACCCTGGGAGCTTGTAGAGAGAATCGGTCAGACTAGCCGCACTTGGAATCACCGCAGTTCATGCAAGTCTGGCAACCGTCCCTTAACACGACTGACTTGGTGTTGCACTTGCCACAAAGAGTAGCCGTAGCCATCCACGGTTCCTCCGTGGAATCAGAGTCACTATCTGAAGCTGATTTTTCCGGCTTGCTTTCCGCGGTGCTGCCTTCTTCATGCTCACGCCGCAATTCAGCCTTCTTCTCTTCAATCAGTTTGGCTTGAGCCTCATCGGGTTCACGCCCCTTTAGCATGCCGATATCAATCAGATGACGCTCGATGACCTCGCCGATTTCGGCAATGATCGATGGCATGTATTTGCCTTTGTTCCAGTAGCCACCGCGCGGGTCGAATACTGAGCGCAGCTCATCTACCAGAAACGTAATGTCGCCACCTTTGCGAAAGACTGCTGACATAATCAGAGTAAGAGCGACAATCCACTGATAGTGTTCAAGATTTTTAGAGTTGATGAATACTTCGAACGGGCGCCGCATTTCATGCTCAGTACCCTCATTGAGCACGATGTCGTTGATCGTGATGTACATGGCATGTGCCGATACATGCTCGGGAGTCTTGAGCTTGTATGTTGATCCGATCAGTTTATGCGGACGTTCGAGTGTCTCATGCATTTGTATGACATCGGCCAATTGACCGCTTGTCTTAGATGCAAGTTTCGACTGTGTGTCGCCAGAGTGGTTCCCGGATGTGCTACCTGTGGCGTCTTCAGTCGGCTTTGATACCGAGTAGCCTACTATTTTGCTGTTAATTTTCATTGCGAACTCCTAGAACTTTCCGTAGTAGCCTTCTTTCAAGGCATCGTACAAATTAGCGGCGGTATGGGTTTCTCCGTCGTACTCTATTTCCTCGTTACCCTTAACATTAACGATGGAACCGTCTTCGAGTGTGAACTGGTACTCAGTATTTTCAAGATCGGTTTCCTTGACCAGCACGCCCTGAAAATTCTCAGGGTTAAAGCGGAAAGTTGTACAGCCTTTGAGCCCCTGATCGTAGGCAAACATATAGATATCTTTGAAATCATCAAACGGAAATTCTGTTGGTACATTTGCCGTCTTGGATATGGAAGAATCTATCCAGCGCTGCGCGGCCGCCTGCACTGAGACGTGATCAGTCGGCTGTATATCATCTGCAGACATGAAATAGTCTGGCAGCATGCAATCCTTATCTTCTGAGAACGGCATTGCCTGTTCGTTGACCAACGCTTGGTAAGCCAGCAATTCAAAAGAGAAAACGTCAACTTTTTCCTTGGATTTGCGCCCTTCGCGAATCACATTGCGTGCGTAATGATGTGCAAAGCTGGGTTCTATACCGTTACTGGCATTATTGGCCAATGATAAGGAAATGGTGCCAGTGGGAGCTATGGAACTGTGGTGCGTAAACCGGGCTCCGTGTTCTGCCAGTTCATCAACGAGCTGTTGGTCAACCTCTGCTATGCGCTGCATATATCGACTATATCGGGCATGTAAAACACGACCCGCAATAAGATCTCCAACCTTGTAACCGTCCTGCTTCATTTCTGGGCGCTTACGCAGCATCTCGCCCGTCACTGCAAACGTCTCATCCATGATCGGAGCCGGACCTTTCTCTTTTGACAATGATAGCGCCGCTCGCCAACCGGTAACAGCAAGCTCTCGGGTCACTTGATCAGTAAACTCCAGAGATTCTTTGCTGCCGTATTTCATACCCATGAGTGTCATACATGAACCGAGTCCTAGATAACCCATGCCATGACGACGTTTGCGCCGAATTTCTCTGCGTTGCTGCTCCAGTGGCAGGCCGTTGATTTCCACCACGTTATCGAGCATGCGAGTGAAGATTTCAACTGTTTTGATGAATCGATCCCAATCGAATCTGGCGTTGTCAGAAAATGGGTCTAATACAAAGCGTGTCAGGTTTACCGAACCGAGCAGGCAGGCGCCGTAAGGGGGTAAAGGCTGTTCTCCGCAGGGATTCGTTGCTCGAATGGATTCGTCGAACCAGTTGTTGTTCATCTCGTTGACCTTATCAATGAGGATGAAGCCGGGTTCTGCAAAGTCGTAGGTTGATGCCATGATCAGATCCCAAAGACGACGAGCCGGCATTTTTTTGTAGATGCGGCAAGCGACCAATCCTTCGTCATTAGCCACTACATCAACATGTGAAGGCCAATCGCGCCAAACGATCTGGTCAGGATCCTCGAGTTCAATTTCACCATCGTCCAATTCTTTCTGGCGGATAGGGAATGCAAGTTGCCACTGCTCGTCAGCTTTTACGGCCTGAATAAAGTCTTCAGTGATCAGCAAAGAGAGATTGAACTGCCGTAAGCGCCCGTCTTCACGCTTTGCCTTGATAAATTCCAATACATCAGGGTGACGAACATCAAAGGTGCCCATTTGCGCGCCACGTCGTCCACCAGCTGAAGAAACGGTAAAACACATCTTGTCGAAGATGTCCATGAAGGACAGTGGACCCGATGTGTAAGCGCCTGCCCCGGATACATAAGCACCTCGGGGACGCAGTGTGGAGAAATCGTAGCCGATTCCACAGCCCGCCTTGAGCGTCAAGCCAGCCTCGTGAACTTTGCCCAGTATGTCATCCATGGAGTCAGTGATTGTGCCGCTCACTGTGCAGTTGATGGTTGATGTGGCCGGTTTGTGAGCAAGTGCTCCAGCATTAGACGTGATTCGCCCGGCTGGAATCGCACCCTGTTCAAGTGCCCACAGAAAATCTCGGTACCAGTTATTACGATCGGCCTCTGTTCGTTCTACATCAGCCAGAGCTCGTGCTACGCGCTCGAAAGTGTCAGTTATGGTCTTGTCAACGTTTTGCCCGTCTTTGGTCTTTAGACGGTATTTCTTGTCCCAGATGTCCAGCGATGTTTCTTGCAGCGGAAGCCGGGCGAGGGCAGTCTTTGTGTCTGTATCTTTTAAAGCTAGAACGTCGACAGTGCTCATTGAGTATTGATTCTCCTCAGGCGTGCCCACCCGTCACCGGGCTGACACAATTATTAGGCACTCTTTCCGTGAGACCCACTACATGTAGTGAATGGCAACGTATCCTTACGCAATATGTAGTGTAGAAGCTCACTCGGCGCTGCGCGAGCTCTACGTGTATCTGTAATAAAGTTTTATCAGTGGCTACTTCGGCGAAATGGCTTTGTGAAGCCTGTCACAAGCTATGTAGCAACGGCCGCGAAGTGTATCCCTGACAGTTGTGCCGGTCAACGGTCAGAACACTATATCTGGGTGTTAATTTACAATTGGCCACTATATCTAGTGGTCTTGCAGATCTCTAGTGGAAAAACGGGTGCAAAAGCTGTGGACAAGTCGTTAATAGATAGTGCAAAACCAAAAACGTCATAAAATTGGCTTTTAATGTGTCTTCGCCATCGAATTGTGTTTTGCCATCGGTACAGCATCAATCTTTCCCTCCGCAGCGTCAATTAAGTTGTCACTGACCTGGCTATGATCGCTTGCAAGCGTGAATTACCCCTCAATCTGATTTGGGAAGGCGGGTAAAAGTAGATTTGATGCGCAAAATGCTGTCAATTCGCTGGCAGAGCGCGTTTTACCCGATTATGGTGTCTGCCTACACCGAATTACATCGGTTCCCCACAACGAGATCAGGCAGAAGCCTGGCACGGGAGAGTCAGAAATGAGATTAAGCAGAAAACCAGTCAAGCGTCCTCAAGCATCAGTTTCCACTCGCATCGTTCCTGAAAAGCGCTGGGTTCATCGTAACCAGTTGGAAATAGGTATGTACGTTAATGAGCTGGATCGTCCTTGGACCGATACAAAATTCATGTTTCAGGGCTTCGTTATAGATTCTGACGAAACGCTTCTCGCGCTGCAGGAATCTTGCGAATACGCCAGTATTCAAACGGAGAAGTTGGCTCGAATCTCTTCTAACAGCTCCAAGCGTCTGGTTGGTGCTACCCGCAATCATTAATAGGTAGAAGCCTGCTCGACTGAGAAAAGTTGTGCAGGCTGTTAGCTACAGGGCATTGGATTAAGATCTGCCTTTATAGCTCCTTAACTGCCCCAGTATGCTGGGGATGGCTGTAAATGGTGAGTGCGAATCGAGCTAAGTGATTGATCTCAAAGGCCTGGGGGAAAAGGTGTTTTGCTGTCCCCAGGCAATTGGGGCAGTTTGGACGGCTAGAGGATGAGTGTTGCCAGCCCGAGGAAAGCTACCAGTCCAACAACGTCAGTAATGGTGGTCAGCGCAACGCCACCAGCCAAGGCCGGATCCACACCTATGCGTCTCATGAGCACAGGGAGCATTGCTCCGGCATAGGCTGCAGTCATCATGTTTACCACCAGGGCCATGCCGATGATCAGGCCTATCTGCATATCACCGAACCATAACCACACCAAGCCGGCAACGATCATTGCCCACAGCAATCCGTTTAAAAAACCGATAGCCACTTCTCGGGTGAGCAAGTCACGCAAATTGTTTTTGTTGATTTGGTTGAGTGCTTGACCTCTTATCACCAGCGTCAAGGTTTGGCTGCCCGTTATGCCGCCCATGCTTGGTACCACGCTCATCAACACCGCAAGCGTTACCACGCGCTCCAGGGTTCCTTCAAACTGTGCAATTACCCATGATGCCAACAGAGCAGTGAGCAAATTCACACCAAGCCATAGAGCACGCTTGCGCGCGCTTTTGAAGACAGGCGCAAAAATGTCGTCCTCTTGATTGAGACCCGCCATTGAAAGCACTGATTGTTCGGCTTCTTCGCGAATAACATCCACAACATCGTCGATAGTCACTCGGCCTAGCAGACGATTTTCGTCATCGACGACTGGCGCTGATACAAGATCAAAATCCTCGAACGCTCTGGCCACATCATGTTCGCTGGTTAAAACCTGTAATGGCTCAATTCTATTTTTAGTTATTTCGCTCACGAGGGTGTCTGGATTACTGGTCAGAAGGTAACGCAGCGGCAACTCTCCACAATAGCGTCCATACCGATCGGTCACCCACAATCGATCTGTATGTCGAGGCATGTCACCGCGTCTGCGCAGATAGCGCAGCACCACATCCAGGGTTACATCCCCCCTTACTGTAATGGTGTCCAGATTCATCAGCCCGCCTGCACTGTCCTCCGGATAAGCAAGCACTTGATCCAGCCGAGCACGATCCTGGCGGCCCATGCCGGCTAAAACGCCGGCGGTCAAATGCTCAGGAAGAGATTGAACAAAATCTGCCAGATCATCCAGATCCAGCTGTTCAGTGGCTGCACGCAGCTCTTGTACGTCCATATCCTTGACCAGGCTCTCGCGAACCTCGTCACCCACTTCCATCAGGATTTCACCTTCGAGCTCGGGTTCTACCAGTTCCCAGAGCACGCGCCTCCTCGCAGGCGGCAGTGCTTCTAGCGCATCGGCGATTTCGGCCGGATGCATCGCTACCATGATCCTTCTGGCGCTGGCCAGCGAGCCTTCGCTAATGTTTTCAGCCAGTGCGCTGGAATGTTGTTCCTGCTCTTGGTCCATGCGATGCGTTGGTTCTAAGTG
Source organism: Granulosicoccus sp. (assembly GCA_045106475.1). GTDB lineage: Bacteria > Pseudomonadota > Gammaproteobacteria > Granulosicoccales > Granulosicoccaceae > Granulosicoccus. Next base: position 39,115 of record JBGCEO010000049.1, read on the forward strand.
AGCGGTGTCAGATCACGTGCTATCGAAACAGGTTTGCGAACTAGGAGATACGCTTCAAACAAACCTGCTCAGGTGTCAAGCGCTGAGGCATTAATCTTTTCAATCAGTGCTTTTTGTTCATCGATCGATGAAGCCTTGAGTAGGGCATTCATCTGTTTTTTCACGGTTGCTTTGCGACAGCTAATCAGGCTTCGTTTTGTTTCAAGAATGAGATTAGGTGGCATGCTGAAATCCGTCAAACCCAGGCCGAGCAATAGACGCACAAAACGAGCATCGCCTGCCATCTCTCCACACATCGCAACCGGGATACCTGCCTGTTGTCCTGCATCGATTGTCATCTTGATCAAACTTAAAACCGCTGGATGCAATGGATCATAGAGGTAGTTTACTTGGTCATCGATTCGGTCAATGGCTAAGGTGTACTGAATAAGATCGTTAGTACCGATCGAGAGGAAATCGAGACGCTCGGCAAATTGATTGGCAGCAATGGCGGCAGCAGGTACTTCGATCATTCCGCCAATCGGCATCTTGTCATCGAACTCGATGTTTTCGGCGCGCAAAGTGGTTTTTACTTCATCAATCAAGCTCAGGCATTGCTCCACTTCACTCATGTTGGTAAGCATGGGAATTAGCAGGCGAATGGGGCCTCTTGCCGAGGCACGTAAAATGGCGCGCAGCTGAGGCATAAACAGTGATATATCGTTAAGGAACAACCGAATGCCCCTTAAGCCCATGGCAGGGTTATGAGCCAAGGGTCTGTCATGTGTGTTCAGCTGCTTGCCCATGAATTTGTCAGCACCTAAATCAGCAGTACGAATCGTTAGCGACTCACCTTTGAGTGCACGAAGCACCTTGGTATAAACCTTAAAGTGTTCTTGTTCGGTGGGAACATCATCGCGGTTCATGTACAGAAACTCAGTGCGATAGAGACCTACACCATCCGCATTGACCCTTTTGAGTGATTTCAGATCCTCCTCAATTTCTATATTGGCGGAGAGCTTAAGTTGCACGCCGTCTGTCGTAATCGCTTTGGTGTCATTGAGTTTGCTCAACTCGCGTTGGCGCAGACGAGTCTCCTTTTGCTGCGTCCGAAACATCGCCAGCATTTCATCGGTGGGTTCTGCCAGCACCATGCCTGCTCGCCCATCCAGGGTAATTTCTTCGCCTGGTTTTATGTATTGCCGGATATTGGAAACACCCACTATTGCCGGTATGCCAAGACTACGGGCTAGTATGGCTGTATGAGACAACTGCCCACCTGTTTCAGTGACAAAACCGGCAACACCGTGATGTTGCATTGTCACTGTATCTGCCGGTGTCAGGTCATCAGCGATAATGATCTGACCCTTCCATTGTTCTGATCCTTCATCCGGTTCAGCGCCATCGTCAAGTGCGCGCAATACCGAGTCGATGACATGATTGACGTCATCTATTCGAGTGGAAAGATAGGTGTCTTCCATCGATCCAAACACTTTGCTCAATTCTTCACGTTGCTGCTGCAGTGCTGCTTCGGCATTAACCATATCCGACTTGATTATCTCAATCGGCCGTTGAGAGAGCACTGAATCGTCCAACATCAATATATGAGTTTCGATAAAGGCACTGACATCGCTGGGTGCATCTTTCGGAATGTTGTCCCGGGTGGTCAGCAGGTGTATTCGCGATGCCTTTAAAGCGCGCTTAAATCTACGGACTTCAGTGCTGATATCCTTTTTGCCTAGAGTGCGCGAAGTGACATCAATTTGATTTCGGCGCAGTAGATAAGCATTGCCTATGGCAATGCCGCGTGATACACCGATGCCACTGAACATCAAACTCATAAGCGGCTCTGAACAGAGAGTCTGTTTTGATCGGTCGTTATCGAAGGCATCAAGCCGGGTTACTCCTCTTCATCAAAGCGACGGTTGACCAGATCACTGACAGCCGCAAGCGCTTGTTCTTCATCAGGCCCGTCAACATGTAGTGTAACCCGCGAACCACAACTTGCTGCCAGCATCATAACGCCCATTATGCTTTTGCTGTTGACGCGTTGTCCGTCTTTTTCGATGTCGATGTTAGATTCGAAAGTAGAAGATAACTTGACAAGTTTCGCAGCCGCACGAGCATGCAGACCGAGCTTGTTGATGATGTCCAGTTCGAGCTTCGTCACGAGTTATCAGTCTCGCAGTTATCGATCAGGCTTACCGTTTCAAGGTGTGGGTCATGCACTTCGTTTTCTCCTTGGATTGATTACGCCAGTTCTCGGTGACGTTTTGATACGTTACCGCGCGATGAATTGAAATGCTCACTCAATCTTTCGGTGAGATAGACCGAACGATGCCGACCTCCTGTACAACCGACTGAGACGGTCAGGTAAGCGCGGTTTTCAGACTCGAACAACGGCAACCAGCGATTTATGTAGTCTCGTATATCTTTATACATGTCTTGCACATCAGGTTGTTCTTCCAAAAATTCAATGATCGGCTTTTCCATCCCGGTGAAGCGTCTAAGGTCAGGCTCCCAATGTGGGTTCGGCAGACAGCGCACATCAAACATGAAGTCGGTGCTTGCTGGTGTGCCATGTTTGAACCCGAAAGACTGAAATATCAGTGACAAACCACCATGCGTCTTACCCAGTAGATAGGTGCGAATGATTTCCCTTAATTCATGCAGATTCAATGCAGAGGTATCGACCACCAGTTCAGCTCCCGTTTTCACCGCGTGTAGCAATCGCGCTTCTTCGTCAATGGCGTTTATCAAAGGCAGGTGTTGTGAGCTGAGAGGGTGTTTTCGGCGCGTTTCTGAAAATCGTGTCACCAGGGTGGAGCGATCGGTATCCAGAAAAAGCACTTCAACCTCAGTATCCTCTCGTTCACGCAACTCACTTATCAGCTTCAATAAGTTGTCGGTTGAAGCGCGTTCGCTGCGCATATCGATTCCGATGGCTAATCTTTCATAGAGCTCCGATCCGCTAGCTAGTAGTTTGTCGATAAGCTCTGATAAAAGGTTGGCGGGTAGATTATCGATGCAAAAAAAACCCTCATCCTCCAGCGTATGCAGAGCCACACTTTTACCTGAGCCGGAGAGTCCGGTCACTATGGTTAGTCGTCTCATGACTTGGTCTCTGGATTGGCCGATGTTTCTGTACCTGATTTGTGTATCAATGGTTGCGTAGTTGCGCGATTAGATGAGTTGTGAGTATGGGCAATAGCTAGAGCTTGCGCCTGCTTGTCCACAAGATCTCTGGTTGCACTATAGCCTCCTGCTCTTAGTATCTGGTCACGCACGGCCGCTTCAACCAGCACCGCAATATTACGTCCCGGGGCCACGGGGATAGTGCGCTTCGGGACATTTACTCCCAGAATTTCCCGAGCTCCGGAAGGTTCGCTGATTCTGTCGCCAGCGATCGCTGCGAGATCTTTGTTGAAGTCTTCACCGCTGACAGGCTGTAAGTGTACGATGAAGCGCAGAATTTTACGGGTTCGAGTATGCGCATCCCCGTACATAAGGGCAATGTTCAGTACACCGAGCCCACGCACCTCCAGAAAATCCTGTAGCAAGGCAGGGCATTGGCATTCAATGGTGCCAGGCGCAATTCGCGAGAATTCCGGCGCATCATCTGCCACTAGAATGTGCCCACGGCTAATCAGCTCAAGCGCTAACTCGCTTTTACCTACGCTGGCATCGCCCGTTATCAGAATCCCCGTACCGTTTACATCCATCATCACGCCATGGATGATTTCTCGTTCAGCCAAAAGCTGTGTAAACAGAAAGCGCATCTTGCTTTGCAAGGAGCTGTAATCGATAGGAGAGCTCATTAGAGCAATGTTTTCATGACTTGCCAGATCGATAAGACTTTTAGGCGCTGTCAGTCCATTGCTGATCACTATCATGTCGCAGGTAGAGGACAGTGAATACTCGAACCGGCTTTCGTCTATTGCAGAATGTTCGCCTATAAGCCTGACTTCGGCGGCGCCAAGTAGCTGTATGCGATTGGGACTATTGAAGTTAAGGGGGCCAAGCAATCGAGGTCTCTTGCCGGGTGCAATATTGCGAGTAAGCAGCCTGAATCGTGCATCGTGTCCTGCGATCCATTTCAGCTGTAGCTCTTGACTAAAAGAGTCGAATGCTTCGCCAATGGTCAGTTGCCGCGATGACATGGTTTGCAGGTCCGATCAGTCGCTTACCGTTGGCAAGGCAAGCAGATGTGCATACAGGCTTTCGGCGTCGTCAAACTGTCTTAACGTTGATCGAAACGCCTCGTCACTGAAACGGCGAGCCAATTTGGCCAGAATTTTCAAATGTTCGTCATTGCATTTTTCTGGCACCAACAGCCCAACGGCAAGATCAACGGGCTTGCCGTCAGCAGATTCGAAATCGACCCCCTCCTCAAGTGTGATGAAAGCGGCGACCGGTACCGATATCGTGTTCAGCCGGCTGTGCGGAAGAGCCACTCCATGCCCCAGCCCCGTGCTACCCAATCGTTCTCGACTGATCAGGGCATCGAGGATTTCCATATCCGTGAGGGTTTCTGTGTTTGTTGTTGCGTCCGATTTTTCTGCAGACTTCCTCACTTTGTTGACCAGCCCCGATTTTTTGACCGTCTTCGGAGTGCTGCCATCGCCAACTTCTCCTGATCTGGATTGCTGGGCATCAGCGGCATCCGACAATTTGTCTGTGGAAGGCTCAGGAATTTGTTGTTTGGCGCGCAAAGACGCCCCCAGAAGTTCTGCAAGAGTCTGCAAAGTACGTTTTTTACTTTTTACGTCGCATTGGCAACGTATGCGTTCTGGTTCGAGTAACTGTGATAAATCCATGGTAACAACTTGATTTTCTTGGTCTGTCAACTCAAAGGCCCTGATACTTATGCAGCATCAGGGCCTTTGTAGTGTGTGCGAGGGTAATATTGTGCGCCCTCGCTGGTCGGATTAAAAGCCGTACCGGCTATTCGAGCACGGGCTCTTTCATTCGTCGACGCACTTTCTGCTTTTCCTTGTGCCTAATCAGCTGTCTGTCGAGTTTATCGGTTAGAAGATCGATAGCAGCGTACATGTCGGGTTCGGTCGTGTCCGCATATAATTTGGTGCCAGAGACTTGGATCGTGGCTTCGGCTTTTTGCCGCATTTTTTCCACGGATAAAATCACGTGGACCCCGAATAAATTCTCGGATCGTCGTTGGAGGCGGTCCATCTTGTCGGTCACATAGTTTCGCATCGAGCTGGTGACGTCTACGTGGTGGCCGGTTATTGTGAGGTTCATGGGCATCTCCTGGAGTTCAACTTATTGTTCAACAAGGAATGCGAAGTGTGTGCTCTACACCTGCTGATAGCACGACAGACAAAGAGCCTTCGCAGCTGGGTTAGGACCGTTGCGTGTCCTGAGGTGGGCCCTGTGAAGGGAACGAGCAAGCCCATGGATCCTGATGAGCCTGGCTCGAATGGCCTGGCTGCTGGGAATCGCATTATTTGGGCATGCTTTTTTTGCATAAAACCTACAAATTATGAATTTCTATAGTGTATTTAGTAATAAATCCTGTTAGTTCAAGCGTTTACGCTCATTTGATGGCGGAATCGCCATAGATTCACGATACTTGGCTACGGTCCTTCTTGCAACCTGTATTCCCTCCGCAACTAACGTACTGGCGATTTTACTGTCCGACAGAGGTTTGGTGGCATCTTCGGCCGCGATGAACTTTCGAATCATGGCGCGGATAGCCGTTGCAGAGCACTCCCCACCATTTGCCGTTGACACGTGACTTGAGAAAAAGTACTTGAATTCGAAGATTCCGCGCGGCGTATGGATGTATTTGTGAGTTGTGACGCGTGAAATGGTTGATTCGTGCAAGCTGAGCTGTTCGGCAATATCTCGCAATACCAACGGTTTCATCGCTTCGTCACCGTATTCAAGAAAGCTCCTTTGACGCTCGACAATGGCTGTGCCTACACGTAACAGTGTCTCGTTGCGACTTTGCAGGCTTTTGATGAACCATCTTGCTTCTTGCAAGTGATTCCGCATGAAATTGTTGTCTTCGCTCTTATCAGCTCTTTTGACCATTCCTGCATAGAGTGCATTGATCCCCAATTTGGGAGCAATGTCAGGATTTAGCTCAACGCGCCAAACACCCTTTATTTTTTTGACAAATACATCAGGGACTATGTATTCATCGTGATCCTGAACCAGTTGCCGGCCTGGACGAGGGTTAAGACTACGAATAAGTGCCACAGCATCCTGGAGCTGCTCGTCATTGATCTTGAACAAGCGCCGCAGTCGAGCAAAATCGTGAGCGGCCAATAGGTTCAAGTGATCCTTGACGATTCCCATGGCATGGGTGACCACATCTGACTCTGGTATCTGGCTGAGCTGAATGCTCATGCACTCGCTGGCGTCTCTAGCGCCGCAACCGGCTGGGTCCAGATGTTGAACCAGGTGCAGAACCGTTTCGAACTCATCAGCCACAAACAGTTGTTCTGGATCCGCAATGTCTCTATTAAGGCCGTCAATGAGAACGTCGACCTCGTCAATCAGATAGCCATTATCATCGATTGCATCGATGATGGTTTCGGCAATATCCTGATCACGCTCAGAGAGCGGGGCAAAGCGTATTTGTTCGTTCAGATGGTCCTGGATGCTGGTGATGCCGGCATTATGAAACTCAGTGAAGTCGCGAGATTCGCCATCGCTGCTGGATGTGCCGCTACTGGTTGGCGTCGCCGAGTCATAGATATCATCCCAGCCACTATCGACGGGTAAATCTTCAGGCAAGACATCATCTGCAGTAGGGGAGTTTTCGCCAGCCAGCTCAACTTCTGATGCCGTCTGCTTTTGTTCTGCAGCAGCCTTTTCCTCTTCCTTGAACGCATCTCGCGTCTCACGCGATTCGTTGGCAAGATCCGCCTCGCGGGGTTCGGCGCTCTCTTCATCCTGCATTTCGAGCATCGGATTGCTCTCAAGCGCGGATTGGATCTCTGTTTGAAGCTCCAGCGTTGAGAGCTGCAGCAGTTTTATCGCCTGCTGTAGCTGCGGAGTCATTGCCAGAGACTGGCCCATCTTGATTTGCAGAGACTGTTTCATTCAGCGTTTCCAGTAAACCGATCCGAAAGTGACAAGAGAACAAGCGTGTAATTTATAAACGCAATTAACTCGCCGTAAACGAGTATGGTCTATAGAACCTGGATTACAAACTTGTTAGTAAGTCCATTTTCGGCACTATCGGTCATGCTTACAGACCCTTAGCGGCGCCTGTGCTGAATAAATTCAGTAGCTTAGGCTTAAATCGAGTCCTGGCCAGCATTAACGGCTATGAAGCCAAGCAGCGTGGCTCATGATCGGAAGGCGGAAAATTTCACCTAGATTTTAAAATTTTCACCCAGATACACAGCTTTTACCTCGTCGTTGTCCAGCACCTGCTCAGGTGACCCTTCTGCTATGAGTTTGCCATGGCTGAGAATATACGCGCGGTCACATATACCAAGAGTTTCGCGAACATTGTGATCGGTTATCAGTACGCCGATATTGCGTTCTTTGAGATGCGTGATGATGCGCTGGATGTCCAGAATCGATATCGGGTCAACCCCGGCGAACGGTTCATCGAGCAGGATAAATCCCGGATCGGCCGACAGCGCTCTGGCAATTTCGACCCGGCGTCTTTCACCGCCAGACAGGCTGATGCCAAGACTGTCCCTTATATGGGATATCTGAAGTTCTTCGAGAAGAGATTCGAGACGATCCCTGCGATCCTGTTTGTTCAGCTCCTTGCGTGTTTCCAGGATTGCCAGGATGTTCTGGCTGACAGAGAGCTGCCGGAATACGGATGCTTCCTGGGGCAGGTAGCCGACCCCTCGTCGTGCACGAATGTGCATGGGATATGAAGTGATGTCGTTGCCGTCAAGAATGATATTGCCCTGGTCGGGTTTGACCAGGCCTACCACCATATAGAAGCAAGTGGTTTTCCCCGCCCCATTGGGCCCGAGAAGACCCACGACATCGCCGCTACTGACACTGAGAGAGACACCTTCAAGAATGCGTCTTTTTTTATAGGCCTTATGCAGATCGCAGGCTTCGAGTGTTCGTATCACTTGCTGTTTGAGGGTGTGGGTGGCTGAATCTGAATAGTGACACGGCCAGAATCTCCGCCACCCTCAGCGCTGACTTTCTGCGTGCGAGCATCAAAAGTTATCTGTTCACTGACCAGGTTTTGTCTAGGTTGTGTCAAGGTGGCAGAGCCCTGTAGCACTAAAGTACCGCTAATTGCATTGTAGATAATGCGTTTGGCCTCACCCTGCATAAGCTCACCTTCTTCGTTCTCTTGCTCAAAACGTATGGGTGAACCGGTTCCTTCTATTTTGCTTAAAGCGTTATTTTCCAGCGATATGGCAATTCTGTCTGCCTTGATTTTCATGGTGCCCTGAGAAATTTCTACATTACCGGACAGTGTTTGCGTACCTGCTTTTTCATCGTATTCGGATTTATCTGCGCGCACATCGATTGCTTTGGTCAGATCACTCTGACGAGCCATTGCCGGTGATACCACGGCTGTGAGCAGGCAGATAGATATCAGCGCGCCAACAAGACCCATCCGCTTGGTCATGACCCGTCGGGAAGATGTTTGTGCTAACCGAGTTGCTGTTGCCGGATCACAATGGATGATTGCTGCGGCCGAACTCGATTGTGACGCAGCACGTGGAGGAGCATGACTACTGTTCATAAGTTACCTCGTAACGTCCGGATACATTGGAATGAAGCTCAAGTGTGCCGTCATCTATGGTGGAGCTTAAGCCAGTTGCCTGAAGATGCCAGGTTGGCGCTAGTATTTCGATTACCTCATCGGTGCTTACTATATTGTCATCGGTGGCAACCGTCAGGCGGCTGGTCTTGATGGTGACTGGCGCAGATCCCTCCCTTTTTCTGTTGACCACAACATCCCCTTCCAGAGTAAATAGATTTGGCGATGTATCGAAACGCCCATTGCGAGATTGAATATGCCATACAGCCTCTGGTCGATGAAGCTCTATGCTCGGTGCCACAACCTCTGAGCGGTCGTCATCCGGATAATGTGCCAGAGTCTCGCCGCTGACAATGTACTCCACCTGTCCGTTAGCCGCGAATTTACGTGTAGAGAATTCGGACATGTAGTAGTCAGATCTGGTTTCACTCATGTTGATGGTTTCTTCTGTGGCTATCGTGGTCGGCTCTTCAATCCGATCTATGATGATGACCACAGCCAGTAATAGAGGCAGTAAAAACCAGTAGCGAAAAAGTAGGCGCGACATAGGCAATATGATCCGCCTAAACTACACCAGCCGCCAACAAGGCGTGCATGGTCACGACACCCTCGACGATCTGGTTTCTCACAACCGGAAGGGAGGTGATCTTTAGTTCCTGCATTTTTGTTACAGCGTTAACAGCCAATTCATCCCTTGTTATTGTTGCAGGGTTGCGGGTCATAATCTGATCAATGGTCACTTCGCGAATATCGATAGCCCGTTCCAATGTGCGGCGCAGATCTCCATCAGTGAATAGTCCGGTCAGTTCGTCAGAGTCATTGACCAGTGCGACCATGCCAAGACCTTTGGATGATATTTCAACAAGTGCTTCGGACAAGGTTGCGCTCTGAATGCATCTGGGGCAAGCATCCCCGCTGACCATCACATCCTGTACGTGCAGCAGGAGTCGACGCCCGAGACGACCCCCGGGATGTGATCGAGCAAAATCATCTTCGGTAAAGCCGCGTGCGCTAAGCAAGGCAATTGCCAAAGCATCGCCCAGAGCCAAAGTGGCTGTCGTGCTAGCGGTCGGTGCAAGCCCTAGTGGACATGCCTCGCGTTCGACACGAGTGCTAAGCGCAACGTCGGCGGCTCTTGCCAGTGGTGATTCGGGCTCACCACACAGACTTATTAGCGGTATGCCAAGGCGCTTTATACCCGGGATAAGTGTCATAAGCTCAGCCGAATTGCCCGAGTACGAAATGCCGATCACAACATCGTTGCCTTTGAACATCCCCAGATCACCATGGCTTGCTTCTGCAGCATGAACAAAAAGCGCTGGACTCCCTGTACTGGCCAGCGTGGCAGCGAGCTTTGCGCCAATGTGCCCCGATTTACCAATACCGCACACAACAATGCGGCCGTCGCAGGCAAGTAACAATTCACAAGCCCGCACAAATAGCTCATCGATGCGCCCTTCGAGTTGTGCAACGGCTGTCGCTTCGATCTGGATGACCGATTGAGCCAGCTTGACTAGCGATGCAGCATCCACGCTTGCGCGTTCTGGAAGTGTGTTTGGCACGGGCGGGCAATAATCAATTGTCGAAGGGTTGTTAATGGTAACTCTTTAGCTGACAGACCCGATCAGTCAAGCTTATCCAGTTCGTCCAGTTCGTCCAG
>JBGCEO010000050.1:0-99095 GCA_045106475.1 Granulosicoccus sp.
GTAAGGTTCTCTTTCTGCAATATCTGAAAGGACTGATTTTTTTGTTCACTGACGATGCTTCCCCCGGCAATCAGCTTTTTATCACTCTGAGTCGGGATTGATATGGCATTCCTGAGCCCATATTCTGAATGGGCTGTACTAATTACTTCAATTTGTGAATCACTAAGCTGCCCCGCCTGCAATTCTTCCGTCCAATTCATGGCCCTGAGGTCACCTTGAACAATTCTCTCTACCGTAAAATCGTCTTCGACCCAATTAGCCTCGGTGTAGTGTTTTAGGAACCCGATGCTGAATCCAGACGAGGTCAGGAAAACGGGCGAGGCATGAATGGTAAACGGCATTTGCGGTATAGCGGTATATGCCACCCCATCATAGTCCAGCGCCTCCACAGCCTTGACTAGCGCTGAAAAACACTCTTCAAGGCACGTAGCTCCTTCTAAATCATAAAGAAAATCAACAACTACATTGGACATTAAAATATCTGGACCGGCAAATTTCTACCATGTTAGTTTATGCGCAGTCCAGAAAAAAAATCAATACTATTTCTTCAAAACTAGAAAATTTACACCTCCCATAAACAGATTGGAGTGAGCTTCCTGAAGCTGAAACCCGCATTCGCGCACCTCCGAAAGCAGTTCATCAAGACTACTAAAATGCGCATCGCTGCTGTTTGCATATTGTCGATTCATCGCCGAATACATCTCCCAGCCCGGGTACATCAGAAGCTCATGCGCAGCTTTATCCAGCAATTTGTCGATATCCAGACAATCATTGGCGGTAGCAAGAATAAACCGCCCCTGTGGTTCTAGAATGTCGTAAATGTGTTCAATTACCTCGGCTCGATTGGACCAACTGTAATAACTCTGCAGCGAAATCGCACATTGATAGCGACCACTGGTCTGCTCAATCGGTTTGCACTGAACCTGGTAATTAGGGCGATTGAGCTTGGTCAGTAGATTTTCAGCCAGTTTTATCATTTGCGCACTGGAATCTACGCCTGTGTAGGAGTGGATCGAGGCGTTCTCAGTTAAATAAGGAACGAGCTTGGCAGCACCGCAACCACAATCCAGTACCGAGCCATAGGCAAAGCATGCACTCAATTCATACATCTCCACCTGAAATCGAGATGTAATCGGCGAAAATACGTTTGCGTACTCATCCCACTTGTATTCAGCAGTTTTCATATCCAACCTCCTTTGCATTACAAAACGATTCCAACTGTGTTTGATCACGACCAAATGCCCTGAAAAATCGCGAATGCGTATCAGGAATACTCCAGCAAAGATTGGTGCATCCTGGCGGAGCCTTAGTACTATCCAGCTCAACAGCGCCACAGCAACGCTGGTAGAAATTGGCATGCTCATCTCGAACCTGCAGCAAAAAGGTATCGACGTCACTCAAAACTGCCAATTGATAGATTGCTTTCATGTACTTCGCATAAAGGCCGTCAGCGTTGTCGATAACAAAGCGCCCAGGTTCAGCGATTTTCACGTTGCAGGCACGCAATGCCGCAATTTCAGAGGATAGAGATGGCTGCACAGGAAGACCATACTGCGAATCAAAACAGACTCTCATCATCCCATTGATCTGACCTTCACTTTTCGTATAAAAGATCCAAGCGCAGTTGTCATAGACTTCTTCAGCTTCCATTTCATAATCTGGATAGAGCTCCCCATAAACCCTCTGGCATAACCGTTTACACATTGCAAAGGTACTGTTAGCACGCCTTGCGTTGCTGGTTACCGTATCTAACGACAAAAAGAGATCCCCGTCGGCTGCATTTATCTCAACCAACGTTCTATCTTCATAGCTAAGCTGTAGCGGCAGCTTAGGAGCCATAACGGATGTGTTCATAATGCACCTCAATAAGGGGCTAAAGTTAGCATTGCACGTATCAAAGCTCAGGATTCGCCATCACTATTGATGCTTTTAAGCCTATAGAGGATTGTCAGTTCAAGCACTTCAAAGTGAATACCTAGAGTTCAAAGCATTCAAAAGCGATGCACACACACAACAGTGCAGTCTAGGCCGCCGTTTTTTCCAGATGATTTTTTGGTTTGAGCATGACCAAACAGCATGCTTGAACACTCACGCTTAAAAACAAGCTAAAAAGCCGAACGATGAGATGCGCTGTGAGACGCCTGATTAGATAAGGGATAAGCTGATACCTGATACCTGATACCTGATACCTGATACCTGATACTTGACACCTGACACCTGACACCTGACACCTGACACCTGACACCTGACACCTGACACCTGACACCTGACACATTGGTACATTGGTACATTGGTACATTGGTACATTGGTACATTGGCACATTGGCAGACAGACACATTGCACATTGCACACAGGCACACAGGCACACAGGCACACAGACACACAGACACACAGACACACAGACACACAGGCACACAGGCACACAGGCACACAGGCACACTAGCGCACTGACACACTGCTATACAGTTATAAAGGTTTCCGGTTAAGTACGGCCAGTATTTCTAGATACTGCGAAGGAGGATAATTACCTTTTCGCGGTGAAGTAATATTCCAATCTCATGGTCGAATCGTTAGAGATAGACTGTTCAAACTTGCCGAGTGTAAAACTGTCTATGGTCCGTTTCCAAAAACGTTGTGCTGATACATTGCGCTCATCATGCCCAATGTGCCAGGCACCGGGGAATAGTGTGAACAATTGGTTTGCAGCTGCCCGTCCGATTCCCCGCCGACGCATTGATCTCAATATAAAAAATTCTGTCAGTTCGTAGACGTGTTCATTGGGTTCGCTTAACAAGGCAAACCCTGCCAGTTGATCTGCAACAGTAAAGAGGTAGGGATATCGATTTGAGACTACCCGATAGGGCTCTAATTCGGAGGTTTCAAAAACACCACACGAATTAACATTAGCATCGACGTATTCACTGGTATCGTACAGATACAGCTGCATTAGGTTAGCTAGAACATCCTTTTGCGAAATGGAAGCCAGCGAAACAGTGACATCAACTGGCAACATCGTAGCCACCTTCGCTCGCGCAAATCTGTAATGCACGATGCTTGAATAGGTGAACACAGAACAAGTTCGAATTCGGGCGCACTTGGCCTACCGCCATTGACAGTCGAATCAGTTCCAATAAATTAATGTCCAAGCCTGTGATTCTATTACCGTGTTGTCGGGCTTTAAAATTATCATGTAACAGGCAGTAAAATTCTTATCATCATGATGATAATTTTCACCTTGCACCGACAATTAGCATCGCGCGACGAGAATTGCATGTCGACTTAATACCCTGCATCACCCAAATGTGACATTCCAAAGCAACATTTTTTGTGATGTCTTACACACGATATTCACACCCACAGTCACTATTTTGCAGGTCAGGTTGGATGACAGACTTTGGGCATGATCTTTGAGAGGTGTCTGGCGGAAAAACAAAAAGCTCGCTCGCATGAAAAAGAAACAACTAGGCTCTACTGACAGTACTCTGCTGGTAGCAAGTATCTACATAAGCACCATCATATCCATCATAGTGATCTATTTTTTAATCAAATAGTCAAAAAGGCTCTACTCGCACAGCTCTTGTCCGCGAGCAGCTAGTGAGGCTGAGGCTGCCAACAGCTCTTTTCGGCAAGTCATCCGAAACGTAACCTTAGACGTTGAAGGTGCTCATATGAACATCGAGTGTTGGCATGTAGAAGTTGAGCGCGGGTAATCACAGCCCATGACTCGCCAGGATGCAGAAAAATTCATATTGCATCGAGCACCCGTCAAAGTCATCACTACCCGGGCAAAATAGTCCTCACAATGCTCAGCGATATCTGTGTTCGCGCAATTGGCAGCTGTTGCGCGCCATACACCCTGCCACCAAAATCAGTTTAAACTGCCCCGGTTGGATCGGGATAATGCCAACGACACTCAGCTCACACAACACCTTGATAGGAATTACAGCTTAAGAGTTGTTGACATGATGGCAGCGGACCTTCCCCAGATTTTCCAATTTGCCAATCAGCTGGCCTTGCTGGGCTGGATCTGGTTGATCCTCTGGCTATTCCTGCCACACAAGTTTCAACATATCACTCGTTTTGGCGGTCTTCTTCTACCTTTAATCTTAGCGATCATGTATGCATCAACGGCACTGGTGCATCTGGGCAATGCCAGCGGTGGTTTCGACTCTTTAAGCAACGTCATGTCGCTGTTCAAAGACGACGGTGCGACACTGGCAGGTTGGATTCACTTCCTGGCTTTTGACTTGTTTGTTGGTTGGTGCATTACGCGTCATGCGATTAGTTGTGGTGCACATCGCCTGATAATAATACCGTGCCTGCTACTTACCTTTATGCTCGGGCCTGTCGGCCTACTGCTTTATACCTGCATTCATTTAGCTCAATGTTGGATACGAAGTGGTCACTGGCACTCTTCGCCCGCTAGCCCACTTTGGAAGCAGGTCTTGGGTGGCCAACCCACCTTGGCCCGAAACGGCATTGTACTTCTTCTATTCATACCGGTGCTTATGCTCGCTTTGGTAATGGATACTCGCACCACACTTGACGTTAACGTGTGGGTCAAGCCCTTAAAATTCACTGCGGCTTTAGCGATATATACACTCACACTGTCCTGGTACACAAACCATCTCCCCACCAACTGGCGCAATAGCAAGCTGTTTAATGGCTTCACGTTGTTGGTCGTTGTTTGTATCGGCCTGGAAATGCTCTGGCTCCTCTACGCCGCAGCAATCGGAGAGCCCTCACATTTCAATCAAAGTCATCCAGTACTAAAACCCGTCTACCCTCTGATGGGAATTCTGGCGACAATTCTAACCACCCAGTCGCTGATTACCGGTGTTGGAATTTTTCGAAACAAAACATCAGCGCTACCTGAGCTAACGAGATACAGTCTTGCTTTCGGTCTGGTAGCTACATTCATTTTAACCATGATAACTGCCAACTATATGGCCGGCGCACCCGCTCAGTCGCACATGGTTCTGCCTCAAGAAGCTGCAACGCTCACTGATAAAAGCACGCTATTTCTATTTGGCTGGATGCGCGGAGCCGGCGACCTGAGAGTAGCCCATTTTTTCGCTACTCACGCCATGCACTTCGTACCATTTGCAGGTTGGTTTATCGCAACGTTCTTTTCTCAACGACTTGGCCATAATAACAACGGTGCTCTAACATTCGCGCTCATTCTCACAGTACTCTACAGCTGCTTAGTACTGCTGGCCTTCTACCAGGCACTCATCGGAAAGGCATTTATATGAAATCATACCTATTCACTATCCTGTCGGCACTGCTACTATTCGGCTCTGCCTCATTTGCAAATGACACAGCTGTTCTTGGCCTGTGGCAAACAGAGTCAACAGACAAAGGCTATTTGCACGTATCAATAGAAGTATGCGACAGCGCACTATGCGGAGTTATCGTCGCTGCCTATAATCTGCAAGATGAAGCCGACCCCAACTATGAACATCTCGGTAAAAATATGGTCTGGGGCATGAAGAGTAAGGGCATTTCGTCTTGGTCTAAAGGCAAGATATGGGATCCCTCTAAAGATAAGACCTATAAATCAAAGATGTCACTCAACGATGACACTCTAAGCGTATCCGGCTGTATCGTTTTTGTTTGTCGCGGGCAAGATTGGTCACGTGTAAAAAAGTGAACACAATTCTCCCTCAACTTAGAGGGAGAATTCTCAAAGCACATTACGCATACTTGAACAGGACAGGCTGAGCGCCTTCCCAAAGAACCTTGTTGCCAAGCTCCATCAGATTTTCATGCCCACTGGTAATCGTGAGAAACTGGTTGCCAGCCAGTTGACCCATCTTCGACGAGAAATCTACACCGCCATAGGCAAGCAGTATCTCAGCCTCGCTAATCCCTCCGGGGTATAGAATAAAGTGGCCCGGTGCTGGATGACTAGTGTGGTTTTCATAAGGCACATCGAAATGCTTGTCGCCGAAAGGAACCCAAATACCTTCTCCGCTCCAGCGTACATGCACCAACTGGCTTTCAAACGGCAGAAGAGCCGCAAACGCTTTACAGGTTTGTGGCGCAAGTTCTTCTTCCAGCTTGGCAGTAAACGTAAAAGGACCTGCAGTAATAACGAGATTACTCATAAAACATTTGCCTCTATATATGTCTAACTCAGTCGTATCCCAATCAGAATGTACGCATCTCCAGCTCCGGTAAGTAGGCATCTGAAAACACGGCTGCAACTTCCGGTTTGGTAGGCAGATCATACAGCTGTTCTA
The DNA here is from genome assembly GCA_045106475.1 of Granulosicoccus sp. GTDB lineage: Bacteria > Pseudomonadota > Gammaproteobacteria > Granulosicoccales > Granulosicoccaceae > Granulosicoccus. The sequence continues at coordinate 6,247 of JBGCEO010000050.1, forward strand.
TAACCGATATTGATCTTTCGAGCCGGTCAGAATCAATTGCACCGATGCCATTTACCTTGCTTTCCTCTGAAAAGATCAGATTGTTAAGAGCAAAATCGAGTCGCTTGAGCTCCAACTCTTCATTACTGAGTGGTTCGATCTTTTTAATAATTGCAACACCTTCCGCAGGATCCGCTAGTACTTCCGCCATGGCTTTTGCAATCGCCGATACCAGTCCTTTCACTGCCTCCGGATGATCCGCAATCAATTTGGGAGACACCATCACACCATTGGAATAGATATCCAGTCCAGACTCACCGTAGGGGAACCATGTAAAGTCGGTTTCGGGATCCATACCCAGTCCAATGATATTCAAATAGCTGGTGACGTTGAACACAAGGCTCGCATCTACCTGCCCTTGTATGAGCATCTGCTCCTGCAAATTGGGCGCAACACTGGTTATTTCGACCTTATCAACATCCACACCAACCGCTTCCGCTAAAGCAGGAAACAACTTTGTTGAGGCTGATCCAGGCGGTGCACCAATTTTCAGCCCCTCCAGACTCTCCAAACTCTCAACAGGACCATCAGATTTGGTGAGCACGGCAAACGGCGGTTGGTTGTATATCTGATAAACCATGACAGGCGCTGCTTCGGGATTGCTGGCAGCATTTTGAATAATGGCATTCATATCACCGAATCCAGCATCGTAAGCACCTGACATGATTCTAGTCACCGTGGCCGCTGAACCCTCACCCTGATCAATCGTTACATCCAGACCGGCATCGGTAAAGTAGCCTTTTTCATGAGCCAGATAGAACCAGCTGTGCACACCCTGAATCTTCCAATCAAGCGTGAACTTGATAGGAATCCCATCAGCCTGTGCAAGGCCAGTCAACATCACAGAACCTAAAACTATTGCAAGTATATTTTTCATAGCGTTATACCTTTGTTAGAACTAATTAAAAAACAACTACTGACTTTTTCTTAATGCCCATCCGGCCATCCGTCGTTCGATAACCGAGAAAATGGCATAGAGCGAAATTCCCATAACAGCCAGTATCATCAGGCCCGAGAAAACGAGTGGTACATTAAATGATGAAGATGCAATCAGCATCATGTTGCCAATGCCTTTGTTCGATGCCACAGTTTCAGCGATAACTGAGCCCACAAATGACAAAGTAATTGCGACCTTCAAAGAGGCAAAGAAATAAGGCATAGACCGGGGCAAGCCAACATTCCAAAGTATCTCCCAGCGACTCGCCTTAAGAGATCGCATGACATCTTCCAGCTCGGGCTCGACAGTCGCAATACCGGTTGACACGTTAACGACTATCGGAAAAATACAGATAATCATCGCCGTTAAAATTGCAGGTACGGTACCAGCGCCAAACCACAACACAAAAATCGGCACCACCGCGACTTTAGGAATCGATGATATGCCCACTAGCAAAGGGTAAGCTGTGTCATAGGCCAGTTTGGATGAACCAATCAGGATGCCCAGAGAGAGTCCGATAGCAACACCAAATACAAAACCAACTAGCGTTGTATAAAGTGTTTGCCACGCATGGGGCCGAATGGCAGGTGCGTATTCAAAAAATGCCGCTAATATCCGCGTGGGTCTGGGCAGTATCAATTCTGAAATACCCGCAAGTAAACAGAACAACTCCCAAAACACAAACACACTCACTATCAGTATGGCCGGTGCGAATTTGCGTGTAATGGATTTGTTCATGCAGCATCAGCCTTGCGCACGGGCGCATGCACAATCAAGCTACGAAGATCACGCACCAACGAACCAAATTCGGGTTCGAACGAGAGCTCGATAGGCCTGGGCCTCGCGAATTTCACCGTTCTATCCTCAATAATGCGTCCAGGCCGTGCGCTCATGACACAAATACGATTTGCAAGATAAGCAGCCTCACGAAGATCATGCGTTACTAGCATGACAGTCGATTTACGCTCTAGCCATAAGTCCTGAAGCGTTTGCCATAGCTCCTCCCGGGTAAACTGATCTAAAGCTCCAAAGGGTTCATCAAGTAACAACAGATCGGGATCATGGATCAATGCACGACACAGATTGGCGCGTTGCATCATGCCACCCGAAAGCTGCCAGGGGTTCTTGTCAGCAAAATCTTCCAGCCCTACCTGGGATAACAGTGCGTCGGCTCGCTCACGATATTCATTATCCTTTTTCGCTCTAAACGATTTCTTGAATGGAGATACTATTTTCAGTGGAAGCATGACGTTTTCACGTACGGTCATCCATGGCAGCAATGATGCGCTTTGAAAGGCCATACCAACACGCACAGGATTTGCACCCAGCTCACGGCCACCGAAATAGAGCATGCCGGTGGTCGGCTTAAGCAACTCGCTGGCAAGTTTCAACAAAGTTGATTTACCACAACCAGAGGGGCCTACCAGCGCGAGAAACTCTCCTTTGGCGATTGATATCGAGGTTGGAAGCAAAGCTTCGGTCTCGTCCTCGCCCTGACCAAAGGTCACACCAACATTTTCCAGACGAACAAATTGCTCATCACTCATGCGGAGCTACCCGATGCCAGAATGGCGGCCAGGCTTTGATCCACATTGCAGGGATCAGCCACAGGCATACGTTGAATATCCGTCACCTGTCTGCCATGCCCTGCCATGTCAGGTACCAGTTTTCGATCACGCTGTACAAATTCACCCCGAACCAGGGTATGAACAGGCGCACCCACAGTTTGTCGATTTTCAAACGGCGTCACCTTACCGCGACTATGCAGGGCACTGGCCTTGATCGTTTCCTCGCGCTTCAAATCCAGCACGGTGATATCGGCATGCGCGCCCACAGCAATACGCCCTTTCATTGGCCAAAGACCAAACGCCCTTGCCGGGTTTGCAGATGAAATGCGAACGTAGTGCTCCAGGGACATACGTCCTGCCGTCACTTCATTGAGCATCAATTGCATCTGGGTTTCAACACCTGGAAAACCACAATCGGCTTTCCAAATGACGTCGTTGTTTTTTTCTTCCGGTGTATGAGGTGCATGATCAGTCGATATCATGTCAACAACACCTGTTTGCAATGCATCCCAGATAGCGATGGAATCCTTGCGCTCGCGCACCGGCGGATTAACACGGATAACGCTGCCTAAGCGTTCATAATCACTGGAATCAAGAAACAAGTAGCAGGGGCAGGTTTCACCGGTTATATCTACGCCACGCGCCTTAGCTTCAGCCAATGGGTTGAGTTCGCCGGCAGATGATATATGAAGTACATGAATTCGGGCACCCGTCCACTCCGATAAAATGGCGGCACGTGCCACTGCCTCAATGGCAACCACTTCAGGACGGGCAGCAATGTGATGCAAGGGATCATTCAAACCCGCAGCCTCAAGTTTCTCTTGCCGCCAAGCCATGATGGAGGCAGTTTCTGCATGCAGTGAGATCCGTAAACCTGATTGAGCAATAATCTCAAATCCTTCAAGCATAGCGCCGGTAGATGGCGAAGGTAGGTTGCCGAAGGTATTACCCATAAAACACTTGAACGCATTAGCACCAGCATCAATCAGGCCTTGCAACTCTCCGATGTTGTCTTCAGCCAACAGTCCATAAATACCGAAATCGACACAGGCTTTCCCCGCATACGCCTGCTTCTCTTTAAACTCCTTAACTGAACGTGTGGGCGGATGCGTATTGGGCATTTCAAATACGGTCGTCACACCGCCCATGGCAGCTGCTTGTGTACCAGTGCCCCAATCTTCTTTGTGCGTATAACCGGGTTCGCGAAAATGCACATGCATATCGATCGCGCCGGGGATCACATACTGCCCTGAGACATCAACGATCTCTACAGATTCAGCTAAGTCGCTCGCAAACGAACCGGGCAAGCTGCCCGGTGCAACTATCGCAGCAATCTTCTCACCTGCAATCAATACATCAGCAAGCTCTCGCCCGCTTTCATGCACCACGGTGCCGCCAGAGAGAATACGAGTAAGGGTCGTGTCAGTCATAAAAAGCACTTTGGTAAAAATGGTTTATAGAGAGGCCCAACCGCCATCCACCGGCAAGTCAACACCCGTGATTTGACGTGATCTTGCTGAAGCCAGGAACAAGGTGGCAGAGGCAACGTCTTCATCCGTGCTGACTCGCCCCAAGGCATAATCAGCAGCATGCCGTTCAACGGCTTCCTCTTCTGAGATGCCATATTGGGCAGCGACTTGCGGCACTACTTTTTCCCTGAAACGAGGCCCGTCAACCATCCCAGGTGCTACCAGGTTGACATTGATATTGTCTTGACCCAGCTCCAAGGCAAAACTTTTAGTCATGCCTCTTAAACCCCATTTCGAACTTGAATAAGCAAGCCGCATGGCTCTGCCGCGCATGCCGAAGGTACCGCCAATGTTAACGATGCTGCCGCCCCCACGCGCTTTCATTACAGGGGCAACCGCATGAATAAGGTTGAAGGGACCACGCATGTTCAAATGTAGAATGTCATCAAATTCAGCCGCTGTGGTTTCTAGCCCGGTCTTACCAATCGGACCTGTGCCACCCGCCACGTTGACCAGAACATCGATGCCACCATCAAATCGTTCCAGAACCGAGTTGATGGCTTTATCCACTGCATCCGACGAGGTCACATCACATTGATAGATCTCTGCCTGCACACCCAACTCTCGTGCCTGCAGGGCAACCGGTTCGATAGCAGCGGTATCTCGCCCTAAAAGCGCAAGGTTTGCACCCTCTCGTGCAAAGCCCAGCGATATCGCTGCCCCCATCCCTTTTGCAGGGCCGGTAACCACAACATTTTGGCCTGCCAATTCAAGATCCATGCGCTTATTAACTTCGCGTAAAGTTTCTATGCCAGCTTGTAGATTCGCTCATTCTCTGCGGGTAAAAACGCATCTGAATAAATCTCGTCCATTGCTGGAGTACGCGGTAACTCAGACGCCTTCACGACCAGATCAATGGCCTTTGAAAATCGTTCCGGGTCGACATTGCCCAAACCAGTGGTTTCAAGTTCCGGATGATTCATTTCATCTTTAAGCGTTGCCAGTAATCGTTCTTTTTCGACCTCCTTGTTTATCAATGGCTCACGCTTGAAAACTGACTCGATAGCAGCATCAGGATCAGCCAGAGTATCGGCAACACCTTTATTGATTGCCCATACCAGGCCTTTAACAACATCCGGGCTCTCTGCAGCCATCTTTTTAGGAATGATCAATCCGTTTGAGTACAGATCCATTCCATAGTCGCCATAGGATATAAAACGTATATCTTCATCGGGATTCATGCCGGATAACTTTGCAGAAAACCGAATGGTGTTGACGTAACCAAACACACCTTCCACCTGTTCTGACTTGAGCATTTGCTCGCGAAGATTTGATTTAAAGTTGAGTATTTCAATCCCTGATGTATCAAGACCCGCCACGTTTGCAAAGGCCGGAAACAATTTCAAGGCACCATCGTTTGGCGCACCGCCGAGTTTACGACCCACGAGATCTTCAGCCGTCATGATATCTGACTTGGATAACACGGCGACTGTAAACGGGGGCTTGTTGTACATCTGATAAACACACAGTGGTGCTTCCTCGGGTTTTGTACCTGCCAGTCGGATCAATGCATTGACATCACCAAAGCCAATGTCATAAGCACCACCTGCGACCTGTCCCACCGCTGCGCCAGACCCACTGCCCTGATCCATGGACAAATCGATACCGGCTTCTGCAAAATAGCCGTTGTCTTCGGCCAGAAAAAACCAGGCCTGCGGCCCTTGATAGCGCCAGTTAAGAATCATCTTCAGTTTGGTATTGCCTTGAGCAATAGCAGGCGCACCCAAAATGGGAGCAACACCTGCAGCCAGAGATGCAGCAGCGACTTTGTTAAATTGACGACGCGTTAGTTTCATTGATTAACTTCCTTTGCGTTTGTATTCATGCATGTGTTTTCAGCGACTTCAAGCGCTTCAAGTACATCTACACTCGATGCTGTAAAACCATAGAGAAGGCGGATTAGATAGGTAATAGATTCACTTACAGAGACTGGCGAGACAGTCGTAGTTGCATCCTCAACCACCACCGCATCAAAGCCTTGGAAACAACCATCCATGAGGGTGGCAAAGACACACCTGTCCAGATTGACACCCGTGTAAAAAATTGTACTAACACCCAGGCGCCTTAAGGTTTGATCAAGCTCGTTGTCGCGAAATCCAGACAAGCGGTGCTTAGAGATGTCTATATCAGTTGCGTGTTTTTCGATAGCAGAAACACTGGCTGCACCCCAGCTGCCCTGTACCAGGACATCGCCAGATTCAATTGAATCTCCATAACCCTTTGCACGACCACAGGACGAACCCTTATCGACGACATTGGCCGGTAGATTGGCAAGATCCGCACGAACACCCCAGTTCAAATGAATAACGGGGGCTTGCTTGTTTCGAAACGCCGTACTGAGCGCATTGATCGGCGGTATCACTGTTGATAGTGCTGAAACATCTGCACCACGAACTGATGCAAACCAACCGGTAGGATCCAGAAAATCATTTTGCATATCGATCACAAGCAGCGCTGAACGCGCAATATCAACCTGCAATGATTCTGGCTCGGCGGCAAAAGTTGCGATCTGTGGTTCGGGCCACCGACGTACTAGACTTATGCTGTCTTGAGACCAGGACCAATTGTCGGAGCTTACCCTCCCCGCACCTGATTCAACTGCTTGTGTACCCATGCGAAGCAGTCTCACACCTAGAAAGCATACTGTCTTGTGCTATTTTCCCTACATAGTGCTGCAGAAAACGCAACGCAGTTCAGGTGGTACTCGAATCAACATCCTTTGCTTGTGTGTAAGTTCCAGCTCGCATTCTAGCGCTGTCCTCGATTATCGATGCAAGGGCTGCTACGCAGACAAGAAATCCGGATATAGGCACTATCGCGATAGCATACTTTTTGGGCATATAGTTTGGTTTGAACACAAATTCGCCATTCTCCCAGGCGAAATACCACATTTCCCAGTACTTACCACCCATCGTATTAACCGCCTCCATGCCATAGATAATCATGACTACGCCAAGGCAAAAAATAACCAACGTCCAGAATTGATGAATCAAAAAGGCAGCCTTAAGCGGCAACCAGGAATAGATCAGGTCCAATGCGATGTGGTCCTTGTCTCTCACGGTCAGCGCTAGTGCTAAGAAAACCAACCAGATATTGCTTAAGACAGTTAACAAGTCACCCCACACGGGGGGATTCAGAAAGACGTAACGCATAACCACGTTGTAAACAGCAAACACAACCATCAACAACAAGAATATGGCACAGAAAGCAGTGAGTATTCTCTTTACTAGCGCATCAATCCAGACGACGAGTGCAATCATTCCTGGCAGACTCCAATGCTTGGCAATCTCATTGTTTCAAAACAATTCAAGATCAAGTCAATCATATAAACCCGAAAACCTCGGGTAAAAAGAGCGTGAACTGCGGTACCGCGATCAACACGAACAACAAAAGAAATAGCGCCAGTAAATACGGCAGCATCGCCACAGCAACTTTCTCCAACCTCACATTGGCAATGGCACCGGCAGTAAAAAATGCAACCCCTACCGGTGGGGTAACTGAACCAATCAGAAAACCTACCACTACCACCAGGGCTGCCTGCACATCGGGGTAACCAGCCTTTACCATAACGTCTACAAGCACGGGACCAACAACAATTATATTGGCGGCTGAATCCATCACCATTCCCAGAAGACAGATAAAGAGAACAAGCACGAGAATGAACAGCAACGGGTTATGCGTATAGCTCAGCAACCATTGCTCCAAATCATTAATAGCACCCAGAGACGTTAACAGCCAGCTGAAAGGACCGGAGGCCGCGATGATAATAAAAACCATGGCCGAATTGCGAAAAGCGCGAATAAAAGCACCTTTGCAATTTTCCCAGTTGATTGTTCGATAAACAAAGAGCCCTACAAACAGCGCAATGGTTGCGGTCAAAGCGCCTGCTTCCACTACGCCTGCAATACCAAAAACCACCGATCCGACAAGAACAACTGGAATTAATAAGGCAAAAGAAGAGCGATAAATGGAGTAGACCAAAGCTTTAAAACTAAAAGGCTCTTCGCTGCGTTCAAAGTTGTTGCGCTTAGCGATAAAGTAATTGATGACCATCAGTAACATGCCAATCATTATGCCGGGAACAATACCCCCGGCAAATAAGGCACCAACCGATATACCACCTGCATTGGCCAGCACTATCATCATAATAGAAGGTGGAATGATGCCACCGATAGTCGAGCTTACGGCAGTTATCGCTGCTGCAAACGCAGGTGGATAGCCGGCTTTTTTCATGGCGGGCACCAGTAAGGAACCCACTGTTGCTGTATCGGCCACAACTGAGCCGTTCATGCCCGCAAAAAACATAGATACGAGAACATTGGCCTGAGCCATACTCCCGCGCATTCGACCGATCAGACGTTTACTCAGGTCAACCAGTCTGTCAGTAATCGTGGCACTGGTCATCAACTCGCCAGTGAGCATGAAGAACGGTATTGCCGTTAGCGGGACTGCGTCAATGGCACTGAACATCTGACTGGGAATCAGAATCATAGGGGCCGCGTCCGTAATGAGTATATACACAACAGGAATCAGGATGAGCGTAAACCCAACCGGCGCACCCAGCAGAATAAGAGCTACCAGGACGACCAGAAGAAAGATACTTTCCATCTTGCGCGACTACCTCAGACAAGTACCACGATACTAGCTACATTTCAGGTAGCCAGAAAAGAAGAAGGCGCGGAACGTACCGCGCCATCTATTTACACAAACAGCAACTAACAGACTTACAGGGCACCCGCCTCCTGTAGCTGGGCGATAAAGTCCGTCATGCCCTGCTCTTGTAACACACGTTCGGCAGTTTCAGGATCAAAGGTACCTTTTGCATTTAGCCAGGCATCAATTGCACCGGCTCTCCAAAGCTTCATTTCATCATCTGTCGGTACATACCATTCTTCAATCTCCGACTTGATCGCATCCTCACCCGCTTTAACCCAATTACGATCTAGCTCTTGTACATGTTTACCAAAAGCCGTTGCGGCTGTGTGTAACCATTCTCTTTCCTGATCAGAAAGAGCATCGTACTGTCGCTTGTCCATGGAAAGTTGATTGCCAGACCAGGAACCACCTATTTCAGTAAAGTACTTAGCAACTTCATGAAGTTTGGCCACATGTTGCCAGGGAGTAGCAACATACTGACCTGACACTACACCGGTTTGCAGACCTTGATAGAGCTGCGCCCAATCATAAGGTACGGGCACAGCGCCCCAGTTCTTAATCAACGTGTATTCGATAGGGCTTTTGGTAACCCGCCACTTTATACCCTTCATATCATCTGGCACGTGCACTGGACCACTCGCGTTACCTAATTGGCGAAAGCCACCACTCGAATAGACAGTTAAACAAACGTGACCCGCCTCTTCCGCCGCTATTTCACACTGTTTCTTGGCTAACCATTCTGAAGATATTCGATCAGCGTCTTCGATACTCTTGAATATATAGGGCAAATCAAACACGGATAATGCAGTACCGAAGTTACCGAAATTTGCTGTTGAGCTTGTCCAGAGCGAAATCAACCCCTGATTAGCCTGTTCGCCGCAAGTCTGTTCACTGCACAGCGATTTTCGGTAGTGAGGTTCGATTGTGAGCTCCCCGCCTGATACCTCTGCCAAGGTGGGAATAAGTGCCTGATCAATAGCATCACCGATGGGCATTCCCAGAAAACCAACCGTGCCGAGCTTCAAAACCTTTTCTGCATAGGCAGACTGCGCACAACACGTTAGAACAGTAGCAACTGCTATAGATTTAAAAATGTCATTTCTTTTCATCAGCTTACTTTCCCTCTATTTGAGCCATTGGCCAAAGCTATCGGCTGATCTTTTCACATTGTCAGAGCTTGATAAAGTGACAGTTGAAGCAAAATCAGGGGACAGACGAAGGGATAAGTGACAGAATGAATTGCAGCTAGCCGCCTTCTCCAACACAGGCGGCTAGTAAGTTTTGAGTTCTCTGGTTGCCCGCAAACAGCGTATGAGGCAGGTTTTGGCTGAGTCAGTAACACAAACTAAATTCGTTCTACCTGAGGTGTCGAGCCTGGGCTTGCGTGATCAGATATGCGAATTGGTGAGTGCCGCTATAACCTCAGAGGTTTTGTCTCCAGACAAGCGACTCCCGTCGTGCAGAGAAATGGCCGAGCAACTGGAGGTATCCAGAAATACAGTGTTTGCAGCTTATGGGCGTCTTATTGAACTGGGTTTAGTCGTCTCTCGCGATCGTTCCGGTTATTACGTCAACCCCCTAGTGCAAGATAAGGAACCCGGCAAGAGCAAACCTACCGGAGCATTCAAGCCCCCGTCCAAGGCACCTGTTGAATTCGAATCACTCAATCTTGTACCTGTAGACAATCCACTAAACTGGACCAGCTATCCGTATCCGTTTATCTATAACCAGATAGACCCTGATCTATTTCCAGTGGATGGTTGGCGAGAATGTACCAGGCTGGCTCTTAGTACCACTCAGATGGCAGCCTGGCGCGATGATTCGGTAGAAAGCGACAGTCATCAATTGGCTCAGCAACTTAGGCAACGATTGCTTAGTTCACGTGGAATCTATGCCGATGAAGATGAAATACTAATAACCTTGGGCGCGCAAAACGCACTCTTTATTATCGGTGCCACGCTTGCACATAGAAACAAGTCAATTGCTATTGAAGACCCAGGTTTTCCGGGTGCTCGAAATGCTTTTAACTTGACTGGAAATCAGGTTGTTGGTGTGCCCATTGATGAAAATGGGCTGATAGTCGATGCCATACCTGACGAATGCCAACTCGTATTTACAACACCCAGTCATCAGTTTCCAACCATGGTGACGATGTCACAAAAAAGACGCGAACAACTCCTTCAGTCTGCTGAAAAAAACGACTTTCTGATCATTGAGGATGACTACGAAGCCGAGATGAACTACTTCAATGCACGCTCGCGCTCTCTGCGATCTCAAGATCAGCACAATCGCGTCATCTACATCGGGAGCCTTTCAAAAACAGTGTCACCAGGTATTCGGCTTGGCTTCATGGTTGCGCATAGGGACATTATCAAACAGGCACGCATCGTTAGAGGGGTTATGATGCGACACCCACCCACTATTGTTCAGGAAGTGGTTGCCATGTTCTTTCGGCTTGGATACTACGACTCGCATATTCGCAATATAGAACGTCGCTACAGAAAGCGCTGGCATGCCATGAACGAATCCATAGGAAAGCATCTAGGCATGCTGCAACGAGCAAGCTCACTCGGTGGCACATCGTTCTGGCTCACAGGCCCGCCTGGCTTTGACGCCACAGAGTTGAATGTTCGACTAAGAAACAGAGGTGTGCTGATAGATATTGGCGAGATTTTTAGCTTGAGCGCAGACAAACGCAGCTTCCGTCTGGGGTTTGCATTTGTACCGCTTAAAAAACTTGATGAAGGCATCCGAATCATAGCCGAAGAAGTGAATGATCAGCTCTCACGAGTAAATCGCCTTCAAAATAAATAGCTCGGCTAAAAATACTGTCCTGCTAAAATTGTAGAACTGTCTCTTACGAGATCGTTTGAATCGCGTTACATTTTAATGGCACAGATACTCAAGCCCTGACCCATGAGCGCATACCGGCCTTTTTCCATAGCGGTACCCGAAGACACACTCACGTTTATTCGCAGACGTGTGCAGGAATACCCCTGGCATGAAATGCCGGTTGACGGCGGTTGGGGCTACGGTACCAACCTGGATTACATGAAGGAATTGTGTGATTACTGGGTAAATGACTTTGATTGGCGCAAACAGGAAGCCAACATCAATCGCTTTTCACATTTTAAAGCACCGGTGGATGGGTTGGACATCCATTTTATACATGAAAAAGGCAGTGGTCCTAACCCTAGGCCACTAATCATTAGCCATGGCTGGCCGGGAACGATAGTCGAGTTTATGGACTTTATAGACTTGCTCGCTCATCCGGAAAACCACGGCGGATCAGTCGATGATGCCTTTGATGTCATAGCACCTTCACTACCCGGTTTTGGTTTTTCAGATCCTCCACCTCGTCCGTATGGGCCCAGAAAAATGGCAGCGCTGTTTAATGCGCTCATGACTGATGTGCTTGGCTATAAGCGCTATCTGGCTCAAGGCGGAGACTGGGGCGGCGCTATATCCAGTTGGCTGGGATACGAACACTTCGAGGCTTGTGCAGCCATCCATATCAATATACTGACCATGCGCCACAAGGATGAACCAAAAGGCGCTGAGGAAATCGCTTGGGCACAACAATTTGAAGTTGACCAGATCATGCAAAATGGTTATCGCACGCAACAAGCAACCAAACCACAAACATTGAGCTATGCAATGATGGATAGCCCGGTAGGCATAGCTGCATGGATACTGGAAAAAATGAATGGCTGGTCAGATACAGTCGGTGACGATGTAGAGAGTGTTTATAGCAAGGATCAACTACTGACAAACATTATGATCTACATCGTCACTCGCACATTCAATACGGCTTCCTGGATCTACTACGGTCGTCGCGAAGAGGGCGGTAGAATTATGTCTCCCGAGGGAAGACGAGTAGAAGTACCTACAGGCTGTGCGCTATTCCCCAAAGAACTACTGGCATGGCCGCCGCGTAGTTACGCTGAACGACTCTACAACATCACTCAATGGACGCAAATGCCGCGTGGTGGACATTTTGCAGCCATGGAAGAACCCGATTTACTGATTCAAGATATTCGGCAATTTTCACGCAGCCTCGATTGGTAGGCAGCCAGTAACTCAACAGCTGTATCAAAGAGGTACCTGAGGCAAACTCAGGCACCCGGACAACGATTGCCGCTGGAATAGTGATATCACTATTCCAGTAAACCTAGGCAGCGGGATCGATACCACCCATGCACCTAGGCAGCGGATCGATACCACCCATACACCTAGGCAGCGGGATCGATACCACCCATACACCTAGGCAGCGGGATCGATACCACCCATACAAAGGTACTTGAGCTCCATGAAATCATCTAGACCATAACGCGAACCTTCCCGACCTAAGCCGGACATCTTGACGCCACCAAAAGGTGCTTCTGCAGTGGAGATCAAACCGGTATTTATTCCAACCATGCCGTAGTCAAGAGCTTCACCGACACGCCAGGCGCGAGCTAAGTCTCGTGTATAGAAATAGGAAGCCAGGCCAAACTCAGTATTGTTGGCAGCGGCAACAACCTCATCCTCAGTTTCAAATTCAAACAGTGGAGCTAATGGTCCAAACGTTTCTTCAGTGGCAACTGCCATATCAGCAGTGACGCCTGTGAGTATGGTGGGCTCGAAAAACAAGCCTCCAAGGCTGTGACGTTTACCACCCTGCGCTACTTCTGCACCCTTAGAAGCTGCGTCACTAATATGCTGTTCGACTTTACTAACAGCGGCGTCATCGATCAACGGACCAAAGACAATGCCCTCATCAAAACCGTTGCCAGTGGGGAGCGTTGCAACCTTCGCTACCAGTTTCTCCGCGAATTCCTTATACACGCCCGATTGCACATAAATTCTGTTTGCACACACACAGGTCTGACCGTTGTTTCGAAACTTTGCAATAACAGCTCCTTCTATTGCGGCATCAAGGTCAGCATCATCGAAAACAATAAACGGTGCATTACCGCCTAACTCAAGGCCAAGCTTCTTGATCGTGGGCGCACACTGCTCATAGAGTTTTGAACCAACCTCTGTCGAGCCCGTGAATGTCAACTTCTGAACGATCGGGTTAGCCGTCATTTCGGCGCCAATCTCCCGCGCTGATCCTGTTATAACCGAAAAGAGACCGGCAGGAATACCAGCACGCTCAGCCAAAACGGCAATGGCGATAGCCGAAAAAGGCGTTTGCGAAGCAGGCTTTAAGACCATGGAACAACCGGCAGCAAACGCAGGACCCGCTTTGCGCGTAATCATCGCATTAGGAAAGTTCCAAGGTGTAACGGCCGCAACAACACCAATAGGCTGTTTGATAGTCACGATGCGCTTATCGGGCGCGTGACCCGGCGTTACATCACCATAGGCACGTCGCCCCTCCTCTGCAAACCAATCGATGAAGGATGCACCATAGGCAATTTCGCCTTTTGCCTCTGCCAGCGGTTTGCCTTGTTCGGCAGTTAATATGGTGCCCAGATCATCCTGGTTCTCCATCATTAACTCGTACCAGCGGCGCATGATCTGGCAGCGCTCCTTAGCGGTTCGTTTTGCCCAGCCAGCGCGCGCAACCTCCGCAACTTCTATTGCTTCGCGCGTCTCTGCGCCTCCCAGTTTGGGAACGTAGCCGATGATCTCATTAGTAGCAGGATTGGTTACGGCAATTCCTGTGTCCGCACTAGCCTCGACCCAGTTTTTTCCAACCAGCGCAGCTTGTTTAAATAAAGATGCATCTTTAAGCGAATCCATAAATAAGTCCCTTGGTGTAATGAGCCATCGTGATCAAGCGCAGTGTTTATATCATCGACAGCACAGCGCAAAAACGCGCTTGTTTCCGGTGGTTTCAGTATCGCCTTGGTTTTTCTGCAATGTGTGTGAGATTTGTACCGCAGGGTGAGCGTACAGCTTGCCTTTTCGCACCTTGTCATCGTCGCTACTAGGCTAGGAATTACCCTGGAATCACCACATTAGAATTAGATAGACTTACTAGAATCAACATGTTAAGGAAGTGATGCTTGTCTTGTCAAGATGCAGCCAGGAAGGATACTGCAAATACGCCCGTACTTGTACTTAGGTCTAAGAAACTGCCCCAGCATGCTGGGGATGGACTTTCCTGATAAGCTAGTTCTGACACTACAAAACCGAGAGTTTCACATGGATGTGAACACACGATGCCCGGGCTGCGATGCGCCCAGATCCTTCTTTGTGCGCGATGGCTTCTATGCGCGTGCCGACGATGCCAAATCCATTCAACGCTTTAAGTGCAAACGCTGCGCGAAGAAGTTCTCTGCGGCTACCTTCAGCTCGACCTACCGGCAGAAGAAACGGCGCATTAATTCAACGGTGCGATTCTGCTTTGCCAGCAACATGTGCCCCCGGGATATTGCTGAGCTTGTCGGGGTCAACATCAAGACGATCGCGTCTCGCCTGATATGGCAGGCCAGGCTATCCCGGGAAAAGAACCGTCGCTATCTCAAGGCCTTTATCAAGCAGCACGGACCCATAGACGCGGTCGAGATCGATGATCGGCTGACTTGCGAGCCTACCAACTGCAAACAAATGACCGTCCCTCTGGCGGTCCTTGATGGGGTACGAGGCCCATGGTTCTTCCGGGTAGCGTCCATCCCGGCCTTTGGCCATCTGGCAGCAGTTTCACGCAAACGTTACGGTAAACGAGCTGATCAAAGTTATGCCGCTCGGCACGATGTGTTTGAGGAACTGCAGCGCTGCCTACCTGCCGATGTGCACTTTAAAACCGATGGGCACCAGCAATACCCGTCGCTACTCAAGCGCTACTTTCCGAACAGTACGCATGAGGTACATATCAGCGATAGGGGCTGCGTAGTGGGTCAGGGGGAGTTGAAGAAAACCCGCTTCGATTACCTGTTCAGCGTGAATCACTCGTTTGCCAACATTCGGGCAAAGGTGAACCGATTGAACCGGCGCACCTGGTGCACCACCAAGCTGCCCGAGCGCCTGGCCGATCACATCGATATCTACATCGATGTGTTGTGTGATCGATTGAAGCTGCTGTCGCTGCCGGTGAAAAAGACTGCGACGGTTGGATGATGCACGGAAGTTCGGTCGATCTTGTCCCGGCTATCCCCATCCAACTGGGGCAGTTTATATAACTTATGCTCATTTAGAACCCGGCAGATGCCTGGCAACTCAACGGATTCTATTGAACCTTGCACTGGCAAACCACTCGCACACCCAACGTATAACTCGTTGACGATCTGTCTTGAGGATCAGTGTGTGATCTGCTTCGGTCAAATACTGCTCACTAACATTAGGGCTGTTGCGTAACTCGGGGAACATGGCAAAGAGCTGTCCCTTATACGTATAGTCGTCATGCTCGCTGCCTGTGTATACAAAAAGCAGATCAGTTTCTGCTTGGCTCAGACTGAGCAGTGCATCAGCTGTTTCCTGTTGCGGAGGTATATAACGGTAATCATCATCCAGCTCGATCAGCGCTGCTCTCTCGGCCAACGCCGCCTTGTTAGCTGGGCGCATGAAGTTGCTTAGCCGGTTACGGATTTTTTGCCACACAAACAATCGAGGTAGATAGAATTTAAGCAGGCGGTTTATAAAAAACCATCCGGCCTTGTAGGCGTAGCCATTAAGCAATACCAACCCCACCACACGCTCATCACGCTGCGCTGTCGCAAGTGCATCGTCTGCGCCTGAACAAAGGCCGATCAGCACAAAGCGTTTATGCCCATAGTGCTCATCCAGATAGTCCATGGCTCTTGTAACCTCGCTGATTGAGCGCTCCATAAAATAGCCACCCAGGCTACTGGTCTCACTCTCACCCACACCCGATAAATCAAATCGTAGACCGGCAATACCCTGGAGTGACAAGGCACGCGCGAGCTCTACGTGCAATCGAGTCGGACCAACATGATGTAGAAGACCGGCAGTTAGAAAGAGCGCGCAGGGTTTGGACGTATCGGCGTTAAGCGCTGGCGTGTAGACGCCGGTCAAGATGCTATCGGTACCAAATGCACATGCATCCTCAAGAGGATGATCTGATGCAGCCTGCGCGGTAACAAGAGAGCTACTCATGCGCTTTGCCCCAATGGATATTCAACCGTGGTGTTTTGCGCGTCGTTCAAAAGATCAGCAAGTACACTCGCCGCTTTGTTGATCACCATATCATCGGTGGTAGTGCGCGCATCAGTCCAGTCATTGCTTTCATCAACCCGGTGAAGCTTGCACCCGTTAAGATCATCCTGATTCAATGACGACAATACGCTCACAAGCAACTGAGCACTCTGGTTCCAATCATGTTCAATTAGATTGACAGAAAAATTTTCTTCTGCAATCTCAGCCATGAGTGAAGGCGTCAGTTCCAGTCCGGCAAACTCTCTGTTCTCACCCGCTGTACGTTTGCGACGATATAAAAAGCGAAAGGTATCTTTGAGAATGCCGTCATGCAACGCTTCCATCTCCTGCAGCCAGGCATGACCAGACGCCACAGGGTCCCAATAGTAACGACAGGCAACAGGTAAGCTGGCTGTTGGCACTCTGGATGCGATCAATGCGCCTAATCGTACAGCCACCATGTCGATGCGATCGACGTACCCGGCTAAGTGCTCGGCTGCATCGTGCACGTCATCGACCCAATGCTGCAAGCTATCAAGTTCAACCGCGCTGCCACTGGAGTTTGCGGTTCCGTGCCAGTCAAAACGCATCAGTGTATAACCTTGCCGGGACAGGTTCTGCATCAGGTTTCTAAAGGGACGTTGTACACGGCGCTGTTCATTGCCAACAGGTGGAACTAATAGAATACCTCGACCGTTGTCGTTATCTTTCGCCGGGCGTTGAAGCACTGTATATATCTGACGTTGACGACTGTTGATAAACGCCGGAACTGCTGCGGGTACACGTCGGGGTACCGACTTGCCTTCCATGTGCCCTGCTAGTAAAGCAATCGTATCAAGGAAGAAAAAATCGCGAGTCGACACCGTAAAATCAAGATCTTTCTGAATGCGTGCGATCGCTCTGACCGCCATCAAAGAATCGCCACCGAGACTGATAAAACTATCATCAACACTAACATCGGGGAGCGAAAGAATATTGCACCAGATCTCGCTCAGTTGACGCTCTGTTTCTGATCGGGCAGCCTGGCTTGGCGCACTCCTCGCACGTTCAGCACGTTCAGCTGATGGCAGCGCGTCACGATCAATCTTGCCATTGATCGTTTTCGGCAAAGCCTCCATCAGCAGATAACGATGAGGCATCATGTAGGCCGGTAGTTGCCCACTCAGGAATTGGGCAATATCGCTAATGTCTATGGAACCAGCAGCACAGGCAATGTAGGCAACCAGCTGAGTACTTCCATTGAGCGGCACAGCAACAACCAACGCCTCCTTAACAGCGGCGTGGCTATTGATTGTATTTTCTATCTCTCCGGGCTCCACACGATAGCTGCCCACTTTTATCTGATGATCAACTCGTCCGGCATAGTCGATGCTGCCATCATCCAGCCAACGTGCTAGGTCGCCTGTCTTATACATGCGGGCAGACTCACCGGGCGCAAAGGGATCAGGTAGAAAAACTGATTGGTTCAACTCAGGGCGATTAAGGTAGCCGTTTGCAAGGGCCCCTCCACCAATGTAGAGATCACCCGTGTCTCCGGCTTCTACCTGTTGTAAGTGCTCATCAAGGATATAAGCTGTATAACCGAGCAGCGGTTTTCCAATGGGTAGGGCTTTGCCCTGCCAGCCAGCTGGAGGCACAAACACAGTGGCTGAAACGGTAGCTTCAGTGGGGCCATAGGCGTTAGCCCATAAAACCGGTTTTGAGACCAGAGATAACCAGCGATAATAATGCTCTGGCGATACCTTCTCTCCTGTTACCACCATCAGACGCAGGCAGGCAGGTACAGCTGATCCCGTGGAAAGCATGAGATCCACCCACTCGTGCCAGTAACCAGTGGCCAGATGCACCGCAGTTACAGAATAACGCTCAATAATGTCACTCAGTTCTATTTGTGCATCACTACGATCACCGGGTCGGACCACGACAGTACTGCCAATACACAGGGGTGGGAAAATCTCCTCTATCGAAATATCAAAACTCAATGTAGAAAACTGAACCGTTCTGTCAGAGGCTGTCAACTCATAAGCGTCGATGTCTGCGTTGCAATAGCAAGCCAGCGACCCATGTGAAATTACAACCCCCTTGGGTTTGCCGGTCGAGCCGGAGGTATACATGACGTAGGCAAGATCAGCTGCGTTTGGCAGAGCAAGATCCGCGGATGAGTCAGCAGTCGAGGATGTTCCCTGGCACTCACCCTCCATTGACAGATATCGGGAAGTCCATTGCACTGCCTTGATATGACCAACACCCAAGCGATCTAACTGTGATGATTGATTATCATCGGCCACAATGCCGGTGACCGATGCATCGTCGAGCATGTAGCGTATACGTTCATCAGGAAACGCCGTATCGATAGGGACAAAGGCTGCGCCGGATTTCATGACGGCAAGCATCGCAGCTATAGCCTGAATAGATCGCACACAAAAAAGAGCTACTCTGTCACCACGCTGGATACCCTGGTTAACGAGATCCAGCGCCATCACGCTGCTTACGTGATCGAGCTTCTCATAGGACCAAGCTCGCTGCTCATGAACCAATGCGATTGCGTCACCACGTTGCTCACATTGAAACCGAAATGCCGCAAGAAAGTTAGTGTAGCTACTCATGCTCAAGTCAGTCGCACCCAGGCACTTTGTCTAAACCGACAATGACAGATCCTATCCACCAATCGATTGCAAGCCGGGCTCAATGCCAAATACAGGCAAGGTTTCACGGATGCTATTTTCCAGACACGCAAAACCGTCTGCTAAAGTCTGTGCATCTATTGTTAGTGGTGCCAGAAACTTCAACACTTGATCGCGCGCGCCGGCGGTTTCGATTATCAAGCCGTTTTCAAAGCAGCGTTTCGCGATAGCACAGGCCAACTCACCATCAACCACATCCAGGCCAAGCATCATTCCTCTGCCCCTGACAGTCGAACCGGGGCAAAGGCGTGCCACACGATCAAGCTCGGTTCGTGCGGCACTGCAGTTAGTCGCCAACATGCTTAAGAATTCTGTATCAGACCAATAATCAAGAAGCGCATTGGCAGCAACAAAGGCTAACTGATTACCTCTAAACGTACCCGTATGCTGAGCCGGTTCCCATATATCCAGAGAAGGTTTAATCAACAACAAGGACATTGGCAAACCACCACCAATGGATTTGGAGACACACACGATATCAGGCACCACGCCGGATTCTTCGAAACTGAAAAACTTGCCTGTGCGACCATTGCCCGTTTGAATATCATCAATAATCAGGACTATATCCAGCTCATTGCATAAAGCTCTTATAGCTCTCAACCATTTATCACTGGCGACATTGATACCACCTTCGGCTTGCACGGTTTCCAGAATAATGGCCGCAGGAAGCGGCGTACCGCTGCTTGTATCGGTTAATAGTTGTCGCAGCTGTAACGCCGTATTGGCTCCATCGCCAAAGTAGTTGTCATAGGGCAACAAGCTGACATTGTTTCGGGCTCCGTAGTTATCATCATGAAAATGTTGATTTCCCGTTAGGGCTAAAGCGCCCAAACTGTGCCCATGATAAGCATTAGTGAAACCGATGATGTGGGTACGATTTTTAGCTTTTTTTGCAAGCTTAATAGCGGCTTCAACAGCATTGGCACCCGTTGGTCCAGTGAACTGTACTTTGTAGTCCAGCGCTCTGGGTTTGAGGATAATGGAATCAAACTTCTCAAGAAATTTTATTTTTACGTCAGTAGCTAAATCAAGCGCATGCATCAAGCCATCTGACTCCAGGTGACTAATTAAAGCTTGCTTGGCTCGGCGATCGTTATGGCCGTAGTTAAGCGCACCGGCTCCTGCAAAGAAGTCTATGAATTCCCGCCCGTTACTGTCGGTAATTCGCGCATTGAGCGCTGATTGAAATACCGCCGGAAACGCACGGCTGTAGCTTCTGACGTTTGATTCCAGGCGTTCAACAGAGTCTAGCCCCATGCTCAAGCCCTCTTTGGATTTTGAACCATTCATAGCCGCTATTGTAGCGGTGAAGCAATTCGAATCTGCGCTATAAGATTCAGATAAGTGTAAATGTCCCGAATTTTAACCGAAGAAAATGAAAACTGTTATCTAGATCACTAATATCATTGAAAAATTTAGATTTTCACTACTATCACTTGCGCCTGTTTTAGAGGGCTTTTTATTCGAGAATCTCGATCAGGCGCTTCGCCATGGACTCGATTTGCGCTTTTGTTAGCTGCTGATGAACCGGCAAGGCCAGCAGAGACTGCTTCAAACGCCTGGCTTCAGGGAAGGATTTCCATTCAATCGACTCAGACAGGTGTTGCCACCAGTTGAATGCTTCAATATCAAAGCTGGCCAGAGCCTCTACACAACTGCCCGGGTTATCCACCTCCACTACAAAGTACAATGGACAACAGCCCTCGGGTAAGCGCGCTAGTAAGGGGCGGGCCCGATCACACTGCGCCAGACATGTGAGCCAGAGATCATGATGCTGCCTGCGCATAGCTATCACCTGCTTCGCATCATTGGCCAGCAGTGATCTTTGTGCCAGAGCTGAGCTCTTAATCGAATATACAGCTTCGGCTTCTTTGCCCTCTACATCGGGCGTTAACCACTGGCTTGAAGATATAAAACCACTAGCCTTGATAATCTTTATAGCTACAGCAGGAACTGCCCACAGAGCAATGGCCAGTTTGTTCAACCATGCCATCACTCCAGTGCGGGCTGAACAGCGAAGACCCTGTTGAACTGAGTAACAAAGACGATCCAACCTTGGCACCCAGTAGGGTGCATTCTGCGGCTGCTCAACACTGCCATCCAGTCCCCGGGTAGCAACCAGGATGCCTCCTTCTGTCAATGGCAGGGTTTTTCGGGGACTAAATATAGCGTAATCCCCGTAGCTACCCAGTGCCTTACCAGCATGAGTGCAGAACAAGGCATGAGCACAATCCTCGAGCAGTGCCACACCAGCCCTATTACAAAGTTCTGCCAATCTAGAGATGTTCGGCTGAGCCAGCCCTAGATAGTGTGTGACCAGCAGCAACTTGATATCCGGGCGCTGCGAAAGCTGAGACTCAATTTGTTCGTGATCCACGCTCAAATCTGACTTGACGTCATAAAACAGTAGTTCGCAACCCAGACTTTCAAAGGGTCCAAGCTCGGCACCGCAACAATAGGCCGGCAACAATACGACATCGCCTGCACCAAGCTGTTTGTCCAGTGCCGCCTGATAAATTGCAGCGCTGCCGTTATAGGTATGCCTGCAATGGGTCAGACCCAATTGCAAAGGATAAACATCCGATTCAGCATGGGCCACAAACAACCTGGACATGGACATTGCAGGTGTCATGGCTATGTGAGTAGAGCGAAAATAGTGCTGGATACGCGAGATCACCGCTCAACCGCCGGTTTTTATCAACATAAAGTATACAAACCTCTCGGCTATTGCTCGAACAATACCGTAAACTATTCGCAACATTCGTATCGTTTTAAACTATGAACCAGCCCTTGTTACAGATTAGCGATGAAGTGCAGTCCGCAATGGCCTGTGGTCAAGGGGTTGTGGCGCTTGAAAGCACAATCATTACACACGGCATGCCCTTCCCGCAAAACAGGGATACGGCACTGAGCGTAGAGCAAACGGTACGCAGCGGCGGAGCTGTGCCAGCAACTATCGCTATTGTTAAGGGGCAGATTACAGTTGGCTTAAATGAAAGTCAGCTTGATGAACTTGCACAAACCAGCGATGCCATGAAGTTGTCCAGAGCCGACCTCGCTATGGCTCTGTCTCGCAAGGCTAACGGTTCTACGACCGTTGCAGCCACCATGATAATCGCCCATCTTGCTGGTATCAGACTCTTTGCGACAGGTGGTATAGGTGGCGTGCATCAGGGTGCTGAATTAAGCTTTGATGTCTCAGCAGATTTGCAGGAACTATCCAGAACACCCGTGTCTGTTGTTTGTGCCGGCGCAAAGGCTATACTGGATCTACCCAAAACGCTTGAGGTACTAGAAACCTTGGGTGTGCCCGTATTGGCTTATCAGCAGGATAATTTACCTGCATTCTGGTCGAGGGACAGCGGTTTAAAAGCACCCTTAAGAGCTGACGCTATCAGCGATATCGTATCCTTTATGCAGGCACGAGAAGCCTTGCAGCTTAGCGGAGGCGTATTGATTTGCAATCCCGTGCCTGTAAACGATGAAATACCTCGCGCAGAGATGGCAACCATCATTACGCAGGCTATTAATGAGTCAGTGCAATCGGGGGTTACAGCCAAGGCTGTTACACCCTGGCTGCTAAATAGAATCGTAGAGCTAAGTGATGGTAGAAGCCTTAAAACTAATCAGGCCTTAATCAATCACAATGCAAGTCTGGCAGCTGAACTGGCGGTTGCTATTGCAAACACAGAAAAGCCCTAAGCAGCTAGACGTCATCGGCAGCACCCTCCACTACCATTAATCCCGCTGAAAAGTGTTGTGCTGACCAACACGCGCCTACCCCACTAGTGTTGGTATTAGAAAGATTTAGCTAAATGCAGTTATTTTAATGCCTTAAATACCGTGAGTTGCATAATGATACTCACTATGAAATACTCCGTTTGCTGCTAAAGCCAAAGATCTTCCAACCCTATCAACCTAGATTGAGAATGTCTTAACCCTATGATTACTCCAAGTTACGCCGCAGCACTCGCCCTTATTTTTCTGGTATTGAGTGCTCGCACAATACTGGTTCGGCGATCCATTGGGGTCGGGTTGGGCGATGGTAATAACAAGTCTCTGACAAAGGCGATTCGCGCGCACGGCAACTTCGCTGAGTATGTGCCAATCACGCTACTGCTATGCTATTTTCTGGAGGTTCTGCCAGGTGGCGTCTCATGGGTTGTTCATGTCAGTTGTGCAAGCTTGTTGGTGGGAAGAGTACTGCATGCAGCGGGGGTGAGTCGGCTCTCAGAAGATTTCAGATATCGCGTGGCTGGCACAGCGCTAACCTTGAGCGCACTGGGGCTAGCAGCAATTGGTGTGCTGTTTGTACAGATACTGAACTAAACGCGGCCACGCCTGAATACGATCGTTGCAGTACCTGTGTTGCAGTACCTGACTGTTTTTTAGATGTCTTTAGAGAACAGTGGCTAGCGCATTAGCCTAAGTGAGGCGCTATATGATGTCGTAAGATATAGCATTGCTCTAGATTGACTGTAAACACATGACAACCAAAATCTCAGTAAATCTAAATGCCATAGCTCAACTCAGAAACCGAAGGGACCTGCCGTGGCCGGATGTGATCGGTATGGGTAGACTTGCTCTAGAGGCAGGTGCAACCGGGCTTACCGTTCACCCCAGACCGGATCAGCGCCACACACGTTTCACTGATGTTGGGGATTTGCGCCGGTTGATTACAGAAGAATTCCCCGATCGTGAATTCAACGTTGAGGGCTATCCCAGTGAAGACTTCCTGCAGCTGGTCGAACAACACAAACCCGAACAGGTTACGCTGGTACCGGACGACCCCTCACAAGCTACGTCTGATCATGGCTGGGATTTTAAAAGCAATCACAATATGCTGGCTCCCATAGTTGAACGGCTGCATGAATCAAATATGCGAGTCTCACTATTTTGTGACCCTGACCAAACCCAGATAAGCTGGGCAAACAAAACTCACTGTGACCGGATTGAACTGTACACAGGCCCCTATGCGGCGATGTACCACGACAAGCAGGCGCAATTGCAAGAACTCGAGAAGCTGGGACGTGCGGCTGATGACGCTCTTGCCAAAGGCCTGTCGATAAACGCCGGGCATGATTTGACAGTCGATAACCTCCCTGATCTTGTCCATCGTATTCCCGACTTACAGGAGGTGTCGGTGGGGCATGCCATCACCGCAGATGCACTAATACATGGCCTAGCCGCCTCTGTTAAGCGATACCTAAAAGCAGTACAAACGGGTTGATTAGCGTCGTTTCATAGCGTTCGAATCAGCCATTTGACCGATATCAGCATCCACTTGAGTTGTATAGACTAAAACTCATTGTCCACCACACACTCTGCTTCGGATGCAAAAGCTGTTTGAACTGTTCTGGAACGAACCCAGTGCACCAGATGCGCCTGGACCACTATGGCGCGATTGGATACTTGTTGGCTTTTTCGCTATCGCAGCGATGATAGAAGGAATAGTTTCGGAAGAAATCCTTTGGCCAACGCTGACCATCACGCTGACCATTGCACTAACACTGACTCTGCCATGGCGACGCACACAGCCGCTCTATATGATTGCAATCGCCTTCGGTACTTCAGCGCTAGTGCAATCTGTCACCCTTGCCAAAGGTATTGAATGGAACGGACTCGATAGCAACCTGTTTGTTGTTATTTTTCCATATGCGTTACTGCGATGGGGTTCAGGTCGCGAAGCGATACTCGGTGTGGCGATAGTTGCAATCTCTGTCACAATCGCGATGGCAGTGGAGCAGCATACCTGGCTTGAGGTTTTCGGAGCCAGTCTGTTTCTGCTCCTTCCCGCGACGCTCGGCGCTGCGGTACGCCACCAGGACGTTGCACAGCGACGAACCAATGATCAAGTACGGCTCAAAGAGCGCGAGCAACTGGCACGTGAGCTGCACGACACTGTGGCACATCATGTTTCGGCTATTGCAATCCAGGCACAAGCCGGCCAAGCACTCGCGGCGACACAACCACAGGCACCGGTAGAAATTCTCGGTATCATCGAGGAGGCAGCATCTCGAACACTCAACGAAATGCGTCATATTGTGTATATGCTGAGAGATGATGTTGAGCCCATCCAGACCCCGACAGCAAGACTGATTGATATCAAACGTCTCGCTACCGACAAAGCGTGCCCGTTAAACGTTAACATTAGCTTCTCAGGGGATTTGGAAAAGCTCAATACAGCTATCGAGTCAACTCTATTTAGGCTGACTCAAGAGGCCATTACGAACGCGGTGCGTCATGCACGTGCAGCTCGCCATGTGGATGTACAGGTTATGGGTGATCTGGAAAAAGTGGATTTAACCGTTGTTGATGATGGAGAACCCATCACTCACAATCGGCCTGCAGGGCTAGGTTTACGCGGTATGAAAGAACGCGTAGAACTTCTGGGAGGCAGCGTTAGCGCAGCTCCCGCCTCTTCAGGAGGATGGCTAGTCAAAGCAAGCATACCAAGGTTCAACTCCGGAAAAAGACTGTGAGCATTCGCGTTCTAATTGCTGATGACCAGGATTTGGTTCGCACAGGCTTACGTTTGATTCTGAACTTGCAGCCAGACATCGAGGTGATCGGCGAAGCAGCTGATGGACAGCAGGCTGTTGAGTATGCGCAAGAATTACGACCCGATGTGTGCCTTTTTGACATTCGCATGCCCAAACTCGATGGCATCGAGGCCGTTCGTCAGTTAGCTGGTCCTGAGGTATCAGAACCACTGCCGATTGTCGTTATTACCACTTTCGATCAGGACGATTATGTTCATAAGGCATTGAGAGCGGGTGCTCGCGGATTTTTATTGAAAGATGCCGGCCCCGATCTGCTTGCTCAGGCAATTCGTGCTGCCGCCAGTGGTGAGGCGTTGATCGCACCCAGTATCACAGCACGTCTACTGTCCAAGTTTGCTGACCTGCCAGACCAGGTTTCACCTGCCACCCCGTCAGAGCCACTAACTGCACGCGAAGAGCAGGTGTTACTAACGGTTGCCAGAGGCAGAACCAATGCAGAAATTGCAGATGAATTGTTCATCAGTCTTAGCACCGTGAAAACCCATCTTGCCAGTTTGATGCAGAAACTGGGGGCACGAAACCGAGTTGAAATTGCGATGTGGGCACACGAAACCGGTCGCTTACGCACCGAAAATCTCTAAAACGACTGAACGGATGTGCTGGTTGCCCGTGTTGCATCGGCCGAAAGTACTAGATGTAAATCGGTCAAAGGACTGAGGTAAATTGAGCCCTATTTCCGATGTGCGAGAATAGCGAACGATCGATCATAAGCGCTCCTAATCAAAGACGGAAGCCATTCCATTGAACGCTCAAATAAACAAGCAAAGCTTGGACGAACGTAACCAAGTCGACAGCAAGCAAACCCGTATCAAAACAGATCGCACAGCTCGGATCTGGAATAGATTCGCAGATCGTTATGCTGCGAAACCCGTAGCCGACCAGGACGCTTACGCATCCAAACTGGCAACTACACGTGAGTACCTGCACCCCGAAGCTTATGTGCTGGAACTCGGCTGTGGCACCGGTTCAACGGCACTTGCGCATGCCCCATACGCAAAACACATAACTGCAACAGACATATCGCCACGAATGATCGAAATCGCACGTGCTAAGCAATCGGAAACAAACATCAACAATGTAGATTTCTCATGCGAAGCTATCAACGAACTCCGAGCCCATGACGCAAGCTTCGATGCAGTCATGATGCATAGCGTATTGCACTTGCTAGTGGACTGGCGTGTTCAATTACAGGAGGCGCACAGATTGCTAAAACCCGGCGGGGTTCTGGTAACAAACACTGTGTTCTTACAAGATGATGCAAGCTTCTTACGATGGGTGGCACCTATAGGGCAGCTCGTTGGATTAATTCCACCAATAAGTTTTTTTACGCGTAAGGAATTTGAGCAGAGCATTAACAATACAGGCTTTGAGATTGTAAAAAACTGGCAGCCGGGACCCAAGACTGGTGTGTTCATGATTGCGAGGAAATCCCTGTGATCAGTGAAAACAAAAGCAATCGACCTATGGCGTTAGTGAATGTATGCCAAGTGGCAATCGCGATGACCGGCCTACTATGGTTGCACCAAGGCGCTATGCTTCAATTTGCGATAGCCGTTGTCGCACTAGCATTGACATTTCTACCCGGCAGAACCATTCGAGACCCACTCCTGAGATACGCCTTTAGCTGTGTAACAGCCCTGCTACTCGCTGCGCATATTGTGTTTGGCATGCAACTAGGCTTGTACGAGACGTCCATGCTCTATGACAAAGTCATGCACATGATCGGATCAGGTGCAATAGCCGGCCTGCTGTTGCTGGCAATACACAGTTACTGCTCTCGTAACCAAGTTGTACTGTCTTCCTGGCATTTTTCAGTACTCGTATTTTGCGGCACTCTAAGTGCAGGTACCCTATGGGAGATATTCGAGTTCACCATAGATCAGACAGGCATGTTTTACGCACAACGCGGACTGCAGGACACAATGATCGACTTGCTGGCAGATGCTGCTGGCGCAATTCTGCTGCTTGCACTGTTCGCGGTAGCGCACTTGCTTAAAGTTAAGACGGCACCACTTTCGCTTTAACTCAAACTCGAATAGATTGCTTTCGTTAACTGGTTCGCGGCAAAGCCGATGCACTATACAGTCCATTAGTTAAAGTAACGCTTACCCTAACCAAATGGACGGTATAAACACGCATAGGAACTCGGCATAATGCAAGGGTGTTATTTCTAATAAATGATGTGAGCATATGCTCACACACTCTACCACCAGCAATCTGACGGGAAGGCAATTCATGAAGCAACATGTTCGTACCTTAATAAAACTGGCTGTTGCATTTTCAGCCACCACAGCATCAGTGAGTGAGGCACGCACAGTCACGATGGAACTGACCAATCTGACTCACGGCATGTACTTTACGCCTAGGTTGGCCGCCGCACACGGTAGTGATTTTTCCATCTTTCAGGTTGGCGCAACAGCATCTCCAGGGTTAAGAACCATGGCAGAAACTGGTAGTCCGATGGTGTTAGCAGGTGAGGTACCAGGAGATGCAGTGTTTGCTGTTGATGCCAGTGGTGACAGTCCAACTATACAGGAAGGTGTGCCAAGAATACTCAGCCCGGGCAGTACGGCTATGATTGTGCTGGAGGATGTTCCCGACACCAATGTCTTGCTCTCCTTAGGTGCCATGCTAATGCCTACCAACGATGCAATTGTGGGTATGGATTCGTTTTCGCTTCCCGACGGCACAGGTAGCTATGAAATGTTTCTAAATGCTTATGACGTGGGCACGGAAGCCAACACGGAACTTGTATTACCCGAACCTTTACGCTCAATTCCAGAATGCAGTAGTAACGAAGACGAAAGCAATGCCAGCTGCAACAACAATAGCTATGTACCGTTTCATCCTGATGCATCTCAGTCAGGATTTTTCGGCGTCGGGTCTGACGGTTCCGGAGTCGTATCAGCGTCTTCCGCTGAAACCAACGTTGTGCACATACATGCCGGAATCATCGGCGATTTCACCAACACTGGTGGCGCTAGTGATTTGAATTCGTCATTTCATCGCTGGTTGAATCCGGTAGGGCGCATCCGTATCACGGTTGCTGAATAAAACCGAGGACGCAACCATGACCGAATCATTAATAAAAACATGTGTAGCAGCACTCTTTACCTTAAGTGTTGCAGCTTGCAGTAGCTCCAGCAACAATGCGGGCTCACCCGACCCTGCTCCAGGTGATAACGAAAATCCAATCACTCAGCAATATGAGGTGACACTGACCAATTTAACAGGCGGGCAGGTTTTTTCAGAGCCAGCAATGATACTTCACCCGAATACAGATACCTTTTGGCAAATCGGGCAGACCGCCAGTAGCGAGCTGGAAGCACTAGCTGAATCAGGTGAAACGACGGGTATATCCAACTTAGCAGATAGTATGTCCTATCCTTTTGTAAATGCCGATACTTCAATTGCCCCAGGCGCGATGCAGACTCTCAGCATCACCACAACCGCGGCTGCAAACGATGTGTTAACGATACTCACCAGACTTGAGTCAACCAATGATGGATTTACAGGCGTAAACGCAATTAGTCTCTCTGATTTATCCGAACCGGGTCAATCTATGTCAATCGATCGATGGGCACTGGATTCGGGGACAGAGAAAAATCTCGAATCTACCAATCTCGGTAGTCTTAGCGACGACAGACCTTCAGAGCCTAATGATGTCATCGGTAGCGAGTTCAATTATGTAACAGTGCATCCAGGTGTGATCACAGAAATTGAGCCAATACCAGACAATACTTCGCAACTGAATAGATCTCGCAAGTTTGACAACCCAGTCATCCGAATTCGAATCACTCGGGTTGAAGGTTAAGTTTAAAAATTAACACTATCGCTCTGCCTAACAAAGGTCAGCCGCTCTCGCGGTTGGCCTTTCAGGTTCTCAACCATCAATCAATTTATAAGGCCCTGCCAGCAGCAAGTCATATTGATAGATTTCATAGCTCTGGGTCTTGACCTGGCTCTTTGCCAAGCGAATTACTTTGTTCGACGATGCTAGAGCTGTAGCTTCGCTAGCCATCAATACGCCGCCTTGATGATGCGCCCGCATAAGCTCTAGCCATCTCCGACCTCGATCTACACCCGTGAATGTGGACAGATCAAGTAATTGCTGGCTGCTTGCGTAGCCAGGCATATTCTCTAATGCTGTTCCTTGTTGATCGTTCGTGCACAACATCCACGCCATGACTTTGGACGGTGGAACCGTAGAGGCACCCCAGTCACTTAACCAGGCACGCATCTGACCTACCTCCATTGCCTGATTCTGCAGCACCTCGGCAGCAGCAGCCTGGACTGCGTCCCCTGTGTCCCTGCCTAGCACTCGTTGACACATATCGAGTGCCTGCATGTGATGAACAGTCATGTCACGACAGAATCCGATGTCTGCCTCCGTCACACCATCGGGACTAAGCGTAGTTTCATCTGAAGTAGCCGAACCAAGGAGAAGCGCGCTTGAACATACTGTAGCAGCGGCGACAAACAGTCGTCGACTATGGCTCATCTCGCACCACCCGGGCCGGTAGGCGCCTCAATTTCAACCACGCCACGGTAGCACGCCAATGTGTACGGAAAACTATCTGTCGTATAGTAGGCATAGTTTCCGTTGACATCAGTCCTACCATTGCACTGATCTAAATCACCTGATCCTTCTGCGTAGCTGTGAGCCGAGAACGTATCGGTTGCGAACAGCGATGCGTCGCTGAGAAACCATGATGATGTGTACTGAAAGTTGCCTGAATAAATCGGATAACCATCAAATGCATAACCAAATAACTGCGGCTCTACTGAAGCCTCTTCCTCAGAGAACAAGCAAACATCACTGCCGTTTACATCGAATAGATGATAATGATAACCGGTAGGACCATTGTGACCACCACATTCAGTAAAACCACCAGGACGTGAATTTACATCGCCACCCGGACCTTCTGTCGCTGCATAGATTGGAATTCCGTTTATAGCAATTCCTATTGGACCAATCACTGGCACAGCTGTCGGAGTTTGTGCAACGATCGGCGTTGCTGGGATGACGTACTCTGAGTCAAATTCACCGGGTACACCCGGCGATGTTTCGATGTACGGAAAATCCGGTATCGAGTTCGAACGGACCACAATCTCTTCCCCCGAACAGGCAGCACTTACTTCAGGATCTGGCAAATCGTCATTGGCAGAGCCCTTTGTTACAAATTGAGTGGCAATCTCATCGCATGAGAAGGTAGCAGCGGCGATCACATCCTCTGGGTTAACTGGATCTGTAACAGTAGGCACAGATGATTCTGTGGAGTCTGTTTCACCCCCCTCCACTTCGGAATTCTCATTTGAGCTACAACCGTGGATACCTATCGCCATAAGCACCAGTATTCCGAGGGTGAACCTATGCTTTGAAGTAGTCATTTTCGTTTGGGTTAGTATCATTTCAGTTTTTCCTGGTTAGCTATTAATGACCCAGTGGCTTAACTTTTGACCAGCCAGCAGATTGACAGTTGTTCGTCATCAGCTGTGGTTTTCATAGCACTGTCGACAATGCGGTTAACCCTAGCAGTCCAGTGACGATAGAATTGAGGAATAAATGTGCAATTCTAAGTGTGACGAACAATCAGACCGGCAGGTTTGAACATTCAACGAAGCAATTCTCACGTTGCAATATCAAAACCTTGCCCGGATAGTCATGCGTTAGCTACGCGCAGAGAACATCAGTAACATCTAAGCCAAAAGCTATGAATACCAAACAGGTCAACACTTAAACTCTGATGAAAGCTGCTGCATACACGCATCTGATTTAGGCGCGCCCCACCATACTGCTGTCACTACCCTTAAGCTCAGATACCTACACGCCGTAGATGCGCAGGTGAATATTACCCTCGTTCACCAGTAGTAGTGAAAGGCGATCGAGCTCGTAATGATTGATGCTTTAGGCATGCAAAAAGAAACCTACACATGAAAGCGTAAAGGTCGATTTAAACGCTTTTACTCGCACACTTAAAACCGTTAGGGGATCTCTATGTCAAATCCAAATGAAATCATTGTTACGATTAAACAGCAGGAATGCTGTACCAAAACACTGAGTGACATAAAGCATGTCCTTGAGACCGGTAAATTGATTCAGGGAGTACTAAAAATCGCACCGTTCGCACTGTTATTTGGTCTGAAATTAAAACCTTCAGCTGTCAGTACCATTTCATTTTTTCGCCGAGACATGAATGAAATGTCAAAAACGGTAGCCGCGGCTAACAAAATCTCCAAGGCTAAATGCAGACAGCTGTGCCAATTTCATCAATTAAAGCATCGTGGTGGCCCGGAAAAAATCTTCTGGCAAGAACTGGAAAAAACCTTTATCTAAACTAATCCAGAAAACTGGCTTGAATTCTTTCCAGCTTAAAACAGAGGCCGGCCCCTGTATAAAAACAGGGGCCGGGCCTAGAACCATCGCTAGGCCTGAAAATGCCGTTTTGCAGTACCGTTACTCAACACAGTTCGAATCTGCTCAGCACCCTCTGCCAACGTGCTGGTTTTATTAAGTCCATGCAGTATTACCGCACCCGAATAAACCAGGGAATCTCGGGTATAGCCCTCATCGCCCTCGAGCGCAGCAAGACCTATCTGTGCAGCATACTCTGCCAGCTCTCTGGCGAACGGATTCTCCGGGGCTTTGACTGAACGAATAGAATCATTAACAAGATGTTCGGGCAATGGAACAGCTCTTTCCTTGCGCTCAATCCCAAATATTTCGGGATTAATATCTACTTGTTTAAGCTGCTCTCCATCCTCGCTGACAAAATATCGAGCTGCTTGCGTAAGCGAGGGAACAATCCCTCCTTCAACGCCTCGCACCAGTATCGATGTGGCAAATCCTCCAACCTTAGCCAACCTGGCATAGATGGGCGGATAAGGCTTGTGCACAAATCCCGTTACCAGGTGTGATCTTCCAGCGGGACGCATACTGTTTACTGCTACTTCTATCGTTGTCAGACAGGGCCGTTTCACGATACGTGTGCGTAGATCGGTTAACGCCGCGAGTTCGGGGGCAAGTTGCATCTGCGACAAGTAGGCCCAGCCACAGTGTTCGTTTTCTAATGCTTTAGCAGCCGCCAAACGGTCCGCAGGTATATTTAAGCCCGCGCACTGCAGCACAGTTTCATGGCTCGCACCAAATTTCGGGCCCATCGATCTTACGCCATGCGTAAGTACTTTCAGGCCACAGGCAGCCAGGACTGCTGGTAAGAAAGGGGCTGCGGGTGTACCGCGCAAATAACCATCATAGGGATCTACCAAGGTGATCAATTCATCAACTGCTACCCCTTGTGGGGTGATCCCGTCGTGTATGGCATTGAGAATACCCGCCAACTCATCATCAGTTTCACGCTTCATACGCAAAGCGATCAAAAAGATGCCTGCTTGTACCTCATCTGCTTGCCCCTCGAGAATGATTCGCATTGCATGCTGTGCTTCTTCCAGCGATAAATCCTTGCTCAAGGTCGGGCCTG
This sequence comes from Granulosicoccus sp., assembly GCA_045106475.1. GTDB lineage: Bacteria > Pseudomonadota > Gammaproteobacteria > Granulosicoccales > Granulosicoccaceae > Granulosicoccus. Next base: position 39,789 of record JBGCEO010000050.1, read on the forward strand.
TAGCTATGCGCTGCAGCACATCTCGCATAAATTCCGAATTAGTCATCTTGGTGTTCAGTTGGCGGCAGCTCGAAGGAAAAGCAGTTTATGCAGGTGAGTAGTTTATAGTATTAAGCTAGACGTTTATCATACCCTCATCAGTCTCTGAGTACAGACTCATCAGCACACAACATACACATAACTTTCCAGCGTTTCTGTCGCTTGCAGGGCGCAAGGTCCTCTTGGTTGGCGGTGGAGCTGACGCTGCGCGAAAAGCAACAAGACTCGTGGGTTGCGGTGCTCAACTTGAGGTGGTGGCAACCGAACTAGATGCTGCTCTGCAAGCGCTGCTAGACAATCAACAGCTGGTTCATCACAAGCGAGAATGGCTATCAGCAGATCTACAACAAGCATCTCTAGTGGTAGCGGCCTCAGGAGATACTAAAACCGACCTGGCAATATGTGAACAAGCGCATGCTATAGGGTGCTGGGTGAATGTTGCCAACAAACCCGATATGAGCAGTTTTCTGATCCCGTCACTGATCGATCGATCGCCCTTGCTGGTTGCCGTCTCCAGCAGCGGTAGCTCTCCAGTATTGGCCAGGCTGCTAACCGCACGCATCGATGCTTTCCTTCCGCACACTTATAGTGAGTTGGGCAAGCTTGCCGATCGATATCGCGACATCATAGTTCAGAGAATTAGCGATTGGCGACAACGCCGCCGTTTCTGGGAACGACTACTCAACGGTCGCGTTGGAGAAATGATTCTTCAAGGTCGCAGCGATCATATCGATACTGAACTCGAAACAGCCATCAGCGAATTCAACGAAGAGCGTCACGATGGTGAGGTGTATCTTGTGGGAGCAGGCCCAGGAGACCCCGACTTATTGAGCTTTAGAGCACTAAGACTGATGCAGCAGTGCGATGTAGTCCTGTACGATCGCCTTGTCTCCGAACCGATTATGGATCTGGTTAACAAGAGCGCAGAAAAAATCTATGTCGGCAAACAACGCAACAATCACGCAGTACCGCAAGAATCCATTAATGCTCAGCTCGTCAGTCAAGCCAGATCGGGCAAACGTGTTCTAAGATTGAAAGGTGGCGATCCTTTTATTTTCGGGCGTGGTGGCGAAGAGATCGATAGCCTGGCTGCCGACGGCATTGCCTTTCAGGTGGTACCCGGTGTCACAGCCGCCGCAGGTTGCGCAAGCTATGCAGGCATACCCCTCACACACAGAGACTACTCTCAGGCATGTCTGTTTGTAACCGGTCATTTAAGAGACGGCTCAGTGGATCTTGACTGGCCAGCATTGGCACGAAATCACCAGACCGTAGTCATCTATATGGGTTTGCTTGGGCTACCCATCATCTGTGAGCAACTGATAAAGCACGGTTTACCACCCTCTCATCCCATCGCCCTCGTTGCACAGGGTACGCGCAGCAACCAACAGGTTCTAACAGGCACCTTGGATTCGCTGGCCGAAACAATTGATCAGCAAACTATCAAACCACCTACGCTTATCATCGTTGGCGAAGTGGTAAAACTGCGTGAAAAACTGGCCTGGTTTGAAGGGCGCACATAGGCTTGACGAACTCGAAAAAACTTAGCTGATATGCCTAGCCACACTAGTAAGACACATAAGCTTATGAGATTCGATCAGCTCAAAGCCGGTGCACCCCATCGTATAGAGCATAAGCAGCAAGGCCTGCTGCTTTGTAGAGTTGAAGACCAGGTTTATGCAGTTCATGACACTTGTACGCACGAGGACATTTCGCTGTCATTAGGTGCGCTTTGCGAGTACCGGCTACGCTGCCCCCTACATGGTAGTGAGTTTGACATACGCAATGGCAAGGTGCTCGATGAGCCTGCCGAGATCGACCTTGCAACGTTTGAAGTGTATGTCGAAGATGAGTGGATCTGTATTGATGATAGTGACTAGTTAGGCTGTGAAACCCATAGCCTGGGACCTGAAACTTATGGCCTGTAGCTTGTAGCTTGTAGCTCGTAGCTTATGGCTTATGGCTTATGGCTTATGGCTTATGGCTTATGAAGAACCTTAAGTCATGACCGAGTGCGTGCTTATACTACTAGCTATGTTTGGCACCTTTTGAAACCAGCCTGTTGATAACACGTCCATCGATAAACAGAAGGCCTGAGCCGATAATCAAGGCACCAAGGATATCAGTGGTCTGAATGGACTCATCCAGAAACACTGTACCCAGAATTAAAGCGGTAACAGGAATCAACAGTGTCACCAGCATGACGTTACTTGCCCCTGCATTGGTCAATATTCTAAAAAACACGATATAGGCCAATGCTGTTCCAAACACAGCCAGCGCCAACACTGCCATAATCGTCGTGTAGCTCGGAGTCGTCAGTGTCCATGGCTTGTCGACGAAAGCAACCAACAATGCCATGACCAGCGTCGAGCACATGAGTTGACAAGTAGCTGTTTTCACAGGAGGGATACTGCTCAAATGCTTACGCCCCCACAAACCGGCAAAGCCGTAGCTTAGCGCTGCCGCCAGGCAAAGCGCAATTCCCACTGTTTGACCGGCATCAACAGGCCCGCCAAAGCCTCGCAGCACAGCCACGCCGACAACACCTAATACAACACCTATTAAACGATAGGCCGTCAATTGTTCTTGTTTGAAACTGGCCATGACTAGCACGGTAAACAACGGGGTCATTGCATTGATTATGGATGAAAGACCTACCGTGATATGCAATTGCCCTGCGAATATAAACGTGAAGGGGATTACATTGTTCAACACCCCCATGCCGAGAAACGGCAACCACTGAGTCAAGCTTGTAGGTAGCGAGTAGCCAAGATAGTAAAACAGTGGCAATAGAGTTAACGCTGCAAGAAACACGCGCGCTAGTGCTAGTGTTAAAGGCGGCAACTCTTTAACAGCCACACCTGCAAAAAAATACGCTCCTCCCCACAGGACCGAGAGCAGCAGCAAGAGTGCCCAATTTTGCGCATTCATCGTTGTAGGCGTCTGCATGTAGGTCTCAAGCGGGATGTAGGCCGGCTACGGCAAGAACAGATGTTCTGAGCGCGCCAGCATAAGCGCTCAGTCGCAATAACACTAGCCGTTTCTTGCACCTGTACAAGATTTGACCTATTGCTGTACTTACTGCGCTAAAACCTTCAAAACAAACGCCTGTTCGCTCGCAACATCAACCAATGATGCATAACGACCCGTCTCTCCAAAATGACCAGAATGCATATTGGTTTTTAAGAGCAAGACAGCGTTATCACTGCGCACATGTCGATGCTGTGCAACCCATTTAGCTGGCTCCCAATAGGTAACACGTGGATCGGACACGCCTGCAGTTACCAACATTGGAGGATAGGATCGGGATTGGACGTTTTCGTAAGGTGAATAAGCAAGTATGTCAGCAAAGGCTTGTTTGTCCTCCACAGGATTACCCCATTGAGACCACTCACCCGGGGTTAACGGAAGACTTTCATCCAGCATCGTATTCAAGGCGTCAACAAAGGGAACATCAGCTATCGCAGCTCCCCATAAATCATCGGGGCGGTTCAGTGCCGCGCCCACCAGCAATCCTCCTGCCGAACCACCCGACACAGCAATGCTGCCTTTACGGGTATATCGCTGATTGATCAAATGATGCGCGACGGCGATTAAATCATCAATACTCTTGTGTTTACCCGCAAACTTGGCAGCCTCGTACCAAGCCCTCCCCTTTTCCTGCCCACCTCGCACATGTGCAAGTGCAAATACGAAACCCCGATCTATCAGCGATAAACGTGTTGCGGAAAACGTTGCAGGCAATGATGAGCCGTAGGCACCGTAGGCGGTTAACCAACAGGGTGCTGTTCCATCTAACGCCGTATCGCGGTGATAGAGAATGGTAACGGGTACCATTTCGCCGTCAATAGATTCAGCATAAACCCGTTCCACCCGGTAGTTTTTCGGATCGTGTCCAGATGGAATTACATCCTGTTTGAGTAGATTGCGCTCAGCGCTTTGCATATCGAAGCTAAACGTATGGGCAGGAGTAGATGGCGATTCATATCCTAATCGGAATACACTTTCATCGAATTCGAGCAGTGGCTCAAGACTCAAGGCGAAGGCCGCCTCATTAAATTCGATCTTGTGGATGGCGAGTTCATCCATACATGATTCTGAGTTCGAAAAATTCGCACTTTGGGCGTAGCAAATCTGCGGCAAGGCATTCTCACGCACCAGCCACATGACCCAGTCTTTATAGGCGAAGACATCGAGCACCATGCGTCCGCTTTGATGCGGTAACCAATCGCGCCAATGCTCTCTCGCAGGAGATGCGCAAGGTGCCTCAACTATCTTGAAGTCTTCTGCATCGTCAGCGTTGGTCAATATCAAAAATCGATCGCCCTGATGCTCAACGCTATATTCGATACCATCCGCTCTTGATTCGATCAGCTTGGGTTGAGCTGTTATCGTGCCAGTCGGTATAAACCACACTTCACTCTGATCACTCATATCAGAGGAGATAAACACAAACTGATTAGACAGGCTCGTCCAGACACAACAGTTAAAGCGTTTGTCATGCTCCTCATAAATCAACACATCATCAAGCGGATCTGATCCTAGCTCATGCCTGAAGACGCGACTGGGTCGCAGATCTTCATCCACGCGTGTGTAGAAAAGCGTCCTGGCATCGCCCCAGACAACAGTCTCGATGTCTTCGATAGTTTCTTTGTCCTGGCCCGATTGCAAATCTCTAATTCTCAGTCGGTAACGCTCCGAGCCATTTGTATCGGCACTCCATGCCAAATGCGTATGTGCCGGACTGTACTCCACATCACCTGGATCAAAGTAATCATAGCCTTGTGCTTCGATATTGAAATCAATCAAGAGCTGTTCAAAAGAGCTATCACGATCCTCATTGGATGCATTGCGTGGAAAGCGCAGATACCTTGGATGTTCATCATCGCCCGTGTAGCGCTCCTGGTAATACCAGGGGCCATCGGCATCAGGCAACGACAACTCATCCGCCTCTATTCTGCCCTTCATCTCTGATAGCAGAGTTTCCTGCAAAGGCTTTGTGTCAGCCATATAGGCGTCATGCCAGGCATTTTCATCTTGCAGGTAGGCTTTAATATCTTCTGGCAACAATTGCGGATCTTCAACACATTCCTGCCAGTTTTGCGCTCTTAACCAGGCATAGTGATCAGTCCATGTTGTATCGTGTGCAGATTGCTCAAAAGCCAGCCGCTTAGCAACAGGCGGATTCATGTTAGCTCCAGAGCATCACCCACCAATTGATGCAGGCTGCTTATCTGTACCGAGCCAAGATCGTGATGTGGTAAAACTTGTGACAGTTGTGTCTTGCAAATCGCACAGATCGCAACCAGGTGGGTCACCTGATTCGACTCCACAACCGCATGCAGAGCCTGTGCGCGAGGCAGTGAACCTTTGATTCGAACATCCATCAAGTCATCGCTCAACAGACCTCCACCACCTCCACAACAAAACGTCTGTTGCCTGGTTGTATCGGAACTCATTTCAATCACCTTGGGCACACTTGCGCGCAATAACTCTCGTGGCAGAATGAATTGACCATCTGACACATCACCCATTCCTGATCCACGTGCTACGTTGCATGAATCATGGAAGGTGACGATTTTTCCTGCATTACGTGATGCATCCAACTTGATAGTTCCATCTTTAAGCAAGGCATGAGTCACCTCACATATATGTTCGGGTCGAGGATGCTTAGGATCAAGAAAGTCCATAGACCCCACTAGCGTTTCCATAAAACTGTAGGCCACGCGCCAGGCGTGCCCGCACTCGCCGATCACGATTCTGGACACACCTAGATCCTGGGCTGCTCGCCGGATGCGGATAGCAATGTCTGTCATATGGTCATGCTGCCCGGTAAACAAGCCGAAGTTCGCGGCTTCAGACGCCTCTGTGCTGAACGTCCAGCGAATACCTGCCGCATGTAATACCTTCGCATAGCCGATCAAACCATCCACATGGGGTTCAGCGAAAAAGTCGGCCGATGGAGTGACGAGCAACATATCAGCATTGCCATCATCCAGCGGGAGCTTAACGGCAACACCGGTTTCATCAAAAATATCTTCTTCAAGATTTTCCAGCACATTGGCCAGAGCCGCCGGCTTCATGCCCAGGTTATTACCAACCGTATTCACCTTACTGATGATCTGTTGAGAGTATTGCTGTCCCCAACCCACACTTGCCAGTATTTCTCGCCCGGCCATGGTGACTTCGCTGGTATCAATGCCCTTGGGGCAAAACACGGTACAGCGCCGACATTCAGAACACTGATGGAAATAGGTGTACCAGTCTTGCAGTAAAGCCTTATCCAGCTTCCGGGCACCCACGAGCCACGGAAACCAGCGCCCCGCCCAGGTAAAGTAACGCCGATAAACAGAACGAAGTAGATCCTGGCGGGCTACAGGCATGTTATTGGGGTCGTGTGTACCCAAAAAATAATGACATTTGTCAGTACAGGCGCCACATTTGGTACAGGTATCCAAAAACACTCGGAGTCCGCGCCGCTGTTTAACCAGCTGACCCAGGCGATCAATGGCTTTTTTATGCCAATCGTCTACCAACTCACCGGGCAAGCCCAGAGAGGCCTGCACATCCGGGCTAGCCAATGCAGTTCTGCTTGACTTCATAGCACCCTGCTCAATCAGGGGAATAACGCGATAGCGCCCGACAACTGAAGGTATGGCGGGTTTGGTTTGCTTATCAAGTGTCAATGTAAACGCTCACTATCAAACCCGTTTCGTCTGCTTGCTGGAATCACGTTGATTCAACGTCGGACTGAATACGATACCGATGCCATGCAATAGCTTTGAGATCGGAAAAACGATGATCAGTAGTAGCACTAACCCCAGATGTACAAACAAGCCAATGTGATCTGGCAGGGATTGCCACTTGAGGATAAACACGCCTCTTAAAAATTCACCCACTGTGAATAAATCAGTAGGCCACACCCGTTTCAATAATACGCCGGAACATGCAATAGCCATCAACAAGAGTACATGCAGATAATCACTGGGCGAGGAAATATACCGAAGCCTATCAATCAGGCATCGACGTAGTAACAGCACCAGCAATCCTGCCAGCATAAAACCGGCAGCCCAACCACTCCACTGAATAAACACAAGCAATGACAACGGCAATGTCGGAAATACAAAGCGAAGATGCATGATCAATACAAACAGCAGACCATAGTGAAACGCCAGACTGGCCAGCCATGTCGTTAGGTTAGCGCGTGCAAGTGCACGAAACGCTAAAAGCTCTAACAACAATCGCCCAAAAACCGCTATGCGCGATCGAGGTGCCGGTGCTAATACCAGCTGCAAGTCGGATGGGCTTTGAAGCCACTGGCGTGTTCTGAATGCACTTGCTGCCACCAGCCATAGTAAAGCCAGGGAATAGGCAGCACCGAACAGGATATCAAACACAGCCAGTTGGCTTGGGCAAACCCGCGTATCGACAGGCTTGCTTTGCTGGCCCTTTGGGAAACAGCTCGTACAGATACTTGCTATTGCCTTTTTCCAGGCCATAGCGTTTACCAATTTGTTTTGTCAGTATGCGAATAGCGGGTGCAATTTCGTAATTCTCGAAGTACTCCTGTAAAAAATGGATGACTTCCCAATGCGCATCGGTTAATTGAATATCATCAGCCAGAGCTAACTCGGTGGCTAACTCAGGCGTCCAGTCGGCACGACGCATCAAATAACCTTCGTGATCAGTATCGATCGATTCTATTAAAGCACTCACCAACTAGTTTGCCAGTTTGAGGAGCACATCGACCAGTTCATCAGACGTGCCCAGATAATCGGTAATCTTAATATCCATATCAGGATACTCAGCCTGTTTAATCGCCACTTGCTCCGGTATATCATCAGCGACATGGGTTCCGCGTGCCAAAAAATAAGGCACCACACTGACACTGGTAGCGCCCTGCGCAATGCAGCGCTCAATGCCATCCGGTATCAGTGGATCGGCCAGCTCAAGGAATGCGTGCTCAACAACGGCAAAATCTGCCGAGGCTTTCCGGGCCAGCCGCTGCGTCAGACTAGCGATTTCCTTGTTGGATTCGGTTCGTCGACTGCCATGCGCAACGAGAAGTAGTGATTTCATAGCCGTTCGGTATCATTTTAATCGAATTATTATACCGTTACGCAGCAACTTACGAGCAGGCTCACTATCGAGTTCTAGTATCCACCCGCACAACCATCTTTACGAGGGTCAGAACCGCCGATCAGCACCTGATTCTCCCAGTCAATGGCAATCGCTTGAGAGCCACCAATCGGTTTTTCAGGCCTGACGATGTTGTGCCCCATGGCTTTTAGCTGATCTTGTATACCCTTTTCGACCGTAGCCTCGATCTCGACAATGCCGGTAAAGGGGTCTGGCATGAAACGCGGCAGGTCCATTGACTCTTGAATATCGAAGCCGTAATCCAGGTAGCGAGTCAGAAATTGCTGGTGTCCCATCGATTGATATTCGCCGCCCATAACACCAAAACACAGCTCAATTCGATCATCACGCGAGGCCATCCCGGGAATAATGGTGTGAAGAGGTCGCTTGCCGGGTGCGATGCAATTCACGCTGCCGGGGTCCATCGAAAAACCCATACCCCGATTGGTCAAGGTGATGCCATCAGGCGTGGTGATACCGCTGCCATACCCAAAGAACAAGGTATTGATGAAACTGCAGACATTGCGATGTTTATCCACCACTGATATGTAAACGGTGTCTTCATGTCTTGCCGAGTCAAGCTCGATAGGTGGCATGCTTGTCTTATCAGGATCAATTTGCTTGATCAGCTTCCTGGCAAATTCCGGAGATAAAATCTCGGCAATCGGCATTTCAGATTGGGCCGGGTCGGCAAGGTACTGATCACGCACTCGATAAGCCAGGCGACAGGCTTCTATTTCCAGATGTATGCGCTCGCAAGTTAGTGGACCACCTTTTTCGACCCCGGCAGCACTCATCATATTAAGCAACAACAACGCGATGAGTCCCTGCCCGTTTGGCGGACACTCATAGACCGTCAAACCACGAAATTGTGTACTGATCGGAGTCACATACTCACCGCGTGCCGATGTGAAGTCTTCCAGCGTATGCAAACCGCCTCGCTGCGTTAATTCACTAACCATATTGTTGGCCAGATGCCCACGATAAAACACATCGCGACCATCGATGGCAATCGCCGCCAACGAATTAGCCAGCTCAGGCAGTTTTCTTATGCTGCCGACAGCAGGTGCTTCTCCGTCGTCTAAATAGAGCTTTGCGCTGGTTTCAAATTGTCGCAAGTACGCAGCCTGACTGGCGGTATCGAATTGAACTCTAGGAGCGAGCGGGTAACCCACCCGGGCAGTTTCGATCGCCGGTTGCAATAGTTCCGCGAAAGGCATCCGGCCATGGTCTTTATGCAATTGAGTCCAGGCATCCACAGCGCCCGGAACAATCACGCTGTGTGCTGAATTACGTTGCAATTCAGTGACACCCAGTTTGTTCAGTGCGCTAACACTCGCGGCGGCGGGTGCCCGGCCCGAACCATTAAATGCCAGTGGTCGGCCTTTGCCCTCAGGTGCATACAAGGCAAAGCAATCGCCGCCAATCCCCGTTGATTGAGGCTCTACCACACACTGCATGGCACACGCAGCAATGGCAGCATCCAAGGCATTGCCCCCTGCTTGCAGCACTTCGGTTGCAATATGGGTGGCCTGAGTATGCGATGTACAGACCATGGCCTTACGGGTAAAAACCGGCGATCGGCCAGGTAATTCAAAATCGCGCATGAACAATAGAAATCCGCTAAACGAATCAACAGTCTAGCGCAGTGTATTGCCTGCGATGTGAACTACGGGCAGCTCAGTTTTTTATTTCCGGGCTGCCCGCAGAACAAGTTAACAACTCACAGAGCTTACGAGCCATTAAGCCTATAAGGTGGAGGCCCAATCATCTACTTCTACTTCAGCGGATTGCCGATCCAGACCATACTTTTCCTGCACTAGAGAAACCAACTGATCTCGATCACCATTCACGGAGAGTAGATCTTCTTCGGTCAGCTCAGCCCAGCGATCCTTGATGTTGCCAATGGAATCTTGCCAATTGTCCTGAAGTGAATCCCAGCTCCCACTCACAGCTCCTTCTGCCGCATCAGCTACGCTTGCAGCAGATTCCTTAAGGGCATCCCCTGCAGCCGCAGCTGTGTCATCAACAATGGCCGCTGCATCACTGGCACCTGCATCAATTGCCGTACTCACGTCGCCTTCTACCGGTAGTGGATCAGATGTACTACCACCACCACAACTGGAAAGCACTGCAGCTACCATCAATGCCAGCGTTGTTTTTCCCGTCAATATTTTCACGTGTGTTCCCTCCGTTTCAATCGAAAGGGTGTCGGGTCAACATTGCCCTTCACCAGAGAACGAAGGTTAAACATTGTTGGCAATGTTACTTGCTTACAGACTCGTACACTAAACAAGTAGCAAGCGTGAAAGCGCTCTACAACAAGGGTTGCCTATACGTGACGCTTCTTTAATGACAAAAAAACAATGCCGCTGGAAACCCTACTGTTTTGCTTGTTCACGCAATTCAGACACTGCATTGGCATGACCATCAAACCCTTCATAGCTGGCAAAACGATGCGTATGCGGTGCCATCTCACGATAACCGCCTGCGGTCATATGACCCACTGAACAGGTCTTCATGAAATCATGCACACCCAAGGGTGAGTGCGTGCGGGCAGCGGCCGAGGTTGGCAACACGCAATTGGGGCCCATCATATAATTAGCTATGGAACCTGCAGCGTGCTCACCTAATAAAATCTCACTGGCATTACGGATATGCGCAAGATGCTCATAGGGATTTTTTGACATCACCTGACAATGCTCTGGTGCGTAGTCGTTAATAAATTCATACGCTTCTTGCGGGTTAGCAGCTAATACAACCCCGCCTCTTTGACCACTAAGCACCGTTGACGAATAGCCTGCCAGTACATCGCTCTGGTGGTTCCAATAGGTGGGTATGGCCTCGCGTACTGCATCGGCAATAGCAGCATCCCAGGTAACCAGAAAAGCACTACTGTCAGCGCCATGCTCTGATTCGATGGTCATGTCCAGCGCAGCAATCAGAGGATTAGCTGTGGCATCCGCCAGCAGTATGGTTTCACTCGGTCCTGCCGGTAAACCGGGATCGATACGCCCAAGCAACAGACGTTTGGCAGCAACTAGCCAGGGACTGCCTGGACCGACAATCTTGTAGCAACGTGGAATCGTTGCTGTGCCATAGGCAACGGCTGCGACTGCCTGTGCACCGCCAGCTTTGTATACCTGTTCAACGCCTGCCAGACGGGCAGCAACCAGCGTCGCAGGATCGACATGACCATCAGGGCCCGGAGGTGTCAGAATAATCGGATTGGGCACACCTGCCACAGCTGCCGGAATGGCTGTCATAAGGGTCACTGATGGAAAAGAACCTTTACCACGAGGCGAATAGCACGCAACCGAATCTATGGGTGTTGCTCGTTCGCCCACCAACACACCCGGGCGAATTTCCTTCATCCACATTTCAGGAGGTAACTGGGCTTCATGAAATCGACGTATATTGTCTGCAGAATATTCCAGCGTGCGAATCATTTCCGGGTCAACCCGATCAAATGCCCTGTCTATGTCTTGCCTGGTGGCCGCTATGGCATCATGGCTTAGCGACTCAGCACCATCAAACTGTCGGCCAAAGCGAGCTAACGCTTCGTCGCCTTCCTCCTGTACAGCCTTGATTATTGGCGCAACACCCTCAAGAAAGGGCTCTAGATTATCTTCTGCGCGACTCAGCAGCTGCGCCCGCTCATCTGAATTGAGGCGACTGAGATCGTGCAAGGCTACGGGTGGATATTCTCGTTCTGGCATAGAGCTTTAGGACACATAGGATCAAGGGACTGACAGGGTCAGCATGAGCGTCAGTCAGTATACGCGGTAACCTCAATAAGGCGGTTAAAACTGATGTGCGCCCCTGTGAAATCCTAGCGGATGTGCATGCTACCATCATTGAATTAGCCGCAAAATATACGATCATGTCGAGTGTTCCAAGCTCCACCCAAGAGCACATAAACAGCTACTATGCGGCCTCTGCCAACCCGAGTCCTGCCCGGCAATCGCTAGACGATTCAGTGCAGGCTGATGTGTGCGTTATCGGTGCTGGATTCAGCGGCTTGTCAGCGGCTTTGCATCTGACGGCTCAGGGGCGTCAGGTTACCGTTCTGGAAGCTGCTCGGGTTGGTTGGGGCGCGTCTGGAAGAAACGGCGGTCAAATCGTTAATGGCCTCAACGCGAGTCTTGACACCATTGGCAAACGCTACGGTCATGATACTGCTGCTTTTGTCGGCAGTCTGGTTCAGGAAGGTGCAGGTATCATTCGCGAGTTTGTTAAGACTTACTCTATTGATTGTGATCTTAAGCAACGCAATATCTACGTGGCATTCAACGCACGTCAAATGCGTGAACTGGAAGCCAAGCAAACCCTGTGGCAACGCCATGGCATGGATGATCACGAACTACTAGACAAAGCGGCGCTGCAACAACATGTCGGCTCATCACTCTATTGTGGAGGCATGATTGATCATTCCGGTGGTCATTTGCATCCATTGAATCTGGCTCAAGGTGAAGCGGCCGCCCTGGAAAAGAACGGCGGTACCATCTATGAACAATCTCGGGTTAAGCGTATTGATTCAATCGAATCCAAGCCTGTAGTCATCACTGAACAAGGCAGTGTGAGCTGCAATACATTGATCGTTTGTGGCAACGCCTATCTCGGAAAGAGTGTGCCTGCACTGGCACCACGTGTCATGCCGGTCTCGACCCAGGTTATGGCAACCGAACCCTTAGCCGAAGACTTAGCGAACAAGCTGCTTCCCACCGATGCCTGTGTAGAAGATGTGCGCTATATTCTGGACTACTACAGACTCTCAGCCGATAGGCGCTTGTTGTTTGGGGGCGGCACTGTCTATGGTGGCAACGATCCGAAAGACGTCGAAGCAAAACTGCGCCCCCATATGGAAAAGGTCTTTCCTGAGCTTCGCGGCACACCAGTTACTCACGCCTGGAGTGGTAACTTTGCGCTGTCGTTCTCTCGTGTTCCTCAATTGGGCAAACTCGGCCCACAGGTCTATTTTGCGATGGGCTATAGCGGCCATGGCGTCACCGGATCGCATCTATTCGGTAGATTGCTTGCCGAAGCCATTTCAGGAAACACGAAGCGCTTTGATCGATTTGCAGCCCTTCCCTGGTATTCGTTTCCAGGCGGGCAGCGCTTTCGCGCACCCTATTCTACTGTAGGCTCCTGGTGGTACGGTTTTCGCGATGCTATTGGTTTGTAAGTGCTGTAAAAGCCACCACCATCTTTTTTTTCTTGAACGTCTCAACAGGTAAGACAAGCATGCAAGCAGCAAACAGGAGTCTGGGTATTCTTCAAGCTGGTCGCGCCCCTGAAGAAATGTCAGACACCTTTCAAGACTACAACCAGCTGTTTATCGATCTGCTGGGTGAAAAATCGTTCGACTATCGTCACTGGCCGGTTCTGGATGGCGTTTTTCCCGACAGTATTCACGCGGCGGATGCCTGGCTGATTACCGGTTCACGCCACGGGGTCTACGAAAATCATGACTGGATTGCCCCGTTAGAACAATTTGTGCGCGATAGTTTTGCAGCTCAGATACCAATGGTTGGCATCTGTTTTGGTCATCAACTGATTGCACAGGCACTGGGAGGCAGGGTAGAAAAATTCTCTGGTGGCTGGTCGGTTGGTCGTGTTGAATATGATCTGGACGAACAGGTTTTTGGTGCACCGGTATTATTGCAGGAAGATGGTGCAAAGGATTCGAAAACAGCGCTCATCGCCTATCATCAGGATCAGGTTATTGAGCCGCCAGCTTCTGCCAGAACCGTGGGCAGCACGAATTTTTGCAAACATGCGGCACTGGTTTACGGCGACGACATCCTGACCATCCAACCCCACCCTGAGTTCGATCGGTACTTTGTCGATGGATTGCTCGCCACGCGCGGTGCAACTCTACCTGAGCAAATACTAACGCACGCAAAAGAATCTTTACATTGCCCCCTGGAACGGGAGAATGTAGCCAACACACTCCGTCGTTTTCTTGAGCGAACGATCACATGAGCACACATTCCCAATGGATGGAGCAACTGCCCGACGCATTCCATACCTGGCTTAATGGACGACGGGTTGATGATGTCGAATGTGTCATTGCCGATATCGCTGGTACTTCTCGTGGCAAGGCCATGCCGGCCAGAAAGTTTGCGCGCGGCGATGCTATGTATCTTCCTACATCCATTTTTTACCAGACCATCACCGGCGACTACGTTGATCTGGAAGACATGCCCGATCAATGGACTGAATCAGACCTGGTTCTGGTACCCGATTTTTCTGCTGCCACGGCAGTTCCCTGGTCGGCCGATGTAACTCTGCAAGTTGTACACGATGTTCACAACCAGAATGGCTCACCGGTCAGCATGGCTCCGCGTAACGTTCTTAAACGCATTATTGGTGAATATGCCAAGCATGGATGGAAGCCAGTGGTAGCGCCAGAGCTGGAGTTTTATCTGACTAAGCCTAATATCGATCCGAATCTGCCAGTAGAACCGCCTATTGGAAGAACAGGTAGACAAGGCATTGCACGGCAGGCCTACAGCATGAGTGCGGTAGAAGAATATGGCACAGTCATCGATGACATATACGATTTTGCTGAGGCTCAGGGCTTTGAGATCGATACCATCATTCAAGAAGGTGGCGCTGGTCAAATCGAAATCAATTTAATGCACGGTGATCCTGTCGAGCTTGCAGATCAGGTGTTTTTCTACAAAAGACTGATTCGGGAAGCAGCACTGAAGAATGGTTGCTTTGCCACGTTCATGGCCAAACCGATGGAGGAGCAACCCGGCAGCGCCATGCACATACATCAGAGTGTTGTGTCGTCGTCAGATGGTAAAAATATCTTCAATAACGATAAGGACGAACCCACGGATCTGTTTTATGGATTCATTGCCGGCCAACAGGCGCTTACGCCCGATGTCATTTGCATACTCGCACCTTATGTCAATTCGTATCGACGCTTTCGCCGCGATGATTCGGCACCTATCAATCTGGAATGGGGTATCGATAATCGCACAACGGGTATACGCATCCCGTTGTCGAATCCTGCCAGCAGACGAGTTGAGAATCGAGTGGTCGGCATGGATTGCAACCCTTACCTGGCAATTGCCGCAAGCCTTGCCTGTGGACTCACAGGCATGGTTAACAAGATGACACCACGTGAATCGATCAAGGGTGACGCCTACTCCCTGCCACATGACCTGCCGCGTGATCTGTCAGTTGCGCTGGAACTCTTTAGCGCCAATCCGGCTTTGGAAAAGCTATTGGGCGAGGAATTTTGCAAATTGTATCGCACGGTCAAGCATCAGGAATCTGCAGCGTTCCTACAGGTAATCAGTCCCTGGGAACGCGAACACCTGCTACTCAATGTCTAGCAAGGCGCAGCTCGAATGAAACTGCTCTACGCAAACGATGGGCGTGGTGAGCATGCGCCCTCATGGTACAAAGCGAGCTGCTCCACACCAAAACGATCAAGCCTGGAGAGTA
Source organism: Granulosicoccus sp. (assembly GCA_045106475.1). Classification (GTDB taxonomy): domain Bacteria; phylum Pseudomonadota; class Gammaproteobacteria; order Granulosicoccales; family Granulosicoccaceae; genus Granulosicoccus. The sequence continues at coordinate 55,431 of JBGCEO010000050.1, forward strand.
ATACAAGTGCTGACACCTGCATCATAGGTGCGGGGTTTACCGGTTTGTCAGCCGCGCTGTGCCTGGCGCAGCAAGGCAAACAGGCTATCGTGCTTGATGCTCATCGAATCGGTTGGGGAGCATCAGGACGAAATGGTGGTCAGCTTGGAAGCGGATACAACCAGAGCCAAATCGAACTGGAAAAAAGCATGGGCAAGCAATCCGCACACGAATTGTGGGCGGTAACGCAAGAGGCAAAAGCTTTTGTACACAAGCTTTGCCAGGAACATGACATTGATATCGAATATCACCCCGGAATCGTAACAGCGCTTCACAGAAAACGTGGCCTGAAGGAACTACATGACTACTGTACTTTTATGAATCGTGAGTACCACTACGATGCGCTAGAACCACTTAATCGTTCGGCACTCAAACAACGTGTCGATAGCGAAGGTTACTTCGGTGGTTGTATTGATCACGATGCAGGACATGTGCATCCGTTAAAGATGGCTCACTCTTTTGCCGTGGCTGCTGAGAAAGCCGGCGCCATCATTCACGAACTCAGTGAAGTTACCAGAATTGAGCCGCTACCGCGCTCAACGCGCTATCGCGTCGTGACGCCCAGTGGCAGTGTAGTTTGCGAAAATGTCGTGCTGGCTTGCAATGGCTATGTCGATGATTTAAGTACGGTGCTCAACAAGCGTGTGATGCCTATCAACAACTTCATTGTCGTTACAGAACCCCTTGGAGAACAAGCTGAGGCCCTACTGCCCTACAATAATGCGGTGGCGGATTCGCGTTTCGTGGTTAACTATTTTCGTCGAGTCAGCGAAGATCGATTGTTGTTTGGCGGTGGTGAAAACTACTCCTACCGCTTCCCAAAACTAATTGAGCGTTCGGTAAGAAAAGCCATGCTGGGTGTTTTTCCGCAATTGGAAAACGCCCGAATCGACTATTCATGGGGCGGCACACTGGCGATTACGCGAAGCAGACTCCCCTATGTAGGGCGTTTGGCAGAAGGTTTTTACACCGCGGGCGGGTATTCCGGCCATGGTGTGGCATTAGCCGCGATGGGTGGTACGGCTATTGGTGAACATATTGGTGGCATGAAAGAGCGTTTCGATTTGCTGGGCCGCTTGCCAGGTGCAAGTTTTCCAGGCGGCAAACAACTCCGGCCGACCCTGCTAGCTCTGGCCATGACCGGCTATAGCTGGCTGGATCGACTCTAGAGACCCAGTCACGTTGTAATGACACATTGTTTATCAAATGAACAATATTTCGTCTAACTGGCAGGCAAAGTGTGTTGTACTGCTCACAAATCGCGTTTTAAGCTCTACAATGAACTAAAGCGGATGTGAGGAAGTCTGCTTTTCATGACCAAGCCTTATACATTTCGACCACTATAGTGATGCCAGACGCATGTTAATGGCAACATGCCGCTATGATGTAGGATTGTAGGAACCTAGAGGGAGCAGTTCGGTGATTGCCAAATCTGATGTAATCATACTGGTAGTATCTGCCTCAGCCTTGGCTGCGGGCATTTACAGATGGCAATCTAATATAGCCTCGTATGCACCCGTGCAGACCACAGCCAGCGCACCAGCCACTACAACTCTAAACCCCAACACACAAGCCTCTGCCATCATTGCCAATAGCCAACAAGCTGGCAACAACCCGTCGCTGACGACCACCGGCACTGCCATCAATGGCAACTCAGGTTCAACTATCGCAGTCAACGGATCTATAGCGCAGCCCTCTTCAGTGGGTACCACTGTGCAGGCTAGCAGCTCCACTATCAATAACGCTTCAACAGCAAACGTCTCAGTCGGAAACAACAATCAGGATGCCGGCAGTACTCTTACACAAGTTGCTGAACCGCTTTATGGTAGCTATCTAGTTAAGTCAGGGGATTATCTGGGCAAGATTGCGCAGACCTATGGCACCACCGTTTCTGAACTGCGCCGCATTAACAATATTAGCGGCTCAATCATAGAAATTGATCAGGAAATACTCTACCCCCTTCCTGCCAACTAGCGTTAGTTCCAGACACACACCTTCTTGAGTGTCTTGCCCTTTTTTAAGTACTTACGCGTTTTTCCCAATTCTAGCTGCACATCAAAAACCGAACCCATATCGATGTAGGTGTGTTGAGGGGCGTGGGTAGCTAGTTCGAAAATAATGATGTTCGACAAGACACCTGCGCAGAAGAGAAACACCTCATCATTGCCCTGTACGGATTCAATGTACTCAAGCATCTCTTGCCTTAGTCGTTGATGATCATTAACCCATGAATTGGGACCCACACTGAACCGCCTATTGATGACAAATGGCAGATTGTCTGTCACAGCCCTTTCATGGCAGACAATATTGACCCTACGCAGGCTCAGAGCTGGCACTAAACGCTCCTGAAACGCGCTGTAATTGGAATTGACAAACACATTAGCCCAGCTAAGTTGTTGCTCGTGCTGATTGGCAGCCTGCTTCAAGTGATCAAAACTGGCCTGTCCGACGCAGCAGGGGCAGGCAATACCCACAAAGTAATCAGCGTCTCTGTAAGCCAGCGATTGCGCCAGTAAACTGCGCTGCTGCTCTTGCTGCGCATCGCCCGGTACGTACTTGTGCTCGCCATTGTATTTGCCTGAAAGGTCGATGCCTTGACCCTCTATGATCATCATCTCGCCATCACCAAAACGAACCAGTGAAAAATTCTGCAGGTTTTCGATGCGCCGGATAAAATAGTTCAGCTCTTGATGAAATTGTTTTCCAGAGGCGGTGATCCGGGCTTTCTCATAGTCAGCATCCGACATGAGCTCAGGTGCAGCGTTCGCAGCTTGAGTACCTGCCCTGTAGCGATTTAGCAATGACATCAGGCCCATGCGGATCCATCTTCTCTAATTCGTTGTAACAGTATAAACGGGCTCTGCACGATACGCGCAGCATCCTTATACTGACGTCATCTCTCTCAACGGCAATACCTGAACATGACGCTTTCCGTATTTGGCAATTTATTTGAAGGGCGTACCGTAGTGATAACCGGCGCAGGCAACGGTATAGGCCGCGCGGCCACGCTCGCATTCCACTCCGCCGGAGCCAAGATAATTGCTCACCTTGGCCGGGATGATCGCTACGCAGCCGAACTACCCGACAACATCATAACTACAAGCGGTGATTTCACGCAGCCCGATGATCAACTGAGGTTTGTAGAATTCGCAGCCGCGCAGACGGATCAAATCGATGTGCTGGTGAACAACGCCGGCACCATGTTCGGACGATTTCCAGCAGAGACACTGACCGAGGAACAATACAACCAGATTGTCGAACTCAACCAGAGTGCAGTTGTACGCATAAGCCGGGGTTTACTGCCTCTGCTCAAAAAAGCCAACAACGCATCCATCGTCAATACGGTTTCCATATCGGCCTCTACCGGGGGCAGTCCGGGGTCGTCAATCTACTCAGCGACCAAGGCTTTCGTCTCAACCTACTCGCGTGGTTTAGCCCGCGAACTGGCACCGGAAGGCATCCGAGTCAACGCGGTATCACCCGGCGTAATCAACACCGATTTTCATGCACGCTATTCCAGTGAAGAAAAGTTGGAGGCTACGCGCAAGCAGATTCCATTGCAGCGACTGGGCAGCTCAGAAGACTGTGCACCCACTTTTTTGTTTCTGGCAGCGCCGGAGCTTTCGGGCTACATCACTGGACAGGTGATAGAGATCAACGGCGGGCAGCGCTGAACTAGTCGATTATGCAGTGGCAAGTCGCTGCTGCTGCCTGGTCAACCAGAGACCCCAAACGGATAAACACGCAGAAATACTCAACAACACGAATAACCAGCTATCACCGAAAGGCAAAAGATAACCCACCATAAAGGTCAATATCACCCCAAAGGCAGTTTGCATGCTGCCTGCCAAACCCGAAGCAGAAGCCGCCAGTTTGGGTTGTATGCTCATGGCCACGCTAATCATGCTCGGCAGCGACACACCATTGCTGAAGGCCACCAGCTGCATCGGTAGAAAGAGACTAATGGGATGGGAAAACGGCGACAGTATCCAGAACAAGCTCACGCCTATCGCAAAGGGTACGAAACCCCATAGAATCATACGCTCGACACCATAGCGTTCAGAGAACTTACCTGCTATCAGATTGCCACTTAGATAGCCCGTGGCAACCATTGCGAACCAGATTCCATAGCTGGACGCACTAAGACCACGGCTCTCCATGGCTACATAGGGCGCACCAGCCAAAAAGGCATAATACACACCCACGGCACCGGCCTGCATGCACGCGCATGCCAGGAAACGGGGATTGCGCAGCAGTATCATGGACGATGACATCATCGATTCGCCGCGTGGCTCAGCAGTGGCTCCCACTTGCTTGGAAGCCAGCGTCTCGACCTGGTGCAACCAGGCAAACAAGATGAGTAAACTGGACAAAGCCGCAAGACCTGCATACATGTAACGCCAGCTATACAAGTCTGTCACCCAACCACCTACTGCCGGTCCAAACAACGGCGCAACCATCATCGCTGTGGTCATATAGCCAATCACACTGGCAGCTCGATCACGGGAGAATACGTCCCGAACAATCGTGCGAGGTAGAAAAACACAAACCGCCCCACCCACTCCCTGGATGAATCGACCAAACAGCAACCATTCGATCGACATGGCAGCAGCACATACCAGACTTCCTACAACAAACACACAAAGACCCAGCAGCATAATGGGACGACGACCAAAGCGATCCGCGGCAGGTCCCAGTACCAACTGTGATATTAGACTGGCAAGTAAAAAAATCGTGAGAACAAGCTGAGCCATTTCATATGGCGTGTTGAGTTCCAACATGATGGCAGTGGTCGCAGGCAACACTCCATTGAGTGTCATCGGCCCAATCGCAGACACTACTATGAGCAATAGGAGCAAAGGCAGGCCAAGTGTCTTCAAACGAGCGCGCCCCGTTTCTTTGCTCTCGCCAGAGTACGTTGGGCCATTTGCAAATGCAGGCGTTCTATCATTTGACCATTTAGTTGCAATACACCAGCGCCTTCATTGGCAGGATCAGCGAAAGCCGCAACCACTGCCAACGCATGCTCGACTTCACTTTGGGAAGGCGTAAATATATTGTTTGCGATATCAATTTGAGTGGGATGAATCAGGGTCTTGCCATCCATACCCATGGAGACTCCCTGCACACATTCAGATTCGTAGCCTTCAAGATCCCTATATTCGTTATATACACCATCCAGAATGCCCAGGTGATTAGCTTTGGCAGCCGCCACCCAAGTCATTAACCAGGGCAATAGATAGGTGCGATCAGAGCTGATAGGCATATTTGCAGATCTTGACAGATCATTATTGCCCACAAGCAGAGCAGTCAATCTAGGTAGATCCTTTTTACAGCCAGCAATCTTAGCTGCGTTAACAACAGCCGCGGCGGACTCCATCATGGCCCAGATGGCTACATTAGATGCTCGATGATCAGCATCAAGCAGTGCCGATACTCTGGCAATATCCTCAGCTGATTCGACCTTGGGCAAAACCAGTACATCAGGGATACTGCTAATAACGGCATCCACATCATCCTGATACCAGAGCGTATCGGCAGCGTTTATGCGTAAGGCACGAAGCCGATAGCCATAATCAACTTCGGTCAAGGTCTTAACAGCCTGATCTCGAGCCATCAGCTTAGCCTCAGGACCAACCGAGTCTTCCAGATCGATAATAATTGCATCAGCCGCCAGGCCAGGCCCCTTGGACAGTGCACGCGCATTACTCGCAGGCATATAAAGGGCAGAGCGACAGTCAAATGTCATCAGCAATAATCTCTGTAAATGAATACAACATACCTTAAAACACCACTATGTGAAGCTAATCCCGCACCACCACGATGTGCAGCTAGACCTGCACCACCACTATGTGAAGCCAATCCCGCACCACCACGATGTGAAGCTAGACCTGCACCATCTCTGTCAGGCAAACCAAACAATAAGTGGTAAAAACAAACTTTTGGCCACGGTATTTTGGGGGAGAATCAGTAACAAGTGTGGAGCGTTGATTGGGGTGCGTTAGAATAACGCTTTTGCGGATTTAACAGGCGATGCATCTCTTACTGATTGGAAGCGGCGGACGCGAGCATGCGATGGCCTGGAAACTGGCACAGTCACCTGCTGTTACCCGAATCAGTGTAGCTCCTGGCAATCCAGGTATGCAGCTTGAAGACAAGGTTGAATTACTCGATATTGCGGTTAGCGATCATGCCTCGTTACTCGCATTTGCTCGCGAACACTCTGTACATCTGACCATCGTAGGTCCTGAAGCACCTCTGGTTGCAGGCATCGTTGATCTGTTTAACGAAGCCGGCTTGCGCATATTTGGCCCACAGCAATCAGCAGCACAGCTAGAGGGCAGTAAAGCATTTGCCAAGGATTTCATGGCGAGGCACCGGATTCCCACCGCCGCCTATGCCACTTTTAGCCAAGCTGCCCCGGCGATAGCATGGATCAAAGAACGTGGTGCACCGATCGTTGTTAAAGCAGACGGTCTTGCAGCTGGCAAAGGTGTTGTTGTCGCTCAAACTATCGAAGAGGCTTGTAATGCCGTCGAGTCCATGCTCGCAGGACAATTTGGAGACGCTGGTGCACAAGTGGTTGTAGAAGAGTTTTTGAGCGGAGAAGAGGCAAGCTTCATCGCCGTCGTATCGGGGCGACACTGTTTACCGCTGGCCAGTAGTCAGGATCACAAGGCACGTGACGAAGGTGATCAGGGCCCTAATACCGGCGGCATGGGCGCATACTCCCCCGCCCCGGTTGTGACTGATGAGGTTCATGCACATGTCGTCAGCGATATCCTCCAACCCACTATTGATGCACTAGCCAATGACGGTATGCCGTTTACCGGGTTTCTATACGTTGGCTTGATGATTGAAAATGGTCAAGCACGAGTGGTGGAATACAACGTGCGTTTGGGTGATCCTGAAACTCAACCACTCATGATGCGATTAGAAAGTGATTTGTTGTCACTATTGGATCATGCAGTTGACGGCACACTGAATGAAACCGAGGCAGTTTGGCATGCTGGCAGCGCCATTGGAGTTGTACTGGCTGCTGGCGAATACCCTGCAGGTAGCAGTCAGGGTAAGCCGATCACTGGATTAGATTCAGTCAATTCTAAAAACTGTAAGGTATTCCACGCAGGCACTAAAATCGAGAACGATCGCATAGTGACTGCAGGTGGCCGGGTGCTCTGTGCAACAGCTATCGGTAATACACTTCTTGAAGCCAAACAGCACGCTGAAACAGCAGCGGCACAGATTCATTGGGAAGGCTATCGATATCGCAGCGATATTGGTTACCGTGCAATCAGCAGAACTTGAACTCTGACAAACGCGCTAGCTAGCGCTTCATTGAATCAAAGAATTCGTTGTTAGTCTTGGTTTGCTGCAAACGACCCAAGAGAAATTCAACCGCTTCTATTTCATCCATCGAGTGAATAAATTTGCGCAAAATCCAGGTCTTTTGTAGCTCTTCCTGATCCATCATGAGTTCTTCGCGACGAGTTCCTGATCGATTGATATTGATCGCCGGGAATACACGCTTTTCAGCAATGCGTCTATCCAGATGAAGCTCCATGTTACCGGTACCCTTAAACTCTTCATAGATAACCTCATCCATCTTAGAGCCTGTATCAACCAGTGCAGTTGCGATGATCGTTAAGCTGCCGCCCTCTTCAATATTACGCGCCGCACCAAAAAAACGTTTAGGACGATGCAATGCATTTGCGTCAACACCACCAGTTAACACCTTGCCCGAAGACGGTACAACCGTATTGTAGGCACGAGCCAGTCGTGTAATGGAATCGAGCAGGATAACGACGTCTTTCTTGTGCTCAACCAAACGCTTGGCTTTTTCGATAACCATCTCAGCAACTTGCACGTGTCGAGCAGCAGGTTCATCAAACGTACTTGATATGACTTCACCCTGAACCATACGCTGCATTTCAGTGACTTCTTCCGGGCGCTCATCAATCAGCAGCACGATTAAATAGGAATCCGGAGAATTTGCAGCAATACTTTGCGCGATGTTCTGCAGCATGAGTGTCTTACCCGCCTTGGGTGGAGACACGATAAGACCACGTTGGCCTTTACCAATGGGTGCTGCGAAGTCAATGATTCGTGCGGTTATATCCTCCGTACTACCGTTGCCCCTTTCCATGGTAAATCGATCATTAGCATGCAAAGGTGTAAGGTTTTCGAACAGTACTTTGTTCTTAGCTTGTTCGGGCGGACTGAAGTTAATTTCATCAACTTTCAGCAAAGCGAAATAACGTTCACCTTCTTTGGGAGGTCGTATTTTGCCAAAAATAGAGTCTCCGGTTCGCAAAGCAAACCGCCGTATTTGACTCGGTGATACATATATATCATCTGGCCCTGCCAGATAAGAACTGTCAGCTGATCGCAGGAAACCAAAACCATCCTGAAGTATTTCCAGCACACCACCACCGAAGATATCTTCACCTTTACGCGACTGCGCTTTCAGGATCGAAAAGATCATGTCCTGTTTGCGTTGCCTCGCAATGCTCTCAACGCCAATTGACTGCGCAAGATCTATGAGTTCGGTTGGGTTCTTCTTCTTTAAATCGGTAAGGTTCATACAATTAAGACAGGGGTGGGCGAGGAACGCCGGGGATTGGTAGATGCCAGCAGCTGTGGCTAATCGATCTTACTGAGAGGTTTTATTTGAAAGCTTTTAAGATGGCGCGCGCTGGAGAGATGAGCGGGCTGCTATTCACTTGCAGACAATCTAGCATGACCTTAGCAGTGAGTCCAGCCTAAATACTGAGAAAGCATAAGCTAACATGCAATCCATTGACCAGAATCGTCCTGCTTTCACCGATATTAAGTTACAGCAGCGCACATTAGTCCACAAACTATCGATGATTTTTGCAGAATGATGCAGGCTTTAGTCGAATCTTAGCCTAAAAGCCGTATGGAGTATGCGTCCTGACAAAAGTCAAGACGCACTATCAGCAGGGTAAAACCTGCATAAAATATAGGCTGTGAAAGCTTCTGAAACGGTGCGCTAGGCGTTCTGATCCAGGAACTCAGTGAGTTGTGATTTGTTAAGACCCCCTATTTTGGTGCCTTCAACGGTTCCATTCTTGAATAGCATCAGCGTGGGGATACTGCGTATACCGTATTTAGGGGGGGTATTCGGATTCTCGTCTATATTCATCTTGACGATCTTTACTTTTCCAGCGTACCCGGGAGCAACATCTTCCAGAACAGGAGTAATCGCTTTACAGGGTCCGCACCACTCTGCCCAGTAGTCAACCAGTACGGGAGTATCTGACTTCAACACTTCTTCTTCGAAAGTCGCATCAGTAATAGGGGTAATATGGTCGCTCATTTGCACCTCGGTCTGATTAAGTGATAGCGGGAAGCTCTTATTGGCGACCAGCGTATGACAGTTTGAACACGGACAACGTAAAAGTTCGTTACGGCAAGATATGTACGCCTAACGATGATTGCAACTCGGAATTCGTGCCTGACCAAAAACCTAAACAGGCATGGTCTTATTGGCACCAAAACGCGTGCTCCTTAGCCTCACTAATACCTTACCAGATCGCATGATACAGATCGTATGACAACACACCAATCAGGTTCGAGCCCGGAAAACAAACCGGATACCCCCGCGGCAGTTGGCACGTTTGAAGAGCTGAACCTGCCAGAACCACTGCTTCGCGCTACCGTGGAGATGGGGTTTAGCAATTGCACCGAGATTCAGGGGCTCACACTCCCCGTCATCAGCTCTGGACAAGATGTCGCTGCTCAAGCGCAAACAGGTACCGGAAAAACCGCGGCTTTTTTACTCGGCAGCTTTTCCCGGCTCCTGGCAAACGAGGCTGTCGATCGTCGAAAAGATCAGCCGCGCATGCTGATAATTGCTCCCACCCGTGAACTAGCCATACAAATAAAAAAGGATGCTGATGCGCTTGGCGCTCACACATCCCTGAAATGTTCGGTTGTCTATGGTGGCATTGACTATGACAAGCAACGAAAAGAGCTTGCCGCCGGTGTGGACGTGCTGATCGGTACACCTGGCCGATTAATCGATTATTTCAAGCAAAAAGTGTTCGATTTGAAAAAAATCGAAATCGCCGTGCTCGATGAAGCCGATCGAATGTTTGATTTAGGTTTCATCGCTGATATTCGTTTCCTGCTTCGTCGTATGCCTGAGCCCACCCAACGCTTAAGCATGCTGTTTTCAGCAACCTTATCTCACCGGGTGATGGAACTGGCCTATGAGCACATGGACAATCCTGAGCAAATAAAGACGGTGCAAACCGGTGTGACTGCAGATGGGGTTCGTCAAGCCCTATACCAACCGGGCAGTGATGAAAAGATACCTCTGTTATTGGGCCTGCTGACGTCTCTAGAACCGCCCCGCTCCATCATATTTGTCAATACCAAAAGAACAGCCGAAAAAATCGAAGGATTTCTGCTGGGTAATGGCTTTGCCTGCGGCACCTTGTCCGGCGATGTAAAGCAAAACCGGCGTCAGCGTATTCTGGCTGACTTTACCGCCGGTAAGCTGCCAGTTCTCATTGCCACTGACGTTGCTGCGCGTGGCTTGCACATCGACGAGGTGAGCCATGTATTCAACTATGACCTACCTCAGCAAGCCGAGGACTATGTGCATAGGATAGGGCGAACTGCGCGCGCTGGAACACAAGGGGTAGCGGTCAGTTTCGCCTGCGAGAACTATTCGTTCTCCTTGCCTGAGATCCAGGATTACATCGGTCAGAGCATTCCCCTTGAAATGATCACCGATGAGCTGTTGATAACCCCGAAACCTCCCAAGCGCATTGAACGCGAGCGAGTGAGCAGTGGCCCGAATCGCAAGAGTGGAAGCGGGCGTGGCGGCAGAAACAGCGCACGCGATTCCCGAGCGCGCTCAGGCAGTGGCGGGCGAGGCAAACGCCCGACTCAGAGTAGCAATAGCGGCAAGGCCAACGACAATAAGCCATCGAGTAACACTGCAGCCGCCGAAAGTAACCCTGATTCCACGGCTGTAACAGCGCAAAAAAACACCGAGGCTGGCTCTCCAGACAAACCAAAAAGACGTAGACGACGGCGAAAACCTGCCAACAAAACGGCTAATATCAATACCGATGGAGACCAATCTGGAAAGCCCGGCCCCGCTCCTGATAAGGGTGAAAGCGCAGAATAGCCATAATAAGTGTTAAATTTGTGGTCTGATTCACGAAAATCAGTAGACTGTGCTATACGGCCCAACCGCAAGCAGCCAGATCGGCCATTAAAACCCGATTGAGATGGCTGTTTACGGCGGCGAACAACAGGTGGGAATTATGGCGACAGGTACAGTCAAATGGTTTAACGAAGCCAAGGGATTCGGGTTTTTATCGCAAGACGACGGCGGCGATGATGTCTTCGTGCATTTTTCTGCGATTAAAGCTGAAGGTTTTAAAACGCTGAATGAAGGCCAAAAAGTGACCTTCGACGTTGAGGCAGGCGCTAAAGGCCCTCAAGCCACGAGTGTCGTTCCAGAACAGTAAGTAGCCCAGTAGTCCAGCACATAGGTAGTCTGGCAGGAACTCCCCCTTGGATCGATAGTAGTGGGGCAGCTGGAAATTCGTCCCTGAGCAATCAATCCAATCGGGGTTGACGGTGGTAACTACTAAAGCGTCAGATAAATAATCAGGCGTGACTGCTGCTCTGTGACCTTAGAGCCAGCTGCTTGGCCTATAATTCGCTGTGAGTATGCGCAATACGCTTGCTTGTGGCCGCAATAGTCACTTCATCCATCTAAACACTGGCTCTCACATGGATTTACAGCTCGCCCGCAGTAATATGATCGAACAACAAGTGCGACCTTGGGATGTGCTTGATCAGCGTGTACTGGATGTCCTGGCAGAGGTGCCGCGAGAAGCCTTTCTCGAACCTGAGCACAGTGGCGTTGCCTATAGCGATTTCCAGTTACCCATCGGCCACGGTCAGCATATGCTCAAACCAACGGTTGACGGCCGCCTGTTACAAGCCTTACTACTTGAAGTAACAGATTCGGTGCTGGAAATTGGCACCGGAAGCGGTTACCTCACTGCCTGTCTGGCTCGGTTGTCCGCCCATGTGGACAGCATCGAAATAATTTCAGCCTTAAGCGAGAGTGCAACCACGCGTTTAGCATCGATGGGTGTGGCAAACGTAACCCTGCTGCATCAGGACGCAACGCAAACCTGGGATGCGCAAGATGGATACGATGCGATTGCTTTTTCTGGTGCTATTCCATCCATTCCAGAGTTCTACCTCAATAAATTGAATATGGGTGGCCGGTTGTTTGCAATGATTGGAGAGGCTTCGCAACCGACCCTGGAAGCGATACTTGTCACCCGTGTGCGAGAGACCGAATGGAGTCGTGAAAGCCTGTTCGAGACCAGCGTAGACGCGCTAATAAACTTCGATTCCGAATCACCCAGCTTTGTATTTTAAAAATGACCTTGAATAGCTGTATTGCCCTCAAAATGTCAGCTTTGTTAGAGACCGGCCGTTTTTTGTCCCTGCGCTTTGCTGCTGCAAGGCAACGCTGTCGGCTGTTGCCAAACCTACCCACCGGACTGTTGTTTTGTTTTGCGCTAACCACCGGTGCGCAGGCTGCAGATTTGCGTGAGGTCTACGAGCAGGCGAAACAGTACGATGCTGAATTTCAAGCGGCTCAATTTGATCTGCAGGCGGCCAGGCAGCGTGTGCCGCTAGCCAAGTCTGCGTTTCGACCACAAATAAGCATCAACGCAGAGGCGGGTATTAATGCCGCGAGCTCAGACGGGCAAGGCTCTTACGAAGATACCGCTCTCTCACTATCGGTGACCCAGACTCTGTTCAACCGATCAAACAGCAAGCTGATTGAGCAGGCTGAATTGGGCGTCCTGCAGGCAGAAGCACAGTATGCCGCGGTAGGTCAAACCTTGATTCTGCGCGCAGCCACGGTGTACTTCGACGTACTGCGCGCGCAGGCCAATGTCGAATTCAGCCAATCAGAGCTGCAAGCCATCAGTCGGCAACGAGAACAGGCTGAAAGACGATTTGATGTCGGGCTGGTCCCAATCACTGACGTTCGTACCGCGCAGGCTCAGTACGATCTCGCCGTTGCCCAGGAAATTGCTGCGTCAAACCAGCTTTCAACAGCTCAGGAAGCACTCCGGCGCATTAGCGGACTTGAAGTTGATTTGCTCACTCCGCTGGCAAGCGATCTTCCCTTGGCAGCTCCTGATCCTGCAGATATCGACACGTGGGTAGAGCTGGCAATGGATCAGAATCTGGAGCTGGTTATCGCCAGACTCAACAGCCAGAGTAGTAGCGCTCAGGTGGGAATCGAACGTGGCAATCGCTACCCTACTCTAGATCTGGTGGGTGTCGCAGCGTCAAATACAACCGAACAGCTCGGTAGAGACGATGTCGATGCAAGCGAGATTAAACTTCAACTCAGAATACCCGTCCTGACTGGTGGACGCGTCAACGCACAGGTAGCCCAGGCAAAATCCCAGGCACTGTCAGACAATCAACAATTGATAGTGCAGCAGCGCACAACAACTCAACAAACACGAGATAGTTACAGAGGTGTACTTGCATCGATCAGTTTGGTGCGGGCGCTGCGACAGGCATTGGTGTCGACACAAAAATCAGCGGAATCTGCAGAGGCAGGTTTTCGCGCCGGTACTCGAACATCAGTGGAAGTCTTGCAAGCGTTGAGAGACACCTACAGTGCTCGTTCTGATTATGCGGGTTCTCGTTACGACTACATCATTAACAGTCTGAACCTGCGAGCAGCGTCTGGAACCCTGACCGAAGAAGATCTGTTTGCCATCAATCGCTTCCTTGCATTCCCCGAGTAAGCCAGAAGCTCTTGTCGAATAGCCACCTGCCGAGAAACCAGCAGTCTGTCACGTCTGCGCAGTTTGACTGGCAGCAATATCTGGCACTTCGCTTTTGGCCCACCTGGTTCGGCATAGGTTTCTTCTGGTTACTGAGTCGGCTGCCCATCGCTCTTGTCATGCGCTGCGGCAGAGCATTAGGCGCGCTAATGTTCCGTTGCCTGCGCAGTCGTCGCCGAGTTACCCGGACCAATCTGTCACTGGCGTTTCCTGAGCTGGATGAGAGTGAGAGAGAATACTTAGCCAAGGACGCTTTTTCCCATCTGGGAATGGCCACTGCAGAAACTGCGTGGATCTGGTTTCGCTCGGCCAAGCGCATGGCTAAGATGGATTTTGATGGAGCTGAGCACATTGACGCAGCTCTGAGTTCGGGTAAAGGCGTGATTCTTTTGCAGGCCCACTTTACCGTATTGGAGCTATGCGGCGCGGTGGTTGGCGGACGCTGGCCAGTTAACGCTGTTTACGACAATCCTAAAAACCCGCTTTTCGCAGAGTACCTGCTCCGCCAACGATCTCGCCATGTTGTAAAACTGATCGAGAACAAGAACATCAGAGAAATGGTCAGAGCTCTCAGGCGCGGAGAGATCGTCTGGTATTCGCCCGATCAGTCAGTAGCTGTTGAGCATGGCGGAATTACCACTCGCTATTTTAACCAGCCGGCCCTATCAACCACTGGCACGGCCAGAATTGTGGGCATGACAGGCGCAGCAGTTATACCGTTTGTGCCAACAAGACATGAGCAGGGTGCGCGTTATACATTCACTTTCCATGCACCGCTGGATATAGATTTTTCTGACGCCGAGAGAGCCACGCAGCAAGTCAATGATGTATTGGAGGCAGCTGTGAGATCGCAGCCAGAGCAATACCTTTGGGCGCATAAAAGATTCAAACCTCCGACACCTGGCCACTCCAACCCTTACGCATGACACCACCCTGGCGCTATCGGATTCTGGTCAGACTGTTAAGCCCTGTTTTGTTTTTCTACACGGCATGGCGAAGCGGGAAAGATGGTGGAACAAAATATTTCATGCAACGCCTGGGCATGTACACCAACAATGAAGGCCAAGGAGCCAGCGCAGATGAAAAACATCTCTGGATTCACGCAGCATCTGTGGGTGAAGTATTTACCGTACTTCCTCTGATAAAAAGCGTTCAGGCACATCGCGGCGATGCGCCACTGCTCGTTACCACAGGTACCCCAACAGGTGCCGCTGTATTGGAACAACAGGCGTTAAGCGGTATCCGGCATCAATACCTACCCATTGATTTCCCCGGTGCCTGCCAACGCTTTTTCAAGCAAGCCAATGTTAAAGAAGCTTGGATTGTCGAAACAGAAATCTGGCCATGGTTGTATGCTCGTTGCAAAGAGCACTCGATACAGATAACAGTGATAAATGGCCGTTTATCTAATAAAACCAGCTCACAATCCAACGGTATCCTTGCCAGTAGCTATCGCTGCGCACTACAAGGTGTTCGGGTTCTTGCGCGCTCAAGCACAGATTTGCAGCGTTTCATCGAACTAGGCGCAGATGCCAACAAGGTGCAGCTAGCTGGTAATTTGAAGTATTCAGCGACCGTCAGTTCACATCAACAGCGCCCGCTACTTTCAAAACCTTATGTACTCGCTGCATCAACTCACGACGACGAAGAAATGCAACTGGCGCAAACCTGGATTGCCCTGGGTGTTAAGCACTTATTGGTGATCGTGCCTCGGCACCCTGAACGTGGAACTACCATAGCAAAACAATTACAGCAGCTGAGTTTGGAAGTTCCGCAACGCAGCCTGGGACAACAACCCGACAGCAAAGATACGCTTTACCTGGCTGATTCTCTGGGAGAACTACAAGCCTGGTACCAGCATGCTAAAGCAGCGTTTGTAGGGGGGTCATTAATCACCCGCGGCGGACACAATATGCTAGAGCCTGCACGTTATGCTTGCCCAACCATAGTAGGGCCGCATACTCACAATTTTGATGACATTATGCCCCTGATACTAGAGCAAGATGCTATCGCAGTCGGTCAGGATGCCAATGCGATTGCCCTCTTTTTGCAACGTGCCGCTACGGATGATATCGCTTTGTCGGCTATGGGTGAGCGAGCGCGTAAATTTGCAAAGGACAGCGAGAATGTTCTGCAACGCTATGAGTCACTCCTATGGGGCTAGCGCAGTAGCGCTTAAGTAACACAGTCAGTTCGAGCCCTAAGCTATGCGCCTCAACCGCACAGCGGCTCAATCTTTTAAAAGGATCTCCCAAGACTTCAACATCGCCTGATAACCTTGTTCATAACCCGTTGGCAAAGCTGCATCCGGGTTTTGAGTGTTGTCTGATTCCTCGGTTACACGCTCATTTGTCCGGCCTTTCGATAGTTTCAGCAGCGAGCGGCGAAGTCGTCTAATGTTTTGTTGACGCCAGCCACCTATTGCTGCTGTCGCTTTGTCCTTGCGAAAGCTCGCTCGATCAAAATCGATTAAGGCCACACGGCCAAGGCTATCAATCAAGATGTTGTGGGCATTCAAATCAGCGTGATAAAGACCTTCCCTATGAAACTGCCCGATCATACTGCCAATACTATTCCAGTGAGCCAGTTCAACTGAGTCAGCGGCCAGGCGCTCTGCAAGTGTTTGCCCTGGAAGACGATAAGTAATCAGACTGGCGCCATATCCGCTGATGTATTTGGTAACCCGACAGGCATAAGGTCGTGGTGCAGGCAGTGCTCGCTTCTGCAATTCCAGCAACACCGAGAACTCCTGCATGGCACGGGTTCGTTCCAAGCCGGTGTATAGATAACGATCCTTGCTCAGATGTTGAACCATACCGCCTCGCCGGTAATGACGCAGTACCAGCTCATAACCTGCCAGAGTAAAAAAACAGGTATTACCTCGCCCGGCTTTTGCTACACCACTGAGCAACCCTCGCTCAGCCAAATTATGCTCATCAAACACATCCGCATCGAATGCAGGTTTGCTTTTCTCCAGAAACCGCCAATAGGTGGTTTCCGGCACTGACTGCGAGCGCGTTACAACACCCACATCTACCGTTTGCGTCACCCCCTTTTTAGCGGATGCGCCCGAACGCGGGCTCACTCTGAGGAGTTGGCCTCAACAGAAGCGCCACTCTTCCTGGCAACCAGTCGAAAGAGCGTGCCGCAGTAGGGACAGACGGCCTCGGGTGCATCATCCAACGGAATAAATACGCGCGGATGACTGTTCCACAAGGAGCTACCAGGTGTCGGACAGTGCATGGGCAACTCGTCAGGCGTGACCTCGACAAGCATTTGCGTATTAGGTTGTTGCATAGTGATGGTATTCACAGTGGTTCGGCTGTTACGGATAGTGTACTGGATTGATCGCTATATCAACCCAATACCCGTGTTCGCAGTTGGACAATGGCATCTCGCAGCCCGATTAGATCGTCATCCAGTTCAACCAACGGCGAGAGCTCTTGCAAGGCCTGCAGATGTAACCGCTCTCGCAGGCTAACATAACACTCGCAGAGCAATCGAGTGTCTGATTTGGGCAGCAGCTGATGGCGCTCTACCACCTCCAACACGCGGATGTTATCGGTATAGTCCAACAATGCCGGGTATTCAGCGGCGTGGGCCAAAACCAGATATTGCACGATGAATTCTATATCGGCCACGCCGCCTGCATCTTGTTTGAGATGCATATAGCCCGTCCGATGATTACCCAGAGCCGAGCGCATGCGCTCACGCATGTTTGACACAGCTTCTCTCACTTCGTCAGCTGGACGGCGTAGACCCAGCACAGCAGCCCGAATTTTGTTAAACCGCAGCGTTAGCTCGTTGTTTGAGGCGACGATTCTCGCTCGCATCAGAGCCTGATGCTCCCAAGTCCAAGCCTCAGCCTGTTGATAGTTGGCAAAGGCTTCAATACTAGTCACCAATACACCAGAGCTACCATTAGGGCGCAAACGCATATCGATTTCATACAATACGCCGGCAGGGGTACTGGTTCCCATGAAATGAACAAACTTCTGCGCAAGTCGTGCGTAGTAAACGGCTGTCGCTACACTTTTTTCACCGTCTGTGTATTGCTGTGAACCGGCGCTATCGTGTACAAATACGAGATCCAGATCAGAAGCAAACCCCAACTCCAGCCCACCGAGTTTGCCGTATGCAACCACACCCACACTCGTCTCCCGGCTTATATCACCCTCAACACAGCGCGGCTGACCATGGCGCTTGAGCAAGGGTGCTTCAATCAGGATCAGCACAGCCTCGATCAACGATTCCGCTAGCCAGCTCAACTGATCGCTAACCTGCATGAGTGTCAGGCTGCCATCAAGTTGTGCGCAGGCAATTCGCATTTCACGCCCCTGACGATAATGACGAAGGGTATCCATCTGCACATCAAGATCAGCATCAATCAAGCGCATCGCCTCCGCAATCGATTCCTCTCTCACTGCAACTGAGTCTGCCGGCAGAGATTCTCCGGGCCCGGCAAGCAACTCATCAATGACCATCGGTTGACGCAGAACAAAATTAGCCAACCAGCGGCTCTCGGCAAACAAGGTGACCAGTCTTTCGAGTGCCGCCGGTTGATCAATCAAAACCTGTAGATACCCACTTCTACCAGCCACCGCTCGCACCAGAGACAAGGCACGCGTCAGCGTCTGTGAGGGGTCTTTATGCTCATGTGCCAATTGAATAATGAGCGGTACGATTGCATCTACACGTTCCTGACTTTTTGAGGTTAGCCGCTGATAGAACGACCCATGATTCAGGCTTTTTATCGCAGCCAGTAACTCATCACTTGCATCGAAGCCCGCATCAATTAATAACTGTTCCGACGGAGCAGAATCCTGCTCACCGGCAATTGACAAGATACTCCAGATATCCTGATGCAAAGCATCAGGCGAGGTTGATACACCGCCAGGTTCGTCAGTAGTGGCAGGTTTTGCGTGCTCGAATCCTTGACTGTCGTTGTTCTCTATTTCAAACAGTGCCGCAAAGCAAGCACTCACGTGTTGCTGATGCGAGTTCAGCCTAATTTTAAATTCATCCCAATCAGACTCATTCAGCATCATGAGCAATCGGGCTTGATCGAGTGGGTCTTTTGGCAGACTATGTACTTGTTCGTCACGCATCATTTGCACACCATTCTCGACACGACGCAAGTATTCGTAGGCTCTCAGCAGACTAATCACCTCATCTTCTGGCATGAGTTGAAGCTCAGTCAGCAATGTAAGTACTTCAACAATGGGCCGGATCTGAAAGCGTGGGTCGCGCCCGCCTCTCACCAACTGGAAGGCCTGCCCGATAAATTCGATCTCTCGTATTCCACCAGCGCCAAGCTTGATGTTGTCGACCATACCCTTCTGCTTCACAGACGAGGCAATCTTGCTTTTTAGATCTCGCAGCGATTCGAATGCGGCGTAGTCCAGGTACCGCCGATAGACAAAAGGCATGATCAGTTGTTCAAGCTCCTGTATATCAGCGTGCCTGCCTGTAAGAGCACGCGCCTTGATCATCGCGTATCGCTCCCAGTCCCGACCTTGTGTCAGATAGTAATTTTCCAGCCCTTCAAAATTCATGACCAAAGGGCCGCTCTCGCCAAACGGGCGCAGGCGCGTATCGACGCGAAAGACAAATGCATCTTCGGTCACACTATTCAGTAAGACGGTTAACCTTTGTACTTCACGACGAAAGAACTCGCTGTTGTCCACTGATTTCTGACCATCACTGGCAGCTTGCGTGCTACCTGCCTCAGGCCAGACGCAAATCAGATCGATATCAGAAGACACATTCAGCTCATAGCCGCCAAGCTTACCCATCCCGAGAACGATTAAACGTTGCTCTTCTCCTGCAGCGTTGCGAGGCACTCCAAAACGGTCGCATAGGGTTGCATACGACCACTGTTCAGCCACTACTACACAAGCATCCGCCAGCGCTGAAAGGTCTTTAAGCGTATCGGACAGGCGGGCTACACCCAGCAGATCACGCCATAGAATTCTGACCATGTGCCGGTGGCGGAATCGGCGCAGAACTTTTTGCTGTAGTGCTTCGGTTTGCCGAGCAGAAGCCTGTTGCCCGCCAGCAGATTCCTGCGCCTCAAGGTATTGGTTTTCCAGCTCAGTTATCAGCCCGGCAAGATGTACGTGCAGAAATTGTCGGGGTGGCTGCAGTGATTGTTTGCTGTCAGTTGTCGGCTGATAGCCCAGAAGAGAATAGGTTTGCGGTGAATCTGCAATCACCGTTTGCAAGTGCAAGCCTTGCTCAAGTGCACCGCTGTTGAACAACTGAGAGATGGTTTCAGGATATTGCAAACAGATACGCGTTATGTACGGACTTACCGCACAAATTTGTAGCAGGTAGCGATCCGCCAGGGCTGAGGCAGTTGAATCCAGTGCTAGAACGGATCGTATGTCCGCAACGCTTGAACGTAGGGTGGCGGTATCCAGTGCCGTTCTTAGCTCATCGGTAAATTCGATTTGCACCTACTTCCTCCTGCCTGAGAGTGGCCCTTCAGGTATCATTCACTAATGACAGCTCAGCTCGAACTAGAACATATCAGTGTAGACCTCGATGGTACTCGCATCATCGACGATGTGTCGTTTGCACTGGAGGCAGGGTCAATCGCTTGTCTGCTAGGTCCAAGCGGTTGTGGCAAAACGACTTTGTTGAGGACCATCGGTGGCTTTCAGAACCCGTGCGAGGGTAACCTCAATATTGCGGGTCAGAGCGTCGCCAGCGCAACCAGCGCTGCCTCCCCGGAGCAACGACGTGTAGGCATGGTTTTTCAGGACCTGGCACTTTTCCCGCACATGAGTGTTCGCAAAAACGTCGCCTTTGGCATCAACGGGCAATCTCGAAAGCAGATCAACGACAGAGTGGATGAACTGCTCGATCTGGTGGGCATGCAGCGCTATGGCAACAGCTACCCACACCAGCTTTCAGGTGGTCAACAGCAGCGTGTGGCGCTAATTCGCGCAATGGCGCCCAGACCGCCCGTGCTGCTTCTGGATGAACCATTCAGCAGCCAGGATACCGAACGGCGGGTACAACTCGCCCGTGAGGTTAGAGAGATTCTGAAGCGTGACGGCATTACAGCGGTTCTGGTAACCCATGACCAATATGAAGCCTTCGCCATTGCCGATCAGATCGGCGTGGTCAGTGATGGTCGATTGCTTCAATGGGACGATGCCTACAATCTGTACCATACCCCTGCCGATCGATTCGTTGCAGACTTCATCGGTGAAGGCGTATTTTTGTGTGGCAATACCCTGGAAAATAACGTTATTCAGACAGAACTTGGTGTCATCCACGGCGAATTGAGTGACGATGTTCCATCAGGTACCTTGATAGAGCTACTGGTAAGACCCGACGATATCATCCACGACGACAACAGCCCTAACAAAGCAACGGTGATAGCTAGAGATTTTCGCGGTGCTGATCACCTCTACACCTTGCGTATGCCAGGTAATACCCGTCTACTCTGCCTAGCACCATCGCATCACAACCATCCCGTTGGCGAAGAGTTTGGTATTCGCTTGCAGCTGGATCATCTGGTTATCTTTGATCGCGAAGGCGACGAGATGGGCGGCTTATAACTAGCCCTGGCAAAAATGCCCAGTTCAATTAACGTTCGTGGTGCGCTTGCTGATCGCTTCTCGATGCAACAGGTAGATGGAGGAACCGATAATTAGCACAGCGCCCATAAGGGTATATTTATCGGGCACCTCATTGAAAAGTACCCATCCAAAAACTGCGGCATAGACCAATTGCATATATTGAACATTGGCGACTAAGCTGGCCTCACCCAGTCGAAGCGCTTTGACACCCGCCCAGTTCGCAGCAGCAGCAACCATACCCGTACCTAATAAAAACAGTGTGTCATTCAGTGGGGGCGTAGTCCAGAACCACAAAAGTGGTACGCCTGCCATCGCGCCTATAAACAGCGCTTGATAGAGAAGCAAGGTAGCCGTTGATTCAGTTTGCGAAAGCTTACGAACCGAAATTATGGCAACGGCGGCGCCCATTGCACCTGCAATCGGGATAAGGGCATAACTGTTGATAAAACCTGTGGAACCCGGTTGCATCACAACAACAACCCCCAGGAATCCCACCATAATTGCACTGATTCTATGTAGGCCGACAATCTCCTTAAGAACAAGGGAAGCTACAAGAGCAACAAAGAATACCTGTACAAAGCCAAGTGTTGTAGCCGTGGTTAATGGCAATACTGATACTGCCCAGATACCACAGGATAAAGCCACGAATGCGCCAAGTAAGCGTGATGCATGCACCGCGGGTCGACGCGTCATAAGACTATCGGGGAACGATTGTACCAGCGAAGGAAGGCAAGACAGTAAAACGATGATTTGTCTGAAAAACAGAATTTGCAGAACGTGGTAGTCCACGACAGCCACTTTGGACATAGCAGCTGCCAGTGTAAACATTGCAGTAGCAAATAAAGCCCAGAGCACTGCCACAATATTGGTTGAAAAAGTTATTAGTTTTACCCCCTGAGCACATCCATCTTTTCAAGCGTCATTGAATATCTGCGTGAATCTGCCAACTTCGACACCCCAGTACTGTGACGCTTGTCAGGGAGCCTTTATACACACAATAGGTACTCTGCACAGCATAAAGTTGTTAATCACGAGCCTCCCGATCATAGATGTCCTTCGAAAGAAATTTCACTAACAGTATCGAATTTCGCGCACGCTTCGACGCAAGCTTTCAGATTGACGAAGCTGGCAGGCAGTTACTCGAAAACACGTTTAAACAGACTAGCGAAAAATCAATGCAGGAGCCCTTCTTCAGCATTCGACAAGGGGTCTGTGCGCTGGCCCGGGAATACGCCTCAGACAACTCAGTAAAGCCATACTCCTATCAGTGTCTGGCCGACAGTCATGTTTTTCTCAAAGCCTGCATAGAACAAAAAATTATTAACGAAAAATACATGACACTGACTGTTGGAGATGTCTCCTATAAAGGTAATAAATTGTTCAATGCCTCTAGACAAACCATGGAGAGCGCGATAGCCAACGGTATTAGCACCAAAGACAAACCACTGTTTCATGTCTGGCTTACGCTGGCTGATATGACGGTCATTGATCTGACCATCTTTAGGCAATTGGTAGGCAGAGGCTTACTACAACAAGATGATTTGGCCGAGAAGCAATTGCAAGTATGGCGTCCGGAGCGATGCGGAGACTTTGATTATCATCCCGTTCTTGTGGATGATGAATTTCTAAGTCGCCTGCAAAAACCTGTTCATTAAAAATTGAAGGAATGGGGCTGTTTCGTAACGTCAGAGTTACAGGAGTTGCTCTACGTATTCTGCAATTGCAAGACAAGAGGTCAATCCCGGCGACTCTATGCCAAACAGGTTCACCATTCCCGGCATTCCATGATCCTTCTCTGACTGGATTAGAAAATCCGTATACAGATTCCCTTCCACATTGATCTTCGGGCGTATACCTGCGTAGTCTGGCATCAGAGCATTGTCAGCCAATGCTGGCCAATACTGCCTCACGGCAGAGTAGAAGCTCTCTGATCGCGAGGGATCAACTGCGTAATCTTCATGGTCGATAGGCTGGACATCAGGACCAAAACGCGCCTGCCCTGCCAGGTCAATGGTTATATGCACCCCCAAGCCTCCCACTTCAGGCACTGGATAGATTAGACGTGAAAACGGCGCAGGAGCGTTCAGGCTAAAATAGTTTCCCTTACTCAGAACTCTTGTCGGTCGGCAGGTGTCGGGAAGATTTTCAGCACCGGCTACCAGATCGCATGCACCTAAACCTGCCGCATTGATCAGGTAGCGAGAACTCAATAGCATCGAATCATCGCCGCCGGTTTGTACTACATAACCATAGCGTTGGTTTTCATTGCTTAGTTTTTGGGGCGAAAAAGAATCTACCGGGGTGCGCGTTGCCAGCACCGCGCCATGGTTTTCAGCATCACCCAACAGGCTGAGCATCAGACCGTGGCTATCAATGATGCCGGTAGAGGGCGAATGCAGGGCCGCCAGGCAGCGCAGCTGAGGCTCGATTGCTGTTGCCTCAGTTTCTGATAACAGCGTTAAATCCTCAACACCGTTGTTCAAAGCTTTACCCTGAATGGAAGCCAGCTCTGCCAGTTGCGACTCGTTGGTGGCAACAATCAATTTTCCGCATTGTCGATGATTTACATAGCGCTGCTCACAGTAGCGATAGAGCAGTTGCTTACCCGCAACGCACATTCGCGCTTTCAAACTACCTTTGGGGTAGTAGATTCCTGCGTGTATGACCTCTGAATTTCGTGCACTGGTACCGTTGCCTATTCCGGCCTCTCGCTCCAGTATCAATACCTCACGGCCAGCTTGAGCAAGCCTGGCAGCGATGGCAAGGCCAACCACGCCAGCACCTATCACAATGCATTCGCAATCAGTACTCACTGCTCGTCAGCGACGATTTGCCAGCCCGCCTTGCGGTAGGCATTGACCATGTCATCACGCACCGTGTGATGTCCTTCGGATTTGAATGTTGCACTGCTGGTACGTCCCACCATCTTGCCAAAATCCGGTCGACAACTCCACACAGATTCATCATCTGCCGGGTGCGGTGGCACGAAGGTGCCGATGCCTGCATGCTTCCAGGCCATACAACTTAAATGTATGTCTTCACCATTTTCCCAGGACAAAGGTTGCTCCCGCCACATATGTTGCAAGTGTTCTTTCTTGAAAAACCAGGCATGCCCCACAAGATCAACTCGCGTGGCAGTTGCATGATGATGACCATTCCAACCCACCTTGTTTTTTGATGAATAGCCACCTTCGCCGGGCAGCAAAACACCTGATCCTCCTAGAATCCCATCAAGACCGGTAGCGTAGGTATCCAGACAACTGCGTAACCAGTTGGGCTGCGGGAGTATGTCGTCGTCAAACAAGCAGACGTGAGGCGTTCGTACCAGATTGGCTATGGCAAATCGCCCCCAGAACTTCCAGTTAGAGTTGGAAACAATCACCCGATCTACGAGTTCGGATACGTCTTCAAGCGGCACGTCGCTGTCATTGCACCACACCCAGATTTCGGATGGCGGCACGCTCTGCTCACGCAAGGCCTGCACTTGTGCCGATAGATACTGGCCACGTTTGTAAACAGTCAGTATTGCAGTGATGCCAGCTTCGCGAGTGTCGCCGATCTCCGTACCCGATTGCTTAAATGCAAAGGTAGGCGCTGCTGCCTTGCGCTGTTTTAACAACGCTGGTAAACGAACTGTCCACCAGGCACGAATTCTCGTATTCCACCACCAGCGAATGCCTTCGACAGGTGTGCGCTTGGCACGGCGCGCCCGGTCAATGCGTTTATTGGACGTCATGCGTCTGGCTCACGAGTAGTATCAGTTGCGCGGCGTATACCTCCGCGTATTTTCCCAAGCTTCGAACCCTTGGCATAACGCCCCTTCTCAGCATGTCTGATGCGGTACAAATTTTTGATATCAACCGGCTCGCCTTCATAATCAATCAAACGACGAAACACGGTATCTTCATAGGTTTTACGCCAGGTATTCGTTGGCTGCTGATACAACTTGATGCTGCCACAGTAGCCTGCACTGCGCGCAACATCGCCATGCACAATCTGAAAAGCACCCTTCGCCTTACTGATAGCATTAGGTTTGAACAAACTGGTATCGACATCAATAGTGCCACCATCATCCACAGTCTGGTTTAACATCGGATGATCGCTGGGGAGTAGATCGGTAATACCCTCTTGGTTCGGAAACACCAACCCCGTTCGTTTATTAGCAACCGCTTTTGCGACCGAATCAAGACAGCCTTCATGAAAGATAAGGTCGCAATCGGCAAACCACAGCCAATCAGCACCGCTGCTTTTTGCTGCACGGTGTCGACCAATCGCGCGCCGGAATAATTCTGCCTTGGGCAGTACCTGCCAATCCCAGACGACATTAGGTATATCGATGGCAGAGAATTGTTCGATCAACTGACACATAGCTGTATCTTCTGCGGCATAAAAAAGCGTGTAAGTTACGTTGCAATCTTGTGGCGGATAATTAACCAAAGAGCTTAGCTGGAACAGGGACAAGTGCGCGTATTGCCAGCAATGACTAACAATTTGAAGCTGTAGCTTTGTGTTGGGCAGACTGAGTTGATCAGGTCTTGGGGCCACTGGTGCAAACCACGACAAAGGTAAAACCGAACCTACAACACGGTTATAGAACTGATTTTGCACCCAGACAGCGAGGTCGCTACTCATGCAGTTGGATCCCGCGATTCAGCGTCTAGCGCTTTCATAACACGCTTTCTGAAAACACCAATTTCCTTAGCCGTTTGCTTGTCACCATTTGCTTCGGCAACTCGCTCGCCTTCATCGAAGGCTTCTCTGGCTTCATTGAGTTGTTCGTTAGCAGCCAGCGCTCTGCCCAGCACACGCCAGGCAGCGGAGTAGTCAGGTTTGAGCTTTACCGCTTCACGCAGATGAGTGATAGCGGCTGGATACTGTTTGTCTGCAAAATACGCATTGCCCAGAGTAAAGCGCAACATTTCGCTATCCTGGCCGCGTGCAAGCATTGCTTCAAAGGTATCAATCTGGCTCATTGTGTTTTACACCATACTAGGCATCAATTGCCGATGCTGATCGTCGTGCAACGAGTCTTGCTTCGGCCTTACCATGTGCATCGGGTTCAGGTTCGTGATATTCCAGAATATCAAGTTCACTGAACAAGCTTAGCAATTCATTTGGCTTCAACAGATAATCTGGATTGGACAAACCATGAGTAAAGGTCTGATAGAACAAGGTACCACCAGGTTTTAATGCAGCAGCTATGGCGGAACAGATGCCTCTATCCAAAAACCTCGAGACAACGATAACATCAAAACTGTCAACCTCGGGCGGGTATGCCGAGATGTCCCGCACCGCAATCTCATGCAACAAGCAAGGCTCTCTCGAACGGATCTCTTCGATGACCGTTTCGCTTATATCCCAGACGCTCACTTGATAGCCGCGTTGCGCCAGCCAATGTCCATTACTAGCGCGGCCACAGGCCAGATCCAATGCACTCGGTAACGACGCAGCAACAACTTCGACTTTACTTTTATCTATTTCCGCTAACCAGCGCTCACCCTGACTCAGCACCTGCGCGGGTGCTGGAACAGGTTCACCCGAGTACGCGTAACGAACATTCCATTTACTGGCTATCGGATTTTTCATTGCATTACTGTCGCCAAAACGCCGGCGTAAACAAAATCAATAGCGTAAAGATCTCCAGGCGACCGAACAACATCGCGATACTTAGCACCGATAATGAAAAATCGCCCAGGCTCGAGTAATTGGCTGACACAATGCCGAGACCCGGACCGAGATTGTTCAAGCAAGCGACCACTGCAGAAAAAGCACTCACCTGGTCGAGACCGGCAGCCATCAATAACAGCAGCATTACCGATAAGATGGCCAGATAACTGGCAAAGAAACCCCATACAACATCGATCATGCGATTGGACATAGTCTGCTTGCCCACCTTAACCATGATAGTGGCATGGGGATGTAGCAATCGACGCATCTCCCGCTGCCCCTGCTTGAACAACAGCAATACGCGTATGACCTTCATACCGCCACCGGTTGAGCCGGTACAGCCTCCCGCAAAGCTTGCGAACAACAAGAGTATGGGTAGGAATCCCGGCCAGTTGAAATACTCTTCTGATGTAAAACCGGTGGTCGTACCAATGGAGACAACGTGGAATAAACCATCAAGCAGAGAGTCTTTCCATGCGGAGGTATCACTCATGTACAAATAGGTACTGGTGATTATTGTCAGAACAACGGCAATCCAGATGTAGGTACGAAACTCTTCATCACGCCAATAGTGTGAGAAAGTAAAGCCTCTTGCGGCGGTAAAATGTAGCGCAAAATTAACCCCGGATATCAGCATGAACACGACAGCGACCATTTCGATCAAAGCACTATCGAAATAACCGATACTGGCATCGTGTGTGGAGAACCCACCAATGGCAACAGTGGAAAAACTATGTCCCAGTGCATCAAAACCTGACATGCCGGCGGCCCAATAAGCCAGTGCGCAAGTAATCGTTAGTCCCAGGTATATGTACCACAATGCCTTAGCTGTACCGGCTATTCGGGGCGTTAGTTTGTCTTTACTGATGCCAGGAGTCTCAGCGCGAAACAATTGCTGCCCACCAATACCCAGCATAGGTAATACAGCTATGGCCAGCACGATTATTCCCATTCCGCCAAGCCATTGCATTTGTTGTCGATAGAACAGAATCGAACGCGGCAACAGATCAAGCCCGACGATAATGGTTGCACCCGTTGTGGTCAGCCCCGACATGGATTCGAATATGGCACCGGCCAGGGACATATCCAGAGGGCCATACAGATAGAACGGCAGGCCACCGAATGAGCCTAGTACCGCCCAGAACAGCACAACCACTAAAAAGCCATCACGCAACCTCAACTGCCCGACATGATCTTTTACGGGGACAAACAAGAGCAGACCGACAACGATAGTCGACACAAATGCACCGATAAAGGGTGAAACTGAATTCCAGGGGTCGCCATAGATCAAACCCACCATGATAGGTGTCAACATGGTGATACTGAACAAGGTCAGCAGGATGCCGACAACCCGTTGCACCACGCGAATCTGTATAGGGATTGCCGACACGTAACCGTCCGCTTAAACGAAGGTCACACCGACCTGGAACAATTTCTCCACGTCGGCGATCTGCTGCTTGTTGGTGATCAATACAATCAAGTGGTCTTCTGACTCAACAATCAGGTCGTGGTGCGCCACCAGCACCTCATCACCACGTACCACAACACCGATACTGGCGCTACTGGGCAAGGTGATCTCACTGATCATACGCCCCACCAGAACGGAGGTTTCTCGATCACCATGAGCAACACCCTCTAAGGCTTCAGCCGAACCACGACGTAGTGAATGCACAGCTACCACATCACCTCTTCGTATCAGAGTGAGTAAAGCGCCAATGGTAATTTGCTGGGGCGAGATTGCGACATCGATAATATCTCTTTCAACCAGATCGACATAAGCCGGACGATTAATAAGCGACATGATCTTGCGCGCACCCATTCGCTTAGCCAACATGGCAGAGAGAATATTGGCCTCATCATCGTTAGTCAGAGCACAAAAAACATCCATCTCTTGAATATTCTCATTGATCAGCATCTCCTGATTCGCTGCATCGCCATGCAACACCATTGCGCTGTTAAGCGTAGATGCAAGAACATCAGCCCGCTCACCATTGGCCTCAATGATTTTTACCCGGTACAAGCGCTCAAGCTTACGAGCGAGCAGAAGTCCAATATTGCCGCCCCCGGCGATCATGATACGTTTGCAGGGCACATCATCATGATGAAACAAGGCCATCACCTGAGCCGTATCGGCACGCTTGCCGACAAAGAACACGATGTCTTCTTCTTTTATCTGCGTGTCGCCTTTCGGGATGATTACATCATCACCACGATAGACAGCGACTAGCCGCGTATCAATTTCATCGAGCAGCTGAGGCATTCGTGCTACCGATAATCCAGCCATTGGAGCACCCTTCTGCACTTCTATGCCCACAAGCCTTACACGTCCATGAGCGAAATCGACAACCTGAATTGCACCAGGATGTTCAATGATCCGTTGAATATGCTCAGTGATCAACTGCTCCGGGCTGATAATGACATCAATAGGTATGTTGTCATTATCAAACAGATTTATTTCCCGCATGTATTCCATTGATCTAATGCGAGCAATTTTTGAAGGGGTGCGGTAAAGGGTGTAGGCAATCTGTATTGCAACGATATTGGTTTCGTCAGAGTCAGTGGCCGCGATGATCATGTCAGCATCTTCTGCACCGGCGGTTCGTAACACCTCTGGATAGGATGCCTGGCCATTAACCGTGCGAAGATCCGACGTGTTTTCCAATTCCTGCAAGATCGCAGAGTTGGTATCGACCACCGTCACTTCATTGTCTTCCAGCGCAAGGCTGCGGGCAACGGTCAGGCCAACCTGGCCTGCACCCAGAACTATGATTTTCATGTGTTGCCTGCGTTATTCACGTACTTTGTCCAGATCGATATCGAGGCTGCGTAACTTGCGATACAAGTGCGTTCGCTCCATGCCAACATGCTTTGCCAGATCACCGATGTTGCCCTGCGTTTCGTTAAGGCAACGCAAGAGGTATTGGCGTTCAAAATCAGCTCTCGCCTCACGCAGTGGCAGGTCATGCCTTAAAGCCAGTGTTGTGTCATTGCTTACAACCACACCCAGTACCCGATTAATCTCTGCAACATCGATCTCGGAGGGCCCACCCAGCAACAGAACCCGTTGCACCAGATTTTTGAGTTCAAGCAGATTGCCAGGCCAGTCCAGATTACGTAGCCTGTTCTGGGCCGCAACCGTAAAGTGTCGGTAAGCCAGTCCTTCTTCTTCGACATGCCAATCAACAAAACCCTCTAGCAATGCAGGAATATCTTCGGGATGATCTCGCAGTGGTTTGATAAAGATCGATTCAACACTTAAGAGCCTGGCAAGAGCTGCATCGAGAATGCCCTGTTTAACCGCCATCGAAAGATCACTGCGCGAAGAAGCGATTAAGCGACAGCGAAAAGGCACACGAGTGTTACCGCCAATACGCATAAAACCTTGTTGCTCCATGGCTTGTCGCAAACATTGCTGAGCACTGGGAGGCAACAATTCAATATCAGTTAGAAACAAGGTGCCACCTGCAGCAGACTCAAGAAAGCCCATACTCACGGCTCCACTGGATTCGTCTCCATACAATTCACGATGAGCATTGATAGCCGATAGCGTGTCACATCGGAGTTGAATGAATCGACCGTTTAATTCGGGGGTTCGGTCGTGTATATATTGTGAAAATAACACTCGACCACTGCCTGCCTCGCCAATCAACAGTAGAGAGTCTGTACGTGCTGCCTGCTGTGTAATCTGCTCGCGTAATGATTTGACGTATTCGCTGACACCCAGAGTCAATGGCAGGCGTCGTGGCGCTACAGTTGTATTTTTCGATTCGGCATCATTGGGCACCCCTTCGGTTAATGCCTTTTCAACAGTCAGCAAGAGCTTCGCTAGTGAAACCGGTTTTTCAATAAAATCCACTGCACCATGTCGCGTGGCTTCGACGGCGGTTTCAACCGTACCGTGTCCCGAGATCATGATCACCGGAAAGCTCAAAACACCCGAACTCTTCCAGGATTTGAGCAGCGTAACGCCATCCATATCCGGCATCCAGATATCCAGAAGCACCAGATCAGGTTTTGATTCCTCGACAAAGGCCTGAGCAGCAGAGGCTGTTTCAGCCGTGGAAACAACATAGCCCTCATCTTCCAGAATCTCCTGCAACAGGCTTCTGATATCGGGTTCATCATCAACGACCAGTACGGCGCGCTCGCTCATGCGGCATCTCCTCGAAGCTGCAAACTGGATGGGTAAGGCAAACTGACAGTCACAACGGCACCTCTATCCGGACGATTCTCCGCTCGTATTCTGCCATTGTGCTCTTCTACGATCTTCTTGACGATAGCAAGGCCCAGGCCGGTCCCCTTGGGTTTGGAAGAAATATAAGGTTCGAAAAGTCGATCCATCAAATCCAGCGGAAATCCAGGGCCGTTGTCCTCTGCAACGATCTCAAGCACATCACTGGCAAGCTGCTGTCGATAGTGCGTGCTTATTCTAACCAATTGCGCATCCTGCGTATGCTGAGCCTCTAACGCATTTTTTATCAAATTGTGAGTTAATTGCCGCATACGGGCCAAATCAAGTGGAATGTCAGGAGCCGAAGCGTCCAGAGCCAGCTCGATCTGCATGGCACCATCAGAGTCGCGGTACAAATCCGCTACCTCTTCTAAAAGAGTATTTATGCTTGCATCCGACAGGGTCAGGTTAGGCGTCGATGCATATTCTGCAAACGCATTGACCATTGATTTCAAGGAATCAACCTGGCTCTCGATGGTATGGGTCAATCTGCTTAGCAGATCAATATCCTTGCCTTCCAGTTTGTTGTGAAACTTATGACGCAACCGCTCTGCCGATAGCTGGATCGGGGTCAGCGGGTTTTTAATTTCATGCGCAAGCCGTCGTGCTACTTCGCTCCAGGCAGCATTGCGTTGAGCGCTTATAATCGTCGTCATGTCGTCAATAACAATAACGCGGCCTGTTAGCTCTCCCGAAGCGTCAAGTAGCACCGTGCCACGACAAAACAGAAACCGCCGCCCACTTTGATCAAACACCTCGATTTCAGCCGACCATTCGCTGCGACCCGAGGTTGCCAGAGGTTTGCTGACCTGATCACTGAACTGAGCCACTACACTGTTGTCCTGCACATCATGTTGCAAAGGGGTGCCACGCATCTCGACCAGTTCGGTGCCGAGTATTGTGACAGCCGCAGGGTTACTGGTAATGACACGATTCTCGTCATCAAGGGTGATAACACCTGAGGATATCTGTCCCAATACAGCTTGCAAGCGCGCGCGTTGGCGCTCGACCTGCCGCTGACTCTGCTCAGCATTTTTTCGGCTTTGCTCTAGCTGTAGCGTCATGTAGTTAAACGATTGCACCAGAAAACCCAGCTCATCGTTTTTACTGCGCTTGTATATTCGCGTGGCGTAGTTGCCTTCGGCTACGGCTCGCGTACCTTCCACCAGGTCGTGTACTGGCATCATCATCCGTCTCGCAGCATACAATGCAAACCAGACACCCATCATGACGGATAACAGTAGCGCTAATGACAGCGTCAACATTGAACTGAGTATGAGGGGTCGGCGCAGGAATACCAACTGACGGTATTGCTGATAACTCGATTGTACGCTCTCGGCAAGATCGGTAGATCTTTCCGCAATAGGATAGAGTGCCTGTAGTACCGAGTTTTCTCGTGTAGCGTCTTCAGAAAATACCGGTGTGACTACGCGAATGTATAACTCACCACCCCGAATGGGATCCACCGCCACATACGATAATCCCTGCTGTGCACGAGACACCAAATCATTTTCAGGGCGATTGGGTTGCACTGAAATACTATCCAGCAAACCAGTAGACGCAACGATTCGATTATCAGGGCCGATTAGAGTCATCTCACTGGCTTCAGCTTCGGCGGTCAAGGTATTGAGTGCAACCACAGCCACTGAATCATTTACACCGACCAACTGTTGAGCAACATTGATGGTATCACGCTGCAAGGTACGCATTTGCAAGCCCAAAGACTCGCGGCTTAATTCCAACGCATCATCAAGTGCCTGCTCGATCTCCAGGTCAAAATAACTATTGATATTAGCTCTAAGAAAGCGAATGGAGAATCCGTACACTAGCGTTACAGGCACCAAGGCAAGCAGCACTGACATGATCACAAGCTTTACGGTTAGCCGTGAGCCCGCAATTCGCTGCCTGAATTCCTTGATCAGCGTCAGGCCATTCGAGATGATCAGCACACCGATGAAGCTTAGTGCAAGCCCGTTACCTAACAGCAGCCAATGGTAGTACTGGCCAAACCGATCAAGCTGGAGAGCCATCGTACCCAGCACATACAGTGATGCGATCAATATCAAGAACAGTAGCGCCATCAACACGGCGCTGGTCAGGGTGCGTTTACGAAATCGACTTAGTTGACTGGCCACACAAGCTCCTGGCTGGCCAAACGCCAACTGGATGTGATCAAAGGCTGTAATGGCAATGGGAGTGCGCTGGTATCCAGACGAAAATCAAGCGATGCCAGCAGTGATTCATCCGACAGCAAATCTCCCAACTCATTGTCAAGCGCAAGATGTAAATCATTTATTTGTCCCAAGCCATCTAACGCAGATGAAAGGGAACGGTAGTTTCTGCTGATATCCGTATTGAGCGAATGAACGCGATAATGACGAGTTAGCTCATAGTAGTTGATGCTAAAACGCTGTTGGTGCCGGGCTAGCGTCTTGTCGAACCAAAAAGCCCTCGGGCTGCGAAAGCGCAAAGTCATGATGAAGTTCAGTGGCACGCCACTGTCCAGACCACTGCGCACAGTAGCAGGCAGTTTAAAATCTGCACGTGCGTCCAGAAACCATTGCCCTCCTTCACTGTACAGCGATGCTTGTGACAAGAGGATATCCCCTGATTCTGCCACCCTTGCATTTAGCCCGCGAA
Organism: Granulosicoccus sp.; assembly: GCA_045106475.1. Taxonomy (GTDB): domain Bacteria; phylum Pseudomonadota; class Gammaproteobacteria; order Granulosicoccales; family Granulosicoccaceae; genus Granulosicoccus. Next base: position 89,480 of record JBGCEO010000050.1, read on the forward strand.
CAGACAAAGTGACAAGAGCCACGAAAACAAGCGCTGTGGCAAACAGAACACTCGCTGTCATTAATATCGTTCGCGGTTTGTCTGACTGCTGGCTCATCAGCTAAGCTTTTTGAGAGGCGCATAGAAAAACCCATCCATGCCCTGCTCACCTGGAAAGATCTGTCTCATGGTATCTATCAAAGCTGCATCGGGTGTGCGCTCAACAAAGCTCGCTACCTGATGTTCATTTTCATCTTTTAAAATTGAACAGGTGGCATATAAAAGCACACCCCCCGGAACCAGCGTATTCCATAGGGCATCGAGTAGCGAGGCCTGCATCGATACTAGAGGTACCACATCGCTAGCACGGCGAAGCAGTTTGATATCAGGGTGACGTCGAATAACACCAGAACCCGAACAAGGCGCATCAAGCAAGATCGCATCAAATTTCTGACCATCCCACCAGCTATCCAGTTCAACAGCATCTGCTGCAAACAATTGAGCCCGGTCCTGCATATTCAAGCGAGCCAATGTGTCGGCCACTCGCTCTAAGCGTTGTGCATCATGATCCAATGCGACTAGGGATGAAAAATGCTGCTGCTCTAAAGCGTGCGCTGTTTTACCTCCTGGCGCAGCGCAGGCATCAAGTAATCGTCCACCCGCAGGTACATGCTTGGCCAGTTGCAATCCGGCTAATTGTGCAGCTGCATCCTGCACACTGACATGACCCTGATCGAAACCTGGCAATAAGGTCACTGGCATTGGCGAAAGCAAAACCAACGCATCGCTCACCTCAGCAACAGTAGACGATTGAATTCCGTTCTGCTCAAGTAGTTTTTGATAGTCGGCGACACTGACATGGCAGCGATTAACACGCAGAGTCATTGGCCCTTGCAGATTGTTAGCCTCGCAGATACTTTCCCAATTCTGCGGCCAATCCTGTTGTATCGTTTCGAACAGCCAGGTCGGGTGAGACAACTGTTCTGAAACACTCAAGGCCGATTCCAGTTTTAACTGGCGTCGTTGGTAGTTGCGCAGTACAGCATTCACCAGCGCTTTGGCCCATGGCTTTTTTAATCGTTTGAGAACCTTAACCGTCTCGTTCACCGCTGCATGTGAGGCCATCTGTGTATGCCGTAGATGAAAAATGCCCAACTGCATGAGCAGATAAACATCCAGATCTTTAGCTTTTAGCGGTTTGTCCAGCAATTGATCAACCAGTGCGCGAAGTTGCCCAGACCATCGTGCAAAGCCATACGACCAGGCTTGCAATTGGGCTTGCTCTGAGTCTGCGACTTTTGCTTGCGCCAGCGGCAGTAAACGAGTCAGGGAACCGCCTCGAGTCTGTAGCTCCACCATCAGCTCTATGCAAACCAAGCGTATATCAGAAGTCTGAGAGTTAGCACTGGCAGCTACACCAGCTCCTCCGGAAGACTTCATGGGCGGCCGCTTCGCCACCTAAGAGAAACACTCACCAAGCAGATTTCGTCCTTGAAAAAAAGTGGCGGCATCCTGCGCCTTTTTACCCGGCCATTGAAGTGTCAGTAAATCAATCATTCCATCAGCACAACGCACACGCAGCGCATCGTTTTCGGTAGACACTATCATTCCCGGAGCAACTTCTGCGGGCAACGCAGTACTCGAGTCGATAGCGGTAGACGCCGTAGTGCCCGAGCCAATGTCACCTACCAGTCGGCTTTTCCAGATGCGCACGCGTTCTCCGCATAACTGTGCTTCGGCAACGGGCCAGGGGTTAAACGCTCGAATCCTTCGATGCAGCTCGAGACAGGGCGTATTAAAGTCCAGCTTCGCTTCAGATTTCGTAAGCTTTTCGGCATAGCAAACACCCGATGAAGGTTGAGCCACAGCTTTCAGCGAGCCATCACAGTGCGCGGGCAAAGCCTCGAGCAATGCCGCCGCCCCGAGTTCAGCCAGACGATCATGCAACTCTGCAGCCGTTTCATCAGGATCAATTGCTAACGATTTTTCCAGAAGCACAGCACCCGTATCCAAACCTGCATCCATCTGCATGATACAGACGCCAGTTCGTTCATCACCTGCCAGAACCGCTCTGTGAATCGGGGCAGCCCCTCGCCAGCGCGGCAACAGTGAGCCGTGAATATTCAAACAACCCAAAGCAGGCATATCCAAAACACTTTGCGGCAATATCAATCCATAGGCCGCCACAACCAGCACATCTGCACCCAAAGCCATGAGTTCGGATTGGGCCTGCTCATCACGCAGGCTCTGCGGCTGAAGGACTGGCACACCAGCATCGGTGGCCCGAGATTTAACCGCGCTTGGCAACAGTTTCCGACCTCGACCCGCCGGCCGATCTGGTTGCGTCAAGACACCTACTACCCGGTGCGGGCTATCGAGGAGCGCATCGAGCGCTACTGCTGCAAATTCCGGCGTACCTGCAAATGCCACTTTCAGGCTGTTGCAGCTCATATCATCCATCACGGGCGCTCGGGAATATCGTCCAGATCCGCACCATCTCTGATCCACCTTTCCATCTTTTTGCGGATACGATTACGCTTCAAAGGTGAGAGGTAATCCACAAAAAGCTTGCCATTCAGATGATCTATTTCATGCTGAATACACACCGCTAGCAGCCCATTGGCTTCCATTTCAAACGGATTACCCTCTCTGTCAATCGCTGCAACCTTGATATCAGATGGGCGTTTGACAGTTTCGTACACCCCGGGAATCGACAGGCAACCCTCCTGCATTTCGTCTTTGCCATCTGAGAGCAGTATTTCAGGGTTTATAAACGTCAATGGATTGTCGTTTTTTTCAGAAACATCAATAACAACAACCCTTTGGTGAGTATTAACCTGGGTTGCCGCCAGACCAATTCCAGGTGCTTCGTACATCGTCTGAAACATGTTGTCGATCAGCTTGGCAACCGTGCCGTCTACGTTCGCTACCTCAGCAGCCGTGCGCCGAAGCTGTGCATCGGGGAAATAAAGAATATCTAACAAAGACACTGCCAAATCCTGAAGGTTGGGGATTGCGCAATTCTAGCAGGCGCAGAGAAGGCATCCCCCTTGCATATCAAGGTTTCTTACTGTCCGCCGATTGTTCCGGTAGACAACACCGAATCAACTAGGGAGAGTTCCAGAAGATGGCTCTACATATGACTGTACCGACTGCTCGCTTGACTCTTGCAGTCAGTCTGTCCGCACTGCTCGCCGCCTGCTCCTTCGGGCATACCCCCTCGGCCATGGTGCTGGACCAAAACACACAGGTCAACGACCGCTTCAGTGAAGATGGATTGAGCCAGGAGAGCTACACGACGGTAGTCCCACGTGCGTACATCGACTCTGAACAACTCGATGACAACGCGCCGAAGTCTTACACGGTGGTGCGTGGAGATACCTTGTGGGATATTTCGGACAGATTCCTGAAAAAGCCTTGGTTGTGGACAGAAATCTGGGGCTATAACCCTCAGATTCATAACCCGCATCTGATCTATCCAGGTGACAAACTAGCCCTGGAATACATAAACGGGCGGCCGACCTTGGTTCTGACTCGCAACGGCAAGGTGGTGCCAGTCAATCAGAATGCTGCGCAGCTTGGTGCTGCTAATCCGGTTGTTCTTGATGCCAACGGAAACCCCATTGCACAACCTGGACAAAGGACACGCCTGTCTCCCAGGATTCGATCCGAGTCGCTGGACGATGCAATACCAACTATTGCACGCGACTCGATTCAGCAGTTTCTTGTGCAACCACGGGTCGTTGATGCAGCTACTCTCAGCAGATCACCTTACGTGGTGGGCAATGTCGACAATAGACTGACGAGCGCTGTTGGCCATCAGGTCTACGTCAGGGGTCGAATGAATCGCGATCAGACCAGCTACGGGATCTTTAGACGCAGCAAGGAGCTTCGCGACCCGCTCAACAACGCGCTTCTTGGATACGAAATCACTCATGTAGCTGACGCCAAGCTACTGAGCATCGGCGACCCGTCAACGCTAATGATCACCGACAACAAGATGGAAACCATTAAAGGCGATATCTTGCTGCCCAATGACAATGGATCGGCTTCACACATGTTTGTGCCCAGGCTCCCAGAACTGCGCGGCGAAGCTCGAATCGTGTCTTTGGTTAACGCAATTTCGCAGACCGGTCGGGACCAGGTGGTCGTCCTAAACATCGGTTCTGAATCCAATATTCAGGAAGGCGATGTGCTTGCAATCGAGACCCATGGTCAGACCATGATAGATGGGCGCGGACGTGGTGGTTACGAGCGAGTGAAAATGCCCAATACCCGTACCGGTGTGGTAATGGTATTCAAAACCTTTGACAAGGTAAGCTATGGACTGGTCATGGAATCGACCCGCCCGGTAATGATGAACGACATCATTACTGGCATATAAACCTGCCCCGACCCTAAGTGGCCGCGGGCTCAACCGCGGTCACTATCATGGATGATAATGCAACAACCCCAATCAGCGCCTGGCTGACTCTATCGCTGGCGTATCCTTCCGGCAGTCGCCTTTGCCAAAAATTAAGAGAGTCTGTTCCCGAACCCGCGAGGCTCGGAGCAATGGTCCAGCAGCATCTCAATGGTTCGCCATCCGAACTAGCTACCAGGCTTGCACCGCTATCAGATCAGTACCCGCTGTCGGCACTAATCTCGGACACGACGGCCAACAAGGTTGAACAAGCCCTGACCTGGGCCCAACAATCAGCACAACACTCTCTGCTTGGCCTGGATCATCCCGCCTACCCCGCCATGCTTAAAGACACCGCAGACGCACCACCATTGCTTTATGCCAAGGGCTCGATAGAAGCACTGAAGCGGCCCATGGTCGCCATTGTCGGCTCCCGTAAGGCCAGCCACCAAGCCCTGCGCCACACGCGTCATTTGGCAGCACAGCTGGCAGAACGCGGTGCATGTATCGTCAGTGGTCTGGCATTGGGAATCGATGCTGCGGCCCATGAGGGCGCTCTGGATGCGGCAGGAGTCACTGTTGCAGTGGCTGCGACCGAACCGGATACCGTATATCCCAAACGGCACCGGGCTCTGGCACAACGTATTATTGAATCAGGTGGAGCAATAATCACTGAGTACCCTGTCAACACGCCCACGCTGCGTTGGTTCTTTCCGCAGCGCAATCGCATCATCAGCGGCATGAGCCTGGGAGTTCTGGTTACCGAAGCCAGCCTGCCCAGCGGCACGCTGACAACTGCGCGACATGCCATGAATCAAGGGCGCGAAATAATGGCCGTGCCGGGATCAATCCACAACCTTCAGGCTCGCGGCTGTCACGATTTGATCAAACAAGGGGCTGCTTTAATTGAGAATATTGACGATCTGATCGACGCCCTGGGACCCGAGTTTCAACGCCAGCTCAGCGATCTATCGCATGCTGTACATCCGGAAGGTAGTTCTAGTGGTACATTACACGAACAGAAAAATAGTGCACCCCACTGTCCTCAGGGTACTGAGCTTAATGAGCTTGATCGAGCCTTATTGAACTACTTATGTCTTCAACCGGCCACGGCCGACGAACTATTGACGCTCACCACATTGAGCATATCGCAACTAAGTTCTGTATTGGGAATGCTTGAAATCAGAGGATTTATCCGCACAACATCTGGAGGACGGTATGCGCGTTGCTAGCATCAAATTACACGGTTGCGTTGACAAAGCGCCGCCAAGCGACGACGCTAGTACCCTGTTAAACAAAACTGTACTCAGTGTCTGGCGCGATTGCCTTCACAAACGAACCCACTAGCAATGAGCAAAAATCTCGTCATCGTTGAGTCCCCCGCAAAGGGCAAGACCATCGAAAAATATCTCGGCAAAGACTATAAGGTGCTGGCATCTTATGGTCATGTGCGAGATTTGCTGCCCAAAGAAGGCGCGGTTGATCCGGACAACAGCTTCGCCATGAAGTACCAGATGATTGAGCGCAACGAGAAACACGTCAATGCAATCAAGAAAGCTCTAAAGAAAGCTGATTCACTACTTCTCGCAACTGACCCGGATCGAGAAGGTGAGGCTATAAGCTGGCACTTGGTGGAACACTTACGTGAGAACGGCGACTTGGACGGTAAAGATGTTCAACGTGTTGTTTTTCACGAGATCACCAAACGCGCCGTTCAGGAAGCAGTAGACAACCCGCGCGAACTCGGATTTGACCTGGTTAATGCTCAACAGGCGCGCCGCGCTCTCGACTACCTGGTGGGTTTCAATTTATCTCCTTTGCTATGGCGAAAGATCCGTCGGGGCTTATCGGCGGGACGAGTCCAATCGCCTGCTCTGCGCATGATCTGTGAACGCGAAAATGAGATCGAGGCTTTTATTCCTCAGGAGTATTGGAGCGTACTGGCCGAGTTGGAAAAAGAGGCTCATCCATTTAGCGCTCGCCTATCACTTCTCAATGGCGATAAGGTGAAACAATTTACAGTGACCAATGGCGATCAAGCCAATGGCGCACGCGATATGCTGCTGAACAATGCCGGCGGCAAACTGAAGGCAGTAAAGGTTGAAAAGAAGCAACGTAAGCGAAACCCAACAGCACCTTTTACTACCTCTACATTGCAGCAGGAAGCATCTCGGAAACTTGGATTCGGGGCTCAGCGCACTATGCGAACCGCCCAGAAACTCTATGAAGGAATAGACATAGGCGAAGGCCAGACCGGTTTGATCACCTATATGAGAACCGACTCCATCACGTTATCGCAGGAGTGTCTGGATGAGCTGCGGGAACTTATCCCACAACGCTTTGGCAAAGATTTCCTACCGCCCGAGGTCAATGTCTACAAGAACAAATCAAAAAACGCACAGGAAGCACACGAAGCCATCCGCCCCACTTCGGTTATGCGTGCACCTGAAGAGGTAAAGAAGTTTCTTGAAGAGGATCAATACAAGCTCTACAACCTGATCTGGAAGCGTACCGTTGCCAGTCAGATGATCTATGCAACCATGGATCAGGTAGCCGTTGATTTTGCTTGTGGAGAAGGCAACCAGTTTCGTGCTAATGGTTCTACCGTCAAATTCCCCGGCTTCATGAGCGTTTACAAGGAAGATGAAGACGACAAGAAAAAATCAGACGACGATGAGAAGATGCTGCCGGAAATCAAGGAAGGCGAATCAATCACCTTGCACGATATCAAGCTTAATCAACATTTCACCGAACCGCCGCCCCGCTTCTCTGAAGCAAGCCTGGTCAAGACCTTAGAAGAGTATGGCATTGGCAGACCATCAACCTATGCATCGATCATCTCCACATTGCAATCGCGCGAATATGTTGAGATCGAAAGCCGCCGGTTCTTTCCCACTGACACAGGGCGCGTGGTAGCTACTTTTCTGGCCAAGCACTTTGACCAGTATGTCGACTATGACTTCACTGCAAACCTGGAAGATGAACTGGATGCAGTGTCACGGGGCGAGAAAGATTGGGTTCCTTTACTGGGCGACTTTTGGAAACCGTTCAAGGAACGCGTTGAAGACAAGCTAGAGAATGTTTCAAAAGACGAAGCCATTCAGGCACGCGAGTTGGGTACTGATGCAGAGTCTGGCAAACCAATCACAGTGCGAATAGGCCAGTACGGCGCCTTTGTTCAGATCGGCACGCGTGATGATGAAGACAAACCCAAGTTCGCAGGCCTTCGTCCCGGTCAGCGTATGAATACGATTACGCTCGAAGAAGCCATCCAGCTTTTTGATCTGCCAAGAGAGCTGGGTGAATCACCGGAAGGTGAAAAAATCACTGCCAATATAGGGCGTTTTGGTCCATACATAAAATACGATGCCAAGTTCGTATCGCTCAAAGAAGATGACCCCTATACGGTGACGCTTGAGCGTGCACTGGAGATAGTGGCAGAAAAGAAAATTGCCGATGCCAACAAACTGGTCAAGCACTTTGAAGGCACCGATGTTCAGATTCTCAATGGACGCTGGGGGGCTTACATCACAGATGGCAACAAGAATGCGAAGATTCCCAAGGAGCTAAAAGAGAAGCCTGCAGAAATTCCTCTCGAGATGTGCCTGAAATTACTCGAAGAAGCACCTGAGCGCAAAGGGCGCGGCAAGAAGAAAGCGGCAGCGAAGAAAAAGGCTGAAGCCGAGGCAAAGAAAAAGGCCGCAGCAAAGAAGAAGACGAAGAAAAAGAAATCTAAAAAGAAAAGTGCAGCTAGCAAGAAAGCGGCAGCCAAGAAACGGGCTGCGGCTAAAAAGAAAGCAATGGCCAAGCAGGAGTAAGCTCGTTTCGATTTTGCAGAAAGCCATTGATGCCGTTCGCACTGGTGGCATTATCGCTTATCCGACCGAAGGGGTTTACGGTCTTGGCTGCGACCCTCACAACCAGGTAGCTTTGCAACGCATCATCGATCTCAAGGGAAGAGATAGCCACAAGGGATTTATCATAGTGGCCAGCTCTCAAGGTCAACTGGCGGGATTCATGGCTCCCGTTCAAGACGACTGGCAAACTCAATTTGATCAAGCCTGGCCTGGCCCCGTAACATTTATCGTACCTGCGATCGAGGGTATCAGTGGGCTTCTGAGTGGTTACCGCGATTCGATGGCGGTAAGAGTGAGCAACCATCCCATTGTTTGTGGCTTATGCAGACTCTATGGCGGTGCATTGGTGTCAACCAGTGCAAACCGCTCCGGCCGAGAAGCGCTCAAATCCGCTGAAGACGTGCAAATTGAATTTGGCGGTGGTATTGATGTCGTCGTAGATGGCCCATTAGGCGGACTGACCACTTCAACAACCATTATCGATGTAAAGACAGGTGCTCGTTTGCGCTAAACGGTCCAGTATCTACCCTGTAGAGCTTTACTGGATCTTATTCAACCAGATCCAGTAGTTCCATAAGAGCCGTGATTCTTGTCACGCCATCAGGCGTCACAGTTGATTCATGAGGATCATAGAAAACGGGAAACATGCCGGCAGCCTGCGCAGCCTCTAGTCCAACAAGGCTATCCTCGACCACCAGACAATCTGCGGGGTTCATGTTGCTCTCAGAAGCAGCATACAAAAACAGTGTGGGATCGGGTTTCCACGCATTCACCTGATAGGCACTATAAACGCCGCTCGGAAAATGATCTGACAAACCGCATAGAGCGAGTGAGCGTAGCGTTTTCTTTACCGGGGCATTGGAGGCTATACACTTATTAGTGCTTAGCGTTGACAACATAGCATCTGCGCCAGGGCAGGCTTCTATCATCGTGCTTGCTAGAACATCTTCTCTTGCTCTGTAGAGCTCTAGACAACCTTCAGGGATTGAGCCAGGTGTAGCACGTTCGATATCATCAAAAATTTCTGCCAGACGCATACCACGATAGCGCTGGGTTACAAATTCAACACTATCGTTGAGTGCAGGTATCACATCAATCAGGGCCTGCGATGCACAGTCCTCGCTCTGAACGAGCGTACCGTCCATATCAAAGATGACAAGTTGATAGTTCACGACAAACCTACAGACAAATCGGGCGCTGGCTTCTAGAAGCGTGCACCTGCTCGTACTCCAATGAAATCAGTATCAACATCGTTCGAGCCACTGTTTTGGCTATAGGCTAAACCCGCGAAAACTGAATCGGTAAAAAAGTTATCCACTCTGAAGGAGATGACGGTGTCGTCAAAATCACCTACATCCAGATACACTAAAGACGCACC